>NZ_CAUTDQ010000025.1:0-29108 GCF_963537375.1 uncultured Gemella sp.
ATATCAGGTATTTATTTTTAACTTTTTTTGTCTCACATCATTTACAAATGTACAAATAAAAATATTAGAACTGTTGTCTAGAAATTGTTCCAGACACATATACATTTAATTATAAGTATTATAGATATTATTATTCACTGAATTCCTTTATTAGTTCTCATTGAATCTTTCATCCCTATAGCACTCCACAAACCTACAATTATTCCAAATGCTTTAAATAAGAAATACACGAATCTATTCCCTTTACACAAAGTTCTATTTATTTTCTTTTTACTCCCACTTTACGTTTTCTCTATAGAAATTAATCGTCTCATACAAATATCTACCAAATACTATTTATCTTATATTTATTATAAAATTTCAATTTAAACATTGTTTATGACTGTTTATAATTGACAAAAAACGCTATTCAACTTATCATATTTAATAAGAGATATATTTAAATTAGTATTTATATTTTTTTGCATTAATATTATGAATTAAATGCATTTATTATACTTAAAGAAAGGGTTATTTTTTTATGAAAAAATATATTATTACTATCGTTACAGTTACTTTAGTAGTTTTAATTGTCGCTTTAGGTGGTTTTTATTATTTAACTAAAGATGATAAAGCAACAACTCCTAATTCTTCTAATCAAAAACAGGATTCTAAAACTTCTACTAATAAAGAAAACGATAAAAATAAAAACGGTGAAAATGAATCATCAACTATGGGTAAAACTCCAGAAACTGTTACTAAACCTACAGTTATCAACGGTATTATTTTAGCTAACAAAAAACATCCACTACCTGCTAACTATAATCCAGGAGAAGATCCTACAGCTCGACAAAAAGTCAATAAACTTATTGCTGATGCTCAAGCATTAGGACTTAACGTTTCTAACCAAGTATCAGGTTTCAGAGCTTACGATACTCAAGCTGGGCTTTACAATAATTATGTAGCTGCTCATGGAAAACAAGAAGCAGATAGATTCTCTGCTCGTCCTGGATACAGCGAACACCAGACTGGTTTAGTATTCGACCTTATCGACAATCAAGGTCAACTACTAGGATCAGACGGAACTAACGAAGCGAGTAAAAAGGCTGCTGAATGGTTAGCAAATAACGCACATAAATATGGATATATCGTTAGATACAAACCAGAATTCGTAGATAAAACTGGTTATATGGAAGAAAGTTGGCATATCCGTTACGTCGGAGAAGACATCGCTAAAACAATCCACGAAAAAAATATTTCACTTGAAGAGTATCTAAACGCTCCTGGTGGAGATTACGCTAACTAAAATATTATTAAAAAAGGAGAATTAAATGAATAGAAATAGTCAAGGTCCAAACAACCAAAACTTCAATAATCAAAATTTTGATCCTAACTACAATTACGATCCAAATATGGATAACACTCAATACAATAATCAAGGTTATGATCAGCAATATCAAAACACTCAATACCAAAACACACAGTATCAACAACCTCAAGATTATAATAACCAACAACAAAATTACAACGTTCCTCCTATGTATATGGAAGAACCTAAAGAGAAAAAGAAAAGTATTATTCCAGTTGTATTAACAGCTATCATCACTTTTGTAGTACTAGTTGTAGGATTATACTTCGGTTATAATAAATTCTTGAAAAAAGAAAATGTTGTCGACTTAGCTACATATGAAGTAAACTTTGTAACATACGGTGCTGAAGGTGAAGGAAAACCTGAAGTTGATATCAAAAAAGTTCCTGAAGTTGCTAACTCAAATGCGGAAATCTCAAACTTATTATCAAACCCAGATATTTCATTTGATAAACAAAGTAATTTAAAAAACGGTGACAAAGTAGAAGTAACTATTTCATTAAATAAAAATACAGTAAACAAATTAAAACTTAAAACAACAGGAGAATTTAAACGTACATTCACTGTTAATGGTTTAAACGAAAAAGCTAAAGAAAAAGAAACTATTATCGTTAAAGAAAGTTCTTCTAAACCTTCAGCTTCTAGCTCTTCAAGTTCTGGAAGTCGTCGTAGTGATGAACGTACAGTTTATGTTAGACCATCAGCTGGGGTTAACTTAAGAAGCTCTTCTAACGACTCAAGTAGTATCATTACTGCTATTCCAGTAGGACGTTCTGTTTACCAACACTATATCGAAGTAAACTCAGAAGGTGAAGCATGGGCTTATGTTTCATACGGAGGAAGTAATGGTTGGATAAGAGCCGACCTAATCGGATAATAAATTCAAAACAAAAAAGTTGATTCACAAAATCGTGAATCAACTTTTTTAATTATCTCTAACTTTGATCTTAACCATAAGCATACTTACTAGAGTTATTCCTATTACTATCAAGAATATTGCTTTACTTTGCGTGAAACCAAATAAACCATTTTTAACATGTTTAGCAATCCATACATAAACATAATCTCCATAATAAATTCCTAATGCGAAGAATGCTTGATATATCCCCATACTTACATTACGGTATTCTCTATCAAAATATTGCATAGCAAGTGAAATCAGTGCGTTATATGCACCTCCATACCCTAATCCGTTAAGGATGTAACTGAAATAAATAACATACGGATTATTTACATACAGTGCAATTACATAGAATGTTAATGAACAACCTAATAAGAATAATAAGGTTTTTTGAATACCCCATTTTCTAGTGAAATACACTCCCACAAGAACCCCTGCAATAAGCTGAGGGACAGCAAAGACTGCATCCATATACGCAAGCATAAGTGGCGTCATGTTTAGCTCTGTTTTACCATAAGCTATCATATTAGCACCACTTGTTGAGAATTTAATAAATGAAAGTAACAATGCTAATAAACAAATATAAATAAAACTCTTATGCTTAATTACTACTTTTACTTTATCAAATGAGAAATCACTATCGATTGGGCGATAATCTTTCATCATAAATGATAATATGAACGTTACTACCGCTATAACCCCTGCTACTATCCACATATAATCAAAGTGTTTATATGTATTCATAGTGAAAACGTATTGTATCGGTGCAGCGATAAATTCGGCTAATAACGGTGCTACAGATAATATCGAAACTGATACCGCAGCCTTATCTCTCGAGAATGTTTCTGAGAAAATAACATTAAATAAGGCAAGCATTGTTGCACTTATACCTAAAGATAATGAAGATAGGTATAGCGTCACATAACTTCCGTTAAATGCAACTAAAAATGATGTTACAATTAGTAAAAATAACGAGATCTGTACGAATATTTTTCTTCTCTTAAAAATATCACTCGCTAAAAACATCGGCAACCTTACAATTAAACTCATAAGTCCATAACCTGCAGCAATCTGTGCAGCAAGTACCGGAGTTAACGAAAGTCCACCTTGTTCAACCGACGTTATAGCATATAATTTTCTATACGCTCTAATAATACTTATTGCCGACCAAAATAAAACTAATATCCAAAATATAATAATTTGATCTCTATTTAATTCAAATTTCTTTGATAAGAAAACTACTAAAATTAAAATTAATGCGATCATTATAAATGAAAATAAAATTTTTGTTTTAACCATCTCCTAACTGTATAATTTAAATAATAATTTAATAAAATATTGAACTTAACCTTTCTAAGACAACATTTAAAATCAACTTTAACATTATACCACAAATATCTAAGTTGTTAAGAAAAAAATACTCAGATTACTATTATATTACTTTCGATAATGTCAGAAAACTTATATTTATCTTTGGATAAAATTCTCTTATAGTTTTAGCACAACCTAGTAAGGTATTACCACTTGTAAATATATCATCTATAATCAACATACTTCTAATATTTTCCATGTTAGGAACAGTGGATAGAATATAGTATTTATTCTCCCTTCTCTCTTTATGAAGTTTCGCCTGTTTTTCTCTATATTCACAGCCTAGTATCTTCTCAAAATTAATGTCGCACACTTTGCATAGCTGTTCGATATGATCAAATCCACGTATAATTTCCCGAATCTCATTAGCAGGCACAATCGTTATCAAATCAAACTTATTTAAAGATAGAAATTGTTTAAACAAATTTTTAAACTTCAGCGCACACGCTACATCTCCAAAATATTTTATCGAATAAATATCATCTTTGACAAACTCATAATCGGAGAAATAATAAAGAGTGTATTCTCCTACTTCCAAAACATTAATATCAAGATGTCCCTTACATTCAGCACACAGTTGAAATTTTTCTCTTGTTTTGAAAATTGTATCGAAACCTAACTTACTCCTAATTTCTGATCCACAAAAACTACAATTCATAATCTACCTCCTATTTAATTTCCTATATTTAGCCAGGTTATTCATGTATTCTATTTCCTTAATCGCCGATTTCATCTCCCAGCTAATTTTATCCGATAAAAATACTACATCCCCACTATTATCATAATCCTTTCTTCCTACTCTTCCCGAAATTTGAATTAATGCCGATTTTGTAAAATTTATGTGTTTTGCATCAAAAACTATCACATCTAGATAATCAAAAGTGACACCACGTTCTAATATAGTAGTAGTTACAAGAATATCTATTTTCCTATCATAAAACTTCCTAATCTTCTCGCTTCTATTTTCATCTTCACTATACACAAAATCTATAATAATATCGTCTGAAAAAATATTTTTAAGATAAAGTACTGCCGTCTCACACATTCCTATTTCAGGGACAAATATCAAAATTCGTCTATTTTTAGATAACCTATCTTTTATAAATTTTTCTATAAATTTGGATTTCTTCGTGAAATCAAACACCTCTGTCTTTTCAATTTTAATTTTCGGAACAGGCAACAAATATCTATGATATCTTATAGGTATTTTAATAATTTCATCGACACTAGCCTTAATTTTATTTGATGGTGTAGCTGATAAAAACACAAATACCCCTTTATTTTTCAAACTTGTTTTTACGCCATTTTCTAAGCATTCATCTCCTGAATACGGGAAAGCATCCACCTCATCAATTATCACTATATCAAAATAATTGTAGTATTTCACAAGTTGGTGAGTAGTCATTATATAAAAATTTGATTCTTCTAGTACCTTCTCTTCTCCGTGTAAGACGTTTATAGGATAACCACTAAAATCACAAGAAAATCTTTCAAATAATTCTTTAACTACATCTCTCCTTGGAATAGCTAAGCAAATAGTTTTATTTTCCAGGATCGCTTGATAAATTACCTCGTAAACTATTTCTGTCTTTCCCGCTCCACAAACAGCCCAAACTAGTGTACTTAAGCCTTTTCTAGTATTCTCTACCAATCTTATACTCGCTAATTCCTGAATATCACTCAATTTTACACTTGGTCGCTTAGGTGCCTCAATTTTCGATACTGGAATATTAACATGAAATTTTATAAAATTATCATCACTTCTTCCAAATTCAATACATCTCTTACAATACGTAGTCTTCAGATTATTATTTTCAAAACTAAAAAATAAATTTTGATCTCTATTATCACATTGTAAACAATGATACTTATCCCCTACCAACTCAACTGAATACAACTTTTGGATATACGGACAATTATCTAAACAGTGTAATTTAATTTTTAAATTGAGTAATCTAGAAATAGACAAAAACAGCCCATTGTACTTCTTCAAAAAAGTTAAATCACTTTCTTTCAAAGTATAGACTGCTCCTGTAGTTATCTCATCATAAATTTCTTCAAAATCATCGTTTCTTTTCTCAAAACTATCATAACTCTCTTTGATTCTTCTATAATAAATTTTTTTCTCATAATCATCCATTTTTGAATAGTAAATTACATAAAGTGCTTCTATAAATTCACAGTACTCCCTAAAAAACATTTTTTTCCCCTCCTTATCTGTAAATATTTATTAAATTTTCAGATTATTTTTACTCATTTAGTTAACATTTTAAGCTTCTACAATTCTTTCTAACTTCTATGTTTGCTATATTTAATTTTATTTTAACAAAAATATATTTATAAAGCAAAATAAATATCCATTTTATAAAAGTGACATTTTTATGCAAACTATATTGCTAACGTTATCAAAAAGTGGTATAATAAAACTATAAAAAGAGGGGGAACCCCCTATAAAGTAGTTAGGCTACTTTATGAAAGGAGTGCTTTAAAATGTTAAGATATCAAGTACGAGGAGAAAATTTAGAGATTACTCAAGCAATTAGAGAGTATGTTGAAAACAAAGTTTCTAAATTAGAAAAATACTTTGCTGACAGTTTAGAAGCAAACGTTTATGCTAATGCTAAAGTATACAAAAATAATAAGAAAAAAATTGAAATCACTGTGCCACTTAAAGGTGTAACACTTCGTGCAGAAGAAACTAACGAAGACTTATACGCAGCTGTTGATTTAGTTGTAGATAAACTTGAACGTCAAATGAGAAAACAGAAAACTAAAATCAATAGAAAAGGACGTGAAAAAGGATTTGTTGAAGAAAATCTTCTTACTAACGAGTTAGAAGAAGCTGAGGAAACTGCATTAGATTTCGGTAAAGTTAAACAACTTAAAGTAGAACCAATGACAAGAGAAGAAGCTGTATTCCAAATGGAACTTCTAGGACACGATTTCTTCGCATTCTTAGACAGCAATACAAACGAAATTTCAGTAGTATACAAACGCCGTGACACTGGATACGGAGTTCTAGAAATTTCTAAATAATTAACAATGAGTTTAAACTTAATCAACCATCTTCCGTAGGTGGTTGATTTTTCTTTATAAATACAATAAAATAAAACTAATAAGAAATGATAAGTAAATAAAATGATTTTTTCATTTAAACTTTTCTCTATTTTCTATTTTTGTGTAACTTGCGACACCTACATATCTTTTGCTTTGCAAAAGGATATGTAGGAAGCGTCCTTCACCACAATAAGAGAACATAGAATTATAATATTTTATATACAATACCCATTAGGAGGATTTTTTATGACTAAAAAAGTTGCTTTATTCGTTGAAAATGGAAGTGAGGAATTAGAATTTATCGCACCTCTAGATATATTACGCCGTGCTAATATTCATGTTGATCTAATTTCTGCCAACAACGAAGATCACATAACAAGCTCACACGATGTGAAAATAATAGTAGATAAAAAAATTAACGATATCGACAACATCCTTGACTACGACGCTATAGTAATCCCTGGTGGAATGCCTGGAAGCGCACTACTTCGCGACAACGATAAAATAATTAAATTTTATCAAGAAATGTATAATAACAGAAAACTTGTTGCAGCTATCTGTGCCGCACCTATCGTTTTAAGCAAAGCGGGTATACTAGAAGATAAAGAAGTAACTTCTTATCCAGGATTCGATAAAGAAATTAACTGTAAAACATACAATAACGAAAAAGCGGTAATCGTTGATAAAAATGTAATTACTGCCCAAGGACCAGCTGTCGCAATTCTATTCGGTTATGAAATCGTTAATTATCTACTTCAAGACGATACTGCACAAAACATTAGCAACGCTATGCTAGTGCCAGTATTAAAAAACAACTTATAAAACACAAAAATTAAGACCTCAGATTAACTTATCCGAGGTCTTTTATCATTTTATTATTTTGTTAATTCTTCTAATTCTTTCATCGCATTAAATACAACTTCTGGTGTACAAACATCAACTGCAAGTTTGAATGTTTCTTTTTCACTAGCTGCAAATTCTGCAATTTTCTTCATTTTTTCTTCTACATCTTCAGTTACATTAACACAAGCTAAGTTATAAGCTAAGTTATTGTCTTTATAGAATGGAACAAGTTTCTCAACTTCTTCTCTCTTACCTTCAGCAAGTAATTGAACTAAGATACCATAAGATACTTTTGTACCGTGTAACACAGAGTGTGTTTCTTTAACTAAACTCATACCATTATGTACTGCGTGAGCTCCTGCCATACGTCCATAGTGAACACCGAAGCATCCAACACAACCTGAGATAGCGAATACTGTGTCTACAGCATTTTTGAAACTTTCTGTTACTTCACCTTTTTCCATTGCTTCTAATGCACCATTAGCATCACGTAAAAGTACATCACGAGTGATTTTAGCTGCTTCTAATCCCATTCTTACAAACGGATCGTTAAATTTATTATTTCTTTCTACTAAAACTACTGCTTCATACCATTTAGCTAAAGTATCACCGATACCTGCTACGAAGTATTCTTTTGGTGATTCTAATAATAAATCTAAGTCTGCCACACAAGCATATGCAGTACGTTTAAAGTATGCAACCTCTCTAAATGTGTGGTCTGGGTGATAAACCGCAGCTACAGGCGCATAAGGTGCACAAGTTGCGATTACTGTCGGTACTGTCATGTACTCAACGTTTAAGTTTTGCGCTACACCTTTGGCAGTGTCGATAACACGACCTCCACCTACTCCAAGAACTACGTCAACACCTTCACCAAATTCATCTGCAATACGTTGCATATCTTCAAAAGATGCCGATCCATCATATTTTGCTACTCTAAATTCTCTATTTCCTTTATAAAACTTTGTAAACGCCGCGTAAGATTTTTCTCCAGTAACAATCAAAGGAGTTTTAAACCCTTCTAATCTATTATCAAGTGCAGACAATGCCCCACTTCCTGAAATATATTCACTTACCCCTGGTCTCGCTACATTTGCTAATTCAAACATTTTACATCTCTCCTTTGTTGTTAATTTATTTTTGTTTTTTATAATGTAATTATGATTATAACATTTCCGAAAACTAAAATCAATAGTAAGTTAAAAATATTTCATTTTCTGACAATTATTATAAAAATTTAAAATTATACTCTTTAAACCCAATAATAAAACAAGGTAACATAGAAGTATTTCTTATCAAAAGAGCACATTTCTCTTTCCAAACACTTCCATATTACCTTAAAAATTTTATTTTATCTTGGGAAAAATATAGTTCCCTCTTTTTTAGTCTGACCTTTTGTTATAGATTCAACGATAGTACTCGCTTTTTCAAGAGCAACTATTTGTCCATCTAATTTCTCAATTAAAATTTTTCTACCTTTATACGGGCTATAGACACTCGCTTCCACATTCTCTATCCTTAAATAATATTGTTCATTATAACCATTCTCACGTAGCATATTTTGAATTTGAGCTAAATTCTCTTCATTATAATCTACATACTCGAAAAGTTTTCTATTTTGCAATCTTTTCGCTAAGTCTGCAGCTATCGCATCAGCTTTATCTTGAATAAGAGCACAACAGTATAATAACGAATTCTCATCTAATCTGAAATACTCTTCTTCACTAACCTCAGATTTCTCTAAAAATGGAACTAACACTTTCATATCTCCAAAATAATCTTTATTATCTTTAAAGATGTCTTTTAATCTATTGAACAGCTGAATGAAAACTGCTTCATAACTTCTAGCTACAGGATGATAATAAACTTGCCAATACATTTGGTATCTCGCCATAATATAATCCTCAACACTATGGATACCAGTATGTTTTACTACAATTACCTTCCTACCTTCACTCGTTTTTCTAACACGCATCGTACGCAATATTCTTTCTAAATCGAACTGCCCATAACTAGTAGCTGTGAAGTAAGAATCACGTAGTAGATAATCCATCCTATCAGCATCGAGTTGTCCAGAAACTATCTGATTCAATATATCATTTTCATGAGTATGTTGAATAATAGAAACTATATCTTCAGGCAATTTTTTAGATACTGCTCGTAAAATAGAATTAAGTTCAGTATTCCCCAATATAATTTTCGCTGTATATTCCTCATGACTATGATTAGTTACATGTTCAAATGCATGGGAAAACGGACCATGTCCAACATCATGTAACAACCCTGCAAGCATCACGCATACTTTTTCATATTCAGTTAACTCAACACATAAAGACTTTATCTCAGTTACCATCCTTCTAACAATCTCATATACCCCTAACGAGTGAGAAAATCTTGAATGTTCCGCTGTTGGATAAACTTGAAAATCTCCTCCTAATTGTCTAATACGACGTAATCTTTGAAACTCCTTACTATCAAGACAATTCCAAATCACTTCATAATGAATATGAATATAACTATGCACTGGATCTTTTAATACCTTAGTTTCATCTAACCTTTTTAATTCCATCCCTTTTCCCCCTATCATAACCTATAATTTTTACTACATTTCTCTCTTATTATATCAAAGCACAAAAAAAAGACAAGCCTAAGCTCATCTTTTTCACTTTTATTCTTATTTTTCGTCTACTACGTATGGTAAAAGTGCCATGTGTCTAGCTCTTTTAATTGCTGTAGTTAACATTCTTTGGTACTTAGCTGAAGTACCTGTTACACGACGTGGTAAGATTTTTCCACGTTCAGAGATGAATTTTTTAAGTAATTCTACATCTTTGTAGTCGATAAATTCTACGTTATTTTTAGTGAAATAACATACTTTTTTACGACGACGCATGTTGTTACGACGATTGTTATTTACTGCCATTGTGCATGTCCTCCTATGTAATTTTAGTCTTCTTTAAACGGATTTACTACATCCTGCATGAAGTCATCATCTAAATTGCTTGGGAAGTTTTCCCCAAAGTCAGAAAATGATGAACTATCATTAATAAAATCTTGCATAGCTGAATTAGCTTGTCCGAAGTTTTGATTAGTATTGTTATAATAATTTTGATTGTTATTATTATACGCTGGTTGTGATTGAGGTTGATTAAAACTCATTGAGTCAAAACCATTGTTTTGTCTACTATGTGAGCTGTTTTTAGATTCAAGGAATTGAACACTTTCTGCTACTACTTCAGTAACATAAACTGTATTTCCATCTTTACCTTGATAATTTCTAGTCTGTATTCTACCTTCAACAGAAACCAGACTTCCACGTCCTAAGAAACGTGCCATATTTTCTGCTTGCTTTCTAAAAGCTACACAGTTAATAAAGTCTGCTTGTCTTTGACCATTTTGGTCAGTGAATGTTCTGTTTACAGCTACTGAGAAGTAAAGCATTGGAAGATTCGAACTAGAATACCTTAATTCTGGATCTTTAGTTAATCTACCTACTAATACTACACGATTTACCATAGTATTTCACCCCTTATTTTTCTAATCTTACTACCATGTGACGGATGATGTCATCGCTAATTTTTGCTAAACGATCGAATTCTTTTGTAGACGCATCTGTTTCTGAAGTTAATTCTACTACATAGTAGTAAGCATCACTGAAGTCTTCGATTTCATAAGCTAGGCGTTTTTTACCTAAATCTTTAACTTCTACTGCTTCTGCACCTTCTGAAAGAATATTTACGAATCTATCAACCACAGCTTTTTTAGCTTCTTCATCGATACGTGGTTGAACAGCAAACATTACTTCATATTTTCTCATGTGTGTGTTACCTCCTTTTGGTCTTTGCGACTCTCTAGTTTACTAGAGAGTAAGGAGTAATAAAATTACTCTAGCGATTATTATATCAATTCTAAAAATAAAAATCAACTAATAACTATGTATTTTTTAAATATTTTTTAATTTAATCGTCGTTAGTAAATATAAGTAAATCATAAATATAATTCATGTTAAATATTTACTGAAAAAATTACATTCTAGCTCCCTCACCAATTTAATTACTTCTTAAGTTAGACTACGATAAATATACTTGTTATTCTTTTTCTTCTATTATAATACAGAATACCTTTTAATATTAATTGATAAACGTTATCAATATATGAAACTTTATTTTTAATATTATATTTAACTATCCAAAACAAAAATACCCTCCACAATCTGTTATATAATAATTATTTTGCATAATGTAAAATAACATTGAAAACAATTATTATCAAAGTAATTTATTTATATAACAGAAATATAATATTAAATTCAAAAATACCTACACCATTAATTTGTACATTCAAATTTTATATGAAAATATATATTTTATCTAGATTTTTAGTTATATAACAAGTATTTACATCGGTTAATTATAGGTGTAAAATATAAATGTAAACAAATAAGAGGTGTTTATAACAAAAATAAAATGATAATTATCCACTATTATACTTTACAGATATTCTCATTATTTCTGTTATAAATTCCTGAATTAAAAGGAGTAAAATATCATGTCTAAAGAAAAATTACAAACTGTAGATCCAGTTGAAGAAGTAAATACGTTAGTATCAAAAGCATTAGTTGCTTTAGATGAATTCAAAAAGATTGAAGATCAAGAGAAAATTGATGCAATAGTTCAAGCAGCAGCCGTTGCAGCTCTTGAAGCACACGGACCGTTAGCAGTTGCAGCTGTTGAAGAAACTGGCCGTGGTGTTGTTGAAGACAAAGCGATTAAAAATCTTTATGCATGTGAATACATTGTAAACTACATGCGCGATCTTAAAACTGTTGGAGTAATCGATAAAGATGACGTTGATGGACTTACAGCAATAGCTGAACCAGTTGGTGTTGTTTGCGGTGTTGTACCAACAACTAACCCAACATCAACAACAGTATTCAAATCTCTAATCTGTTTAAAAACTCGTAATCCAATCGTTTTCAGTTTCCACCCATCTGCAAATGAATGTTCTAAACAAGCAGCTCGTATCGTTCGTGATGCAGCAGTTAAAGCAGGGGCTCCTGAAAACTGTATCCAATTTATTGAAAAACCATCTATGGAAGGAACACACGCTTTAATGAACCACGATGGTGTAGCTACAATCCTTGCTACTGGTGGTAACGCAATGGTTCGTGCAGCTTACTCTTGCGGAAAACCTGCTCTAGGTGTTGGTGCTGGTAACGTACCTGCTTATGTACACAAAGAAGCTAAACTTAAACAAGCTGTTAACGACATCGTATTAAGTAAAGCATTCGACAATGGTATGATTTGCGCCAGTGAACAAGCTGCAATCGTTGATAAAGAATTATACGATGAATTCGTTAAACTTATGAAATCTCACAGAGTTCACTTCGTAACTAAAGAAGAAAAAGCTAAATTAGAAAACTTATTATTCGGTGTTGAAGCAAACTCTGAAAACTGTGCCGGAGCTAAATTAAACTCTGTAATCGTTGGTAAACCAGCTACAGAAATCGCTAAATTAGCTGGATTCGAAGTACCAAAAGGAACAATAATCTTAGCTGCTGAATGTAGCGAAGTTGGAGTTAAAGAACCACTTACTCGTGAAAAATTATCTCCAGTATTAGCTGTATTAAAATCTAGCAGCACAAAAGACGGTATTGAAAAAGCTAGACAAATGGTTGAGTTCAATGGTCTAGGACACACTGCAGCAATCCACACTCAAAACGAAGAAGTTGCTGAAGAATTTGGTAAAGTAGTTCGTGCTTGTCGTGTAGTTTGGAATTCACCTTCTACATTCGGAGGAATCGGAGATGTTTACAATGCATTCATCCCATCACTAACTCTTGGATGTGGTAGCTATGGACGCAACTCAGTATCTGGTAACGTAAATGCAGTTAACTTACTAAACATCAAATTAATCGGTCGTAGAAACAACAATATGCAATGGTTCAAATTACCTCCAAAAGTTTACTTCGAACCAAACGCAATCAAATATTTAAGTGAAATGGAGGGTTTAGAAAGAGTAATGATCGTAACTGACGAATCAATGGTTAAACTTGGTTTTGCAGGACGCATCATCGATCAATTAAACCGTCGTAAAAATAAAGTTCAATACGAAGTATTCGCTGGAGTAGAACCTAACCCTGATATCACAACTGTAAGACGTGGATTAGAAATCATGAATACATTCAAACCTAACGCTATCGTAGCACTAGGTGGTGGTTCTCCAATGGACGCAGCTAAAATCATGTGGTTATTCTATGAAAGACCAGACGCTGACTTCAAAGAATTAGTTCAAAAATTCGCAGATATCAGAAAACGTACTGTAAAATTCCCTCACTTAGGACAAAAAGCTAAATTCATCGCTGTTCCAACAACTTCTGGTACAGGTAGTGAAGTTACACCATTCGCAGTAATCTCTGATAAAGAAAATGATAAAAAATATCCATTAGCTGACTATGCTATCACTCCACACGTAGCAATCGTTGACCCAGTACTAGTTCAAACAGTACCAGCTAGACCAACAGCTTCAACAGGTATGGACGTATTAACTCACGCAACTGAAGCTTATACTTCTATCCTTGCTAACGATTATACTGATGGATTAGCACTTCGTGCAATCAAACTTGTATTCGAAAACTTAGAAAAATCTGTTAAAGAATTTGACAAAGATGCTAGAGAAAAAATGCACAATGCTTCTTGTTTAGCAGGTATGGCTTTCGCTAACGCATTCTTAGGAATTTCTCACTCAATGGCTCATAAAATCGGAGGTAAATTCCACACTATCCACGGTGAAACAAACGCAACATTATTACCATACGTAATCAAATACAACGGTACTCGTCCAGGTAAAGTATCTCTATGGCCTAAATACGAACACTATCAAGCTGATGAAAGATTCCAAGACATCGCTCGTATGTTAGGACTAAAAGCTGATACTCCAGAACAAGCAGTTGATTCTTATGCTCAAGCAGTATTCGAACTTGGTAAACGTGTAGGAACTCCAATGTGCTTCAGAGATCATGGTGTTGACTACGAAGCATTCAAAGCAGCTCTACCTACTTTAGCAATGGATGCTTACGAAGACCAATGTACTCCAGCCAACCCAAGATTAGCTCTAATCAAAGATATGGAAGGTATCATGGAAGCAGCTTGGTTCGGATTTGATGAGAAAAAATTCGTAGAAAATCAATAAGCTATTCATTCATAATCTCAGAACATTAAACTCATACTTCTTTTCATCCATGAAGTAATGAATAGAAGCATCCCCTTAGACAAAATCTAAGGGGATTGTTTTTTATTGTTTAACTTTAAATGAATACATCAAAATTATAATTAATAATAGTAATAAACTATATAATGCAAATGATGCACTAATAAAATTCGCGAAAAATAGTATTACTGTTGTTCCTATTGGTACTGAAATAGTAATAATAGTACTAAAGATACTATATATTGACGTTTGTTTTTCCTCAGGCACTGATTGCAAAATCAATGCATCTAGTTTTGGATTTGATATTCCTGCAAAATAACCTATTATTACAGTCAAAATAACAAGTATAAATTTATTCTGTAATAATAATAAATTACCTACATACATAATGAATAAGATTATTTCTAATATAGCATTATTTCTCAAACTCATATTTTTATAAAAACTAATTTGGTATATTCCTCCGGCAATTGTACTAAGTACTTCCACAATTTCTAATAGAGTAATAGTATAAGCAACATTACCAAATAATAAGCTATCATTTTTTACTAAAATCACTAGAAGCAAGGCGAACATCGCCGATGAATAAAAGTTCATCCCTAGGAATAGTAAAACAAAATTATATATCTTTTTTATTTCACGAAGTATTTTAAAATTCTCAATTGTGTCCTTTAAAAATCTTTTAGTACTTACCTTCTCTTTATTCCCAACTTTAAAAC
The DNA here is from genome assembly GCF_963537375.1 of uncultured Gemella sp. GTDB lineage: Bacteria > Bacillota > Bacilli > Staphylococcales > Gemellaceae > Gemella. The sequence continues at coordinate 15,449 of NZ_CAUTDQ010000025.1, forward strand.
TACCAATCTCCTCTTTCATCACACTTTTATACTTTGTCAGTATTAAAAATGCTATCAAGAATAGTGCTGCATTCAACATACCGAAATATGAATAGTTATAACTTAAGAGTCCTAGAATAAATACTCCTACAGCCTTCCCACCAAGCGAGATTGTATTGTTTATAGAACTGATAAACGCCAATGCTTCACTCAGTTGTTCTTTACGTACCAATCTAGTGTTTATCGACATTGATAAATAGCCATTATAACCTCCTAGAATATCTGCAACTACATTTACAAATACTAATACTATAAAGATCCACCATTGGACTCCATAAATGCATACCAAAGCGAATAACGAAAATAATAAAAACTGATAAAATCTTGTCGATAATATTCTATCATACTTATCTTTTGTCTGATCTGCAAAATACCCTAAAATGAATGAAATAATATAAGGTAATGTTGTAGCTATCGAAACTATACTCACGGCTAATTCTGGATTCGGTAAACTAGTTGCATAAATAATAAACGCAATATCAAATAGCGTTCTACCAGCATTACCAAATGCCGATGAAATAGTGAATAACCTATAGAGTTTATTTTTCAAGAAAATATTCATCGAATACCACCTCCTATATTAGCTCTATTTTACATTACCAGCTTCTAATTTTCAATATATTGTATTATTTTTTTTGAAAATTTAAAATATTTGTCGTGCACCTTAAAAATTCTTACGATTAATAAAAAAGAGCAACTAAATGAAATCTTTATTCTCATGAACTCAAATTCATCTTAGTTACTCTGTATTTATATATTTTTCTTATATCCTATCCCTTGTGAAATATTCATACATATCTTCACGGATTGGAGTTTGTATTTTATAGAAAAATTGGATTACTGTATCTCCGCTTCTTTCTCTAGCTACTAACTTAGGTTCTCCTGTCGTCTTCATCTCACCTAGAAAATAAAATATTCGAGCACCATCTTTATCATCTTTATTTTTTCTCATAAATAGATAGATTTTCGTTTCATTATTATAGAAATAGTCGCACTCTTTTGATTCTAAATTCCTTCTAGGTTTTGACATCGAAGTGAATCCATTATCCGGTAAAAATCCATGTGTATAATCACGATTAAATGAATTTTCATCAATATCGTAGTTAATAAATACCGGCAAAGTCTTCGTTCTTTCATCGTACTTATAACCACCTATAGCTAGTGGCACATAGTTTATTCCCCATGAGAATAATTTACAAATATCCTCAAAACTATATTTCTCATACAATACAAAATTAGTATCTTTGTATAAATTATCTTTGTAGTATCTATTATATCTGTAAATTCCATAGTCAACTAGATCTAGTAATAATTCTCTAAAAATCTCAGACTGCAGTTGTTCTTCAAACTCCTTAGATATTTTTATCTCCGTTGTATTCTCATCTAAAAATATACAGTCATGGAATTTCTTCTTAGTAACACTGCTGGTTACAAAATTATTAGTAAGAATCTTTCTACTAACATCCAGTTCATAGTCGGCGATAAACTTATTATAGTCTTTCAACATTATTTCTTCAAAAGCTGCAAGAATGTTACGCTTCTCATCTAGCAACAAACGTAGAATTATAAGTTCTTCTATTTTTTTACTCAAGATTAAATTAGTAGAAACAAAGTTCAACATATTCTCTGCTGTTTTCGTCAGTTTCCCACTATATTTAAACTGTTTTTCCTTCTTAGTTAAAAATGAATAATAACTTCCAGCTACTTCGAAAATCTTTCTAATATCTATAGCGTCATAGTCCTCAAAGTCAAAATACGTAGGTATTCTTCCTAGTTTATTTTTAAGCTTATTATACTCATCAGTAACGAATAACCACGTGTTTAACTTAACATTATCTATCGCACTGTAAATTCTCTGTTTAGAGATTTCATCGAAATGAATAGTCGACGTCCCAGGAATATACCTAGTCCCTTGAGATAAAAACTTCCTTACGGTATCTTTATCATAACTATTATCTCCAGATAAAGCCACAGGGATTAAAAAGTTATTCTTATAATTCGCAATAAAATCTATTATTACGACGAAGTCCTTATCTACAGATTTTCTTAGACCACGACCTAACTGTTGAATAAATATAATAGAACTTTGAGTTGGTCTTAACATAATAACCTGATTAACCTCAGGTATATCTACACCTTCATTAAAAATATCTACAGTAAATATATAATCTAGTTGTTTTCCAGAATTCGCAACTAACTTAGCAATCTCTTGTTCACGTCGTTCCTGACTATCTTCACCTGTTAAGCTTGTAGTATTATAACCACGCGCATTAAACTCTTCACTAAGTACCTTAGCTTCTTGTTTTGATGAACAGAAAACTAGACCTTTTACTCTATCCCCTGAATAACCATAATAATTGATCTTACTTATAATATGTTCAACACGTTCACTAGACACTAGATTTGAAAAATCACTCAGCTCATCTATAACCTTACCATCAACTTCTAAATCACTAATACCGAAATAATGAAACGGACATAATAATGAATTTTCCATAGCTTCTTTAAGACGAACTTCATAAACTATATTATTGTTAAATAATTCATAAATATTAAAACTATCCGTTCTATCAGGGCTCGCCGTCATTCCTAGATAAAATACGGGTTTAAAATAATCCATCAATCTAAGATAACTTTCGGCTCCTACCCTATGCACCTCATCTATTATAATTTCATCAAAATGAGTATCATTAAAACTCTTAAAAATATCTTCTTTAGACATAGTTTGAACTGTAGAAAAAATAAAATCCGCTTCTATATTTTTCTCCTTACCTGTAAGAAGACCATAACTACGACTAGTTCCAAAAATAGTCTTAAACGTCTCCAGCGCCTGACGAGCAATCTGTTCCCTATGAACGATAAACAACAATCTCTTAGCACCTATACTCTTCATCGCAAAAGCAGCCGCAAATGTCTTACCAGTTCCTGTCGCAGAAATTAGAAGCCCCTTATTATCTTGATTACGAAGTTTTTCGAAATTTTCTATAAAACTTCTCTGCATCTTATTCGGTTTAATTTCCTCGGAAATAGTTTTCTTAGTAACAGTCTCAACCTTATTGCTAGCGAATTCTTCGACATACTTATCTTTTATTTCAGAGTAAGACTTAGATTTCATCCATAAACTATTAAACTCATCTAAGATATTTTCCGTTAAAACCCTATCCCCTTCAACAAAAGTATTCCATTCTTTATTTATCGTAAGTGCAGCGCTCGTTAAGTTCGAACTTCCCATCAGCACTTTCCATGAGTCACCTTGTCTAAATAAATAACCTTTTGTATGGAAACCGTGCTTATTTTCTACACAATCGTAAATTTTTAAAGATATATTTTTAAAATTAGACAATTTCTCTAACACTTTAGGAGTATTAAAATATAAATAATTCGTCGTTAAAATTTTCCCATGGATATTCTTTTCTTCTAAATTCTTCAAAGTTTGAAGTAAACTAGTTAAACCACTCTCAGAGATAAACGCCACGCTAAAAATAAATTCATCGCACATTTCTAATTCACTCTCAAGCGTACTAAGAACTTTCTTCGCTTCTAAATGATTATTATAAACAAATGTATTCTTCATTTTAACCTCCTTCTGTTATATTAGCCATTAATTATTTTATATGTAATTAAGGCTTCTTTCATAACTTTTACATTATGAACACGTACCATTCTAGCTCCTCGTTTCACCGCTTCTAATGATAAAGTAGCACTTACTATATCTCTATCTTTCGGATTACTATTACCACCTAGCACATAATCTGTAGTTCTCTTTCTACTTACCGCATATAGGATTTCACAGCCTAGTGAATTAAGTAATTCTAGCTTACGTGTAATTTCTAAATTAGCTTCAGCAGTTTTACCGAACCCCATTCCAGGATCAACGATAATATTTTCTTTCTTTACACCTGCATTTAAACAAATATCAACACTCTCACCAAGTTCTCGTACTACTTGTTCAATCTCACGCCCTTCTTCAACACCACCATTGTGCATAATGAAGATAGGCACGTCATATTTAGCAGCAACATCTGCCATAGTACTTCCTTTAGCTCCATTTACATCATTTAGTACATCTACTCCTGCTTGAATCATGTATTCAGCAACATTAGGCTTATATGTATCAACACTAAAACACACATCAGGGAATGTTTTTCTTAAAGTTGGAAATACACTTTGTAGTCTAGCAAGTTCGTCTTCTTCACTAACTACAGTCGAACCTGGACGAGTCGATTCAGCACCAATATCAATAATATCCGCACCTTCAGCTACCATCTTACGAACACCTTCTATCGCTGCTTCCACATCGTAAAAATCTCCCCCATCCGAAAAAGAATCCGGAGTAAAGTTCAATATCCCCATAATTAAATATTTTTTTTCATTTAATAATTGTTTTAATTTATTCATTCTGTCACCTTATCATTAATTTTTAAATACCTTACTATTATATCACGTGACTGTTGTGTTTGCAGTAAAAAAGGGAGTGACTCAAAAATCTTGATTTCTTATGAAATAAGATTTTATAGAGTCACCCCCGCACAGGTTATTAGATATCTAAAAAGCTTTTACAAAGCGAATTTAGATATCAATAAACCACTGCGTCTATGAGTTCTCATATGAACTTTGTTAAATTTTTAGGAATTTTGATTAGTCCCTATCTTCTACTCACTCTTTTTCTTCAATGAACGAATAACGGGTTCTTTTCTAAATGCATAATACAGCTGAGCAGCCATTACAACCCATAGAATAGGTTCTACAAATATTACTCCTAAATATCCTGCACTTGGGATAATAAATATTACAAATAATATTTTCCCCAGCATTTCTATAATACTTGAAACTAGTGGCATCATCTTTTGCCCTAATCCTTGTAGTGCATTTCTCAATACTAAAAGTATCGCTAAAAATGGATAGAATGCAGAACTAATCTTAAGATATAACGAAGCTTGATAAATTAATTCTTCATCATTACTTCCCGTGATAAGTTCATTTAAATATGGACTCGCGAAAAATAGCATGATACAGATGAAGACTGACCAAATTATCGTAACAAGCGCACCCTTACGTAATCCTTCAACTATTCGACTATATTGTCTTGCTCCGAAGTTTTGCGATGTAAAAGTCGTTATGGTCGCACTCATAGATCCTACTGGAAGTAGTGAGAACATCATTATTCTTCTAGCACTCGTCTGAGCACTGATAATTACTGGACCTAAGGCATTAATCGATGTTTGTAAGATTACTGTACCAATTGAAACAACAGAAAACATAAGTCCCATTGCCAAACCTTGGCTAAATAAATCAGAATAAAGTTTTTTATTCCATGTAAAATGTTTTTTTGTTGGAATTAGAAATGGTGTTTTTCTGCGAATATAGTTAAAACATAATACTGCAGAAATACCCTGTGAGATAATTGTTGCAACTCCTGCAGAGCGTACACCCATGTGTAAATATGCAATAAAATATATATCTAATACAGTGTTAATAATAGCAGAAAAAATTAAGAAATATAATGCAGCCTTACTATCTCCAACCGCTCGAAGTAGTCCCGCACACAAATTGTACGCAAGAGTAACACCTACAAATACTACTATAAGATGACAATACTCGTAAGATTGATTAATAATATTACTTGGTGTCCCTAATAATTTCAGCAATGGATATAAAGTAAAATTACCTAATACGGCAATCACAATACTCAAAACTCCACCTATAACAAACGTGGCAGCTACAGCACTCTTTAACTTCTCATAGTTTCCAGCACCATAATAACGAGCAATAACTATACCCATACCATTTCCTATACCTAATGCAAAACCAACTACAAGCTCAAATATCGCAGCAGTAGCTCCAACAGCAGCAAGAGATTCTTCTCCAAGGAATCTACCAACAATCATAATATCTACCGTATTATAGAGTTGCTGAAAAATATTTGCTATCATAATTGGTATCGCAAAAGCAATCATCGCCCTTAATATCGGACCTTCTAATAAATTAACTGATGTTTTTTTCATAAATAATATTATAGCACTTTGAATTAAAGTTTCAAGAAATAACCTGAAAACTATTCTGAAAATGGAGAAAGGCCCATCTTTCGATGAGCCATTTATATTATGAAAAAAAATATTATTAAGTTTTGTTATATTTATATTATATCCCACTTACCTTATATGAACCTTAGACTATAATTAAAATGAAACTAAAGTTGAAAATATTTGAAAATTATTCCTAGAAATGGAGAAAGGCCCATCTTTCGATAAGCCATTTATATTATGAAAAAAAATATTATTAAGTTTTGTTATGTTTATATTATATCCTGCTTACCTTACATGAACTTTAGACTATAATTAAAATGAAATTAAAGTTGAAAAAAATTGAAAATAATAACTATCTAGTTCTTTTCATGATATACTTCAAACTTGGAAATTCAATCTCTTTATCAATTTTAAAACCTAATTTCTCGTATAGCTTTTTAGCAGTTATATTAGAATCAAATACTGTTAGAGTTATACTATTAATATTTTCATCTTCGAAAATACGATGAACAAACAACTCTAATGCATTTTTTCCAAATCCTTGTCCTACTTTTAGAGGATTTAACATAACTCTCCCTAAATGTGCATTATTTTCCTCAATTTTTATAATTTGTATTACGCCTATAAATTCTTCTTCATGAAAAATAGAAAATATATTCTCTAATTTTCTTATTTTTTCTAAATCTAAAGGATAAGAAATTTTTGATCCCATCCATTGCTTTTGAAATTCTTCACCTTTCTCATTCGACCATTCGCAGATTAATAGAGAATTTCTTTCATTTATGCCTTTTTCAAAACTAATATTCATATCTACACCTTCGAAAATATTATCTATACTAAATACTTTAATTTGCTAACCTCTTAATAGCATGAGTATTCACAAAATTTTTAAAATAGTAATTCTAATTCATTCTATCTAAATAAATTAGACATATCAAATATATATGCCTTTTATTTAACCTTAACTAATAAGGCTTACTCTTCTTCAAGTATCTCTCCTTAATCAATAAGGCTCTTGATACACCCTAATAATATTATAAAAATTATTACTTGTCAAATTCCCATAAAAATGGAGAAAGGCCCATCTTTCGATGAGCCATATATTATGAAAAAAATATTATTAAGTTTTGTTATATTTATATTATATAATCCGAACCTTATATCAACTTTAGACTATAATTAAAATGAAATTAAAGTTGAAAATTCTTGAAAATAATCCCCAAAAATGGAGAAAGGCTCATCTTTCGATGAGCCGTATATTATGAAAAAAAATATTATTAAGTTTTGTTATATTTATATTATATCCCACTCACCTTACATGAACTTTAGAATGAAATTAAAATGTAATTAGAATTTTTATTTTCATTATTATTTAAACTCGATTATATAATAGATATATTCCCTTTTATATTTTCGTTGTTTGTGTTGACAATAAACGAAGAAATGATATAATCAAATAAAGAGGTGATATTATGCCAACAACAAATCTAAATATACGAACAGATAGAATTATTAAGGAAAATGCGGATAAAATATATTCTGAATTAGGATTAAGTATGACAACAGCTGTTAATTTATTTTTACGAGCTACTATTAGAGCAAATGGAATCCCTTTTGATTTAAAACTATCAGCTGATAAGGAATTATTAGAAGCTAAACTATTATTAGAAGGTATTGAAGATATCAAAAACAATAAACTTATCGATGGAGAAAAAGCTCTTTCGAATTTAGAGAAAAAATATGGAGTATAAATATCAATTTACTTCACACGCAGAAAAAGATCTTGATGATATCCTATCTTACCTTGAATTTACCATAGCTAGCCCTACAGCAACTAAAAACTTTTTAAAAAAACTTCGATTAACACTAAGCAATATATGTTTATTTCCGAATAGTTATAAATTAATTCAAAATAAATATATAAATAATATTCACATTAGAAAAGCCTTAGTTATGCAATATATTCTTTATTACTCTATCGATTCACTAAATAATAGGATTATAATAATTCGATTCTCTCATAGTGAACAAAATGAAGATGATTTCTTCAAAAATAATAAGTAGAGATAAGGTGACTTTGTTATACATTGTCACCTTATCTCTATTTAAAATCTCTATACTGTATACTCCTCTAAAAGTTGTTCTATTGATGTTGCTGGTCTGTCTAATACTTTTTCTATGTCTAGTGAAACTCCTTCTTGTTCACCTTTTTCTATTGCTGTATATGTACTTACCCATGAATCATATTCCCATTGTTCTGCTTCCCATTTTTGACGAGATTTATAAGCTTCTTCTACTGTTTCATTGTAATATGTAATTTCCCTACCTGTTTTCTCACTAACAATTTTAGCAATTTCTTTCATCGATAGATTTCGTGGTCCTGTTAAGTTTAATACTTTGTATTTATATTCTTCTATATTTAACATAACCGCTACTACCATATCTAAAGCATCTTTACGAGCTACTGCAGATACTAAACCATCCCCTGCTGGTCCTCGAAGTTCTCCATATTCTAAACACATATCTAAAAAGAAATCTAGATAAAAATTATCTCTTAGGAATGTATATTGTAATCCTTGTTCTTTTATGTATTTTTCTGTTTGATAGTGGTCTCGTGATAAAGTAAATGTTGCATCTTCTTTATTATTATAGAATGAAATATATACGATATGTTCTACTCCTGCTGTTTTAGCTGCGTCAATAAATCCAATGTGTTCTTCCACCCTTTTAGCATTTTCTTTCGCTGATACTATTAATAATATTTTTACTCCAGTTAATGCCGCACGACTTTCTTCACTATTCTCGTAACTTGCTTTTCTTATTTCTGCATTACTGTATTTCTTAGCTTTCATAGGATTTCTTGCGATATGAACTGTTTCTATCCCTTGCTCACTTAAAACTTCCGCTACTCTTCCACCCAGTTTTCCTGTTACACCTGTTATTGCTATCATGCTGTTCTCCTTCTTGATTTCTAAGTTCTTCATTAATTATACTAGCATACTAACAATTAAAATTAAAGTATGCACTTTTTTGTATTGGGAGTGACTCAAAAATCTTGATTTCTAAAGAAACAAGATTTTGTAGAGTCAGCCCCGTACAGTTTATTAGATATCTAAAAAGCTTTTATAAAGCGAACTTAGATATCAATAAACCACTGTGTCTATGAGTTCTCATATTAACTTTGTTAAATTTTAGAACTTTTGGGACAGCTCCTAGCTAAATCCCTCCATTAAAATCATCAAAATTATATCCTTTACAATTCATCTTTATCATTATAAAATTAAATGTATATTATTAGAAATGTTGGTGCTTATTTATGAATTTGAATTGTAAAATAAAATTTGAGAAATATTTAAAAGAAAATAATTTAGAAGATAAAAATAACATATTAGAGCTTTTCAGTCAGCTAAGTCTAGAGCAACTTGCTGAAAAACTTCTAACTTTAGATGAAGATGAAATTATAAACTATGCAATTGAGTGTGTTTGTGAAGAACTTCTTATTACTTCATCGTATAAAATAGAACGTACTGGGATGAAACTTGGTCTTCACAGAATGGAACATATTCTTGAACTTTTCGACCATCCTGAAAAAGATCTTAAAGTAATTCATGTCGCTGGAACTAACGGTAAAGGTTCTACTTGTTCTTATTTAAAAGATGTGTTAAAAACTAAGTATAAAGTTGGATTATATACAAGTCCTGGTATGCTGAGTTTTAATGACAGAATCCGTGTTAACGATGATTTTATCTCGTATAAAGAAGCTTATCGATTATTCAAACTAGTACAAGAAACTTATGACAAAAATAATCCAGATCCTAGTGATAAACTGTCATTCTTCGAAATCATTACTGGTGTAGCTTTATTATACTTTAGAGACCAAAAAACAGATTTCGTTATTATGGAAGTTGGTCTTGGTGGAAGATATGATGGTACAAATATCTTTAAAGAAAAAGTATTATCTATAATTGCAAAAATCGGTCTAGATCACACTGCGATTCTTGGCGATACACTTGAGAAAATTGCTTATGAAAAAGGTGGAATTATCCAAGAAAATGATAATGTTCTAATTTATCCTGCTTGTGAAGGTGTCGTAAATGTAATAAAAGACATCTGCGAAGAAAAACATGCTAGTTTAAGTATTTTAAATGATAAAGATATTGTTGTGAAGAAAGTCGAAGCTAGAGGCAACGTATTCTCATATAAAGGTGTAGAGTATTCTACTAAAATGGTCGGTGCACACCAAACTTTTAATGCATCTTTAGCTTTAGAAGCATTATCTAACCTGAAAAAACGCAATATTATCGATATAGAGGATGATGTTATAAAAGAAGCTCTAAGTAAATCAGTTTGGATGGGACGTTTAGAGTGGATCCGTGAAAATATCCTTCTAGATGGTGCGCATAACAATGATGGAATAGATAGTTTAGTAGCCTACTTAGATAAGCAAAAATTCCCTAAATTGAAGATTCTACTTGGTATTCTTGAAGACAAAGATTATAAAGATATGATCAAAAAATTAAAAACAATCCCTACTGAATTCTCAGCAACAAAAGTTCCAATCGAAATTAAAGAATCAAATCTTGATAATCTAGTTCAAAGCTTTGGTGATACTCATGTTACTAAATATGATAATTATGAAATTGCTTTAAACAACATTATCCCAAATCTAAAAGACGATGAAATTCTTCTAATTACAGGTTCACTTTATCTTATCTCAGCGGTAAGAGGTGAAATATTGGAGAAATACTAAATATGTAAAACAATCCAGAGTATAGCATTAAAACTAATTCTGGATTGTTTTATATCATCATATAATAATTATAAAGTAGAAATAATTCTAAAAATAGGTTTTAAGAAACTATTTACATGTTGATTCGTTTATAATAAAAATTTGAAATATAATATTTACTATAATTCATAACATTCAAATAAATTACTTATTGTAACCCCCTCTTAGATATTATCTAATTCTTTTTATTTTAAAATTCTATTATTACCAGATAATAGGTGGCCAATCTCCTCCTAAAACCGACAGAAGTAGAGTAAATATTAATAAAAATTTATAAAATTTCTTCATTTTCTTTCTCCTTCAACTTTGATAAATATGACAAAGCCATGCCCTTCATATATTCATTACTTTCTAACATAAAAATAGTTATAGCCTTATTACATGAATCTATAGCACTGTCTATTAATTTCTGCTCTTCGAATAATTTTGATTGTAAAAAATAATTATCACCTAACATATAAAACGATTTAGCATTAAGAGATTTTGAGATAGCTAGAGCATTCCACTTAGTAGCTTCTTCTAGCTGTTGTATCATTCCATAAATCCTAGATATTGAATAATAAAAAGGTTGTTCAAAACTTGTTCCTTTAATAACATCAAGATAAGGTAATACCAATTCATAATATTTCTTAGAACTTAAAAAATCTTCTCTTTCCGAATAAAAATTCCCTAAAGTATTACAGATTTTACAATATAAAAGAGAACCTATTTCAGCTTTTCCACTAAGAGATTCCAACTTTTCTATAGCAACATCCAATTTGCGTTCTATTTGATATAGTAAAATAGATTTTAACCACTCTACATGTAGTAATTCATCTTTATTTAATGATTCTAAATTTATAGATTTTACCAAAACTGATAAGGTTTTATAATCTCTTTTTACTAACATTTCTTCTAGCTCATAGAAATCAAATGACAAATCTTTTACATTCGTCATATCTAAAGAAAATAGATCTGCTATATCTTCCATTGGAATACAAAGTTTTTTTATAATTTTAAAAAATATATCAACTGATGGAGTTATTTCTCCTTTCTCTATTCTACTAATAATAGTTTGCGTACATATTCCTTCTGCCAACGTTTTCTGTGACAACTTTAAGTTTTTACGTTTTGTTTTAATTAAATTAGCTAATTTAGTTTTCATTATAACTCCTAAGTATATACTATTATATTCCTATTAAGAATATAATAACACAAACTCTCATATTATACAATCTTTCCTTCTATAAATTAATCTTTTACGTATACTTTATTTTATATATAAATACTTTAGTTTTATATTTTATACTTATTTTAATATTTTTGTTGACTTTTTCGTTATCTAGTGCTAATATTGTTTTAATATATTATATGAGGAGGTTACTTATGTTAAATAATATAATTTTTGCAAACTACTCAAAATATTTGTCAGAAGAATACACTAGCATAAATGTTTTAAATAAAAGATTAGGTATTTCCAATAGAAATTTCGAAAAATTAGAAATATCAAATACTATTGATAAAAATTGTAAATATTGTTTAAAGGCGAATCATAATGACTAATTTATTAAAGAAAAATATTCTAGTGTACTATTTTTCAATAATACTGATTTCACTAACAAAAGCATTGCCTCACTCAATCTTAACTTTAATATTATTTGAAAAAGGATTAACTATTGCTAATATAGCCGTTGTTCAAGCTATGTATAGTTTAGCTATATTATTTTTTGAAATCCCTAGTGGATTGTGGGCTGACTTATATTCTCGTAAACAACTATATATTCTATCAAACGTCATGTTATTGATAATGTGTCTTTTAATTTATTATAGTCATAATTATTATCTCATTTGTTTTATTTGGTTCTTATATGGAGTTTCTGAGTCGATTAATAGCGGTACAATAGAAGCAACAATTATTAATGATATAAAAAAAGAAAATAATTCTAAGTTATATATTAATAAGTTTATAAAATTATCTAACCAATTTTCTTTAGTAGCAGTGATTATTGGCAGTCTTTTAGGATCATATTTATATTTTAATTATGGTTTGAAATTTTATTTTCTATCAGTTGTTCTTTGTTTCTTATCCATATTAATAATCTCTATCTTTTTTAAAGAATACAGTACACCAATGCTTAGAGAAAACTCTTCTCTAAAACAACAGGTAAAAGTTAGTATATATGAACTTAAAAAATCCAGAGAATTAAAATTACTATTTATTCTAAGTATAGTAAATCAAGTGTTTTTCCAAACCCACTTTCAATTATGGCAAGCATTGTTCTTAGAAAAAGGTTGGAGCAGCAACAAACTATATATTCTATATATATTATTTCAAGTATTAGCAATATTAGCCTATTCTGTTCCAATTCTAAATTTTAATAATAGACAAAACCGCCTAAAATTCTTACTAATATTTTCTATCGTACCACCATTATTTTTACATGTATCCAATATTTATGTGGTACTACTCCTGTATACATATAGTGTCTTGGTTTTCATAGTTATTGAATATATATTAACTAATAGTTTTGCAAATAGAGTAACAACACAAAATATTAGCTCATTAACTTCAATGAAATCAAGTCTCTCAAGAATATCGGCAATAGTCATCTTAGTGTCTTCTAGTTATTTTTTAAAGATATATTCTGTTCAATATATTGTTACTTTTAATTTCCTACTTTCTCTAATATTATTAATAGGTATTTCTATCTTTTATAAAATCAAAAACACGTAATAAATAATAGACAAATCTTACACAAAAAAGAACCAGCATTGTACCGACCCCAAAAAGTTAGACCAAAAAATCTAACTTTTTGGAGGTCGGTAT
>NZ_CAUTDQ010000026.1:0-27130 GCF_963537375.1 uncultured Gemella sp.
TGCCTAGATCTTATTTCCTATTTTTCTCCATGCCCCGAATTTGACAAAGAGCCTATTAACATATCTTCCTGGAATGTATCCACGGTTCATATTAGGATCATAGTAATATTTAGTCATAAATTGACCTCCATTTGGATTGATTAAGCATATAATACCATAAATTATAATAGTGTTCGATAAATAATTATCAGTGCATTATTTTATAGGTGTTAATAAAATTCTTTAAAAATAAAAAAGTACTTAACAATCTTTATTAAGATTAAATTAAGTACTTAAAAATTATTTTTTAGTTTTTAGGTTTTCTTTCCAATCTTGTAGACCATTTTTTAGCATATATACATTTGTATATCCGTGCTTTTTAAGGGTTAGGGCAGCACGAGGAGCTAATGTTCCATTTTTGTCACAAAGATAAATAGGTTGGTCTTTTCTTAAAGATGTATAAAGGAAATTGAATTGAGAAGATGGCATGTTACGAGCACCGTTAATGTGAGCGTATTTGAAATCTTCTTTTTCCCTAACATCAATTAATTGAACTTTTCTAAGATTTTTTCTAAATTCTTCATAAGGAAGTTTTGTTACAGCACCTTTTAATCTGAAGTAATTAAAAAGTCCAACTGCACCTAAAACGACCACAATAACTATTGTTGATAGTAAGAATGATGACATAATGAACTCCTTTTTATTATAATATCTGTAAGTGAATTATATCATAATTTGAATATTTCTTCAATATTGTTTATAATTATTATGAAAGCTAAAAGTACAAAATAAATTTATTGGAGAAAAAATGATAACATCAGTTAGTAATAAGAAAATTAAAGATATACAAAAATTAAAAGAGAATAAAAATATAAAAAAATATGGAAAATATTTGATAGAAGGAAAACATTTAGTAGAAGAAGCTATGCAAGCGAATGTAGTTGAAGAAATTGTTATTTCTGAGAGCTTTGATGAATATAAATTAATTGAAGCTTTTCAAGGAGAAATTACTAAAGTTGCTGATAGTGTAATGAGACATTTATCTGATACTATAACTACACAAGGAATTATAGCGGTATGTAATATAGAAGAAAAGAAACTAGATATTAAAAAATATAAGAAAGTTCTTATTCTAGATAGGGTTCAAGATCCTGGAAATCTAGGTACAATTATTAGAACTGCTGATGCATTTGCTTTTGATTGTATTATTTTAGGTAAAGGTACAACTAGCTTATATGGACAAAAAGTTATTAGAAGTACACAAGGTAGTAACTTCCATATAGATTGTTTTGATAATGTGGATTTAGTAGATTTACTGGAACAAATGACAGATTTTAGTATTTTCGCAACAAGTTTAAAAGCGGATAAATATATAGAACAGTTAGATAATATTACAGGAAATGTTGCAGTTATATTCGGAAATGAGGGTTCTGGAGTAAGTGAAGAAATATTAGGTAAAGTAAATAACTTACTTAAAATATCGATGCCAGGTAAAGCGGAAAGTTTGAATGTTTCTATTGCTGCTGGAATTGTGATGCACTATATTTCTACTAATTTAAAATAATAAATTTACTATTTTTTATAAGTGTGGTATCATTGTAATTGTGAAAATAACGAGAGAGGTGAAATCTAATGTTAAAAACTATGGCAGTAGATAAAAAAGGTGACATTCTTACTGATATTAGTTTAGAAAGACTTAAAGATCAAGATATAGCGTGGTTTTGGGTTGACTTTGATACTCCAACACGTAGTGAAATTAATCTATTAACAACATTCTTTAAGTTTCACGAACTTTTAATAGAAGACTGTTTAACACTTTTACAAAGACCAAAAATTGAAATTTCAAGACAACAAATATTCTTAGTGTCTCATGTTTTAAAAAATATAGATGATGATTATGAAACACTTAACATGTTCGTTGGGAAAAATTATATCGTAACGTTCCACCTCTCACATATACGTTATGTTAATAAAATAGTACCCAAAATTCTTCAACGTGGCGCAGAATATTCGCCATTACATGTAATGCATATGCTGGTTTCAGAAATAGTTGAAGGATATATTCCGATTATCTCGAAAATCGAGAATCGTTTGGATGAAATTGAAGAATCTGATTTTTATAAATCTGGAAGTAAGATTATGGATGAGGTTTTTGAATTAAGAGGAGACTTATTAAAACTTCGTCGTGGATTAAGACCTATGCGAGAAGTACTACATAGATTTTTAGTTTCTCGTCGTGTTGAAATGACTGATAATGATAGAAAGTATTTCCACGATATATACGATGACCTTGTTCAACAAACAGAGATTATAGAAGCGAACCGTGAGTTAGCTAGTGATATCCGTGAAAACTTCATGACATATAACTCATTGAAATCGAACAATATTATGATGACCCTAACGGTTATATCTACAATTTTCCTTCCGTTAACCTTCATAGTAGGATTGTACGGTATGAACTTTAAAAATATGCCTGAGTTAGAATGGCAATACGGGTATTTTTTAGTTGTTGCTATAATGTTCGGGATTGCACTTGGAATGCTTTGGGTATTCAAGAAAAAAGGGTGGCTTGATATGTTTAAATAACATATTAAGTATAGAGGATTACTTATGAGTATTTTTAAACTGACAGTTTTGTTTTTTATGATATTATTAGCGAATTTTTCTATGTTAAGAATTGATTTTGGAAAATTTTTCAAGAAAAACAGTACTAGAGAAATTAAAGTTTTTGTAAGTCTAGCTTCTTTTGCGCTGGGGTATATTGCTTATAAGACTATTATTACAATTTATGAATTATCTTTAACTATAGTTAAGTAATTTAGTAGAAAGGAAATTGTATGGATAAAGAATTAGAAAAAAATAAAAGGGAATCAAGATTAGAAAAATCTCGAGAAGATAAATTATTAGCCTTTATCGGAGGGAAATTTATAATCTACATATTATTAATAGTTATTCTTTTAGGGATCGCTATTTATCTTTATACAGAGATATCGTATATTTTTACACCAATAAATACAATAGTAAATAGTATAATCACACCGATAATAGTAGCATATGTATTTTATTATATGTTAAATCCACTTGTGAATTTCTTTTCTAAGAAAATTTCAAGATTTTCTGCGAGTCTACTTGCGATTTTAGTTGGTGTAATTACGGTACTTATCGTCATTATTGGAGTAGTGCCAATTATTGTAGAGCAAACACAAAACTTGATTACTGCTCTACCAAGATATATTGAAATTGTAAAAGGATACTTAGAAGAATACTCAGATAATGCTTATGTTCAAGTAGTAGTAGAGTATGTGAATACAAACTTAAATGTTTCGAAAATTAGTGAAAGATTGATATCTATTGCTACATCTATAGCACAGGGCGTAGTATCATCTATATCTTCAACGGCTTCAGTATTAGTAACTATGCCTTTCGTTCTATTTTTTTTATTAAAAGATGCATCACAATTTAATAAGTTTGTGATTAGTTTATTACCGAAAAAATTTGAAAAGTCTGTTGCTGAGACAATAGACGAAATCGATGATAAGGTAGGATCGTATATCCAAGGTCAGATGTTAGTGTCACTTTGTATAGGAGTTATGTTGTTTATAGGGTATAATGTAATAGGATTACACTATGCATTTTCACTTGCAACTATCGCTGCATTTTTAAGTATAGTTCCTTATTTAGGTCCTGCTATCGCCATTACACCCGCGATGTTAGTTGCAGCATCTACAAGTTGGGTTATGGTAGTTAAGATGTTAGTAGTTTGGGGAATAGTACAATTTCTAGAAGGAAATATCATCTCTCCTAATATAATGGGAAGAAGTATGAATATGCATCCTCTTACAGTAATTTTTGTAATCTTAATAGGTGTTAATATATCAGGAGTTGTGGGTGCAATTCTAGGAATACCTGTTTATTCAATTTTAAAAGTATTAATTTCAAAATTATTACTTTCAATTAAAGAAAGATATGATAAATTTTATGGATAAAATAAAGGCTTTAGAGTATAAAACTCTAAGGCTTTTTTGATTTTGTAAAGTTTGTAAAAAAAGATTTAGTGTTGAAAAGAATTAATTATGAAATACAATCACTATATTTTGAAATATTATTAATATTTTTAAAATAAAGAACAAATACTTAGTAAATCATTTTCAAAAACGTTAGAAATATGCTATAATATAGAAGAAACAGACTCATATACTTCAGGAAGTAAGATAATGGATGAGGTATTTGACCTTCGAAGTGATTTATTAAAACTTAGACGTGGATTATTACCGACTCGAGAGCTTATTCATAGATTTTTAGTTTCTCGTCGTGTTGAGATGACAGATAATGATAGAAAGTATTTCCACGATATATATGATGACCTTGTTCAACAAACAGAGATTATAGAAGCGAACCGTGAGTTAGCTAGTGATATCCGTGAAAACTTCATGACATATAACTCATTGAAATCGAACAATATTATGATGACCCTAACGGTTATATCTACAATTTTCCTTCCGTTAACCTTCATAGTAGGATTGTACGGTATGAACTTTAAAAATATGCCTGAGTTAGAATGGCAATACGGGTATTTTTTAGTTGTTGCTATAATGTTCGGGATTGCACTTGGAATGCTTTGGGTATTCAAGAAAAAAGGGTGGCTTGATATGTTTAAATAACATATTAAGTATAGAGGATTACTTATGAGTATTTTTAAACTGACAGTTTTGTTTTTTATGATATTATTAGCGAATTTTTCTATGTTAAGAATTGATTTTGGAAAATTTTTCAAGAAAAACAGTACTAGAGAAATTAAAGTTTTTGTAAGTCTAGCTTCTTTTGCGCTGGGGTATATTGCTTATAAGACTATTATTACAATTTATGAATTATCTTTAACTATAGTTAAGTAATTTAGTAGAAAGGAAATTGTATGGATAAAGAATTAGAAAAAAATAAAAGGGAATCAAGATTAGAAAAATCTCGAGAAGATAAATTATTAGCCTTTATCGGAGGGAAATTTATAATCTACATATTATTAATAGTTATTCTTTTAGGGATCGCTATTTATCTTTATACAGAGATATCGTATATTTTTACACCAATAAATACAATAGTAAATAGTATAATCACACCGATAATAGTAGCATATGTATTTTATTATATGTTAAATCCACTTGTGAATTTCTTTTCTAAGAAAATTTCAAGATTTTCTGCGAGTCTACTTGCGATTTTAGTTGGTGTAATTACGGTACTTATCGTCATTATTGGAGTAGTGCCAATTATTGTAGAGCAAACACAAAACTTGATTACTGCTCTACCAAGATATATTGAAATTGTAAAAGGATACTTAGAAGAATACTCAGATAATGCTTATGTTCAAGTAGTAGTAGAGTATGTGAATACAAACTTAAATGTTTCGAAAATTAGTGAAAGATTGATATCTATTGCTACATCTATAGCACAGGGCGTAGTATCATCTATATCTTCAACGGCTTCAGTATTAGTAACTATGCCTTTCGTTCTATTTTTTTTATTAAAAGATGCATCACAATTTAATAAGTTTGTGATTAGTTTATTACCGAAAAAATTTGAAAAGTCTGTTGCTGAGACAATAGACGAAATCGATGATAAGGTAGGATCGTATATCCAAGGTCAGATGTTAGTGTCACTTTGTATAGGAGTTATGTTGTTTATAGGGTATAATGTAATAGGATTACACTATGCATTTTCACTTGCAACTATCGCTGCATTTTTAAGTATAGTTCCTTATTTAGGTCCTGCTATCGCCATTACACCCGCGATGTTAGTTGCAGCATCTACAAGTTGGGTTATGGTAGTTAAGATGTTAGTAGTTTGGGGAATAGTACAATTTCTAGAAGGAAATATCATCTCTCCTAATATAATGGGAAGAAGTATGAATATGCATCCTCTTACAGTAATTTTTGTAATCTTAATAGGTGTTAATATATCAGGAGTTGTGGGTGCAATTCTAGGAATACCTGTTTATTCAATTTTAAAAGTATTAATTTCAAAATTATTACTTTCAATTAAAGAAAGATATGATAAATTTTATGGATAAAATAAAGGCTTTAGAGTATAAAACTCTAAGGCTTTTTTGATTTTGTAAAGTTTGTAAAAAAAGATTTAGTGTTGAAAAGAATTAATTATGAAATACAATCACTATATTTTGAAATATTATTAATATTTTTAAAATAAAGAACAAATACTTAGTAAATCATTTTCAAAAACGTTAGAAATATGCTATAATAATGTAGTTAAATATAAGTAAGTTGAGGTTTGAGAATATGAGTATGATGAAAAAATTCAATAATTTATTCGTTAATGAAGATGATTTTGAGGATGAGGTAGTAGAAAGAGAAGAAGTAAGACAGGAGCAACCAAAACCAAGAGTTGTAAAAAAGGAGAATCAAGTGCAAACTAAACAAAACGTTCAAAGTCAACCAGCTGGAAGAACAAATAATGTAATACTAACAGAACCTTTAGTTTTTGCTGATAGCAAGGATATTGTAGATGATATTAAACGTAATAAAGTTGTTATCATAAATTTAAGTAAATTAGATGTAGAAACATCTGATAGATTATTAGATTTTATATCAGGAGGAATCTATGCTCTTGGTGCAAGATTAAAAACTATAGGTGAAGATATCTACCTTTGTGTTCCTAATGGCGTTGAAGTATCAGGAGACTTTTACGAAGGAGAGTATTAATTTTGTTAAATATAACAGAGTATTTTTGGGTATATAAATTTATTACATATCTATTTAATTTTTATGAATATAGTATGCTAGCGTATATTTTAACTTCATGGGTACCACAATTAAAAAATAATTTCATTGTGGAATTTTTAGAGACGATCTGTGAGCCATACTTAAAAGTTTTTAGGAGAATAATTCCACCAATAGGTATGTTAGATATTTCACCAGTAGCAGCACTTATTGTATTAGGTGTAATAGAAAACTTAATAAAAGTGTTATTATTTAAACCAGTTTAGTATCATGAAAAAATTAAATTTTTTACAACATGCATCTACTGAAGAAAAAGAAGCAGCTGAAAAGCTTTTACAAACTATAAGTTTTGTAGAAAATAGAAATACTGTGACAAAGTATCTTACAAATTTTGAACAGATTATTTTAGAACGTATAGTTGCATATAATTATAGTGATTTTAAAATTGAGTTTTTTGGTGGTTTTAGTGGTGCAGAGAGAAAAAAAGCAAAAATCATTTCTAATGAATATTATGATGTAGATTATGATATTGTTTGTCTTAAAGCTAAATTTAATAACAAATTCAATAAGATTGAACATAGAAATATACTAGGAGCAATTCATAATCTGGGGATTAATTTTAATAGGTTTGGAGATATTATTGTTCTTGAAAATGAAGTTTATATTTTTGTAGATGAGGAAATTGCTGATGTTATCGCAATGGAATTCACAAAAGCAGGAAGAGTAAACTTAAATTTTGAAAGAATTGATCTTACTGATGTTTCTATAGAAAAGAAATATGAGG
Source organism: uncultured Gemella sp. (assembly GCF_963537375.1). Taxonomy (GTDB): domain Bacteria; phylum Bacillota; class Bacilli; order Staphylococcales; family Gemellaceae; genus Gemella. Next base: position 7,492 of record NZ_CAUTDQ010000026.1, read on the forward strand.
ATTTCGAAATAGTTAGTTCTTCATTCAGGTTAGATTCGCTAGTAGCGAAGATTACTAATAAATCGCGCAGTAAGATTAAAGAGTTTTTAGAACAAGACTTTATAAAATTAAATCATGTAATAGTGAGAAATGGAGAAAAAAACTGCGCTTTAGAAGATGTAATCTCTATTAGAAAGTATGGAAGATTTGTAGTAAAAGAGTATAAACAAAATAAAAAGAGTTTAAAATTTAGAATAACAATCTCAAAATTAGTTTAAAATTAATGTTGACTCAATAGATTCAGTTTAAACAGAAACTATTGAGTCATCTTTTTTTTACAAAACTTGAGCGTTTTCATTCAGTTAATAAAAATATTGTGGTATACTCAATGATATAAATTAAATTTACACATATATTAAGAGGTAAGTAAAATGAAAAAAATATTATTAACTATTTTTTCTGTTCTATTGGTGTTTTCTTTAATTGGTTGTTCTCAAAAAAGTTCGACAAAAGAAGAAAAAGTGTTGAAACTTGGTGTAGTACCTAGTAGTAATAGTGAAAAGCTCGTAGATGACTTGACGCCATTTGCAAAAGCCTTAGGAAATAAACTAGGAATGAAGGTAGAGGTATTTACAGCAAGTAGTTATATAGGGGTAATCGAAGGTATCGGTAGTGGTAGTGTTGACTTCGGATTAGTACCGCCATTTTCAGCTGTTCTATCTAATAAACAAAGTAATACAAAAAATTTACTTGTAGGAAGAAGTACGAGTGGTAAACCTGGTTATTTTGCTGAAGTTTTCGTAAGAAAAGATTCAAATATTAAAAACTTATCTGATTTAAAAGGTAAAAAAATTGCTTTTGTTGATCCATCTTCAGCTTCTGGATATATTTATGCTGGTGCTATGCTAAAAGATGCAGGTATAGATCTAGATAAAGACATACAATACCAATTTAGCGGTGGTCATGATAAAAGTTTACAATTATTACTAAACAAAGATGTTGATGCGGTAGCAAGCTATGAAAATGTAATCAGAAAATATACGAAAGAATTTCCTACACTTAAAGAAGATATTACACCTATAGCGAAAAGTGAACTTATTCCAGGTGTAACAGTAGTTGCTTCAAATAACCTAGATGAAGAAATGCAGAAAAAGATTAAACAAGCATTATTAGAAATTCAAAATGACAAAGAAACTATACAAATTTTAACTAATCTATTTAGTATTACAGGATTTGAAGAGCCAAATAATGATGCATATAAGGCGATAGTAAGAATCTCTGAAAAAATGAATATAGATCTAAATAAAGTAAAATAAAGCTAATATTTTGGAGACAATTATTGTCTTATGAAAGGTATATCATATATATTAAAAGCTTATAAATGTTGAATTAATAAGTGATTATAGATTTTCAAAATGAAAAAATAAAAAAAGTTATACAAAAGTATTGACATTATGTTAATACTTTTGTATAATAAATATTGTTCGTTAGGAACACAAATATTTATCCACAGTAGCTCAGTTGGTAGTAGCATCTGACTGTTAATCAGAGGGTCGCAGGTTCGAGTCCTGCCTGTGGAGTTGGAGTAGTACTCAAGAGGCTGAAGAGGCGCCCCTGCTAAGGGTGTAGGTCGGGAAACCGGCGCGAGGGTTCAAATCCCTCCTGCTCCGTTTTTTTTATTGGCCCGTTGGTCAAGTGGTTAAGACACCGCCCTTTCACGGCGGTAACACGGGTTCGAATCCCGTACGGGTCACCATTTGAATTAAATACATTGAGAATAAGAGTTAGGTCCCGTGGTGTAGCGGTTATCACGCCTGCCTGTCACGCAGGAGATCGCGGGTTCGATTCCCGTCGGGACCGCCATTTTTGCCTTGATAGCTCAGTTGGTAGAGCAATGGATTGAAGCTCCATGTGTCGGCAGTTCGACTCTGTCTCAAGGCATTTTTTTATTTAAACTCAATATTTTGGCGGCTGTGGCGAAGTGGTTAACGCATCGGATTGTGGTTCCGACATTCGGGGGTTCGATTCCCCTCAGCCGCCCCATTTTTTGAATTTAGCAAAAGGAGTAATGTAGAGATACATTACTTCTTTTTATTTAACAAAATTAAACTTTTTTAGATTTATAAGCAAATAAATAGAAATTTTTAAAAAATAAGAGTAAAATTAAACCTATAAACTTAAGGAGATAAAATAAAATGGAAAAAACATTCGAACAAGACTTAGAGAACTTTAAAGTAATAGATTCAAAAACTGCTTTTGAAAAAATTGAATCAAAAGAAAAATTCGTATTATTTATTGGTAGATCATCATGCCCATTCTGTAGAAGATTTATGCCGAAAATTAGTGAGGTAGTTGTTTCTAATAATGTAGAAGCATTCTTTATTAATTCTGAAGATTTTTCTGATGCATCAGGAATTGAATCATTACGTGAAAAATATGCTGTTAGAACTGTACCAGGGTTATTAGTTGCTGAAGCTGGTGAAGTTAAAGTTGTATGTGATTCTAGTTTATCTGTTGAAGAAATTACAACATTTATTAAATAATAATATAACTCGTCTATTTAGTATAGGCGAGTTTATTATTTTACGATTATTTTTAGTTAAATGTAAACAGTTTAATAAATGTACTAAATTTAGTAGAAAAATACTGAAAAAAACTGTTTTAAGTGATATAATAGTACTTATAAAATTTTACTAAAATTAGAATTAGTTTATTTTAAATTCATTATATGATAATGAGGTGATGAAGTGAAAAGTGAAAAGTTAGAAGTTAAAAATTTAGTTTTTAACTATGGAGTAAATAATATATTAAATGATATCTCATTTAATGTTGATAAAGGGGAATTTGTAGCTGTGGTAGGAAAGAGTGGTGCTGGTAAATCAACTTTACTGCGTTGCTTGAATCTATTGAATAAACCTAAATCTGGAGAAATTAATATAGCTGGTGAAAATATAATCAATTATAATAAGAAAAAATTAAAGCTTATTAGAAGAGAAATTGCATTTATATTCCAAGATTATAATGTTCTTGATAATTTATATACAGTTGAAAATGTATTGACTCCATATTTAGTAAAAAAATCTCCATTAGGCCTTTTACTTGGTTATACTAAGAAAGAGTATAATGAAGGAGTAGGTTATTTAAAACAGGTTGGTTTAGAAGAAGAGGCTTTTAAAAAGTCTAAGTATTTATCTGGTGGACAGAAGCAAAGGGTAGCAATCGCTAAGGCGCTCGCACAAGATCCGAAATTTTTATTAGCTGATGAGCCTGTGAGTAGTTTAGATGAAAAGAACACTACTCTTATAATGGATACATTTAAGAAATTAAATAAAGAAAAAGATATTACTGTATTAATCAATTTACACGATGTAAATCTTGCGAAAAAATATAGTACAAAAATTTTAGGATTGAAAGACGGAAAAGTTTTATTTTATAAAGATTCTGATATGGTGACTAAAGATGAATTTGAAGAACTTTATAATTAAAAAATATATAAATAAAATATTAGCTAGCATATTTATAGTATGTATTTTCTTGATTGCGTATATGCAGTATGATGCAAAAACTTTTTCAGTAGGTTTCAAAAGAATACAGAACTTATTAGGGCGAATGTATCCTGTTGATTTTTCAATCTTAGGTGAGTTGAAACAACCTATAATTGAAACGATAAATATAGCATTATTTTCATCGATTTTAGCGTTATTTACAGCTTTATTACTTTTGCCAATTTTGACCAATGTACTATTTAAATTTAAAATAATACCAAAATTATTTAGTGCTGTATTTTCTATTTTTAGAACTATACCATTTCTAATAATTGCAGCAATACTTGTAAGTTTGTTCAGTACAGGTGTTTTCAGTGGATTTGTAAGTATTTATTTAATTAACCTTTTAACTGCAGCAAAGTTACTTAAAGAATATGCTGAAGAGGTAGAAGTTAAGCAGATAGAAGCGATGGAGTCTCTTGGTAGCTCGAAATTTGTTATTTATAAAAATGCAATTCTGTCTAACTTAAAACCACAGGTGGTTTCGGTATATTTCTTAACGCTAGAATCTAGTATTCGAGGAGCTAGTGTGCTAGGATTAGTTGGAGCAGGTGGAATAGGACAAAGACTTTGGCAAGAATTGAATCATTTGAGATATGATAGAGTTTCGATAATAATAATTACCCTAGTTATTTTAATATTTATTATTGATCTGGTGAGTTACTATTTTAGAAATTACAGCAATTCCTCTCAATTAACTTTTGAAAAATTTATTTTGAAAAAAAATATAGCAAGAGTTATATTACCTATAGTGCTTATAGGAAGTCTATTGTATGTTACTAAATATATTACTATTACACAAGAGCGATTTTTAATTGGTTTAAAACAATTAAAAGTATTAGGTAATGGTATAATAAACCCAGATTTAGCTTATACATCTAAGATGTTAACAGAGTTAACGGTAAGTATAGAAATAGCTTTTAGTGCTACGGTTTTTGCGGCGGTAACTGCAATATTTACTTCATATTTATCATCGGTTAATTTATTTGGTAAATATAAGGCGTTAGGCATGAAAGTTTTTATAAATATACTAAGAACCTTCCCGCCAATTATTGTAGCATTAATATTTTTTAGAGGGTTCGGACCAGGTGCAATAAGTAGCTTTTTTGCATTATACATTTATACTGTTGGTGTAATGACAAAAATGTATAATGAAGTTTTAGAAGGAATAAATAATAATATTCTATTAATGACAAAAAGTATAGGATTAGGAAGTTTTATTAGTTATATAAAAATAATATTTAATGGATATTTCCCTGAATTTGTTACTATAATTCTATATAGATTTGAGGCGAATATTAAAAATTCTACAATACTAGGTATGGTAGGTGCAGGTGGTATTGGACATTTACTTGTAAATAATATAGAATATAGAAATTGGAATAGAATTTCGACATTATTAATTGGATTAGCACTTTCGATAATTATTATAGAAAATATATCTTATTTAATAAGAATGAAAGTTAAAAAATAATTTTAAAGAATATAAATAAATTAAGGAGGATTAAATGCGTTTAAAAGTAGGAAAAATTGTTAATACGCACTCATTAAAAGGAGAGGTAAAAGTAATTTCATCGACTGATTTTGAAGAACAACGTTTTGAAAAAGGAAGTGAATTATTAATAACACGAGGTAATCAAGTTATTAAAGAAGTAGTTGTAGAAAGTTATAGAACCCATAAAAACAATCTTTTAGTGAAATTTGTAGGAATTGATACAATTGAGGAAGCTGAAAAACTTAAAAATCTACAAATTAAAATCGATTCAGAAAATATTGGAGAGTTAGAAGAAAATGAGTTTTACTTCCATGAAATTATTGGATGTGAAGTATTTGACGAAAATGAAAAATTATTGGGTGAAATCATTGAAATTTTAACACCGGGGGCTAATGATGTTTGGGTGATTAAAGGTCAAAACGGTAAAGAAATCTTGATTCCATATATTGAGGACGTAGTTAAGAAAATTGATATCGAAAATAAAAAAATAGATATCGAAGTTATGGAAGGATTAATTGACTAATGAAAATTGATATACTGACTTTATTCCCAGATATGTTTGACTCATTAAATCATTCAATTTTAGGAAAAGCAAAAGATAATAAGTTATTAGACATAAATATAGTCGATTATCGTAAATTCTCTGGTAATAAGCATAATCAGGTAGATGATTATCCATTTGGTGGTGGTCAAGGTATGGTCTTAAAACCAGAGCCGATATTTAATGCTGTTGAAAGTTTGGATAAAACGGATAAAACTCGTATAATTTTATTATGCCCTCAAGGAGAGAGATTTAGTCAGAAAAAAGCCGAAGAACTTTCAGAAGAGGAACATTTAATTTTTATATGTGGACACTATGAAGGTTATGATGAAAGAATTAGAGAATACCTTGTAACCGATGAACTTTCGATTGGAGATTTTATCTTAACTGGTGGAGAATTTGCTGCGATGACTATGGTTGATAGTATTGCTCGACTTGTACCAGATGTATTAGGGAAAGAAGAATCTCATAAAGATGATTCATTTTCAACTGGTCTTTTAGAATATCCACAATACACAAGACCGAAAGACTACAAAGGAATGGTAGTTCCCGATGTGCTAACAAGTGGACATCATAAGAACATAGAAACTTACAGAAAGAAAGAAAGTCTACGAAGAACATATTTAAGACGTCCAGATTTATTGGATAATTATGAATTGAGTAAAGAAGAAACAAAATTACTCGATGAAATAAAAAAAGAATTAAAAAATTAACATAAAATAAATGACATAACTATATTTTTGATGTATAATATTAATATAGTATGTATTGTAAGCACAGGAGGATTAGAAGTAATGACAACTTCATTTGAGGAATTATTAAATAGCTCAGAAATGCTGAAAAAAGGAGACAAAGTAACTGGTACAGTATCTAAAATCGATAACGATAAAGTATACGTTGATGTAGCAGGAGCTCAATATGATTGCGTAATTTTACGTAATCAAATTACAAGAAAACCATTCGAAAATATTGAAGAAGTATTATCAGTTGGCGATGAAGTAGAAGCTCAAGTAACAGGAATCAGAGCTGACCGTGAAAAAAGATCAGAAGACGTTCCTGGTGTAATTTATTTATCACACAAAATTTTAGAAAATGCTGAATATAAAAAATTAATGGAATTATCATGGACTGGAATTATTGAAAAATTCGAAAATGGTGAATTAATTCAAGCAACAGTTTCAGGTCAAACTAAAGGTGGATTATTAGCAGACGTAGAAGGATTACGTGCATTTATCCCAGGATCATACATTGACACTAAATTTAGAAAAGACTTATCTAAATTTGTAGGAAATGAGTACACATTCAAAATTGAAGAAGTGGACAAATCTAAAAATAAAATTATCTTAAACAGACGTGTAATTTTAGAAGAAGAAAAAGCTAAAAAATTAGCTGAAGTATACGGAAACATTAATGAAGGTGATGTGATCGAAGGTAAAGTTAGTCGTATCACTGACTTCGGTGCATTCGTTAATATCGGAGAAGTTGATGGATTATTACACATCTCAGAAATTTCTCACGCTCGTGTAGAAAAAGTTTCTGACGTACTTTCAGTTGGAGATACTGTAAAAGTTGCTGTTATTGCAGTAGATAAAGAAAACGAAAAAGTTTCATTATCAGCTAAAACATTATTACCAACTCAATGGGAAGTAGCTCGTGCTACAATCAAAACTGGAGATGTATTAGAAGGTGTTGTTCGTAACACTACAGCATTCGGTGCTTTCGTAGAAGTTTTACCAGACGTAGAGGGATTAGTTCACATTTCTCAAATTTCTCACGATAGAGTAACTAACGTAGAAGACGTTCTTAAAAAAGGTGATAAAGTTACTGTAAAAGTACTAGAATTCGATTTTGAAAGCGAAAGATTATCTCTATCTATTAAAGAACTTCTAGAAAAACCAGTTAAAGAAGAAGCAGAATATGATACTTCTTATTTAAAAGATGAAGATACTTCATTTAGTTTAGGGGACAAATTTAAAGACATCGAACTTTAATTTGAAAAAATAGAGAAATAAAGGCAGTAGATAGCTTGTCTATTGCTTTTATTTTTTAGGTATAAAGATAAAGTAATAAAATATAGATATGGAGGTAAAAAAATGGCAAAACCAACAGTTGCGATAATAGGAAGACCTAATGTCGGTAAATCTACAATTTTCAATAAGATTATTGGTGATAGACTTTCTATCGTAGAAGATGTAGCAGGTGTTACACGTGATAGAATTTATTCTAAAGCAGAATGGTTAAACTATTCATTCTTCATGATTGATACTGGAGGAATTGAGTTAGAAGATACTCCATTCCAAAAACAAATCAGAGCTCAAGCAGAACTAGCTATCGATGAAGCTGATGTAATTATATTCTTAACAAACGGCCGTGATGGAGTTACAAGTGATGATGAAGAAGTTGCAAAATTATTATATAAAACTGATAAACCAGTAGTATTAGCAGTTAATAAAATTGATAATTTTGATATGAATCATATGATTTATGATTTCTATTCATTAGGATTTGGAGATCCATTCCCAATTTCTGGATCACATGGATTAGGTATTGGTGACTTACTAGATGAAGTATGTAAAAACTTTAAAGTTCTAGAAGAAGAGGAAGAAGATGAGAAAATTAGATTCTCTCTAATTGGACGTCCTAATGTGGGTAAATCAAGTTTAATCAATACTATCTTAGGAGAAGAACGTGTTATTGCTTCTGATATCGCTGGAACAACACGAGATGCAATAGATACTGATTTTAAACATAATGGAGATGAGTATGTTGTAATCGATACAGCTGGTATTAGAAAACGTGGTAAAGTGTATGAAAGTTGCGAAAAATATTCAGTACTTCGTTCGCTTAAAGCTATTGAACGTTCAGATGTCGTCTTAGTTGTTCTTAATGCCGAGGAAGGTATTATTGAACAAGATAAAAAAGTAGCTGGATATGCTCATGAATCAGGTAAAGGTGTAATCATCGTTGTTAACAAATGGGATGCAATTGAAAAAGATGATAAAACTATGAAAGAATTTGAAGAAAAAATTCGTGATAGTTTTGCATATCTAGATTATGCTAAAATCGTTTATGTTTCTGCAAAAACAAAACAACGTGTGTTTAACATTTTCCCATTAATTAAAGAATCATATGAAAATAGACAACGTCGTATTCAAAGTTCAACACTTAATGAAATTGTTGTTGATGCAGTTTCTATGAATCCAACTCCACAAGATAAAGGTAAGAGACTTAATATTTTCTATGCATCACAAGTTGCTATTAATCCACCAACATTCGTGTTCTTCGTGAATTATCCAGAACTGATGCACTTCTCATATGAGAGATTCTTAGAAAATAGAATTCGTGATTCATTTAACTTTGAAGGAACTCCTATTAAACTATTAGCAAGACAAAGAAACTAGTGGAATAGATTAGTTATTCAAATTTTAAACATTAACTTAATAAAATGATAAGAGAGTGGCTCTAAAATTATTTTAGAACTGCTCTTTTATGTTAATTTTTTTATGAAAGAATAGATGAAAAGCACGGTGTGTTATTTTCATTGTAATTTAATGGTAAAATTTAGTCAAAATACTAGCAAATATACTTAGAATATGGTATAATTCAACTTATATAATTTACTAATTAGGAGGTAATCTATATGCCATTAGGATATTATGGAATGTCAGGAAGTTATATACTTTACTTTTTACTAATTATGTTAATCCCTTTATGGGCTCAATTCAAAGTAAAAAGAACATACGAAAGATATAAAAAAGTAAGAACAAAATCAGGATTAACTGGAAAAGAAGTTGCAGAAATAATAATGCAAGCAAATGGAATTACAGGTGTTAGAGTAGTAAGAGGTGAGGTTGAATTATCAGACCACTATGATCCAACTAATAATGTTGTAGTATTATCACCAATCGTACATGATCAACCTACAGTTGCATCAGTTGCAATTGCTGCACACGAAATTGGTCACGTTATCCAAGATAAAGTAGCAGACTACAAACCAATGAGATGGAGACACTCTTTAGTACCATTAGCAAATCTTGGAGGAAACTTATCAACTATTCTTATTATGGTAGGATTCTTATTAACAGGATTAATTGGACAATTTGGTTATACTGTTGCTTGGGTTGGAGTAGGATTTATGCTATTTGCAGTACTATTCCAAGTAGTGACACTACCAGTAGAGTTCGATGCTTCAAAACGTGCTTTAGAGCAAGTAGTTGATTTAAATATTGTAGATGATCAAGAACACAGACACTGTCGTAAGGTTCTAACTGCAGCAGCATTAACATATGTAGCAGCAGCGATGGTAGCTTTAATGGAACTATTAAGATTCATCTTTATCTTATTAAACAGTAATAATAGAGATTAATATAAAATTAATCTAATATACGGATATATAATTCAACGACTTAAAGTCAAGATTTTTTTAAAATCATGATCTTTGAGTCGTTTATTTTTTTATATAAGTACTATTCAAAAAAATATAATTTTAAATAGTTTTACATGATAACGTTTAAACATAGTGGCTTATTATTATTTAAATTTGTTTTACAGATGCTTTTAAGATTTTCAATAAATTTTGCGGGATGAGTTAATGATGATATCATGATTTTTTCGTCCAGTTAAGTAAATAATAAAGCTAAGTAACTAGTATATAAAGCTTTCATAATATCCATATTAGTGTTATAATATTGTAAGACTATATAATGAAGAGGTAAAAAATGATTTACGGAATAGGTTGTGATATCGTCGATATTCATCGCTTCGAAAAATATGTTGATGATAAAAAACGACTTGAAAAATTATATACAGAAAATGAATTAAATGAATTTTATAAAATAACAAATAAAAGAAGAAAAATGGAATTTCTTGCGGGACGCTTTGCGGTAAAAGAAGCAACCTCTAAAGCACTTGGAGTTGGAATTTCTAAGGAGTTTTCTTTTCATGATGTTGAGGTAAAAAAAGATAAGAATGGGAAACCATATATAGAATATGGCGACTTTAGGACACATCTGACTATAAGCCATACTGATACAACAGTAGTGGCGTTTGTTGTTTTAGAGAAAGGGGATTAGATAAATGATTAATGATAGGCCAACACAATTAAGAGTAAATTTGGATGCATTGCTTAATAATTATAATAAGCTAAATGGTCTTAATAATGAAAAAATCGGCTTAGCTGTCGTTAAAGCTGATTCTTATGGATTAGGTTCGAAAGTAATAGCAGAGCATCTATTTCAAAATGGAGTTAGACATTTCGCAACAGCAACATTAGAAGAAGCTTTAGAACTTAAAGATGTTATTAAAGATAGTATGGTTCTTGTATTAGGAGTTACAAATCCCCAAAATGTTAAATATGCAGTAGAAAACAATGTCTCTTTAACTTGTCCTTCTAAAGAGTGGTTAGAAGAATCTTTAGCACACTTGCAACAAATCGAAGGAAAATTAAAAATTCATGTTAAGCTAGACACTGGTATGGGAAGAATTGGAACTTCTGATTTAGAAGAACTAAAAGAAATTGATAACTTATTAGATTCGGAAAAAATTGATTTTGAAGGAATTTTCTCACACTACTCAAATGCTGATGGAGAGGATGATAATTATGACAATTATCAGACAGAAAACTTCGAAAGAAGTCTTAAAATCTTTACACATAAACCAAAATACATTCATATAGAAAATTCAGCTGGTACAGTTAAGTATAGCAATAGAGATGATCAGTATAATCTTACAAGAATAGGAATTGCTATGTATGGATGTTATCCAAGCGGAAATATTGAGAAATTAGATAAGGTGCAACTAGAACCTGTAGCTAGTTTAGTTAGCAAAGTAACACATGTGAAAAAATTTCACGCAGGACAAAAGCTTGGTTATGGTGTTAGCTATGAAGCTAAACAAGATGAATATATCGCAACAGTGCCAATAGGATATGCTGATGGTTTACTACGAAGAACCCAAGGGTTTAAAATTAGAGTAGGATCTGAAGAGTGTGAGATTGTCGGACGTGTATGTATGGACCAACTTATGGTTCGTTGTAGTGAAAATGTAAAAGTGGGTGACGACGTACTATTTTTTGGAGAATATAACGGACAAAAAGTCTCAGTAGACGAATTCGCTGAATATCAAAATACAATAAGTTATGAAATATTTTGTTGTATAAATAAACGCGTTCCAAGAGTTTATTATAAAAATAAGATGGAGTTATAGAATGTACGAGAAAATTACAAAAAATTTAGCAACTAAGCTAAAAATACAAGATAAATATATAGTAAATGTATTGAATCTGTTAGAAGAAGGAAATACAATTGCTTTTATCGCTAGGTATAGAAAAGAATTAACAAATTCATTAGATGAAGTTGCAATAAAACAAATTCAAGATGAATTTAATTATTTAAAATCTCTTGAAGAAAGAAAAGAAGAAGTAATTAGATTAATTTCAGAGAAAGGTCTACTTACTGATGAGTTGAAAAAAGATATTTTAGCTCAAGAAAAACTACAAAGGGTAGAAGATTTGTATCGTCCGTTTAAAGAGAAAAAACGTACGAAAGCAACTATAGCTAAAGAAAAAGGATTAGAAAATTTAGCTAACTACATATTAAAATTACCAAAATCAATTGATGATTTAAATAAAGAAGCAACTAAATATATAAATGCAGAAAAAGAAGTAAATAGTATTGAAGAAGCTATTAGTTATGCACTAGATATTATTGCTGAAAATATTTCTGATAGTGCAAAATATCGTGAGTATGTATTAGAAAACACTAGAAAGTTTGGTCAAATCACTTCAGTGCTGAAAAAAGGTGGAGAAGAGAAAGACGAAAATTCTACATACAAAAACTACTACGAATTCGGTGAACAAATTTCGAAAATTGCTTCTCATAGAATTCTTGCTTTAAATAGAGCAGAAAAAGAAGGAATAATTCGTGTAAGTATAGAAAACGATAAAGATAGATTACATAATTATATTCTTAGAGGGGTAACAAAAAATCGCCAAACAGCAATAAATGAATTACTATTAGAATGTATTGCGGATAGTATGAAACGTTTAATTTATCCGTCTATTGAAAGAGAAATTCGAAGTGACTTAACAAAAAAAGCAGAAGAAGATTCTGTAGTTATTTTCTCAGAAAACTTAAAACAGCTTTTAATGCAAAGTCCACTAAAAAATAAAAAAGTACTAGGAATAGACCCAGCGTTCAGAACTGGTTGTAAGATGGCGATTGTTGATGAATATGGTAATTTTATAGATAAGATGGTTATCTATCCACATAAACCAGCATCACAAGACAAACAAGAGAAATCTAAAAAAAATCTAATTAAATTTATTAATAAACATAATATCAATCTGATTGCTATTGGTAATGGGACAGCATCTCGTGAAACTGAAAAATTTGTTGTAGAAAATTTAAAAGAAGCGGGATTAAAAATAGATTATGTTATAGTAAATGAAGCGGGGGCGAGTGTTTACTCTGCTAGTGAAGTAGCTCGTGAAGAATTCCCTGATTTTAATGTAGAAGAAAGAAGTGCAGTATCTATTGCGCGCCGTATTCAAGATCCTCTTAGTGAACTTGTAAAAATTGATCCTAAGTCTATTGGTGTTGGACAATATCAACACGATATAACACCTAAGTTTTTAGAAAAAGAGCTTACTTTCGTAGTAGAAACAGCGGTAAATAAAGTAGGGGTAAATGTTAATACAGCCTCAGTACCTTTATTATCATATGTTTCAGGTGTTAATAAGCAAATAGCTAAGAATATTGTGGCTTATCGCCAAGAAAATGGGAAAATAGAAACTATTAAAGAAATTGCTAAAGTACCAAGATTAGGTAAGAAAACATATGAGCAATGTGTAGGATTCTTTAGAATACCAGACAGTAAAAATATCTTCGATGCTACAGGTATCCACCCTGAGAGTTATAGAGCTGCAGAAAACTTATTAAAAGAATTGAAATTATCTACTAAAGAAGTTGGAACTGAAGAGTTTGCAACTACTGTGGAAGCTGTAGACAAGAAAGAACTGGCTGGAAAAATCGGTGTAGGATTAGAGACACTAGAAGATATAATTAAAGATTTAAAACAGCCATTACGTGATGAACGTGAATCATTTGCTAAACCATTGTTAAAATCAGATATTCTGACAATAGATGACCTACAAATTGGTGTGAAATTAGCAGGAACTGTTAGAAATATTACACAGTTTGGAGCTTTTATAGATATCGGTCTTAAGCAAGATGCTATGGTTCATATTTCAAAAATTAGTAAAAATTATATTAAAAACCCATTAGACGTGTTGAGTGTAGGACAAATTGTTGATGTTTATGTTATTGACGTAGACAAAGAACGAGGTCGTGTTGCACTAGCGATGTTTAAAGATTAGAGGAGGTAGAAATGAGTAATAATAAATCAAAATACCTTCCAAGTATAGATAGCTTGAGGGCATTGGCGGTACTAGCCGTTATTATTTATCACGTCGATGTAAATTACCTACCAGGTGGTTTCTTAGGTGTTGATTTATTCTTTGTTTTATCAGGTTATTTAATTAGTTCATTGATTATTAAAGAATATAAAAAGACAGGTTCTCTAAATTTATATAATTTTTATTTAAGAAGGGCTAGACGTCTATTGCCAGCAGTGTATTTTATGATAACTGTAGGATTAATAGTTATGGTGCTATTCAATGATGTACTACTACGTAAAAGTCATCTTGATGCAATATTTGGTTATATATATTCAAGTAACTGGTGGTATATATTCCATAAATTAGATTACTTTGATAGTTTTGGATCTCAAAGTCCATTTAAACATTTATGGTCATTAGCAATTGAAGAACAATTTTATATGGTTTTCCCGTTATTATTTTTAATATTTAATGGGAAAAAGAAAGCTAAAGATGGAACATATAAATTAAATAAAAACTTTTTATATGTTGTTATAGGATTAGTACTTATATCTTTAATAACGCATATTTTATTATTCGATATAAATAATATAAGTAGAATATATTTTGGAACTGATACAAGAGCATTTTCATTACTTGTAGGTGTGGTAGGTGCGATTTTATATCCTATGGATAAACTTAATACGAGAGTAACGCCTAAAGAAAATATACGTTATAGTTTAGTGTCGTTTGTTTCAATAGCTATCTTAATAACAATCATGATTTATACTTCAGAGTATAATACTTGGCTATATCGAGGAGGATTCCTACTTGTAGCTATTTTAGGGTTAGTAATTATAATAAGTAGTGGGAAACAACATACTATAATGTCAAAACTATTATCATTTAAACCAATAGTATTTATTGGAAAAATTTCTTATAGTTTATATCTATGGCATTTTCCAATATTAGTGTTAACTACACCAGTGTCAGAAATTGGTAATCCTAATATTTTATATGTAATATTACGAATTATCCTTACGTTTGCTGTAGCTATTATAAGTTACGTATTTGTTGAGACACCAATTCGAAAACTAGGATTTATAAACTACGTTAACTTGATTTATAAAAAAATAGTAAAACGTCCTAAAAAATCAAGAAAAGTATACGCTAGTATTATAGGTGTAGTATCATTACTATTTGTGATGGGAATATTTGGCAAAGGTGTTCCATTCCTTTCAACAGCATTTGTAAAAGAAATGGAAAACAATAAAGAAACTCAATTTGTAAATAATCAAAATAATAATAGTGATAATAATCAAAATAAATCAACTGACGAGAATAAAGATAACAAAGAAAATAAAGATGATAAAAATAATTCAGATAAGAAATATAGTTCAGTAGTTGTAATGGGAGATTCTCTGACTGTTGATATCGGAGAGAAATTTAAAGAGTTATATCCAGGAGCTGTTATCGATGGTAAAATCGGTCGACAATTATATATGGCCGTAGATGAAGCTAAAAATTACGCTCAATATAACAACGAGAATTCAGCGATAATATTCCAACTAGGAACTAATGGACCATTCACTGAAAGCCAACTTGATGAATTAGTGAAAATTTTTGATAAAGCTGATATTTACTTCGTTAATGTTAAAGTACCAAGAGCTTGGGAAAAAACCGTAAATTCAGAGTTAACAAAAGCTAAAGAAAAATACTCTAATATAACGATAATCGATTGGTATTCGGTAGCAAATGGTAATACTACATTATTTGAACCAGATAAGGTGCATTTAAAACCGAACGGCGCCGAAAGAATGGTTGATTTAATAGTGAAAAATCTTAAACGTCCAGTAGAAGTTAAAGAGGGAATGACTCAATAATCGTGATCTCAAAGAAATTTATTTTGTCGAGTCATCCCCGCACAGTTTATTAGATATCTAAAAAGCTTTTATAGAGCGAATTTAGATATCAATAAATCACTGTGTCTGTGGGTTCCCATATACACTTTTTTAAAATTTAGGACTTTTAGATCAGCCCTTTAAATAAAAAAAGAAAAACTAAGTAGTTTTGAAAGACTGCTTAGTTTTATTTATTAAATTTTATTAAATAATAACAATATAAAAACGAAGGAGTATTATTTAATTGGAATTAAGTTTAGTTTCTCATGAATTTCTGAGCATAAGAAATTTAATTAATTTTTGTGATTGAAACGTAAATATAACAATTGATAAGGCTTTTATTAGTGAATTGTTGAACTTTCATTGAAATATGAATATAGTTTGTGATATAATAATTTAGTATTATAAATATAATTAATAGTGATAAAAGGAGATAACTATGACAAAAGTAAGAGTAAGATATGCACCATCTCCAACAGGAAATTTACATATCGGAAATGCAAGAACAGCATTATTTAATTACCTTTTTGCAAAACATTACGGTGGAGACTTCGTACTAAGAATTGAGGATACTGACTTCAAACGTAATAAAGAAGAAGGTGAAAGAAGCCAACTTAAATATATGGATTGGCTAGGTCTAGACTATGATGAAGGTATTGGAAAAGAAAAAGAGTTCGGTCCTTACCGTCAATCAGAAAGAATCGATATCTATCAAAAATATGCAGATCAACTTATTGCTGAAGATAAAGCATATAAATGTTACATGACTGCTGAAGAATTAGAAGCGGAAAGAGAAGAGCAAATTGCTAATGGATTACCACCACGTTATAGTGGAAAACATGCTCATCTTACTAAAGAAGAACAAGAAGCATTTGAAAAAGAAGGTAGAAAACCATCTATCCGTATTCGTGTTCCACAAGACAGAACTTATAAATTTGATGATATGGTTAAAGGTGAATTATCATTTGAAGGGCATGACTTTGGTGATTTCGTAATCATTAAAAATGATGGTGTAGCTACATATAACTTTGCGGTAGCAATCGATGACCACTTAATGCAAATTTCTCACGTTCTTCGTGGAGATGACCACGTATCAAATACACCAAAACAACTTGTTGTATATGAAGCATTAGGATTTGAACCACCAAGATTTGGTCACATGACTCTAATCGTAAATGAAAACAAGAAAAAATTATCTAAACGTGATGAAACAATCATTCAATTCATCGAACAATATGATGAATTAGGATACCTTCCAGAAGCATTATTCAACTTCATTACATTATTAGGATGGTCTCCAGAAGGTGAACAAGAAATTTTCACTAAAGAAGAATTTGTTAAAATTTTCGATGAAAAACGTTTAAGTAAATCACCAGCGTTTTTCGATAATAACAAACTAACTTGGATCAATAACCAATACATCAAAGCACAACCTTTAGAAAGAATCGTAGACTTATCATTACCATTCTTCGTAAAAGAAGGTGTTGCAACTGCTGAAGAAGTAGAAGCTAATAAAGCTTGGTTTGAAAAATTAATTTCTTTATATCAACCACAAATGAGTTATGGTGCTGAAATCGTAGAATTAACAAAACAATTCTTCGTAGAAGAAGTTAAATTTGATGAAGAAGAATTAGAAATTCTAAAACAAGAAACAACAGCAACAGTATTCGAAGATTTCTTAACAAAAGTTGAAGAAGTAGAAGAATTTACTGCTGATAACATCAAAGCTTTAATCAAAGCTATTCAAAAAGATACTGGAGTAAAAGGTAAAAACTTATTCATGCCAATTCGTATAGCTTCAACAGGATCAATGCATGGTCCAGAATTAAACACAAGCTTAGAGTTATTAGGTAAAGAAAGAGTAGCATCTAGAGTAAAAGCTGCATTAGAAACAATCAAATAAAAAGTTTTAAATTTACATAAATTAAGGGCGAAATAAATTGAGAATATCTAATTTTAAATTAGTCCTTAATTTTGATTTTCCAGCTGGAAAAAATAAGAGAAGAAATATAAATAAAAGTAAAGAAAATATCTTGACATTTAACAGTAAATAAGGTATTATTACTTATGATATTGTTTATATATCTTCACGAGTAAGCCCCGGAAAACTTAGTCGTTATGACAGATTAAAAACAACATCTAGGAGGAAAAAAGACATGCGTCAAACATATATGGCAAAGCCATCAACTGTAGAAAAAAAATGGTATGTAATCGATGCTGAAGGACAAACTTTAGGTCGCTTATCATCAGAGGTAGCTTCAATTTTAAGAGGGAAACACAAACCTACTTATACACCACACATCGATACTGGGGATAATGTAATCATTATCAACGCTGAGAAAATTGTGTTAACTGGTAAAAAATTAACTGATAAAATTTACCGTCGTCACACAATGCACCCAGGTGGGTTAAAAGAAAGAACTGCTGGATTAATGGTAGAAAAATATCCAGAAGAACTTTTAGAACTATCTATCAAAGGTATGTTACCAAAAAATACTTTAGGTAGAGCTCAAGGAATGAAACTTCACGTTTACCGTGGAGCTGAACACCCACACGCAGCACAAAAACCAGAAAAATACGAATTACGTGGATAATATAGGAGGAAATAATTAAATGGCACAAGTAGAATATCGCGGTACAGGACGCCGTAAAAGCTCAGTAGCACGTGTAAGATTAGTACCTGGAACAGGGAAAGTTGTTATCAACAACAGAGAAATGCGTGAATACTTACCATTAGAATCATTAGTATTAGACTTAATGCAACCTTTAGAAGTTACATCTACTACAGGTAACTATGACGTTTTAGTTAACGTTAACGGTGGAGGATACACAGGACAAGCTCAAGCAATCCGTCACGGAATTGCACGTGCTTTACTAGAAGTAAACCCAGAATACCGTAAAGACTTAAAACCAGCAGGATTACTAACTCGTGACCCTCGTATGAAAGAACGTAAAAAATACGGTCTTCGTGGTGCGAGACGTGCTCCTCAATTCTCAAAACGTTAATGAAAACCTTATTATACCAAGCTTCACAGCCATTTTTTGGTGTGAATTGGTGTAAATTATTAGGAGTATCATAGTTTTGATAGCTCGTCTAAGAGATTTAAAGCATCGGCATCTTGCTGATGCTTTTTTTCTGGCATTAAAGATAAATAATATTCTTGAGTAGTCAATATCGAATTATGACCCAGTCTTCTTGAAATATAATCCAAACTTATATTTTTTGAAAATAAGAAAGATGCATGACTATCTCTAAGTCCGTGAAATGTAGTTTTAGTAATCTCTAATTTTTTTAGTAATTCTTGTAAATATTTTGATTGCATAAAATTGTTTCTGCAAAAAACATAATCTTTTTTTGATTTAGATAGTTCAACTAATGCATCATATATATCTTTATTTATTGATATATCACGTTTCGAAAATTTATTTTTAAGTGATGTATCTTTGCTAGTAGGACTTATAGAACGTCTGATTTTTATTCCAAACTCATAGATATCTTCACATTTCAATCCCAATAGTTCTCCACGTCTAGCACCAGTTTCAAGTGCTAGCAAAACAAGTACATTAAATTCAATATGTTTATGTTCTAAGCAATATTTTCTTAGTTTAGCCATTTCTTTTATAGAAAGTGAAATATTTCTTTTAGGAAGTTCTTTTCCTCTAACTTTTAATAAACTACCAAAATCATTTACCAATAAACCACGAGCATAAGCATATTTGAGTGAACTCCTAATTTTTAAGACTAGTTCTGATCTGACCCCAAAAAGTTAGACTTAGAATAGCGTAGTAGTTATAATGACTGCT
>NZ_CAUTDQ010000027.1:0-26905 GCF_963537375.1 uncultured Gemella sp.
CTTTTTTATTAAACATACTAAAAACCCCCTCTATATACTTATATTATAACATTTTCAGCACTTTTTCTCATTAAAATAGGCTGCTGACTCATGCAGTTTCTGCATTTGTCAACAGCCTGACCCCTTTCACTGGTTTGTCCAGTAAAAGGGGTACATATCAAATCGCGATTTTTGAGTCACTCCCAATTTCAGATTTATTTGATTATGAAAAATAATTTTTTAGAATCTGATTTTATTAATGAATTATAGAAAAGGAAATGGGTGCTAAATACTGAAAAATTCTATTGTTTTAAGCGTTTTAAAATAGGTAAATCTTTGATAAATGCTTATTTTTGTAGTATAATTGATAAAATGAAGTATTTTTGAATAGGTTCGTAATATGATTAAAATAATTGTTAATTCTAGGAGTAAAAAAAGTCTTACTGAACTTGAAAAAATAGAGCGTGTTTTAAAGAGGAAAAAATCACCTTACAAAGTGCTAAAAACCTCTAAAAATAAGAACGCAAGCGACTTGATGAATGAAATTCACGAAGATGAACTAATCGTCATCGGCGGAGATGGTACTATTAACGAAGTGGTAAATAACTATCATGGTAAAGAATTCATCTATCTTGCGTACGGCTCTGGAAATGATCTTGCAAGATCTATAAGGTTCGATAAAACTGTTGAAATAAGTAAATTATTAGACTCAAAGAAATATATAGAATATGATGTAGGTGTTGTTAACGATAGAAAATTCTGTTCGGGATTCGATATCGGTTTTAATGCTGACATAATAAAAAGAGCGAATGGCTCGAAGTTAAAGAAATATTTAGGTAAGTATATCTATCTTCTTCAAGGAGTAATAGGTATTTTCATTCTGAAAAAATATAAGGCGAAAATATCGTGGGACTCTGGTGAAATAGATACTGATAGTCTATATTTACTAAATGTTATGATTCAACCTTATGAAGGTGGTGGGATAAAGTTTTCACAAACGGCCACGGGTCAAGATGGTAAACTCCACATTATGGTCATGGAAAACATGAATATTCTAACGTTTATCTATAATTACCTTTGTTTACTTCTAAAAAAACACAATAAATTAAAGAGAGTTAAGCATTTAACTGCGAACTCATTAACAGTAACGACAAATCAGAAATATTTTCAGATAGATGGAGAATTAATAAACGGTGAGGAACGTTTAAATCTAAGCTGTATTAGTAAATTTTATAAATTAAAGAGGATAAAAAATAATGAGAAGAAATTCAAGTAGCCGTAATGCTAGAAGCGAATCGAGTATAGGAACATTTGATATAGTAAATGGTATATTAGCCGCTCTACTGATTATACTTGGTGGACTAGTAAGTTGGACGATGTTAAAATACGACTTCCTTAATTTTAGAGGAATTAACTATGCGATAATTGGAGTAATAATCGCAGCGATAATACTATCGATATTTTTAATAATCAAGAAAAAAGCAAAAATATTTAATGTAATTATGTTAGTAATAATGAATATTGCTTTAGTATTTTCTTACATGCAATTTAGAACAGCAATCGGGTTATTCGACAACTTAAACAACAATGCAACGGTAAGTGAATATACGATGAACGTTGTAGTCTTAAAAAATGACAAAGCTGAAAAACTAGCTGACCTAAAAGATGCTACAGTATCAGCGCCAGTTTCTTCAGATGGAGAAAACATCAACAAGCTGATGAAAGAAATTCGAGATAAAGAAAAACAAAGTTTAAATCTTTCTGAGTCGAAAAACTACATCTCAGCTTATGAAGAACTAACAGCGGGAAATGCTAGAGCAATGGTACTAAACAGCTCATTTGAAGACTTAATCATAAGTCAACACCAAGATTTTAAAGATAAAACAAAAGTAATATATTCATACAAAATAACAAAAACTGTAAATGCGAAAGCAAAACAAAATGCTGGAGATGTGTTCAACGTTTATGTAAGTGGTATCGATACATATGGACCAGTATCAAGCGTTAGTCGTTCAGACGTTAATATTATTATGACAGTAAACAAAAAAACTGGAAAAATCTTATTAACTACAACGCCACGTGACTCATACGTAAAAATTGCAGACGGTGGTAACAACCAATACGATAAACTTACACACGCAGGATTATACGGTGTAGAATCATCAATTCATACATTAGAGAATATCTACGGTATTAAAATTGATTACTATGCAAGACTTAACTTTACATCATTCCTTAAACTGATTGATACTGTTGGTGGGGTAGATGTGTATAATGATCAAGCGTTTATATCGTATGGAGAGAAGAAAAGTTTCCAACCTGGCTTATTACACATGAATTCTGAAGATGCTCTAATGTTTGTTCGAGAGAGATATGGACTTACAGGTGGGGACCATGATCGTGGTAAAAACCAAGAAAAAGTTATTACAGCGATAATTAAAAAATTAACTTCGAAAGAAGGATTAGCGAATTATCAAAGTGTTATTAAAGACTTGAGTGAGTCGATTCAGACAAACATGCCGATAGAGACAGCTATGGGTCTTGCGAATGAACAACTTAGCGCAGGTAAAGATTACAACGTAACTTCTCAAGCTTTGACTGGTACTGGAAGTATGGGCTTACCATCATACGCGATGCCAGGAGCTCAATTATACATGATGCAAATCGATGATAAGAGTTTAGAAGAAGTTACAGCGAATATTAAAGATGTATTGGAAGGGAAATAGATGAGAGACGGTATTAGAATGATAGATATACATTCCCATGTAGTCTTCGGAGTAGATGATGGAGCAAAAACTGAAAAAGATACTCGCGATTTACTAGAAGAAAGTTACAGACAAGGTGTTAGAACGATTATCGCAACACCTCACAGAAGACGCGGAATGTTCGAAACAGATATTGAAATAATCAGACAAAACTTCAAACGAGTAGAAGAAATCGCTAGTGAAGTAGCTAGCGACCTGAGAGTTTACTTAGGTAGCGAAGTCTACTACAAAGAAGGGGAAATCGAAAAAATCGAAAGTGGGGAATACCCAAGATTAGCAGAAACAGACTACGTACTTGTAGAATTTCCTTATGAAATGCGTTATAAAGAAATTCATAGAGCACTGAATAAGATAATCTTACTAGGGTTAACGCCAGTAGTAGCACACGTTGAAAGATACAACGATGTGGACGAAAAAGGCGTTCAAGAGTTAATTAACATGGGTGCTTATATCCAGGTTAATGCAGCAAGTGTTCTTAAACCTAAACTTATCGGTGATAAACATAAACATTACAAAAAACGTGCTAAAAAATACTTAGATGAAGAGTTAGTTCACTTTATCGCAAGTGACATGCACAATATGGATTCTCGAAGAACATTTATGAAAGAAGCATATGATATTATCGAGAAAAAATACGGACCAACAATAGCTTATGAACTATTCGAAAAAAATCAAGAAAAATTATTAATGAATAAAATAATATAATGAGAGGAA
The DNA here is from genome assembly GCF_963537375.1 of uncultured Gemella sp. Taxonomy (GTDB): domain Bacteria; phylum Bacillota; class Bacilli; order Staphylococcales; family Gemellaceae; genus Gemella. The sequence continues at coordinate 3,459 of NZ_CAUTDQ010000027.1, forward strand.
AAACAACACAATGGATAATCAAGAAAAAGATTTAATACAGTTAGATATAATGCTACTGTTAAGAAGAATTTGGGAGAAGAAGATATTAATAGTATTAGTAACATTACTATTTACTGCTTTATCACTTGTGGTTAGTATTTTCGTAATAACGCCACAATATGCGTCTACTACGAAAGTATATGTAGTTAACCAAACGAAAGATGAGAAAAAAGCAATCACTACACAAGATGTTCAATTAGGATCACTATTAGTAAAAGACTATAAAGAAATTATTCTTTCTAACAAAGTTATGGAAGATGTAGCAGAGAAAAGTGGAACAGGACTTACAGCGAAAGAACTAGCAAAAAAAGTTAGTGTAGAGGCGCCGAAAGATACACGTATTATCTCAATTACTGTTCAAGATAAAGATCCACAAGTAGCTAGTGACTTAGCAAATACTGTAAAAGAAATTTCAGCGGATCAAATTAAAGAAGTAACAAAAATTGATGACGTAACGACATTAGAAGAAGCAAAAGCAGCTACATCACCAAGTTCTCCAAATATCCCTAAAAATGCAGTATTAGCAACAGCACTAGGATTTATCTTAGCTACAGCTGGAATAGTATTATTCGAATTACTAGATGATAGAGTTAAGAGAGCGGAAGATATTGAAGAAACAATGGGATTAGTACTTTTAGGTGTAGTTCCAGATACAAAAACAGGAAAGAGATAAGGTGAAAACACATGGCACAAATTAATTTACTAACAAACCAAAAAATAGTTGATCCTAAGAATGAAGAGTATTATAATGCCTTACGTACAAATATCCAATTTTTAGGAAAAGATAAAAAAGTAATCGCAATTACATCAACTTCAGAAAATGAAGGGAAAAGTACTGTATCGACTAACCTGGCTATTTCATTAGCGAAATTAGGTCTTAAAACTATTCTAGTCGATGCTGATACACGTAAATCTGTAATGGCAGGTCGTTTTAAGTTTAAACATAAAATTAGCGGACTTTCAAATTATCTATCAGGAGTATCTCCGATCGAAGATGTTATTTACGAGACTGATGTGGAACATCTTAATGTTATTCCAGCAGGTCAAGTACCACCAAACCCAACAGGATTATTACAAAATAAAAACTTCAACATTATGATCGAAGTATTCAGAGAATATTATGATTATGTAATTATTGATACACCGCCGATTGGACAGGTAATCGACGCAGCTATCGTAGCTCCTAAAGCAGATGGAGTAGTGCTACTAGTAGAAGCAAATCGCGTTAAGAAGAAAAGTATAGAAAAAGCCAAGGAACAACTTGAAAAAGGTGGAGCAGAATTCCTAGGAGTAATCTTAAACAAAGTTAACTCAAACGAACTTGGTTATGGTGGTTACTACGGTCACTACGGTAGCTATGGAATAAACGGAAACAAAGATAAGAAATAAGTCATAAGTTAAGAGGAGAACAAGATGTATTATATTAGGAGAAATAATAAGTTTCTGTTCTTGGTGACTGATTTAATAGCCTTATCTTTAGCTTACATTTTTAGTTTTGATTTTCAATCGAAATCTAAAGATAACTTGTACTTCTTTATTGTTATGAATGTTATAGGTATTCTTGTTGCATTGATGTCAGAAGAATACTGGACAATATCTGAGCGTGGTTATCTTAAAGAACTTAAGATGACATCGTTATATATATTAAAAGTTGTCTCATTATTCACATTGTTTCTAGTGGTATTTAATCGTACAGATTTTTTAAATATAATAAAGAGTATGGAACTGATTATTTATTTGGTTTTAGCATTTGTCTTTATCTATTGTGTAAGAACTGTTTCTAAAAGTATAAATAATCGTTATCGTGATGATAGTCGAAATATTATAATACTATCTGATTTTTGTGATTTAGATACTATTGGAGAACTTCCAAGTAATTATCAAGTATTAGCATATGCGAATAATTCGAAAGAACATATATACAATGCTAAACCAGTCGTTCACAATATTTCTGAAATTAGAGACTTCTTATCTCATCATAGAGTTGATGAGATATATGCCAATTTATCATCTCAAACAGATTTAGTAGAAATATTTAAAATTTTCGAGGTACTAGGTATTCCGACAAAAATCAATATTACACCAATTATAAAAGAAGTTGGGGCGAATACGGTAGTGACCTTCCAGGGCGATAATATTTATCTGACATCAGCGATAAAAATAGCTACACTTCGTCAGGTAATACTGAAGAGGGTGATGGATATCGTTATCTCAATAGTAGGAATATTACTTACAATTCTTGTAGGATTAATTATATTACCAATAGTGAAAATGCAAGCGCCAGGGCCACTTATATTCACTCAAACAAGAATAGGACAAAACGGTAAAAAGTTCAAAATATACAAATTTAGAAGTATGTATATGGACGCTGAAGAAAGAAAAGCAAAATTACTTAGTCAAAACGAATTGGAGACAACATTAATGTTTAAAATGGATAATGACCCTAGGGTCTTCCCATTTGGTCAAAAATTGAGGGATTGGTCATTAGATGAACTTCCACAATTTATCAATGTGCTTAAAGGAGATATGAGTGTTGTAGGGACACGTCCTCCGACAGTTGATGAATATACACAATATGATCTCCATCATTTCAAACGTATGCAGGTAAAACCTGGTATTACGGGAATGTGGCAAGTTAGTGGAAGAAGTAACATCCTAGATTTTGAAGAAGTAGTTAAACTAGATATGAAATATATCGAAAATTGGTCGCTAAGACTGGACATAAAAATTATAGTTCGCACTATTTTGGTTGTCCTAAAAAGAGAAGGAAGTAAATAATACGGAGAAAAGTAAAAATAGGGAGTGGTGATAAAAGTATATACAGCCACTCCTTGTTCTGATGAAAATAAAAAAGACTGTGTTTCGTCGCCAAACTAAAACACAGACTTCTATAAATGAATAAAGATATATTAACATAAAAATTAATAAAATGGAAGTGAGAGGATTAAATTTGTCTACAAAAATTAAAATATTAATAGCAAGCCATAAAGAGTTTACTCCTCCTAAAGATGAAATATACTTGCCTATTCATGTAGGAGCTGAAGGGAAAGGAGAACTTGGTTATCAAAAAGATAATATTGGTGAAAACATATCGTGTTTAAATCCATACTTTTGTGAATTAACAGGTGTATATTGGGCGTGGAAGAATCTAGATGCAGAGTATATTGGATTAGATCATTACCGTAGATATTTCAGTACTAAAAAAGTGAAATATAAAGAGGGTATGGATATAAATGAAATAGTTCTAGATAAAGAAAGTACAGAACGATATCTGAGGGAAGCAGATATACTAGTTCCAAAATTAAGAAAATATTATATCGAAACACTTTATGATCACTATGCGAATACACTTGATGGTAGTCATCTAGATAAAACAAGAGATATCATTTCGGAGATGACGCCAGAGTATATTGATGCATTTGATAAAGTGATGAAACGAACGAGTGGTTATATGTTCAATATGTTTATTATGAAAAAAGAGTTACTTGATGAGTATTGTTCATGGTTATTCCCGGTTCTATTTGAGTTACAAAAAAGAATAGATGTTTCTAATCTTACGGCTTTCGAAGCAAGGTTATTTGGAAGAGTGAGTGAACTTTTATTCAATGTTTGGTTAGAACAGAAGAAATATAAAGTTAAAGAAGTACCATTTTTTGATGCGTTTGAAGTAGATTGGATTAAAAAAGGTGGAGCATTTTTAAAAGCAAAGTTTTTCAAAAAGAAATATAGAGAAAGTTTCTAGAGAGAGGGTAAAAAATTGAAAGTAAGTGTAGTAGTTCCTGTGTATAATGTAGAGAAGTATCTTAAGCGTTGCTTAGACTCAATTGTTAATCAAACATATAAAAATATAGAAATTATATTAGTTAATGATGGATCAAAGGATAATTCTCGTGATATTTGTGAGGAATATGAGAAAAATTATGAGAATGTATCTCTTATCGATCAAGCTAATGGTGGATTAAGTGCTGCAAGGAATACAGGACTGAAACACATAAATGGTGAAGCAGTTACCTTTGTTGACTCTGATGATTGGTTGGAGTTAGATGCGATAGAATATTATGTTGATTCAATGAAAAAATATAATGTAGATATGGTTGTTACAAATAACGTGAGAACCAAAGATTATCAAGAAAAAACACCTCAACCTGATAGTATAACAGAAGAGGTTCTGACACAAGAAGAATATGCAAAAAAATTCTTTAAAATAAATGGAAATTCTATTGAATATTATGCCTGGTCAAAACTGTATAAAAGAGAAATAATGGAAGGTGTAGAGTTTCCTGTTGGTCTATTTGCGGAAGATGTTCTAGGAACATTTAGATATATGAAAAATGCTCAAAATATATTTCATAGCAATAGAGTGACGTATAACTATTTTATTAATGACAGTGGATTAACGGCCAAATTTGGAGATAAAGATTTTGATTTAGAAAAAATTTGGGATACAATTGTTGAAGAGTCAAAAGAATATGAAAATAAAAACTTCTTAAAATATGCTGTAATAAATAGAAAAAGAATAGACTTCAATTTATTATGTAGAATAGCTTTAGCAGAAAACAAGAAAGAAAATTTTAAAAAATACGATAAGAAAATAACAGAATTATTAAAGAGTATAAAAGAAAATAAACAATTATTATTAGAGTACCTGCCATTTTCAAGAAAAGTAATTTTAATATTATTTACACTGAATTATAGTTTAGGGAGTAAAGTATTAAATATTTTAAGTAAAATTAGTGGGAAAACCTTGTAGTAAAAAAGGAGAGTAGGACTGATATTGTGAGTAAATTAGTAAGTATAATAGTACCTGTATATAAGGTAGAACAATATTTAAAAAGATGTATGGATAGTGTATTAAATCAAACATACAAAAATATTGAAGTTATCCTGGTAAATGATGGAAGTCCAGATAACTGTCCTGCTTTGTGTGATGAATATGCAAAAATCGATAGTAGAGTTAGGGTAATCCATAAAGAAAATGGCGGATTATCTTCTGCAAGAAATGTTGCATTAGACACAGTAAAAGGAGATTATGTATTCTTCGTTGATTCAGATGATTGGTTAGAATTAGATACACTAGAAGTGTTAGAAGAATATTTAGAAAAAGATTACGATATGATTTCATTTCAACGAACTTATCTTACAGAAGAGAAAGTTGTTGAAAAAGGTAATGAGAATGCTAAAGATTTGGATGTCAGTCAATATATAGATGCATCATTTTTAGGACAGTATGATTTTTTTGTAACGACAAAAATTTTTAAGACAGAAGTCTTTAATAATGTTAGATTTTTAGAAGGAAGAAACTATGAGGATTTAGAGATAATGCATAGATTATTCCTAAACATGAAAAAAGTAGTGGGCTTAGATTATTTCCTTTATTATTATTGGAAAGGAAATGAAGGAGCAATTACTAATACAATTACTATGAAAAATATAAAGGATCATTATTTATCAGCAAATGAAATATATCAAGCGTGTAGAAAATATCTAGAGGATAGAGGTAAAGATGCTTCAAATATAGTAGCTTGGTATAAAGTTGAGTTAGTTCAACTTTATATAGATTATTTGAAATCTATAGAGAAGAACACAGAAATATTTAATAATATAATTTTAGGGATTGTTGAAAGTAGAGTTGATTTTAATAGTATACTTAAGCAACCACGATATTTTAAATATTTATTATTTAAATTTAGATTACTTAAGCCAATAATAAAAATAAAATATAAGATTAATAAATAGATTAGAGGTAAATAAATGAAAAAAATGCTAATTTGTATACCCAGTTTGATTACTGGTGGTGCAGAAAAATCACTTTATAATTTTATAAATCACTACAAAAATAAATTTGAAATATCATTGTTAGTCTATAGTGAAAGAAATAATCATTATGGAAATATAATTAAGGATATAAAAATAGATTATTTTATAAAAAAAGAATGGCCATTCTTTTTTGAAAAGAATATCGGTAGAATTTTTAGAATATTACCTGCTAAACTTATATATAAAATAGTCAAGAAAACCTCAATTTTTAAGAGAGATATATATGATATAGAATTTTCATATTTAGAAAGTATTTCTACAAAAATAATAGCTGGATCTGATAATAAATATAGTAAAAAGGTAGCCTATATTCACTGTGATTTTAGTACACACTGGTATTCAAGAAAGAGTTATTTGAATTATTCTGAAGAATATAAATGTTATAAAAAATTTGATAACATACTAGCGGTTTCTTCTGAACAAGTACAACCATTTATTAATAGATTTCCAGGGATGGAAGTTTCAGTGATTCCTAATATTATTAATGAAGATGAAATCTTGCTTAAGGCGGAGGAACCGTTAGAGGTGCATACTACTCCATATTTCTGTGCAGTAGGAAGACTTGAGGAAGTAAAAAATTATAAGTTATTAATTGATGCTTTTCATGAGTTTCATAAAAATTATTCTAATTATAACTTGATGATTTTAGGAGAGGGGAAATTATATGAAGAGTTAAATAACTATATTAGCGAATTAAGGGCTGATAAATATATATATTTAGTTGGGTTTAAAGAAAACCCATATAAGTATATAAAGAATAGTGTTGGATTGATACAGAGTTCTCATTCGGAATCGTTTAGCTATGTTTTAGCTGAGGCAGCTATTTTAGGGATTCCTTCTGTATCAACAATAACTCAAGGATCAAAGTTTATGAGTAAATATTTTACTGTAAAAGAAGTAGAACATAATAAAGAAGCCTTGATAGAGGGAATTAAAGAAATTGTTAATGAAAAAATAGATTATGTAACTTTTAAATTGAATGAAGATATAGAAAGTAAATTTAATGAAATATTTAATGTTGAATAGATATTATTAGAATGAATAAGAGAATTAGGAGGTAGAGATTTTGGAAAAAATTTTAACAATTGCAGTACCTACATATAATATAGAAAATTATATATCTAGGTGTATACAGTCATTTATAAGTGTGAATTCTATATATTATAATGACTTTGAAATATTAATTATTAATGATGGAAGTAAAGATAATTCAGTAGATGTGGTAGAGAGATTGATAAAAGAATCAAACCTAAATATTAAAATAATAAACAAAGAAAACGGTGGGCATGGTTCTGCAGTAAATAGAGGTATCAGTGAAGCCAAAGGGAAATACTTTAAAGTAATAGATGGTGATGACTGGATAAATAAACATGATTTTGAAGAATTTTTACAGAGATTGAAATATGCAGAATCTGACTTGATTGTGACAGATTATACAGAACAACATATATATAATGGGAAGAAAATTAAGATAAATGTATTAAATAAAATTGATAAGTTCAAATCTAGCGAAATAACGAACATATTTCCGATGCATGGTATAACTTATAGGACGAAATTATTACATGAAAATCAGATCAGACTTACTGAAAAAATATTTTATGTAGATACACAGTATGCAATATTCCCAATGAAATATGTTAAGGAATGGGAATATTGGAACTTAGATGTTTATCAGTACTTTTTAGGTAGACCAGATCAAAGTATGTCTTTAGACAGTAGACTAAAAAATATAAATCATCATAAAATTGTTATGGAGAGCATTATAGAGTTTTACAAAGAATTAGATGAAAGTAAGTTCAAGGAAACCTTAGAGAATATAGTTAGAGATTTAATAAATACAAGGTATTTACTAGCATTTTTATCAGAAAATAGTTCGGATTTACTACAAGAAACTACTAAGTATGTTGAAGAAAATAAAATAGATTATAAATTTAGATCAGATAATAGGACGAGTTACTTAATATATTTTAATGAAAAACATAATAGGAAATTTAGTAAAATTATTAATCCAATTGTAAATTATAAAATTAATAGTTTGAAAAAAAGAGGAATTTAAAATATGGTAAAAGTAAATATATCAAAGTTAATATTTTATATCTCTTTTATATTTATTGTATTTGCAAAATTTATTCAACAGACAGTGTATATGGAAAAAATTGATTTTCTAAATATTGCAACTAAAATCATTATAGTCATTGCTTGTATTTTTCTTATATTTAAATACATTATTGATAAACACTCTACTGAATCAATAATTTACTCTACACTTATACTAATTGTAGCTAGTTTAATATCATATATTTCATCAGGTTGGTATGTGATAATGGTATTAGCTATTTTATTGATAAACATGAAGAATATTAATATAAGGAAATTAATTATTATATGGATTATTGAGATTTCTATTTTAATGTTATTCATAGCAATTAGTTATAAGTTAGGAGTAATAGGCGAAACAATAGTTTCTTGGGATAGAAATACGGGAATCGACAGATATACATTGGGATATAACTATACTACATTTAGCTCTAATTACTTTTTTCATTTAACCATATTTTATTTGTATATTAAGGGGAATTTAATAAAATATTTCGAATTAGGTATTTTAGCATTATTAAATATATATTTATATAACTTCACTAACACTAAATCTGCTGTTATTTATAGCATCTTAGCAATTATATTGGTAATCCTTATAAAGAAATTTAACTTTAGTAAGGGTGTCTCATATATTAATAAATTTAGTATGTTTGGTGGAGGACTAATAGCGGGACTGATAACATACTTATATAAATTTGACTCAGCGATAATTTCGGAGGCAAATGTTATATTAAGTGGTAGGCTGTATTATGGATATAAAGGTATTGAAGAGTATGGTATTACATTGTTTGGGCAGAAGATAACCTGGATAAATGAGGTAATGCTTGATTCTGAATTACAGTATAACTATATAGACTCATCATACCTTAATATTTTATTTAATTACGGAATTATTGTGTTATTATTTATTATGTTAGGATATTATATTTTGGGTAAAAAAAATATTAGTAAGGATATTTATTATTCAATATTAATTTTAATTATTACATTACATTCAATGTTTGATCCTCAACTAATAGAGATAATGTATAATCCTTCAATATTATTATTAGGTTATGTTATTAGTAAGTCTAGGTATATGGATAGTATGAGGGAGATTAATAATGCGTAATATGGGTTTAGATTTATTAAAAGTATTTTCTTGTGTGGGTGTAATAGCATTACATTCAAGTATAACAGGGTTTACCTTAGATAACTTTAATATTAGTGCCTATATTTATTACTTAGGAACATATTCTATTCCTTTATTTTTTATGATAAATGGATACTTTCTATTAAATAAAAGAGATTTGAGTATGAAATATATTAGAAATAAAATTATGGCGATTTTATATGTTGTATTATTTTGGAATATGTTAATTTGGGTATTAAAAGCTGATTTTTATTCAAATCCAATTAGAAAAACCTTAGGATCACTATTGCAAAGAGGATATTTTTATCAATTCTGGTTTTTCGGTGCATTAATATTGATATATCTACTATTACCTATAATAAGAAAAATACTGAAAAACAAAAATGGTTATATTATTTTGTTATTGGTATTTACAATTGTAGGAATATTTATTGAAATAATAAATACATTTATCTTACGTGAACCATTACAACAGTACATTCCACAGACCTTTAGAATTTGGACATGGTTATTTTATTATATAATGGGAGGTTTTTTAGGGGAAATTAATATTAGAAAAATAGAAATAAATAATATATCTAAAGGAGTAATAATATTATTGTTATTTATTTCACCATTCATTTTATTTTATATTTCAAAAAATATTTATCATAACATTTATGCTGAATATTTTTATGATAGTATTTTAATAAAAGTTCTTAGTATAGGACTATTTATAATTTTCGTGAAAAAGGGAGATGGATGTGGATTTAGGTATAGTAAACTAGTAACTGAAGCATCTTCATTAATTATGGGAGTATTTATTATACATACATATATATTAGAGATAGTATGGAAATATATAGACAATAAGATATGGTATAACGCTTTAATTGCCTTCATATTTACGTTGAGTTTAAGCTTTATAGTCTCTAGAGTAATATGGAAAATAAAAAAAATTAGAATATTTTTAAAGATATAGAAAGTATATATTAGGAGGAAACAATGTACGATTATTTAATAGTAGGAGCTGGATTGTCAGGTGCAATCTTTGCTCATGAAGCAACAAAACAAGGAAAAAAAGTAAAAGTAATAGATAAACGTGACCACATCGGTGGGAACATTTATTGTGAGAATGTTGAAGGAATCAACGTTCACAAATATGGTGCACATATTTTTCATACTTCTAATAAAGAAGTTTGGGATTATGTGAATCAATTTGCTGAGTTTAATAACTATATTAACTCACCAGTAGCAAACTATAAAGGTAAATTATACAATCTGCCTTTCAATATGAATACTTTCTACGGATTATGGGGAACTAAGACTCCTACAGAAGTAAAAGCTAAAATCGCTGAACAAACAGCTCATCTGCAAGATAGTGAACCTAAAAACTTAGAAGAACAAGCGATCAAACTTATTGGTACTGATGTATACGAAACTTTAATTAAAGGTTATACAGAAAAACAATGGGGACGTAGTGCAACTGAACTACCACCGTTTATCATTAAACGTCTTCCAGTACGTTTTACATTCGATAACAACTATTTCAACGATAGATATCAAGGTATTCCAATCGGTGGATATAATGTTATTATTGAAAACATGTTAAAAGGAATCGAAGTAGAGCTAAATGTAGACTTCTTTGAAAACCGTGAAGAGCTAGAAGCAAGTGCAAAAAAAGTTGTATTTACAGGAATGATCGATCAATACTTCGATTATAAACACGGAGAATTAGAATACAGAAGTCTTCGTTTCGAACATGAAGTATTAGATGAAGAGAATTACCAAGGTAATGCTGTAGTGAACTACACAGAACGTGAAGTTCCTTACACTCGTATTATCGAGCATAAACACTTTGAAAAAGGTACTCAAGAAAAAACAGTTATTACGCGTGAATACTCAGTAGATTGGAAACGTGGTGATGAACCATACTACCCAATCAACGATGCTAAAAACAATGAAATGTATCAAAAATATTTAGAAGAAGCAAAAGGTAAAGATGTTATCTTCTGCGGACGTCTTGCGGACTATAAATATTATGATATGCACGTAGTAATCGAAAGAGCTCTTAATGTAGTAAGAGAGGAATTGGGTAATAATGACTAAAAATAGAATAAACTGGATAGATTTTGGAAAAGGATTCACAATCTTTTTAGTTCTATTAGGTCACGTATTCCTAGGTTTATATGAATCAGGAAGATTTCCAAGCTATGATAAGATGTTAATAACAATAACATCACAGGTTTATATTTTCCATATACCAGTATTCTTTGCTTTATCAGGTTTCTTCTTCAGGCCTGTAGAAGACCTAAAAAGTTTTAAAAATTATGTATTAAAGAGAACTGTAATATTAGGTCTACCTTATATTTTCTACTCTATAATTCATTTTATTCTGCAAAAAGTAGCTGGATCATCAGTAAGAGTTCCAACAACAATACATAATTTAATTGATATATATAAGACTCCCCTTGGAGTATCGTGGTATCTATATACTTTATGGATTATATCAATGGTATATGGATTGTTATCTGTTTATATAAAAAGAAGAGAAACATTATTTATTATTAGTGGAGTAGGCTTTGTAATTACTCTATTAATGAATTTTGATATCTACATAGTTCAAAAAACGCTAGTTGGGGGAATGTTCTTCATGTTAGGGGCAGTATTACGTTCAGTAGATTTAAGTAAACTAAATATTAAGTTAGTGGTTGGTGGAGCTGTAATTTTCGATATAATCTATATGATATGTTGGTCGATGTATTATAGACCAAATGTTAAGAAAATGTATGTAACTTACGATACACCACAGTTTTGGGCTATTGCATTTATAGTGAGTGTAGGAGTAGCATTTGTAATATATCCTAGAGTAGAGAGGGTATTTCCAAAGTTCTTTAATTACTTTTCTAAATATGGAAAAGATAGTTTGGGAATATATATATTACATGCACCGATTTGTAGTATGTTAAGAATAACTATGTTAAAAGCAGGAATCACATCAGTATATATACATTTAATCTGTGGATTAGTACTAGGTTGGTTTTTATCGATAGTAGCTACTAATATTTTAAAAAAAATTCCGTATATCAATATTGTATTAATGCCACAAAAATACATTAATTTTAGGTAATGAAAATTTCGAATCTAATGTGATTAAGGTATAGTTGTATACTGATAATAATAGATAGGAATAGAGTTTCTGATTTCATGTTAATATTAATATCAAAAAATTAGAAATCTTTTATTTTGAGATTTTATAATTGATGAGGAGATATAATGAAAGTAATAAAAAATTATTTATATAATCTTTCGTATCAAATTTTAACGATAATTCTACCTATAATTACAGTTCCATATGTTACAAGAATTTTTACTAGTGAAGATTTAGGTAATTATGTATTTTATAGTTCTATTGTGAATTACTTCTCTTTATTTGCGATGTTAGGAGTTGCGGTTTATGGTACAAAGCAAATTGCTGCTGCAAGTGATGTAAGTAGCACATTTTGGAATATTTATGCAATTCAACTTATTGCAAGTTTGCTCGCACTTATTGCGTATGTGTTAGTGGTCGGTATTATTCCAAATATGGGTGGAATAATACCGATAATATTAGGTGTTGTGTTATTTTCAAAAATTATTGATATTTCATGGCTATTCGCTGGGAAAGAAGATTTTAAGAAAATAACACTTAGAAATACTGTTGTAAAATTATCTGGGGTAGTTAGTATTTTCACCCTTGTTAAAAGTAGTGAAGATTTATATCTTTATGTATTCTTAATTGTTATATTTGATTTCTTAGGACAATTTGTAATGTGGGTACCTGCGAAGAAATTTATAAAACGACCTTATTTTAACAAAAAAGCTATAAAAAAAAATCTACATCCAATTGTATTATTATTTTTACCACAAGTAGCTATCTCGCTTTATGTGATATTAGACAAAACGTTATTGGGTATTTTAGGATCGTATTCGGATGTTGGGATTTATGAACAAGGGCAGAGGTTAACGAGCATACTTATTACCGTGGTTAGTTCATTAGGTGCTGTTATGCTGCCTAGGGTAGCGAGTCTTCTTTCTGAAAGAAAAGAAAAAGAAGCACAGAATATGGTGAGATTTTCATTCATTTTGTATAATCTGATAATTTTTCCAATGATTTTTGGATTAATTGCAGTTAATGAAGTGTTTGTTAAACTATTCTTAGGAGAGAATTTCCAAGATGTTAAGTATGTCTTATATATTATCATATTTAACCTTATGTTCATTGGTTGGACAAACATTCTTGGGTATCAAGTATTAGTGGCTAGAAATAAAAATAAAGAATTTATGTTGTCAACGACGATACCCGCCTTTGTTAGTGTAGCTGTTAATACTGCGGTTATTCCAACTTTTGGATATATAGGAGCTAGCATGACTGCTGTATTAGTTGAATTTTTAGCTTTCGCAATTCAGTGGTATTATAGCCGTAATATTATTAACAAGAACTTATTGTTCAATAAAGATTTAGCAAAAATCATATTATCATCCCTTGTAATGTTCGGAGCCGTAATGTTGTGTAAAATGACGTTAGGATTTGCTGGAATTGTAGGTCTTGTAATTTACCTTGCAGTCGGTGGAATTAGTTACTTAGGTATGTTATTCTTACTAAAAACTGTTAATATCAAAGAGATGAAGGCAATGCTTAAGTAGGCAGTATAGTTTTGATATATTAGATTTATAAAATTTGTGGGCTTTTAAAATTATAGAATTTAAGGGAGTGACTCAATCAGAGAAATCGATTTTGTTGAGTCACTCCCGGCAAAGTTTATTAGATATCTAAAGGTTCTTATAAAGTGTATTTAAACGGGGATAAATTATTTTGTTTAGAGATTTTTTTATTTAAGACTTTTTAGTCAGCACTTTTTTGCTGAATAAGAATTTAATATTGTTTGTTATTAAGGTAAAGTACGAACTTCTCTCCAAAAATTTCTTTTATATTTTCTAATGAATCTTCAGGGGAATTGTTTTTATAAATGACATGAAGATTAATTCTTGCTCTTGAAAAAGCAACGTATAGTAGATTACGAACTTTTTGAAATTGTGAATCAGAAGCAGCTGAAGGAGAGTGGTATTTTTTAAAAAAATTTTCACAATAATCATTTCCCTTTGCAAAGTTATCTTGCAATACAACAACTACATTGTCAAATTCTAATCCTTTTGAACCATGCAATGTATAATAACTAATTCCTTCATTTTTGGTGTCATCAAAAATATAGTTATACCATTTGAAAAATATAGAAATATTTAATTCAAAAAAATCATCGATAACTGTCATTTCTTTTTTGGAGTCTTCCGAATCTTGAGAATAGTAGAAATAATCATGTGCACGATCCTTTATATTGGCTAATATTTCCTTTTCAGTATCATCTATCGAGAATATTTTCCTTAAAATTTTTTCCCCTGAGATATACCCTTTGATATTAACAATTTTTTTAATACACTTATTGATTGTCAGTGTTGACAAGTTAATTTTTCTTAAACTACTAATGAATTTCTGCATCTCTGCAAACGTTAGTGCTGATTTATATGGAGTTATAAATTGGACAATCTCTCTAACTGTTGAATTATCATTTTCTATTTTTTGGATAAAGTCTATGAAAGTTAAAATATCTCTTAAAAACCATCCCATATGCTGTAAATTCTTCTGTAAAAATTCTTTAGTTATGTTTTCATAGTTTTTTCCACTAAATCGGGGAGATTTTTTCAAAACTGTCAATATTTCATCAAATCCTCTTGCTTTTGTAATATCGTCATTCTTCATTAAAAGACAGGCTGTATTATTGGTTAGATTTTTTTCTTGTAGAAAACTAGGTAGGTTAAAATTATCTTCTGCAATATAAAAATTATAAGATCCATTGCTAAAATTAGTGTATATAGACTGTTGACCAAAATTATCATTTCTAATTTTTTCAATCAAGCCTACTATTTGTGAAGAAGAACGGCGGTTAAAATTTTTTTCAATAATTTGATACTTATTTTTTTGGGGAAGAATCCCTACTCCAGTTTCATAAATATTCTGTAAAGAATCCCCAAAGAAACCTACCATAAATTTTTTCTTTGAACTTGTATATTCTTTAATACTATCAATAATACTAACAACTTTTTTATCAGTATCTTGATACTCATCTACTAAGACATATGGATATCTATCTGAAAATAATTTTTTTAATATATTCTGACTTGTAATAATATTTTCACAGTAAAGTAACAATGTATCGTGGCTAATTACATAATTTTCAAGTTTATCTCGATTTTGAATAGGATTATAGATAACCTGTTTAGATTTTTTATCATCAATTTGTTTCAATGTTTCTTCAAGTTTGTGTTTCTTGATAACAATCTTAACTAAACTTCTAAACGTTTTAACATTACTTAAATAGGGAGAAAAGTATTCACGGTATTCTTTAATCATAGATTTAAATTTTTCTGCGGGAGTACTAGGTGTATTATAGAAAATTTTCAAAAACTCTTCATCGATAATCGCATTTTTAAACTCAATCAGATTAATACTTCTAGAAAGAGGATTATCGTTTATATTTTGTTCGAGCTCCTTAAGTGTTTCTTTAATTTTTTTCTCATGTTCTATGGTTAGTAATTCTTGCTGAATAGCGATAAATCCCCAAAGAAACTCATGGATTGTGGAAACCACTACTGAAGAGTTCTTCCCAAGTCGTTTAAGAATTTCATCTTTTGCAGCATTAGTATAAGTGATACATAAGATTTTTTGATTATTTTGTTTTAAAGTTTTCTCGTTTGTTTTTAAAACATGCTCAATTGATTTTTGAAGTGCATAAGTTTTTCCAGCTCCTGCACCAGCATCAAAACAAAAACTTTCAAAGTTATCCAGACATGTGCTAATGTTTTGCTGGATATCTAATTCTAATTGTTTGTTTTCTGGACTAATTGTATATAACATTATTCATACTCCTTAAAATAATTACAAAGCGAGTTTAAGCCTGATTCAATATACTTAGGTAATTTGAGATTAAACTCTTTATCTGTTATTGATAAATACACTATTCCGGTAGAAAACTTTGTTTTATCATTAGACAAATCTACTTGATATATGTAAGATTCCTCAACAATCTTGAAACATTCTTTGATATTTGAAAAGCGCTCCTTATTTGGATGGACATATTTTAGAAGCTTAATTAAGGATTGTGTATATTCTTGTTTATCTTTATCTACTGCATTTGTTAAAATAATTGCTTCTTCAAAACTAGTAGCATAATATCCATTTATTTTACCTTGAGAGTACAGAGTGATAGTATTACTATAATCAATATGTAATTCTTCCTTATTTACAAGTTTCTCAATTAATTTAGGGTTAATTTTAGTATATTTGGCTTTTTCATCATCTATTTCTTTTCTTACAAAATATTGTATAGTTTTATTAGTGCTTAGACACTCGGTTGAGTTATCGTATTCAGAACTCAAATCGTTAATGTTAGTAGATAGTTTTTTTATTATTTTACCGTTTTTATTTTTGTTTTTTCTTTTTAAATCCAAATCTGTAAAAATAATAGTTTTAAGGCCTAGTAACTCTAATAACTCAATAAACTTATGAGAATGGGCGCCATCAATTCTATAAATTTTCACATGATGATTTTTCAAAATGGGATGCGTATCAATTTCATATCTTAAATATGTTTCTTCCGAAATCCCCTCAACTAAAATGACTGCGTCAGCAAAGAAAAGATCTGATGCCTCTAATCTTAAATATTTTTTTATATATTCATAGGTTTTTTTATCAATATTTCCATTAGATACTATTGCTGTATCACTGATGTTCTGTATAGTATTATTTTCATCTAGTCGACCTAGATAACTAATATTATTTAGAGTGTTTCCTGATTGAATCTTACTGTTTAAGATATGTGTTGAGTGAGTTGTGATGATAATTTGAAAAGTATCTAGTTGCTGTTTTTTACCTAGTAAAGTAGCAATTGCTTTTGAAATATTCTTTATAAATAATTCTTGCATTTGAGGATGCATAAATGACTCTGGTTCTTCAATACAGAGAATATTTACTGAACCGTTGATATCTTTCTCGCTATATAGTTCAATATAGTCAACAATCTTTGCAATAATAACCATCAAGTTTGTATATCCCATACCAAACTGACTTTCAGGTATGTTATTATTTCCCTCTTGGTACTCATAAATAATACTATTTGTAAAAATCTTCTCTAAAGTCACATCTGGATGCAAATTCATTTTTAAATTTTTAGTTGATTCAATGCTAGATACTGCGCCTTGAAGAATATTCTTTATATTGGTATCAACCATATCCTTTACTTTATAATTAATATCATCAACTAAAGTATTAATTGCTTTCATATCATTATTTTTCACATATGTTGAAACTATTTTATTGTAAGCTTGGGAAAGGATCTTGTCATTTTTAACCGTATTTGCTTCTATTGTATCCACTTTTAATAACGGAGCTAGAGAGAAATCTTTAGATGGCTCATACCTTCCTTTAGCATAAAAATTTAAAACAAAGTAATTGCTACTAAATAAAGCTAAATATTGTCTATATTGAAGCTCTTTGCTATAGTTTAAAAATTCTTTATCTTGGTGATTCTCTCTTTCTGAGTAACTAGTCTTAAGGTTAACAAGTTCTTCTGAGAAAGATTGAGCATCAGCAACTTCGTACTTAACATCGATAGTCACTTCAGAAATCTCCTCTGTTTCTTGTTCTTCTTGTATTTTAACTGTTTTTATCCCACTTAAAATTAATATATCTTCGAAACTTGAAATTAAATCATTTCCATCATCAATTCCTAATACCAACTGAAACTCTAGTTTAGGAAACTCAGATTTATCAATACTTCTTATTTCTTCTTCAGATTTATTACTAATATTAGTTTTATACCAATTTGCTAATATTTTTAAATTAAAGTCCGTATACTTGAAAACATTCCTACTACCTGCCTTGGTATTTTGTAATGTAGTTAATAATTTGATAATTGTACTTTTACCAGAGTTATTTTTACCTACAATAAGTGATGAATTTTTTGATATATACTCTTCTGTTTTATTTATCTTAGTTTCATGATCTTCATTATCCGATATTTCAGGCCATTTACTATGAGCAAAGTTAATAGTCTGAAAGTCTTTGCCATATTTTCTATAATTTTTTATTGATAAACTTTTTAAATACATAAAATCCCTCCTGCTTTTTTAGTTAGTAGTTTTTCTTTTATTATTTCTGATAACAGAATTAAATGGTTTGTATACGAGATATTAATGAATATAGATAACCATAGTATTATTCTATGTATAAATGGAAGCCGCTCTTATATTATAACATTGGGAGCTACTATTTAATACTAGAATGTTATTTAAATTTATCAATTATATAGTAACTTACGCATTATGTAATAGTGATGAGATAAAATTCTACAATATTGTCTAAATAAAAAAGTATAAAACAATATAACATAATCAAATTAATACTATATTAGGTAGATTATTTGAAGATATTCGAAATTTGTAATTTTTATTATATATACATCTAGGTTTTGTTATAATGAAGTTATGTAAGTAAAGTTAATAAAGGGATTATTTATGTTTACTGAATTGTGATATATACGTTGTAATTGAAAGTACTTTTAATGTAGTAAGAGAGGAATTAGGTAAATAATTAAAGGAGAGAAGAAAATAATGTCTAAGTTTAAATTATGTAATGCTGGTCAAGGATTGTTTTATATAGGGGAAATTGACCGAAGTAAAGGCGAAAAATTTAAGTTCATTTATGATTGTGGAGGTAATAATATTTCTGGAGCTATAAATCAACATATTACACAAGGTGATGTAATAGATATGTTGGTTATTTCCCATTTTGATGACGACCATATAAATGGATTACCCGATTTATTTAATAAAGTAGACAAAATAAAAAAAATTTTTATTCCATACTATAGGGGTATAGAGGACTATTTATTACTGATGGCATATGTTTATGGAAATGGTGCAACTTTTGATGATGTTGATGAAATAATTCTTGTGAATTCTAGTAAAGGAGTTGAAGATGAACAGGACTTTAATGAAATTAGAGTAGAAGATTTACCTGGTATTGATCGCTATAGATTACAAAATACTAAGATAAAGGAAATTGGAAATACGGTTCTTTCTGTAGAGGGAAAATGGATATTTAAGTTTTACAATGCTAGAATAAAAGTTAATACTAATACTATAATTTCGGATATAGATAATCTTATAAGCAATAATAACTGTAAAGATTTAGAGGAGTTATTAGAACTAAGACCGAGTGCTGCTAAAATAGGTTTGAGAACGATTTATTCTAATTATTGCTCAAGCAAGTATAATAATTCTAAACAGAATCAGTCTAGTTTGTGTTTATATCATGCTCCTATAAAAAGAGAAATGGATAGGATTCATTTAATGTTAGATAATGGAGTGAGGTTTGAGCATAATATTAAAATACATCGATTTGGAACTATGCTAACGGGAGATATTTCGTTGAAGACAAAGAAAAAAACACAAAACTATGAAGATTTTATAAAATACTATATAAAGGAAGTATGTGATACGGGTATATTTTTATTACCTCATCATGGGGCAAATAATAATTGGAATAGTTTAATATTGTGTAATTTTATATGTACACCTATTTTTCTTAATTCTTCGGGGCTAAACAATAGATTTAAACATCCAGGAGCAATGGTTATTAAAGAGTTGCAAAAGAAAAGCAGAATAGTCTGTTGTGCTAATGAATATTTAACAGTTGAATATTATATATAATTCTATAAACTAATTTACTTTATATATATTCTAACTTTATTGGTATTTTTCGAATTTATTGAGAGTGTATAATATTAAAGAGTTTTAAATACAAGAGAGAAAAGTAGTAGGAGTGGTGGTTTCAAGTGTACTATTTATGATAGATAATAAATGATAATTTGAATTGTAGTTTAGAAAAAAAGGGGTGATATTATGAGTAGAAAAGTTATTAATTTAGAATTAGTATCAGAAGAAATAGAAGAAACTTATAATTATATAATAAGGGAGAGAAAATATAAGTGCCCTTGTGGAGAAAACTATGTAATATTTTCAAAAGAAAGACCTAACGGTTATTATTATCAAGCAACTTTTGCAGATGTATTTTGTGATTGTGAAAAGTGTAAGAATAAATATAAATTCTCAGGAGGAACAGCGGTAAATAAGGAGTAACTTTCTTTATCTAACGATATTTTTCTCTCGAAACTGTTAAAGTTGGGAAAGCTAGGAGAAAAGTCAGGGGGATTAATATGCATAATTTCTTCTCTTTTTTCAAAATCAACCGAATTTTAAGAAGAACCATAAAAATAAGGAATTTATGCTTTCGACAACGATTCCTGCTTTTGTCAGTGTAGCTGTTAACATTGCTGTTATTCCATTTTTCGGATATATCGGAGCAAGTATAACATCTGTAGTTGTTGAAATACTAGTATTCGCTATTCAGTGGTATTATAGCCGTAATATTATTAATAAGAATTTACTATTCAATAAGGATTTAGTAAAAATAATATTGTCATCCCTTGTAATGTTCGGAGCTGTAATGTTCTGTAAAATAACGTTAGGATTTGCTGGAATTGTAGGTCTTGTAATTTACCTTGCAGTTGGTGGAATTAGTTACCTAGGTATGTTATTCTTACTGAAAACAGTTAATGTTAGAGAAATAAAAGCAATGCTTAAGTAAGAAAATAAGTATGATACTTTTTATTATATAAATTCATGTTGAAAAAAATCTTATAAATCAGTTTAATGAATTATAGAATTTATTATCAGTTGAAAATCATTAGTTAGTTGAATTTAAAGTAATTATTAGTGAAGAAAGTGAGGATAATTAAATGAGTGAAAAGAATTATAGGGAAACAAATATACGAGATGAAATTAACAAAAAAATAAACACAATAGATAAAACCAGAACTAATAGAATATTTGCAAGTGAAAGGTTATACAATTACAGTAAAAAGTGGGAAGTAGTATTTTTTTTGATGAATGTCTTAGCTATAATATTTTTAATTAGTTCTACGCTAGTTCCAAGTGAATCCAAATTAATGACATTTGTATCAGGATGTTTTTCATTATATACTATTATAACACAATATTATTATAATAATTTGAATTATAGAGAACGAGGTTTAGAATTTCATTATTTAGAATTGGATTTGGAGCGATTAATCATTCAGTTAAAGACAATACTTAGAGATACGAATATGACAGATTTAGATTTAGAAAGAGAATATAGTTATATTATGAATAATTATATTAGTAGTTTAAAAGGATACGAAAATCATGAAGATATAGATAATGAAAAGCGTAAAGAAGATCATAAACTAGAAATTTTGATGAGTTGTAATCAATATAGAATAAAGAGATATATTAAGTGGGATAGTGACAGTAGTTTTTATAGAATAAACTTGCTTATTATATTTATATTTTTTGCATTATATATAAAGTTTTTATATAATTCTGTTGATTTTTTTAGAATATGGGCTCATCTGTAAGAATGAATAAAATAAATATAGAAATATTAGAATTGGCATTCAAGTATATAATAGATGTAGCACAAAGTAAAAAATATAATTTGCAATCAATTGCTATATTAAAGTCTTTTAAAAATTATGATTTTAAAAAAAATAATTATGAGGATTATTTATTAGATTATTCTGATTTCTCGGAAAAATATAAATTTGATTATACTAAAGATTTTATTTATAAAAATGATTATTTCACTCCTAGAGAGATGTATGTGATTTCTCCTGAGTACTATTTATATTATACTTTTAATGTCTTTAAATATTGTTATATAAAATTTAAAGGTAATGAAGTAAATTTTTCTAAGGAAAATTTTTATGTGTTTTATTCGGGATATTTAAATTTTCAAGATGATAAATTTGATAGAGATAAGATAAATTATAGGTATTCATATGAAAGATTCATTGAGAAAAGGAATTCTTTTTCTACTGGTCGTGTATTTTCAATAGATTTACAAGATTTTTTTAAGAATATAAAAATTAAGAGAATGAAAGAAAAATTGATTAAGCATATAAATGGGAATTTTTCAATTGCGGAGGAGACTATTGGAAATATTATTGGGTTTTTAGAAAATTTTGATTCGTTACCACAGTTGCATTACTCTATAGCATCCTCTTTATTATCTCAGTATTATCTTGAGGATTTCACAGCTGAAGTTAATGTAATTTTAGATAGGTTCCCAGGATCGAAAGCTGTAAGATATGTTGATGATATGTATTTTTTGATACCTCCTTATACTAGAAAGAAAAATGAAAATAAACTTTTAGAAAAACTATCTTATATTTTATGGAAGGATAATCTCAATATTAATTCTAAAAAAACTATGAAATTTTCAAGGGGAGAGTTTTCGAAGTATATTGAAAAAAAACATCTTCATATGGAATCTATTCAGAAGGATTCTACAAGTTTTTATCATCATAAAATTGATGAAAAAGTTCAAGAATTGATTGAGAATGATGGTGAAAAATTATTCGAGTTTGTTATGGAACTTAACGAGTTATGGAAGAAAGAAGGGTTCTCACTATCAGAATATTCCGAAATTTTAAAGACGTTTATCGAAGTAGAACATGGGGGAATAACTAAGGTATTTAATCAACTTATGTATTCTAAGGTATATAGGTGTATTAGTGTAAATATGTTACGAAGGATTTTAGAAAATTCTAGTTTTATAGTGTTTAATCCTAGTCAATTTACCATATTGTTTATTATTGTAAATGATTATATAAGATCTAAGGGGGAAAGTAAGGATTTTTTATATAAATTAGAAGAATTAGTTGAAGAAGAGATGGATTTGAAAAAAGCAATTATTATTTCCACAATGTTTTTACAAAAATATAAGTATGGTAATTTTATAGAAAAATTAAGTTATTTAACTGAAGTTAATAAACAGTATGTAGAGTTCATAAAAAAATATATATTAAATAATGATGAATATAAAGTATCTAAAGACCGAATAATAAACATTTAGTTAAGTTTGTTAATTTTTATCAGTAATATACGAATGGGACATAAGTTTGATTCTCTGTCAAATTTTGTTGATTGAGAAATGAAGTCTAGGTAGTATTTTGCTGTTTAGATTTGCCTTATTAATGGGTGTTAGCCGATTAAGAAGTAAAGTGTCTGAAATGAAAAATACGGTTCTCTATCAAATTCGGTTGATTTTGAAAATTAGGAGGAAGCTATGCTATATTAAGTGGCTCTTTGTCAAGTTCAGGGCATGGAGAAAAATAGGAAATGAGATCTAGGCAGCATTTTGCTGCTTAGATTTTTTCTTACTTTCACTAAGTTTAAC
>NZ_CAUTDQ010000028.1:0-26569 GCF_963537375.1 uncultured Gemella sp.
CTGCCTAGATCTTATTTCCTATTTTTCTCCATGCCCCGAATTTGACAAAGAGCCATTAAAATAAGGCTTCGCCTTTTTTATCATTCTCTTTTGGCTCATCCAAGCGATAGCGCGGAAGGACTTCTACATATTTTTATTTTTAAGGATTTTTTCGCTATTTTTTATTTGTAATTTAGGACATTTTCCCTTTTGCTTGACACCTCTCTATAATTCGACTTTCTAATATCAATACAAATTTTATCTATACCATCTCTTCCTATACATAATTATTATAAATTAATCTATCACGTATCATTAAATACTAATTTTACTACCACCAAATAAATGTCTTTTTACATAATTCCACATAGACTCTTTTCCCACTTTTACATTTGCAGCACCAACCATTCCATATGCAAGTTTTTCATCTCCACTTTGTACATCTACTTTCACTTCATAGACAGTAATATTTTGCTCTTTATTAGAATCCTTAACTTGTGTTGTAAAAGTAGTTGGTAATTCTGAAACCTCTTGAACTTTTCCTTTAACAATACTTTTATCCTCATTGTCAAACTGAATAGTAATCTGTTTATCTTTTTTCATACTTTTAATGTCCTTCGGTTGAATATATAAGATAACCTTATTTTTGCTTTCTTCTTGAAGGATACTTACTAGTGGTTGTGATAATTCTACCCCATTTCCTTTTGTTAGATTTTTTTCTAATCTTATTTTTCCTTTATGAACAGCCTTTATTTCTAAATCATTCATTAACTCTTTATTACCGTTAACCTCACTAGTTTTCGCCTTTAATGCGTCATCTACTTCAGTAAGTTTTGAACTTATACTACTTAATGTAGTAGTTTTTAAATTTTCTACTTTTGCATTCCCCTGAGTAGCTATATCACTTGCCGCTGCACTGATTTCACTATTTCTTTTATTGATATTTTTGTAGGCTACATCTATTGTTTTTTGTAATTTTAATAAATCGCTTTGTCCTTGCGATATTTGTTCTTTTAATCTCAATTTCATCTGAGACTCTTGCTCATTATTATATAATTCGATAATCTTATTTATTTTTTCAACTAACACTTCTTTTTCTACTTCTAAATTATCCACCGCCGAAGTATCGCTCTTTCCTCTCAGCGCTGAATTCGCTTGAACATTATTTTCTGTTTGAAGTGTATTTATACTTTGAATATAATTATTATACTCATCAACATAACTTACTGGATCATCTGAATTTAGTTTATTTACCCCACTACTAATACTATCATGTAATCTTTGGAGTTGTTGTTTTTTCTTCTCTAAATTCTCTTTAGTCTCATTAAGTAATTTTGAATTTACTTCTTTTTCTATATTTTTCAGTTTTAATATTTTCTCGCCTTCTTCAACTGTATCTCCATCTTTCTTATAAACTTCTTCTATTTCAGCTTTTGATGTAGCTTTTAAAGTTATAATATCTTTAGATGGTTCTACACTTGCATTAGCATCTACACTAATATCAACCTTAAAAAATATGATAAATAGTACTAATATAACTAATACTCCTACTAATATCATAAGAAGTTTCTTTATAAATACCGGTGGCTTTTTATTTAGGAGAACATTACTATCTTCTAATTGCTTTAAACTATATAATTTTTTCATTCCATTTTTATTTACCATAGTAGTTTCTCCTATATCATTTGATTCTTCCATAGCTCATAGTACTCGCCCTCATTACAAATCAGTTCTTCATGCTTACCTGTTTCTACAATTTTTTTATCTTTTAATACAAATATTTGATCTGCATGTTTTATCGTACTTAACCTATGGGCTATCATTATTATTGTTGGCTTTTCATCTTTAAATCCTGTTTCAAAATCTATTGTTTTTAATCTTTTTATAATCTTTTGTTCTGTGATAGAATCTAATGCACTAGTTGCCTCATCTAAAATTAAAATACTAGGTTTTTTCAGTAATGCTTTAGCAATAGAAAGACGTTGTAGCTGACCTCCGCTTAAATTTTTTCCATTTTCTTCTAATACTGTTTCATACTTCTGAGGTAAACCCTCAATAAATTCATGTATTTCCGCATATTCACAAGCTTTTACCACATCTTCCATACTATCCACAAAATCAATACCGTATAAAAGATTCTCTAGTATAGTTCCACTGAAAAAGAAGGTATCTTGTGTAACATATGATATTCGAGATCGTAAATACTCATCTTTTATTGCTTCTATTCTATGACTATCTATTTTTATCTCTCCTTCATCTGGTTGATAAAATCTCACTAATAATTTCGCAAGTGTAGATTTCCCACTACCACTTTCCCCTACAAAGGCAATGTGTTGCCCTGGATAAAATTTTATATTTATATTTTCCAAAACATTTCCACGATTTCCATATCCAAAACTAACATCTTTCATTTCAGAATGAACACAATATAGTGGATAATGCGGCACTGTACATTGATAACTATTAGTCCCAGTTTGCGCTTCACTTTCACTCTTGAGTTCTAATATTTCTCCTAGTCTTTTTGTCGCTATTGTAGCTGATTGTATTTTAGGTTGCAATTCTATGAATCGCTCAATCGGTCCTAAAAAATATATTACTAATGCGTTAAATGTTAGTAAATCCCCTAACGTCATTTCTCCTCTTATAACATAAGTCGAACCTATCCATAGAATAAATAAACTTACCGCTAAATCTAAGAAGCCTTTTATAGAGCTTTGAGCATTCGTGTACATACCAAGCTTAAATATTTTCTTCATTAGTTTTATAAAATAACTTTCTGCTTTAACAAAGATTTCATCTTCTGCTTGATATGCACGTATTGTTTGAATACCACTTATTGATTCAACTAAATACGAATTTAACTTCGCATTTGATTCCATTTGTTCTTCGTTATATCTGTTATATGGTTTAGAAAAAGCATAAGCTAAAGATACGTATATCGGAATAGTCAATAACGTTATTAAAAATAAAGTAGAATTTTGAATATACAATATTATACTTCCTACTATTATCATTACTATATCTATTAGAGATGTTACTGCTGCCGATGCAATCGCGTCTCTTATTTTACTCGCATCCATAAAACGAGATAAAACCTCTCCTACTTTTCTTGTTTCAAAGAAATTCATAGGTAGACTTAGCACATGTTTATAATAACCCAACATCAAGCTAATGTCTGTACGCATTCCAAAATACAATATCAAATGATTTCTAGCAAATGTTAAAACATTTTGTAATACATACATAAATAATATCCCGAGTGATATAGTGTGCAAACTGGTTAAAAGTTGATTTGGCACTATATCATCAACTAAAAATTTAAAATAAAACGTTCCTAAAAAACCAAATAGGTTTAAAAATAAAGACGCTATAAATATGGCGATAATAAGATTCTTATTCGGCTTCAACACACTCAACATCATCGGTAGGAATTTTATACTTTCATCACCTTTTTTAAAGTATTTATTCTTTTCTATTAATACCAATACACCTGTCCAATATTGACAAAATTCCTCTATTTTTTCTGCCCTACGCCCTTTAGCAGGATCCACAACAGTAACTATATTATTTCTTACTTCATCTATTATAACAAAATGAGCAAATCCATCTTTTGTTATTACATGTGCTATTGATGGAGTAGGTATTTCATTTAAAGCTGAAGGCTCTTCGGCACGAACACCCTGAGCATTAAACCCTAGCTTCTCAGCTATTTTCATAAGCCCTGCAATATTCGTACCTTGAAGATCTGTCCCCCCATACTCACGCAGTCTTGTCACAGATACGCTATAACCATAATAATTAGAAATCATAGCCATACAAACCGGTCCACAATCTTTTGGATCTGTTTGTTTTATATATTTTATTCTTTTTCTCATTATATGCTCCTTAAATTAAGAAATATTAATATTATGTTTTCCCTCCACTATTTCCTTTCTCTTTACCCTAAAATACTCCATAAACTCTTCCCAAAAACCTCCTCCATTTATTGTTTCCAATTCTATGTTTGTTAATTTTAAAAACTTACTATTCTTTTTTTGTTTAATATTATTTTTTTCTTTTCTCATGATAATTCTCCTTATCTTGCACTCGATGTTTTAGGTAAAATCTTTACTTTATTCACTTCAACATTATTTTTACTAATCTGAATTTTTTCTATACGTTCATTTGTAGTTATCGATTCTTTATTAGTTTCAATAATATTATTTTCTTTTCTGCTAATATTAGAATCTTGCATTGAACGCTTCTCTATACTCTCAGTATCTTCTTTAAAAAATCTATCATACAAACCCTTAGCTGTTATCCCGATTCCTGCCGAACCATTTACTACTTTACCTTCTTTTACATATAATACTGCTGGTACTCCAGGAATTTGTAATTTTGATAGAAAAACTTTAGCATCTTTATCTAAATCCGGACTTTCTATATCATAATAATTCAGCTTATTTCCATATAAAATATTAAATTCTCTCAATATTGGAGAAAATTTTCTACAATGCGAGCAAGTTTTTCTTCCAAGATATAGTACAAATGTCTCTTTATTTTCAAATTTAGAATAAATTTCTTTCATATTTAATTTATTAAATCTATCCACAGTTTGAAGATATTGATCTTCTGTAACTTCCTTTTCTTCTATCTTATTGTTAACCACTGTATCGTTTGCGTAAATAGTTGAAGTATTAGAAAATATAGCTGATGCAACCAAAATTGAAATTAGTATTTTATTCATTTTTTATCACCTCATGTATATTATTATAAATATTTTTTCAACAAACATCTGTTCATCAAATTATACTATTTATATATATTATACACTGTATTATTCTCTAAAAATTAAGTTTTACCTAAACTGATATTTTCTATACCTAAAACTAGTTTTTTATTGATTATCCATCTAAATAATGATAAAATTTTACTTATAATTACAAAGGAAATAAAACATGAACAATCATTATCTATATTTAGGCGAGCATATTATTAAAATTTTATTAATATCAATCCCTATATTATACATTTTAGAAAAACAATTTTTTCTAAAATTCAACAACAAATTATATATACTATTCATTACAATATTTTCTTCAATCTATCTAGTATCTATCTTTAGTCTAGGGTACTTTATTATGACATTTACTGCCATACCGATTATATTTGCATTTATGTACAATAAGACAAAAGTACGTATATTCAATATTTTAATA
The DNA here is from genome assembly GCF_963537375.1 of uncultured Gemella sp. GTDB lineage: Bacteria > Bacillota > Bacilli > Staphylococcales > Gemellaceae > Gemella. The sequence continues at coordinate 5,178 of NZ_CAUTDQ010000028.1, forward strand.
ATCATTTTATATAACACAGTTTTAATGAAAATCTCCGAGATAGCAACTGGATTTATATATATATTTATACATATTAAACCAGAACTTATCAACTTCGCAGATTTACTTATATACTGTATTTCAACTGTAATTCTCGCTAAAAAGATAAAAATAAATTTAGATATAATATTTACAAAAGAATACAGAAAGATACATATATTCCTGCTATCAATAATAATATTTATACTTATATTCTATAATTACTTAAGTATATATTCTCTATTAGGAAAAGATAATATTGCGTTATATTATATGACTGTTATAACAATTTCAGTATTTTTTCTATTATTTTCTTCAATCACATATAATCTTGTAAAAAATACTAAAATTATATCAGAAGTCAAAAGCGAAAATCAGAAACTCGAACAACAGAAAAAGTACATTTTAGACTTAGAGAAAAACAATAATGAAATCAGGAAATTCAAACACGATTTCAATAATATCATTTTAGGATTAGATGGTTATATCAACAACGATGACTTCGATAAAGAAAAACTAAAAAAATACTTTAACAGTACTATTATGAACTACAATAATAATATAGAACTTAATGATATCGTTATAGCCAAACTGAATTCGATAAAAGTAAGTTCACTTAAAAGTCTAATTACAAACAAAGTATTAGTGGCACAAAATAATAACATTGATGTTGATATCAATATTGAAGGTGAGATAACTGACTTCTATACAGATGAAATGCAACTAAGTAGAATTTTAGGGATTCTGTTAGACAACGCTATAGAAGCAGCCCTTGAAGTTACTGACGATAAAAAAATTGAGATAAATATTATTCAAATCGATAAAACTACCGATATCCAAATATCTAATACCTTTAATAACATCGGAATACCTATAGCAGATTTTAACAAAGAAGGATTCTCTACAAAAGGAACTAATAGAGGGTTAGGTCTAAATTCTGCTCATGAAATTGCAAATAAACTAAATATGCTGTTAAATACTGAAATAGATGGGAATACTTTTATACAAAACTTATCTATAGAAGGAAATTATTAACACTACATTAGCTAAAAATAAAGATAGATGAGCCCTAGAAATTATAACTATAATTTCTAGGGCTCAATTCCTAATACGGTCCTACTCCTAAATCTCTATTGGCTTCTCTAGCTCCTTCTATAAAGCTATGTACTCCATCTATAAATCCTGGAATACTCAAAATCCATTTCCATCCCCCTGAAATTTCAAATAATTCACTATTTTCTAACTTTTTCATTCTCAATTCCTCCTTTTTTTATTCTATATATCGTTAGCCCGATATACAATAATAAACAAACTACCTTTACTAAATACCATAATCTATCAAATTCTATCGGATACACTGTAGTAATAAGAAATACTATAAGAAATATTTCTGATTTTTTTAATTTATTCATATTCCACCCTATGGCCATCCAAAACCATTATCTTCTCTTGCTTGTTCAGCATTAGAACGCCCTGTCGTAACAGCCCAATATTGTACTTTATATCCTACTCCACGGATTAAGCAGTCCCAAACTCCACTACAACCTCCTGAAGTATTTTCAAGGTCATCACTATTTAATGTTACATAGAAATTTTTCATGTTATATCTACCTCTTTCTTCCATATTTTTGTAATCGGTACTATTTACATTTATTATTATACTATATTTTTTTTGTTTTTATAATTTATTACCTGAAAAGCTAATTTTCTTACCTAAACAACATAAAATTTCACGCTATTGTATATAAAACGCTTTCTATGGTATAATTAACACCATACTATATTATACAAATACTAGAACATCACATTTACTTAAAAAACATCTAAACAAGGAGGGCTGTATGAAAATCTTAATATGTGAAGATAACAAAACAATACTCGATATTATACATAAAACTGTCGCAAACTACACTATGATTCATGATTGGGATAGGGTTACTATATTCCCAACTAATAATGTAACAGAAACATTAGAGATCATTAATAACGAAAAGATAGATTTCTTTTTCCTTGATATAGATCTTGGAAATAATGAAATCAATGGTATTGAGTTAGGTAGAAAAATTCGTGATATAGATCCTTTCGCTAAACTTATCTACATCACATCACATGATAATATGCAAAACATTATACTACAAAAAATGATTTCACCTTTTGCATATATCTTAAAAAACAAGGACAGTTTAGAAAAAGAAATACGCTCCATTTTAGAAGCTGTTTATAGTCAATATAAAAAAGAAATAATCACAAATCCTAACACTAACAAAATACCTATAAAAATAGGTACAAGACAATTATTTTTCCATATAGATGACATACTGTACTTCGAAACTTTCGGAAATCACAAAATATCAATCGTATTAAAAGACAGAAAAAACTACTCATTCTATGGAAAACTATCAGAAATTGTACAACTCAATAAAAAACTTATATACTGTCATAAATCATACATCATGAATATAGACAACATATTAGAAATAGAAAAAGATAAAATAGTATTTATAAATAATGTCGAATTACTATTATCAGAAAACGCAATACGAAAAATCAAAAAAACTATTAAAGAAAACTTCAATAATTAAGCTATATTATTAATTAGAAATACATTGAAAATCTAACTTCTAATTCAGTATACAAAAAAACTCGAAAATTCCAATCTTAATTAAGTTGGTTTTTCGAGTTTTTATTAATGTATTCTCTATTTGTTCTAAACAATTTTTATTCTTTTTTACTTTTTTAATAATTAATCCAATAATATATCTCCACAAATAAAACAGCCGCTATAAACAAGAATGTCAGTACACCTATGACTATAGCGTGTATTTTCCTTTTGAAATATAGATATCCTATAAATTCTCTAATAAAAGCATTTAGTGTAAAATAGAATTTTGTCGGTGCCCCATAACCAATACATCTAAATCCTAGCGTTCTTGCTTGAACTAATGCTCGATAAACGTGATAATAATTCGTCACCACAGCGAAACTTTTATCAGCTGGAATAAATTTCTTCGAAAAAATAATATTTTCTTCAGTACGTGTCGATTTATCTTCTAAAATTATATCTTTTTCATCAACACCTTGCTCAACAGCGTAATTTTTCATTGCAAAGGCCTCAGATACTACTTCATCAGGACCTTGACCTCCTGACATAATCAGTTTACTCCCAGGATTAGCTTTATAAACTTTTATCCCTTTTCTAATTCTACTAGCAAGAAGTGGAGTTACTCTCTCTCCAATCAACCCCGCACCTAAAACTACTACATAATCAATCTTTCTCGGCAAGATATTAATGAAGTTTAAAACACTGGATACCAAGTAAGACATTGCTATACATAGAAAATATAAAACTACTAAACTAACATAAACATAAAGTGTGTTTAACGCAATATTATCACGTGTATAAGTAGCAACACGTGGCCAATAAACTATATAACCTACAAGTAAGAAAAACGTAGCTAGACCCAGTAAGTTACCTACTCTCAAACCTTCTCTTTTAATAAGCATAAATGAATTGTATAGAAACATTATTACTACTGCAATTGGTAATAGTGTGAATATCACAATTGCAATGACAAGTAATACTACACCTAAACTATAAACAAAGTTATTATCTGTTGCATTATTAGTAATAAGAGTCATTATATAAAAAATAAAACTTAAACCTGTCGCTATAAAAAATATTCCTAAAAATAGATTTCTTCTATCGAAATACAGAACAGATAAAAATAAAAGAAGAAATATCACAAAAACTATAAACGAACCTATTACCATAAAAACCTCCTTCTTGCATATGTATGTATTATAAATTATATTGCAAAATTAGTATAAGTGTCAATCACGTCTAAAAACAATCTAAATCTTCCCCTTAAAATTACCTTAACAATAAATATTAAAACGAGGAATATTAGATTTATTATAATAACCAAAAGTTACATTTGTTCACAACTTCTCGATTATAACACAATCTGCTATTCCTCATATTATTTTTTATTCAGTTCTCAGCGCTTCTACTGGATCTTTTTTCGCAGCTATTCTTGATGGAATAATACTAGCTATAAGCGTTAGTACTAAACTAAGAGCTATTAATCCGATTGATGCTTGAGCACTTAATGAAGCTGTGAAACTCTCCACTTCTAATCCCTTAGCAATTGCTCTACTAATAGGAATAGATAGAAGCATAGTCACCACTACACCTACAGCTCCAGAAATAAATCCGATTAACCCTGCTTCTGCGATAAAGATTCTTGTAATATCTTTTTTACGAGCACCGATTGCACGTAAAATACCAATTTCCTTCGTTCTTTCCACTACAGATACATACGTCAGTATCCCAATCATAATAGATGACACGATTAGCGAGATTCCCGCAAATGCTGATAAGATTAATGAAATTGTATTAATCATCTGTGACATTATCGTTGTCATCTGCTTCGCCATATCCGCATATGTGATACTATATTTGTGATAATCTGCACTGTCTGATCCGTATTTCTCAGCCACTTTTTTGTTAAAATTATTAATAACCTCTGCTATTTTATCACGATCATTAAAAGATTTTGGATAAAGCATAATTGCGCTTGGCGTAGATTTCCCACCTATTGTCGCAAGAATCTGATCAGCCATGTCCGCATCAATTTTCTGACGCGTCGCAACATTTACAGTTTTGTCCGTTTCTTGCGCAACTACAATATCCGATTTTGCCTCTTTTTCCAGCATCTTATTTTGCAATGATTTTGCATATCCGATTGTCATCTGAGGTCTAGTGAAACTATCTTTAGCTTTAAGTATAGCTACTACCTTAACCTTAGTTCCCGAATCATACATCTTAGTATCAACGTCACGTGGAACAAAACCATCACCGATTTTTCTGTAATAGTTATTATTATCTATAACGCTAAATTCTTTTCCAATAATATCTTCATACTTAACTTTTGAATTTTCATCAAAGCCTAATGCTTTTAGTGTTGCTTTATCGATTTCGTTATTTTTCGCAGTAAATAACACGACTTCATTATCACTAGGATATTCAAAATTATCTTTAGATGATTTTACCACTTCGTATTGATTCATAATCATATTCTTATCTTCTGGTAATACTCCAAAAATACTATCACCGAATGCATCTTGATCTTGTTTTACAGCAATTACATCACCTTTTGCATTTTTAGTCAAGGCTTGAATTGTATATCCTTGAGTAAATTCAATCGCAGAATAATAATCCTTCGCATTATTTTGAATATAGTTTATAAATGTTTCTCCATTTCCTAATGCATCCACCGAATACAAGTTTCTGTGTACATCACGGCTAGACTTCGGCACTAACTCTGAACCATTAGAATCTTTTTCTGAATTATCATCATCAACACTAAGCCCAAAGTTTACCTGATTTGCACTAATCATAATCGGCATAGACGATAAATTCTCATTTTGCATCGTTTGAATATACTTATCCATACCAGATGATATCGACAATACTAAACCTATACTAATAATACCTATACTGCTAGCAGCAACCGTCATAAACGTACGGAATTTTTTCGTAAGAAGGTTTTTAAAACTTGATTTAATCGCACTACTAAATGCCATCGCAGTTTTCTTCAAAGAAAATCCATTGTCAACGCTCTCTTTAGTTATGTAAGGATTTGTATCTTCTTGAATCTCTCCATCTTTAACTCGGACTATTCTATCACTATATTTTTTCGCTATTTCTGGATTGTGCGTTACCATTATAACTAACTTCGTCTTGCTTATTTCTTTAATAAGTTCCATAATCTGAGCACTAGTCTTACTGTCTAACGCTCCTGTAGGCTCATCAGCAAGAATAATCTTTGGATCAGTAACCAATGCACGAGCAATCGCCACCCTTTGCATCTGACCTCCAGAAAGTTGATTAGGCTTTTTATAAAGATGCTCCGCTAAGCCAACATCTTCTAATACTTTCTTAGCTTTTTCATGATTTTCTGAATTAGAATGCCCTGATATAGACAAAGCTAATTTTACATTCTCAATAACACTTAAATGAGATATTAAGTTATAACTTTGAAAGACAAAACCTATAGTCCCATTTCTATAACTATCCCAATCTCTATCTTTAAATTCTTTAGTAGAACGTCCCATAAGCGCCATATCACCAGATGTATATTTATCTAACCCACCTATAATGTTTAATAACGTCGTCTTTCCACTTCCACTAGCACCTAAAATCGAGACAAATTCATTTTCTCTAAAATGAATATTTACAGATTTTAGTACTTCTACTTCACTACCACCAGTATTATACTTCTTAACTATATTTTTAAGTTCTAACACTTTGTACCTCCTAATCTATAATTGTTGAAAACAAAAAATAGTTTGCATAAATTATTCTCATAATTTCGATTATAACACAAACTTCTAATCACTAAAAGCAATACCATAAATAATTAAATCTAAAATAAATTCCAGTTCAAATAAAAAACTGGAATTTAACCTAATAATAATTTTCAGCTAAAATCTACTTTAAGAGTCTAAAATAGAATAGGTTGCTAATCTTTATATTTATTAACCAAGTAAAAAGGTAAAACTGTAGAGAAAATTGCAAAAATAACTATTAAAACTAACGCTACTGTTGAACTAAAGAATCCACTAATAAATATAGCAACTCCACTAAAAGTCATATACAACGCGTAAGCTCTTACTACTTTTTGCTCATTGACACCTTGTTCTAAACCAAAAAGATTAAAATTGTATTTTCCCCAAAACTCTTTTTTAGGCAGATAGTTACCAAGTATAATAACCACTATTCCGATAACAAACACTGTTAATTGTGGTACATTAAAATTATTATCTAAAGCATATGCCACTATGCCACCTTGAACTAAAACACTTATTACAGGTATAATCCCTTTAATTATTAGCGCACCTTTTTTCGGAGTTTTGTCAAAATCCACTACTAGCGAAATAATAATCTGAACTATCGCTAAAAATATAGGAACACCTATAATTGCATGAGTTTTACTCACAAAATTATCAGGCTCTCCGCTAACATTGAAATGCACAGCTATTTGTTCAGGTAATACATTAAAATAATAAACCCCTATTAATATCGGCAATAAACAAACACCAACACTTAGAAACAAACTCTTTTTATCTATTCTCATTATCTTTTCCTCCTAAACCATAGATCCAGACCAGAACTTCTTCGAATACACTGGCGTTCAATTCATAATATATAAAATTCTTATGTCTAGATTCTAATATCAAACCTGCTTTTTTTAATTGCGTTAGATGATACGATACAGTCGCCCCAGATAAATTGAATTCTGAAGCTAATTCTCCAGCACTTCTCTTCTCTTCTTTTAACAATTCCAAAATATTTCTTCTTACTGGATCAGATATCGCTTTTAAAGTTTCACTCATCCCATTTTTATCACCTCTTTTAAAGTTTGAACTGCAATTCTATTTAGATATCTTTCTAAATAGATTATAACTCTACTTCATATTGAAGTCAATAACTATTTAGAAATTTTTCTAAATAGTTGATAGAATTTGTTTAACACAACCTATTAGCTGTACTATAAATTACAATATTTTTATGATTATATTTTTTAATAATAAGATTATATTTATCTATATGATATTATAATTAATATCTATTATACAATTACACTCTACATCAAACACGTTTTCATTTTAAATTTTCAAGCAAATATTACAACAACACCTTTGGAAACGTATTAATTTTATGGAATATATTATCTGTACTATACATTTAACACTGTTGACAAACTTTGTTATTCTCTTTAAAATAATGATTGTAAGCGTTATCTATAATCTGTTGTACTATCTTTATATATTATATTTTAGATGAATACTAGATGCCAAAAATGATAATTTAATACGTTATTTTAATCTACTATTCATCTAGAATATAAAAAAATTAAAAGGAGATTATATTATGAAATTAGCACTATTTAACTTGAGAGAAGATGAAAGACCATTTGTTGATGCCTGGTTAAAAGAACATCCTGAAGTAGAGATTGATCTTCATGAAGGAGAACTTCAAGCAGAAACAAAACACTTATTAGAAGGGAAACAAGGAGCAGTAATGTTCCAAAATAGACCATTTGCTAAAGAAGTATACGATTATGCAAAAGAACAAGGTGTTAAAGTTATCGCAAACAGAATGGCAGGATTCGATATTTATGATATAAAATATATGCGTAAATTAGGAATTAGCATGACTAACGTTCCTCGTTACTCTCCAAACGCAATCGCAGAACATGTTGTTACTACTGTCTTATATATCAGTAGAAATATTAAAAAAATACTTAACAATGTTGAGAAACATGATTTCACATGGAATAAAAATATAATTTCTCGAGAATTAAAAACTCTTACTGTAGGTGTCCTAGGAACAGGGAACATTGGACGCCAAGCTGCAACACTATTTAAGGGACTAGGTTGCAAAGTTATTGGTTATGATTTATATCCTTCTGACGCTGCTCGTGAAGTTTTAGAGTATGTTGACAGCATCGACGAATTACTAGCTCAATCTGATGTTGTGACTATTCATGTACCTGCTACAAAAGAATATACTCATATGGTAAATGATGATTTCTTCAGTAAAATGAAAGATGGCTCTATCTTCGCTAATGCTGCTCGTGGTGTTCTTGTCGATACTAAAGCTGTTATTCGCGCTCTAGATAGCGGAAAATTATTAGGAGCTAGCCTTGATGTATACGAAAACGAAGGAAACTACGTTCCTAAAGACTTCACAAACAAAGACTTCGATGATTCATTAATGCAACAATTAATAGATAGAGATGATATCATCTATACTCCACATACTGCATTCTATACAGAAACAGCAGTTAAAAATCTTGTAGAAGGTGCATTAAACGCTGCTGTCGAAGTTATTACTACTGGAGATTCTCCTAATATCGTCAACAGATAGTTTGTTATATTATATTCATTGATTCTAAATCTTTTCATAAAAAGGAATATACTTGATAATGTTTATCGGTTATTCCTTTTTATATTTTTGTGACTATTCAAATGATATTATCTGTAAGTTTGCATAACCTAAATATTTTTATCTATTAACTATATAATAACATTCTATATTGTATATACATATTTAGATATAGAAATATATTTACATCAGCTATTTTTGTAAAACCTTATTTCATTTGACAACCACACTCATTTTGTTACAATAAAGATGTAAACAGTTAGTAGGATAATTTTATCATTAAAATATCTTAGTATAATTAATATTATTTATATTTTTTTCGATTATACTATTTGTTGCATTTTGATATTAATTATTACTAAAATATCGTTTCAGAAGTTCTTCAAAAAATCCACATCATCTTAAACGTAAATTTTGAAAAATTTCTTAATAGCATATGATAAGCATTATATGAGTTAATAGATAGAAGAGGATATGTCTATATGCCTCATACAATCGTCCAGATTGTTCTTAAAACTGTGGAAGTATATTATTCTTCCATTTTTACGGCTATACTCGTTATAGTCATAATTTCCTTTCGATTGTTAAATTTATTTAACAATAAAACTTTTAATTTAATATCGGAAGAAATTCCGATTACTACAAAATAACAATTTACCCTAAATTCTTATTTTGTGTTCATATAACGAAAAGCGGTCCATTACGGGCCACTTTTTGTTTTTTATTCAACATCGTATTCATTATCTTAGTTTTTTATATGACGAAAAAGAAGAAGTAAGACTTAATCCTACTTCTTCTAATTTTATATTTAATATTAGTCGATTACTGAAACTTTTAAGAAGTTTGTTGATCCAACGTTACTTCTTGAAGTGTTTACTGGGATACCTCCAGTGATTACTATAGCATCACCTTTTTTAGCGTATCCTGAAGTTTCTGCGATACTTTTAGCTGTATCTAACATTTCGTCAGTTGATTTAACTTGTTCAGAAATTTGAGCGTCTACACCCCATACTAAGCTTAATCCACGAGCAACTTTTTCACTTGGAGTTACAGCTAAGATAGCTGCATTTGGACGGTATTTAGAAATTAATCTAGCTGTTTGTCCTGATTCAGTGTAAGTTACGATTGTGTGTAAGTCTAAGTTTAGAGCTGTGTATCCTACAGATACTCCAATTGCGTTTGTAATATCTTTAGAAACGATTTTTTTAGAACGATCTTTTAAGATACGAGAGTAATCTTGCATTTCTTCAGTACGTTTAGCGATTGTAGCCATTGTACGAACTGATTCGATTGGGTAAGCACCTGCTGCAGATTCTCCTGATAACATGATTGCATCAGTTCCATCGTAGATTGCGTTAGCTACGTCAGATACTTCGGCACGTGTTGGACGTGGATTTTTTTGCATTGAGTCTAACATTTGAGTAGCTGTGATTACGAATTTACCAGCTGCATTACATTTAGCAATAATGTCTTTTTGCATAATTGGTACTTCTTCTGCTGGTACTTCAACCCCAAGGTCACCACGAGCGATCATGATACCGTCAGATACTTCGATGATTTCATCGATGTTATCGATAGCTTCTTGACATTCGATTTTAGGGATGATTTGAACGTGTTCACATCCTTCTTCTTTAAGAATACGTCTAACTTCTAGTACGTTTTCTTTAGTACGAACGAATGAAGCAGCAACGAAGTCAATATCATTTTTACATCCGAAACGGATATCTTCTTCATCTTTTGGAGTAATACCTGGTAATTTTGTAGATACACCTGGAACGTTAACTCCTTTTTTGTTTTTAAGTACTCCACCGTTTTGTACTGTAGTGTAGATTAATCCTGCTTCAGCGTCTACGCTGTTTACAGTTAATCCGATTAATCCGTCGTCAAGTAAGATAGTGTCTCCAGCTTTAACGTCGTGTACTAATTCTCCATATGTGATTGAGAATTTTTCTGGAGTTCCTAGAACTTCTGTCATAGAAACGATAACGTCTTTTCCAGTTTCTAACATGATTGCATCATTTTCCATGTTGTTAGTTCTGATTTCAGGTCCTTTAGTATCTAAAAGGATAGCTAAGTTAGTTCCTGTAGCTTCTCTTACTTCTTTAATAGTTTGAATTCTTGCTCCGTGTTCTGAGTAGTCACCGTGTGAGAAGTTAAGACGACATACGTTCATCCCTAATTCTACCATTTCAGTAAGTTTTGCTTTATCTTCAGACTTAGGTCCAATTGTACAAATTATTTTAGTTTTTTTCTGTATCATAAATATACCTCTTAATTTTTTATCTTTTAATATTTTAACTCATTTTCATTATGTTTTCAAATATTTTCTTGAATAATACTATTTTTATCTAAAGAAAACGTTTTTCAAACTAAATTGAAAGTTGTTTAGAAACTTCGTAGATTGAAAGATCCACGTTGTGAACATCACTAAATACGTCTTCGAATCTAGTACTTACAAGTTTGTTATTTTGAATACCTACTGCACGTCCTGATTCTCCAGCTAATAATAGTTGAACAGCATAGTTACCTAAACGAGATGCTAGTACTCTGTCTTGAGCTGTTGGAGTACCACCACGTTGGATGTGTCCTAAAATAGTTGCTCTTACTTCTTCTCCTGTAAGTTCTTTAAGTTTTGCAGCCAGCTCTTGTCCACCCATTACACCTTCAGCAAGAACGATGATTGAGTGTTTTTTACCACGATCTTCACCAGCTTTAATACGTGCAACAACTTCTTCGATATCTTCTTTTTTCTCTGGAATTAGAAGACTTTCACTTCCTCCAGCGATACCAGCGAATAATGCTAAGTCCCCTGCATTACGCCCCATTACCTCAATAATGAATGCACGCTCGTGACTTGATGCTGTATCACGAACTTTGTCAATAGCGTCAACGATTGTGTTAAGCGCAGTATCGAATCCGATAGTGTAATCTGTACAACAAATATCGTTATCGATTGTTCCTGGAACTCCGATAGTTTGGATATTCATTTCGTTACTTAAAGCCATAGCTCCACGGTATGAACCATCTCCACCGATTACTACTAATCCATCAATTCCTAATGCTTCTAAGTTTTTAATAGCACCTTTTCTAACTTCTGGGTTAGCGAATTCTGGAAGACGAGCTGAGTAAAGCATTGTTCCTCCACGGTTAATGATGTTACCAACATCTCCAACTTCAAGTTTTTTAATGTTGTTTTCTACTAATCCTTTGTATCCTTGATATACTCCATAAACTTCTAATCCATTATAGATTGCTGTTCTTACAACGGCACGCACAGCTGCGTTCATTCCTGGTGCATCCCCACCACTTGTTAAAACTGCTATTTTTTTCATGTAGTCTTACCTTCCTCGTATTTGTTATTAATTATTTTTTTAATTTACTTATCAACAATATCATATTTTTGTTATTTTTTCTAGTAAAAACATAATTTTGTTTAATTTTTGTTCGAATTTTTTTGTTTTTTTAAGAGTATGCTATTTTGATACGTTTTCCTGGGAAATTTTCAAAAAATTTCTGAACAAATTCCTGTTCGTTTTCTATTGATATCGTTTTACCTCTGTTAGAATCATCGTTCAGCAGAGCTACAACCTTTACTCTACCTACCTCAGACTTGTACTCATTTAAAAATTTAAGTATTTCTTCATCAACTATCATATAGATAATTTTTATATTACTAAGACAGTACTCTCTATAATTTCTAAGACTTGCAATCTTTTCTAAGATATACTGTTCTCTTCCATTTCGAAGCTGTTTTTTCAATGTCATTACCGCAAAACTTCCTACTTTTATAAATACATTAGCGTACTTATAAACACTTGGGAACACAGTAACATCATAATCATTCTTCCCGTCATTTACAGTTAAAAATGCCATATAATCACCGTTTTTAGTCTTAATTTCTTTTCTTGTGATTATTTCAACATAACTATCACTAAGTTCAGCTCCTATATACTGTAATGGTAGATAAGAATATTTTTCTTTTTCTACTTGAACGGGATGTTTTAAAAAGTATGTACCCGTTACTTCTTTTTCCATCTGAATTTTTTCAGTAATAGAATAATCTTCTACTTCTTCTACCTTTAACGTTAAACCACTTTCTGCAGATAAGGCAACACGTACATTATTAATATACTGCCTATTATCTGAATAATAATCATCGACTTTCTTCATTAACGTAGCACGATTATATCCAAAAGTGTCCATTGCTCCTGCCTTAACTAAAGAAACCGCAGCTTGATAGTCTACTTTTTTGTTCATACGTTTTAAGAAATCATCTATATCTAAGTAGCGTCCAAAATTTATTCTATCTTGTACTATTTCATACCCACTTCTATAGCCAACATTCTTAATCGCAGTTAGAGCAAACACAATATCATTTTTATAGACACTAAAATTCGATAGACTTCGATTCACATCAGGTTTCACCAGATTTATCCCTAGGTTATTAAGTTCTTGCTTATACTCGTTAATTTTTTTCTCACTACTTATAACGTTGTTTAATAAAGCCGTCATAAAATACTTAGTATAATAAACTTTCAAATACGCCAAACGATACGCAAGCATACTATACACAACCGCGTGACTCTTATTAAAACCATAGTTCGCAAAAGTTACAATAAGATCAAAAAGTTTTTTAGCTACTTGCAGATCATATCCTGCAGCAACACTCTTCTCTACGAAGATACGTCCATAGTACTCTAAATCTTCTTTTTTCTTTTTACTTACAGCTCTTCTCATATTATCAGCTTCATTTAAACTCATATGAGCGAAATTCACCGCTATCAGCATAATCTGTTCTTGATAGACTATTACCCCGTAAGTATCTTTTAATATTTTCTCTAAATGAGGATGCGGATATACCACTTGCTCTTCTTTGTTTTTTCTACGCACGTAGACTTCTATCTGAGCCATCGGCCCCGGTCTATAAAGAGCATTCATCGCAACAATATCATTAAACTCCGTAGGTTTCAAGAGATTTAATTTCTCCTTCATTCCACTCGATTCAAACTGGAAGATACCTTCTGTCTTACCTTTGGCAAATAATTCATACACTTTAGGATCTTGGTAATTTATCTTCGTTATATCAAATGTCGGATTTTCTTTTTTTATCTCTTCAACAATACTCGATACCATCGTAAGATATCTAATACCTAAGAAATCTATTTTTAATAAACCAACACTCTCAACATCATCCATCGTCCATTGCGTTAAATATTTCGTCATATTTGATTCTGCAAGCGGAGCATAATTAACCAGCGGTTTATCATCACTTATTACTATCCCAGCTGCATGCACTGACGGATTCTTCGGTAAGTTTTCTAAACTCATCGCTATGCTAAACCAGCGTTTATTAATATTACTCTTATTAATAAATGCCCTTAACTCTTCTGACATTTCGTAACATTCTTTCAATGTTCTTGTCGAGCTAATATTATTACTAATAAATTTTAAAGTCTGTTCATCAAATTGCAATATTCTCGCAGATTCTCTTGCCGCACTTTTCGATTGAAATGTTGTAAAAGTAATAATTTGTGCAACCTTATCCTGACCGTACTTCTCTTCTACATATTTTATAACTTCATCACGTCTAGTATCTTGGAAATCAATATCGATATCGGGCATAGATATACGCTCTTTGTTTAAAAATCTTTCGAACAGAAGATTATATTCTAGTGGATCCGCTTCTGTTATATCTAATAAATAACAAACTAAACTTCCCGCAGCACTACCACGTCCTGCTCCTACTAGAATGCCATTATCTTTCGCATACTTCACAAAATCATAAACAATTAAGAAATAATCGTTAAAGCCCATTTCATCGATAATCTTAAGTTCATAACTATAGCGTTTTTTATAAGGATATAAATCTTTACCAACTAGCTTTTCTTTTACACCTTTTTGAACTAAGAAATGCAAGTACTCTTTAGATGAAAACTTAGAATATATGTCTTCTTTTTCTCCATAAACATACTTAGGAAGATGATAACCCGAAAAGTTCAACTCATATTGACACTTATCAACAATATTTTGCTGATTTTTAAATGACTTTTTAAAAATATTTTGTAATTCTTCGTCACCAAGTGCTAATATTTCTTCAAAGTCCTTTTGTTCTCTTACAAATTCATCTCCTGAAATTGTCGTTAGTTCTTGTATATTTAGCTTTTTATTATCGCGAATAGCACGACTAACAATGACTTGCTGATAGTTCTCTTTATTAAGATAGTAACTAGGTTTTGTATAAACAACATTTTCATAAAAACTATAAGGACTTACTTGAAAACTTTCATTAAAACCGAAGTAAAAATCATAATTGCTAAAAAGATTATTTAAGTATGAAAATTCCATGCTATCTCTAAGTTCATCAACAACTATTAAAACAAAATCATCGCTATATTCTTTCATCTCACTAGAAAAATCTTCTATAGTCCACTCTTCTCCATTCATAAACTTAGTAGAAATTTCTAATAATTTATAGAACATCTTCTCAGATTTACACAATATGTTGAATTTTAGAAAACCAATCCCATATCCTAAGCTTACTTCTAACCCTTGAATAAGGTTGATTCCAGCTCTCTTAGATTCTTTATGTGCTTTTATCGCTCCGTACATATTCGGATCAACGATAACAACAGACCTTTGACTATCTCTTGCTAATTTCAAAAACAGACTTTCATACTTTATAGTACTGTTCAAAAGATCATAAGCACTATGCACCTGCAAATTGTAATACATACTAATATCCTCCTTTCCTCAATATTCTCTAATTCTGTTTAATCGATATTATCCGCAAAGTGGATTATATTCGTCGTCTTCTGAAGAACATCCCATATTTTCTCCATGATTTTTACTTTGTTCATTAAAATATCGATATACTCGTTTGTTATCATCACCCATAAAGTAAATCGGGTTAAACTGTGTATATTTCATATTTCCTTCTTCGTCTAAAAGATTCTCGCAAACTACTCTGCGTTTTATCGAAGCTACAAAATTCGTATATTTCCCATATTCTAAAACACTCTCTACTTTGCACTCAAGCGATAAAATACACTCATCCATTATCGGTGCATCAATGTATTTTGCTGGATCATATGTCATATCAGCCATTCCAATTTTATTTTGACCTGAATGGAAACCAGCAATCTCAACCTTGCTAAGTATTTGTTGACACGGTACGTTAACGGTAAATTCTCCATATTCTTTAATATTATCGACCGCATTACTATCTGTTGAAAGCCCAACTGTAATCATATCACCTAAAGAATATGATGAACTACAAGCTGTCACATTGTATCTCCATTTTTTATCTTTATATCCTATTAATATTACTGGAAATCCGTAATATAATTTACTGGTTTTAGTTTCTAATTTCATCTTTTTTTGTCCTCTTGATTATTTTCCTTTCATAGTATATATTCTTATCTCTTAGCTATAAAAGCTAATACTTTTTCTTCTGAATGTTCTTTACTAAATTCAAATCCATCGAACTTTATTTTTTTCATTTCCTCAATTGATGAGACTTTGTTTTTTACAAGTTCAGTTAAGAATTTACCCCTTGCTTTTTTAGAAATTGTAGAGTGCACTTTTAACTTCCCTTCTTTTTCTTCCATAAAGCTGATTTTTATAAATTTCTCTTTTTGATTCTTTGAAAAAACTTCTTCAAATTCACTAGATAATAATGAAACAACAAAATCTTCATCTTTAATACTTTCATCATAACTAGCTCGCCAGAAATTCTTTAAAGACTCTCCTGAGATTTTTACATTTTGTAAAAAATCTAGTCTATGTTCTTGAATCAAATCATAAGCACCAATTACTCCATATAATGATGTTGTAATAAATACATTTTCTTTTACATACTTTATATCATCTTCATCAAAGTTATCGCGATCTATGTTTCTATACATTAGACCATTGAATAATTCTAATGCTTCATAACTTTTTGCTGTGTTGTTTTTTATATCTTGCCAGCGAGAGAACTCTTCTGTCGCCTTATCTTCTTTAATTTTATAAACTTTAGCTAAATCTTGGGCACTAAACTTAGCAAATTCAGCAACTATTTCATTACTTTTCTCACTAAGTTCTAACGCTTCTTGCGGCGTTGCTTTTTTGTTTAATTCTTTAGCTGTCGGTATTAAAATTTTCATTATTATTCCTCTTCTTCAGGTAACTCTAAGAAGCTATTTTCGATTAAGCTTTCTACTTCCATTAATACGAAATTGTACTCTGTTGCTTCTATAGCAGGATTAATAATTAAAGTATTGAAGTAACCTACTACGAAATCACGATTTGCAACTTCAAGTTTGAACATATATTCACTAATTTCATCGACTAAAAATGCTGTTTCTTTAAGCACTTTATCCTCATAAGTATTCGCGTAGTGTACTTTTTCTAAAAGTCTACGAATTTCTAAATCGGCATGTTCTTTAGCGAAACGATCGCGAATATGTTTCGCAAGCTCCTCTGTTTTAAGAGCCACTGTATTAAATTTTTCTTTTTGTAAAACACCATTTTCCTCTAATTTTTCTAACAACGCTGTTAAAGATTTATGTAAACTATTCATTGTATTTCTCCTTTATTTTATAATAAATTATTTTAAAAACTATCATTCTCTATTTTATAAGAAAAACATGAAAAACGCTAATAATACGCTATGTGATAATCTATTCTCTTCTTACTGAGATCCCTGCTTTCAATATACAATTATCCATTGTCTTCAACTTTTAAACATTATTAGAAAATGATATAATATTAGTGACATAACTATTTTGAGGTGGAGTATGAAAAAATACATAATGGCAATAGATCAAGGTACTACTAGTTCTAGAGCGATAATTTTTAATAAGAATGCAGAGATAATAGCGAGTAGTCAAAAAGAGTTCCCGCAAATTTTCCCTCAGTCTGGATGGGTTGAACATGATGCTAATGCAATTTGGAACTCTATTCAATCAGTAATCGCAGAAGTATTTATCGAAAGTGGAATAAAACCGAATCAAATAGACAGTATCGGTATTACAAATCAACGTGAAACAACTGTAATTTGGGATAAAAATACTGGGCTACCTATTTATAATGCAATTGTTTGGCAAAGTAGACAAAGTGCCGATATAGCAAATAAGCTTGTAAGTGATGGATATAAAGATATGATTCATCAAAAGACTGGTTTAGTAGTTGATGCATATTTCTCAGCTACTAAAATACGTTGGATTTTAGACAATGTTCCTGGAGCTCAACAACGAGCTGAAAATGGAGAACTACTATTTGGAACTATCGATACATGGCTAGTTTGGAAACTTACAGGTGGAAAAACTCACGTTACTGACTATACAAACGCAGCTAGAACGATGTTATTTAATATCAAAGATTTAGCTTGGGATAAAGAAATTTTAGAAATTCTAAATATACCAGAATCTCTTCTACCTGAAGTAAAATCTAATTCAGAAGTATACGGAAAAACTATAGATTATCATTTCTACGGTGGCGAAGTTACGATTAGTGGACTTGCTGGTGACCAACAAGCTGCTCTATTCGGACAACTTGCCTTTGATAAAGGAATGATAAAAAATACATACGGTACAGGATCATTTATCATCATGAATACTGGTGAAAATATGGAACTTTCTAAAAATAACCTACTAACAACTATTGGTTTTGGAATAAATGGAAAAGTTTATTACGCTTTAGAAGGATCTATTTTTATCGCAGGAAGTGCCATTCAGTGGCTACGAGATGGTTTACGTTTAATTAAAAAATCATCTGAAACTGAATCATTAGCATACAATTCTAAAAATAACAACGAAGTATATCTAGTACCAGCTTTCACAGGATTAGGTGCTCCTTATTGGAATCCAAATGCTCGTGGGACTATCTTTGGTTTAACTCGTGCTACTTCAAAAGAAGATTTAGTAAAAGCTACATTACAATCTATCGCCTACCAAGTACGCGATATTATCGATACTATGAAGATTGATGCTAATGTAGAAATACCTCTTCTTAAAGTTGATGGAGGAGCTGCAAACAACGATTACCTTCTAGAATTCCAAGCTAATATTCTAGGTGTTAAAGTTGCACGTGCTGAAAACTTAGAAACAACAGCATTAGGAGCTGCATTCTTAGCTGGTCTTGCTACTGGCTATTGGAAAAACTTAGATGAACTGAAGAACCTAAATACGGCAGGAAAACTATTCGTTCCTACTATGAACAAAGAGGAACGTGAAAAACTATATAAAGGTTGGAAACGTGCAGTAAAAGCAACTCAGATTTTTGCGGAAGAATAGAATATCAGAATACGAAAAGATTGCTTAGAAATAGTCTTAAAATAATACTTTAAAATTACCTTATTTTCTTTGAAACCCAATCTATCTTTTGATTGTTACAATAGTTGGCGTGTGCATCTCAGCGCTTAAAAAGGACAATAAAAAATAACCATCTTTACTTTAGCCGAGTAGATGGTTATTTAATATAATCTTAAACACGAGCTACCGTCTTTTAAGTTAGTCGTTTATTTTTCAAAGTCAAAGACTGAAGAAAAATATTACGAATAATTTATACTACGACTACTATAATTTCTACGAACGTAGTGAGTCAAGAAATTATTAGTAAAGTCAGTGCAAACGGTCACTTTTACATTCACATTTTAACACAAATCTGCATTTAAATCAAAAATCTTGTTATCTCTTGATTCCCTTAACTTAATATGTCTTCATATAATTTTTTATCTAAATCTTTAAACACATTGAATACTACTTTTAGATCAGCATTAGGGTTTTCACTTAAGAATTTCTTAACCTCAGCAACTGCTATTTCTGCAGCAAGGTCATTTGGGAATCTAAATTCTCCCGTACTTATACAACAAAAAGCAATACTCTTAAGATTATTCTCTAAAGCTAATTTTAAAGAATTTCTATAACATGATGCAAGAAGTTCCTTATCATCATCTTCAACAACACGATAAATTATCGGCCCCACAGTATGAATAACATGTTTAGCTGGTAGGTTATAACCCGCTGTTATCTTCGCTTGTCCTGTTTTTTCAAAACTTCCTTGCTCTTTCATTATTTCATCACATTCTTTTCTAAGTTGTAATCCTGCTTGCGTGTGAATAGCATTGTCGATACATCTATGTAGCGGAATTAAACATCCTAGTAACGCTTTATTCGCCGCATTAACTATCGCATCTACTTCCAATGTAGTAATGTCTCCTTGCCACACGTAAATATCTTTTTCAATTTCAGTTAGTTCTTCTAGTTTTGTTATTCCTTTATTTTTTAGAACTTCTTGTAAGTATTCGTCTTGCACTTCATAGAATTCACTCGGTAGCTCCGACACCTTCCATGTATTCATCAGTGTTCTAAATAAATCTTTCTTCTGTTGTTCACCCTCTGGTATTTCTATCTCTGAATTTAGTGTTTTTATTAAATAATCTAGTTTTTCCATAATTTAAATACTTCCTCCGTATCACCTGTTATTATTATATATCTTACTTAGATGTGTGTCTATAATTGAGACATACTAGAATTCTTTTCAGAGGTTAACGGAAAGCTTTAGATTTTTAAAGAAGTTCGTATGAAAACTCTTAGCGCCACTCATTTATTAATAAAAACACGACTTCAAAAATTAGGGAATAAACTCTAACTTTTGAAGTCGATATATTTTATATTATTTTTGTCTACGACGTTTTAGGTAAACAGTCAGTCCTGCTAAAACTAGAACTGCAATTCCCGCGTAAGCTGTCGCATTATTATCTAATCCTGTTTTCGCCAACAATGAATTTGATTTTGAAACTTTTCCGAAATCTTCATCTACATTAAATGTATTTTCTTTCTTAGTTTCTTTTCCAACAAAACCGCCTAGAATATCTTTGATTGATTTTTTATAGACTTTTTTCTCCGCTTCTTTTAATGTTTCCAATGCTTTATCTACTTCTTCTTGAGTAGCTGTAGCTGAAGCCAATAGCTCTTGTGCTTTTTGAACTGCATCTAGATAAGCTTTCTTATCTTCTGCACTTGCACTTTCAAAACTATCTTTCTCTTTAACCTCTGCTAAATGAGCTAGTTGCTCATTTAGTTTTTTCTTATCTACTTTTGGTCCTTCAGGTTGAGGTCTATTTCCTTCTTCTTTCTTAGGTTCTTCAGTTGTTGGTTTCGGCTCTTCTTTTGGAGTTTCAGGTTGCGGTTTATTTCCTTCTTCTTTCTTAGATTCTTCAGTTGTTGATTTCGGCTCTTCTTTTGGAGTCTCAGCTGCTGGTTTCGGTTCCTCTTTCTTAGGTTCTTCAGCTGCTGGTTTTACCTCTTCTTTCTTAGGAGTTTCAGTCGCTGGTTTTGATTCCTCTTTCTTAGGAGTTTCAGTCGCTGGTTTTGATTCCTCTTTCTTAGGAGTTTCAGTCGCTGGTTTTGGTTCCTCTTTCTTAGGTTCTTCAGCTGCT
>NZ_CAUTDQ010000029.1:0-26200 GCF_963537375.1 uncultured Gemella sp.
CAGTTGGTAGAGCAATGGATTGAAGCTCCATGTGTCGGCAGTTCGACTCTGTCTCGAGGCACCATGTTGCCGGCCTAGCTCAGTTGGTAGAGCAACTGACTTGTAATCAGTAGGTCGGGGGTTCAAGTCCTCTGGCCGGCATTTTTTTTATATTTTGGGAAGATAGCGAAGAGGCTAAACGCGGCGGACTGTAAATCCGCTCCTTAGGGTTCAGTGGTTCGAATCCACTTCTTCCCACCATTCTTAGGGACGTAGTTTAACGGTAGAACAAAGGTCTCCAAAACCTTTGGTGTGGGTTCGATTCCTGCCGTCCCTGTTCAAAGTGTAGTCAGTTATGATTACGCTTTTTTTTTATCAAAAAAATAACTAAATTCCATATATTCTCAGGAAATATTCTTTGAAATACCTAAAATATATAGGTTATAGTGTTATATTTTTTGGGAAATACTTTTGACAAAAGATATTAATTATGTTATTGTATTAATGTATATAAGTCCCATAGGAGGTAAAATATGAGTGAAAGTGTAAAACCATTTAGTAAATTGTATGATTTAACACAAAGAGCTGAAAAAGTTGGTATTTCTGATGATGACGTCCTTAGAGAAATATTAGTTGAAAAGATTGTTCCAAATAAATATCAACCTAGAAGAGAATTTACAGAAGAAAAAATTAAAGAATTGGCTGAGTCTATTAAACAAAATGGATTACTTCAATCTATTACAGTTCGTGATATAGGGAATGGATTTTATGAACTTATAGCTGGTGAGAGAAGGCTAAGAGCTATTAAGTATTTACAATACGCTACAACTAAGGCGATTGTAAAAGAGTTAACGGATGAACAAATGGCGACTCTAGCTTTAATTGAAAATATTCAAAGGGAAGAATTGACACCCATAGAAGAAGCATATGCATATCAAGAGTTATTAAGCATCAATAAGCTTACTCAAGACGAGCTTGCGAAATCATTAGGAAAAACACAGGCTACTGTAGCTAATAAGTTACGATTATTAAAATTAAGTGATAAAGTAATTGATGCTATTAACACTAAGAAAATTACTGAGCGACATGGGCGTGCTATGGTAAAATTAGATGCTTCTGCTCAGGAAAAACTTTTAGTTCAGATCTTATCACAAAATCTAAATGTTTCTCAAACTGAGGAAAAAATTGATACTTATTTGAAGATTAAAAAAGATATTAAAGTTTTCAATACTGCGGTAAATTATGATGGTCAGAAAATCATAGCAAAACTAACAAAAGAAATAGCAAAATTAGAAGAAAAGTATAATATTAGTCTTAATAAAGAAGAAGAAGAAAATATGGATAGTGTGGTTATCAAAGTTACCATACCAAGATATGTAAATAAAGAGGTAAAAGATGAAAGTTTTAGCGATATGTAATCAAAAAGGTGGAGTGGGAAAAACAACTACTTCAATAAATTTAGCTGCGTCTCTAGCACATTTAAAGAAAAAAGTATTATTAATAGATACTGATCCACAGGCTAATGCTACGAGTGGTGTAGGTGTAGATAAAGCAGCGATAGAACAATCAATTTATAACATACTTGTTGATGAAGTTAATATTAATGATGTTATTCAAAAAACAGCTTATGAGAACTTAGATATAGTTCCTTCTAGCATAGCATTAGCAGGTGCAGAAGTTGAACTAGTTTCAGCGATTAGTCGTGAACAACGTATGAAAAATGCAATCTCAGAAATTAAAGGTGAGTATGACTATGTAGTAATCGATTGCCCACCGTCTTTAGGTCTAATTACGTTAAATTCTTTAACTGCAGCTAATGGAGTTATTATTCCAGTGCAGACTGAATATTACGCTCTAGAGGGTCTTAGTCAGCTTATGAATACATTTAGTATCGTTAAGAAACACTTGAACTCTAAATTAGATATTTTCGGTGTATTACTTACTATGACTGATAGTAGAACTAATATATCTAATCAGGTAGCTGAACAAGTTCGAGATCATTTTAAAGATAAAGCTTTCGATACTGTTATCTCTAGAACTGTTCGTCTAAGCGAAGCGCCAAGTTTTGGTGAACCAATTATTGAATATGCTAAAAATTCTAATGGTGCAAAACAATATTTATCATTAGCTAAAGAGGTGATTGAGCGTGGCTAAGAAACTAGGTAAGGGATTAGGTCGTGGTCTTGATGCAATTTTTGCTACTGAAAATGTAGAATTAACTACTGATAATGATAAAATAGTAGAAATCTCATTAGAAGAGATTAAGAAAAATCCATATCAACCTCGTACTTATTTCAACGAAGATAAGTTAAATGAATTAAAAGAATCTATTGAAAAAAATGGATTATTACAACCTATTATTGTAAAAAAAGCAGTAAAAGGTTATTACATCATAGCTGGTGAACGCCGTTATAGAGCATTTGAACTGCTAGGTAAGAAAGAAATTCCAGCTATTATTAAAGAAATGACAGATGAAGAAATGATGATCTTTGCGGTCCTAGAAAACTTACAACGTGAGGATTTATCAGCATTAGAAGAATCAGAAAGTTATAAAAATCTGATGGATAAAATGTCAGTAACTCAAGAAGAATTGGCTAAGAAACTTGGTAAAAGTAGACCATATATCGCCAATAGCTTACGACTATTAAAATTACCTGCAGAAATAAAAAATAAGCTTGAGCAAGGGCTAATAAGTGCAGCTCATGCAAGAACTTTACTTTCATTAAAAACAAAAAAAGCTATGGAAGAAGTTTGTGCTTTAGTAATTGATAGAAAAATGTCAGTTCGTGAGTTAGAAGAATATGTAGCGAAGTTACTAAAACCAAAAGAAGTTAAGAAACCAAAAGTTAAGGATATTTTTATAGAAGAACAAGAAAACAATCTTAAAAAACTTCTAGGAACGGCTGTAACTATTAAACAAGGTCGTAATAAAAAAGGTAAGATTGAAATTGAATTCAAAGACAATGATGAATTTGAACGTATTATTTCATTATTCAAGGATGAATAGTTATGAATTTTATTGAAAAAATTAAAGTTACAATAAATAATACAGATTTATTGATTACAATTTTAGAAAAATTCCTAATTATAATAGGTATCTTCATTGTAGCATCGATATTAGTGCGTATATTTAATAAGATTATTGATTATGTTATGACGACTAGAGATAATGCTAATAAGAAATTTAATATAAAGTTTAATGAGAAACGATCAGAGACGTTACATAAGCTTGTAAAAAGCGCAGTTCGTTATTCAATTTATTTTATTGCCTTTTTCCAAGTTTTGTCTATTTTAGGAGTTAATACGACGAGTATAGTTGCTAGTGCTGGGATTGCCTCTGTTGCTATTGGATTTGGTGCTCAGAGCTTAGTTAAGGATATTATTTCGGGGTTCTTTATCATTCTTGAAGGACAATTTGATGTAGGAGATAATGTAAAAATATACAACCAAGCAGCTTTTATTGCTGGAGGGGACGTCATGTCACTTGGTTTACGTTCTACGAAAATACGATCTAAAGATGGAGAAGTTTATTTTATTCCTAATGGAACTATTAATCAGGTTGTAAACTATTCATTAATGTATAATTTAGCCTTAGTAGAGTTGCCGATAAAAATCGATGATACTATTGAAAAAAGTGAGGAGCGCGTAAACAAAGTAATAAACTCGGCTAATTCTAGTAAAGAATATCGAGAATTATTATATAAAAATGATAAATTACATATAGATAATATAGAAAATATAGCTGATAATGTTATTACAATAAAAGTCGTTGGTAAGGCGAAAGTTGGTAAGAAAAATAAAGTGGAAACAATGTTAAGACGTGATTTTTATAAAGAGTTTGAATCACTACTTACTTCAAATGAAGAAAAATAGGAGGTTGGCTTATGGAATATGAATTAAACGACATAGTTGAAATGAAAAAACAACACCCTTGTGGTACAAATAGATGGCAAATTACACGTATGGGAGCAGATATAAAAATAAAATGCCTGAAGTGTGATAATAATATTATGATGCCAAGACGTGAGTTTAACAAAAAAATTAAAAAAATAGTAGAAAAACATTCATAATATGAAAAAGCTAGTGAATCTAAATTTAGAATCACTAGCTTTTTTACTATTTATTAAATTTTTTTGATACTTTTGAACTTATAATCATAAAGGCTAAAACAATAATTATTCCATATAAAAATTCCATACTTCCAATATTATTTAAAGTAGTACCAAAGTGTAACCAGATCATTTTTCCAGGGATTAACCCTATAATATTACCGATAAAATATTTTTTAAACGATATTTTAGTTAAACCATATGAGTAACAAATTACACTGTTTGGAAGAACAGGGATTAATCTATAGACAATTAAAAATATCATAAGCTTATTTTCGCTTATACTGAAAATTGTATCGTATTGTTTTTTAGATAGTTTTTTTGCTAAGTATTTTTCTACATAATCACTGGCAAAATATCTTGAAATGATAAACATCACGCTAGTATAGATTATCGATGCAATTATCGAAAGGATAAAACCATGAGTAAAACCAAATAAATAACCACCAATCGCAGAAAATATCCCTGGTGGGAATAAAAATATTGGTAATATAGATGCTAGTATTAAAAAAACTATAGGTGCAAAACTACCAAATTGTGCTATAAAATCCTGCATAGGTCCTCCTTCTGATAAAATAATATTCTTATTATATCATAAAGCTATGGAAATAAGCGACTAATAACTAAAGGGAGTGACTCGAAAATCGTCATTTTGGAAAAATCGATTTTGATGAGCCACTCGAGTAAAGACTTTTAGATATTATACTTCTTTTATTAAATGAATTTCAATACCATTAGGATCATTGATAATGATCTTATTATCATCATATTCAGAGATGATTTTAGTGTTATTATTTTTAATATTTTCTACAACTTTATTGTAAGGATCTTTGTCTATAAATAGAATTTCAAAATAATCTAAACCAGGAGTTCCTTTTTGTCTAAGATTTAAGTTAGGCCCGCCCCAGTGATTAACAGCTAGGTGATGGTGATAATCACCATAAGCAATCCAACTTGCACTAGCTACAGTAAATTTATCACTAAATCCTAGTACTTCTTGATAAAAGTTAGAAGAAACTGTAGAGTTTTGAACACTTAGATGAACATGACCAATAATTGTTCCTACTGGTAAAGTATAAGGTACTACAGTTTCAGAGATATCTAGTAGATGATTAGCATCTATAGGTTCAGTTACTCCTATGATTTTACCGTCTTCTTTTCTATCCCAAGTACTTTCATCTTTGTCATAATATACTTCTATGCCATTACCTTCAATATCACTTAGATAAAGAGCATTACTATAACCGTGGTCAGAACCACCATCTAAAGGAACGTTAGAATCAATAAAATGACGTAAGATATTCGCTAGACTTTGTTCATCTGGAACTAGATATGCTATGTGGTATAGTCCATAAGAACGAACTAGAGGGTCATCAACTTTTTTTAAGTGAAGAAGCGGAGTATTATCTGAAGTTCCTAAAGTAGCCTCTATATCATTTTTAGAAATTACAGTCATTCCCATAACTTCAGTATAAAATTTGAGTTGTCTGTCAAAGTTTACAACATTAAGTGTAGCAGTTCCAAGTTTAATGTTTGAATTATATTTTTTCATAGTTAATTATCATCCTTTTAGTTTTTTTCATGGGAGTGACTCAAAAATCGCGATTTCGAAAATCGATTTTGTTGAGTCATCCCCGTAAAGTTTATTAGATATCTAAAAAGCTTTTATAAAGCAAATTTAGATATCAATAAACCACTGCGTCTATGAGTTATCGTATACACTTTTTTAAAATTTAGGACTTTTTTGTTAATCCTTGTAATATATTTTACATACTAAAATATTTTTTGTAAAGTACGTACTTTTATAATAGTTAGTATCTTTTTATATACTAATGAATGAAATTAATGATTATTAACAAAAATATTTTTAAATAGCATAATATTAAATGATAAGTTTTGCGTTTTATGATATAATAGTTAAGTTGAGTAGGCAAGGCCTAAGTAATATAAGAAATTAATAAAGAAAAGGAGTGATTGATACTATGGCATTAACAGCCGGAATAGTAGGATTACCAAACGTAGGAAAGAGTACACTTTTTAACGCAATTACAAAAGCAGGAGCATTAGCTGCGAACTATCCTTTCGCAACAATTGATCCAAACGTAGGGATTGTAGAAGTACCAGACCACAGATTAAATAAATTAACAGAATTAGTAGAACCTAAAAAAACAGTACCAACATCATTCGAGTTTACTGATATTGCTGGTATCGTAAAAGGTGCATCTAAAGGTGAAGGACTAGGGAACAAATTCTTAAGTCACATTCGTGAAGTAGATGCAATTTGTCAAGTTGTTAGATGTTTTGAAGATGAAAACATTACTCACGTTGCTGGTGGAGTAGATCCATTATACGATATTGAAGTTATTAACCTAGAGTTAATCTTAGCTGACTTAGAAAGTGTTGAAAAACGTATCGGACGTGTTGAAAAACAAGCTAAACAAAAAGATAAAGATGCTGTTGCAGAATTTGCTGTACTTTCTAAAGTGCGTGATATTCTTAAAGAAGAAAAACCAGCGAGACTTCTAGAATTCGATAAAGAAGAGCAAAAAATCGCAAAAGGATTACATTTATTAACAATGAAACCTATGCTTTATGTTGCTAACGTAAGTGAAGATGATTTACTAGACGTTGATGCTAACAAACACGTAGCAAGTGTTCGTGAATTTGCTGCAAGTGAAGGAAGCCAAGTTATCGTAGTTTGTGCGAAAATCGAAGAAGAAATGGCTTCATTAGAAGATGAAGAAAAAGCAATGTTCCTTGAAGAGTTAGGAATTGATGAAAGTGGATTAGACAAACTAATTAAAGCAAGTTATAGCCTATTAGGATTAGCAACATATTTCACAGCAGGTGTACAAGAAGTACGTGCATGGACATTCAAGAAAGGTATGTTAGCTCCTGAATGTGCTGGAATTATCCACTCAGACTTCGAACGTGGATTTATCCGTGCTGAGACTGTAAGTTATGATGACTTAGTTGAATACGGAAGTATGCCAAAAGCTAAAGAAGCAGGTCGTGTACGTCTTGAAGGTAAAGAATACGAAGTAAAAGACGGCGATATCATGTTATTTAGATTCAACGTATAATATAAACAAAAATTCTATATTTTCTCATTATGTGGGAAGATATAGAATTTTTATATTCTCTATAAAATATGTTATAATTATTTTTATATAAAAGAGGTGATTTGACGATGTTAAGATTTTTCCATAATCCACTACTCGTAGCTAAACTAACAGAGTATGAGTATTTAATTAAAGGAAATAAGAAACAGAGTACAGCAGAATATAAAATAAAAAGAATTATAAAAGATATTACTGGAGAAGTTTTTGAAAACATTGAAGTATATAATAGTGGAATATCAGTTCCAAAGATTACGAAGAATGGATTTCAAGCTACGGCAATCTATATTCCAGAACTTAAAGAACTTCTTGTTATCTATAGAGGTAGTGAGAGTGAAGATATTAGTGACTGGTTTTACAATTATACGGGAATAGTTTCAGGAGAAAATACTAGCCAAATAGATTCTGCATGTAAATTTACTAAGTTTTTAAAAAGAAAGATTATAAACTTTGACTCTTGCTATAAAGTTGCTGCTGGACACTCTCTTGGAGGTCATATAGCAATTACTGTTGAACTATTAAAACAAACATATCAACGAGTTTACACATTTAATACAGCTTTACCTCAGTTAAAGCAACTTAGAAAATACGATAAAAAATTTGATAAAAAATTGGAAGAGTATTTTTTAGATAAAGATTTAGAAGAGACTAATAAACTACAGGATTTCACTTCTAATTATTATGCAAAAAATGCTCATCATATATATAATTTTGTGAGAAAAAATGATTTTATACAATCGTTAAATATGACGGTGGGAACATTTCATGTAGGAAAAACTATAGAGTTTCCTGAGATAATAAAGAACTTTGTTGCGCCTGAAGAGTATTTAACAGAAGAGGATACCTATGAACTGGATAAAATTTTCTGCGATTTTTATAATAGGTTAATTGATAAAAATATTACACCAGATGATGTAGTAGAAAATCAAAAACAGGTGACGGATGAATTTATTGGGTTGATTGTAGAAAAAATAAAAACACCAATTCAACAACAAATAAGTAATTTTTCATATAAAAAAGGAGTAAAAACTTCTAGTGAAGTAGGAATTACAGATTCATACAGAACGTTTAAGGCAGTTTATAATTATCTATTGTATTTAGCGCACTCAGGAATCATATCAGATGATGTAATAAATTGTAATGATAGTAAAAAAGCGACAACACTTTATGAAAAAGTAATGGGAGATGCTAGCAAATCCAATTTTAAAAATTTATTAAAACCATTGCAGGAATTTTACACATTAACTAAGGCAATTTATACGCTAACTCATGCTAAAGGTTTAGACGATGTAGGAAACTGGTCAGAAATAGCTGAAGCACATGATTTACCATCTTTCTACGATGTACTAGAAAAAGTGAAATAATAGAAGTCAACATGAAAATATTATTCATGTTGACTTTTCAGGCTGTTGACAAATAGGTCAACAGCCTGTTTTTTAACTGAAATAAAATCCTTAAAATGGTATAATATAAGTATACAAAGGAGGTTTTAGTATGTTTAATAAAGTAGAAAATATCAAAGATGAAATAATACTAATGACATTATCAGAAATAGTACCTAAAGATCATTTTTTAAGAAAAGTAGATAAAGCTATTGATTTTAAATTTATTTATGATTTGACAGAAGAATACTATAGCCACACATCAGGTAGAAATTGTTTAGACCCTGTAGTATTATTCAAATTAGTGTTTTTAAAAGATTTCTATGGAATAAAATCAATGAGAGAAACAATAAAAAGAATAGAAACAGATGCTGCATTTAGATGGTTTTTAGGGATACCATTTTCTAAACCAGTTCCACACTACTCTACATTTTCACAAAACTATATTCGACGTTTCCAAGGAACTGATGTGTTCGAACAAATATTTATTAATATAGTAAATCAAGCAATTGAAAAGAAACTAGTAGGTGGTAATGAGTTTTTTACTGATTCAACACATATTAAAGCTAACGCAAATAAAAAGAAATTCAAAGTTGAAGTAACTACAAAAATAAAAAAAAGAAAATTAGATTTAGAAAAAGAAATAAACGAAGAGAGAGAAAAAATAGGAAAAAAGCCTTTTGAATATAAAGAAAAAGAAGAACTAAAAAGACAACGAGTTAACACAACTGATCCGGATAGCGGTTATTATCACAGAGATCATAAAGAAGAAGGTTTTATGTATTTAGACCATAGAACAGTAGATGGGAAAAATAATATAATCATGGATTGTCACATAACTCCAGGAAACGTTCATGATAGTGGTCCATATATAGATAGATTAAATCAGATAGAAAAAAATTTCGGATTAACACCAGGAAAAGTTGCGTTAGATAGCGGATATTATTCTCTAGACATACTAAAACAGTTAGATAAAAAAAATATATTTTCAGTAATAGGATATAGAAGATTCTCAAGATCAAAAGATAACAAATATTTTAAATACTTACAAGAAAAAGATATATATGTGGATAAACGAACAGGAGAAATATTTAGATACAGAAATATTGATAGAAATGGATATAAACAATATAAAAGTGATGATAAAAACGAAAAGAAAATAATAAGACGCCATATAAATGCGGATTATTATGATGAAGCTAGATTAAGACGTATATCAAAAGAAGGAAAACTATTGTATAAGAGAAGAAAAGAAACAATAGAACGTAGCTTTGCAGATTCAAAACAAAATCATGGATACAGATATGCACAATATAGAGGTAAAGCCAAAGTACAGTCGTACGCTTGGTTGTCTTGTTGCGTTCAAAATATGAAAACAATAGCACTAAGAGAGGTATAATCATCTCTTAATACTACTGATGCTTTAGTCATAAGGCTTATTTTTTTTGAAAAACGACCAAAACATCAATATGTTCATTGATATTTTGGTCGTTTTGTCAACAATCTGAAAAAATAAGGTAGTTTTTACACTACCTTATTTTTTTTATTATTCTTTTATATATTTTTTAGGGTAATTTTTTATGCTCCCATTTTGCTCCCATTCGAAAATAGTCTACTCATAAAATTGATTATATCAACACCTATAAGACCTATTCCATAAACCCTTTCAGTTTATTAAGCTTAGATGGGTGTTTTAATTTTCTAATAGCTTTCGCTTCAATTTGACGGATACGTTCACGTGTTACTCCAAACGCACTACCAACCTCTTCAAGTGTGTGAGTCTTACCATCTTTTAGACCGAAACGTAGTTTTAATACATTTTCTTCACGATCAGTAAGAGTTTCTAAAATCTCTTCTAGTTGTTCTTTTAATAATTCGTTAGCTGCATGCTCTACTGGAGATTGTGCATCTTTATCCTCGATAAAATCTCCTAAATGCGAATCATCTTCTTCACCAATTGGTGTTTCTAATGATACAGGTTCTTGAGCTATTTTTAGTATCTCACGTACTTTTTCTGGAGTCATATTCATTTTTTTAGCGATTTCTTCTGGTTTAGGTTCACGCCCTAAATCTTGAAGTAATTGTCTTTGAATACGAATTAGACGGTTAATTGTTTCAACCATGTGAACAGGGATACGAATTGTTCTAGCTTGGTCGGCAATAGCACGAGTAATCGCTTGACGAATCCACCATGTTGCATATGTTGAGAATTTGAATCCTTTTGAGTAATCAAATTTTTCAACAGCTTTAATTAATCCCATGTTTCCTTCTTGAATTAAGTCTAGGAATAACATTCCACGTCCTACATAACGTTTTGCAATACTTACTACAAGACGTAAGTTAGCTTCAGCTAAATCTTTTTTAGCTTGTTCTTTTTCCGCTTCTGTTCCTGTTTCAATAATTTTTGAAAGTTCTAATTCTTTTTCTTTTGATAATAAAGGAACTTTACCAATTTCTTTTAGGTACATTCTTACAGGGTCATTTGTTCTGATTCCTGCTGGAACTGATAAATCTTCTAAATCTAGTTCCTCTTCCTCTTCTTCTACATGATTTGCATTAATTAAAATAATATCTTCATTATTTAACTCTTCATAAAAATCATCCATCGCTTCTGAAGAAATGTCTAATTTTGATAATGCATCTACAATCTCTTCTTGAGTTAATTCACCCTGTTTTTTACCTTTTTCTAACAATTCTTTTTTTATTGTTTCAAAATCTTTTGCTTTCTTAGCCATGTTCTTCTCCTTCTATTTCTTATACTTTTTCAACTGAAACAGCAATTCTTTTTGAGTTTCCACATCCATTTCTTGAATTGCAACCCTAAGCCTGTCTTTTATCTCTTCTAATGTAATTTGATTATCTGAAAAATACTTGATATAGTCGCTTACAATCTCTACAGTTGGATTTTCTTCTATTAGAAAATCTGTTTCATCAATGTAAGTTGCAAGTCTGACAACCTCATCATCTTCAATACTATGAATAAATTTATGAATATGAAACTCAAGGTTATTATTATAGTAAATAACCAAGTAATCCATAAGATTCACAAATACTTCTTGTGGGAAATTGCATTTCTCTAGATCATTGTATTTTTCAATAAACAATGCCCTATCAACAAAAAAGTATTTAAATAACTTACACACCTTTTTGTCATAATTCGTTACTCTAAACAACTGTTCTGGATTAGACGGTACTACCCATTCTACAGCTGCTTGTTTTCTTTTCACATTCACTTGACCTAATTCTCTA
This sequence comes from uncultured Gemella sp., assembly GCF_963537375.1. Taxonomy (GTDB): domain Bacteria; phylum Bacillota; class Bacilli; order Staphylococcales; family Gemellaceae; genus Gemella. The sequence goes on from NZ_CAUTDQ010000029.1 coordinate 11,839, forward strand.
AGAAGAACTTGTCGCTCGATTCCGAACTCCTCTGCCAAATTAGTAAGCAATATGTATCTTAATGATTCATCTTCTATATAAGCAATATTTTTAAGCAATTCGTTTTTATACTGAATTCTTAGTTCAATATTAGTCTTTGAATCATTTTTACAATATTCAATTTTATAATTAATAAAGTGTTCTTTATTATTTTTAATATAGTTTACAGCATCAAAATCTTTATTTTTAGAATTTTTATCTGATAAAAACTCATCTAAATCTTTAGCTCCAGAAAATTTTAATTTATAGACATTATCTGTTGTCTGGATAATCCTATTCCCAATTTCTATCTGTGCTTTTGAACCAGCGTCATCATTGTCTAAACTTAATGTGACCTTCTTCACAAGTGATAAAATCTCTTTTAATTTATTATTGTCTATATTTGTCCCCATCAAAGCAACAGCATTCTTTATACCATTTTGATGGGCTTTAATTACATCCATATAACCTTCACATAATATTACTTCATTCTCTTTAGCTATAAAAGCTCTCGCATCAGAGAAGTTATATAAGACCGTTCTTTTTTCAAAAATTTTCGTTTCATGCGTATTGTAGTATTTCGCAACACTTTTGTCCGAAGACATAGTTCTTCCCGAAAATGCTACAACTTGATTTTGATTATTTTTTATAGGAAACATTACTCTGTCTTTAAAAACATCATAATAATTGCCACTTTCATTTTTTCCTAATAGCCCAGCTTCAACCATTAAATCTAAATTAATTTGATTAGAATTAAAGAAGTTTAAAGCTATATTATTATCACGGGGAGCATAACCTATATTAAAGTGTTTAATAACATCTATGCTCAGTCCCCTATTCAATAAGTAATTAAGTGCTTCTTCAGCCTCTTTTGTATTTAGTAAAATATAGTTATAATAATCTGCTAAAAGCATGTGCCCATAATACATTATGTCCAGCTCATTATTTAAATCGTAATTAGCTTCTAAATTCACTTTTGACTCTATATTCAGTCCTAACCTTGCCCCAAGCTTTACGATCGCCTGATTATACGTAATATTTTCAATTAGCGAAACAAATTGGAAAATATTTCCACCTTTACCGCATCCAAAACAATGGGCTATTTTTTTCTCTGGAGAAACAGTAAACGATGGTGTTTTCTCATTATGAAACGGACATAAACCTAAATAATTTTGTCCTCTTTTTTCTAATTTGACATATTCACTAACTAGACTAACTATATCAATATTATCAAAAATATAGTCAATGTCTTGTTTAGATATTTTTGCCACCTTATTCCTCCTCTTCCTCAATTTACCATTAAGAATAAATGAATAGATTATTTCCCAACACTAATTATAACATAAATAAAGGGATTTTGATAGACTTTGTTAAAATATTTATATTATCACACTAAGTTAATTTTACTTCTCAAAATTAATATTATATTATTTCTACAATCATACATTTAGATTTTATTATGATAAATTTTATTATAATATCACTGTTATCAATTCTATAGTCTAATGATTAACAATTCCAAACTCACTTAAAATCATATTTTTAGAAGATGATAATTATACATTTTATTAAGATACAATTTAAATCAAACTTTTCCTCAAATCCACCATTATATCACGTCAGTCATTAGTAAAATCATATGGTATAGAAAATTCTTTTAATTTAGGTTATAATATGAATATCATTAAAAAAAGGAGTACGAAAGTGAAAGTAATTATAGTCGGTGGTGGTAAAGTCGGAGAGCTTCTTTGTGCCGATTTTTCTAACACATTTGATGAAGTCACAATTATAGATACAAATGAACGTCGTGTTGAAAAACTCGTTGAAACATATGATATAAATGGACTGATCGGTAACGGAGCAAATTCAGACATATTATTAGAAGCAGATGCAGCTAATTCTGACATGTTTATTTCAGTAACTACTAGTGATGAAATTAATATGATATCTTGTATTGCAGCTAAACAAATGGGAGCAAAATATACGATAGCAAGAATTCGTAACCCTGAATATTCTAAAACAAAAGAATTTATTAAACAATCTCTAGGAATAGATCTTATGGTTAACCCTGAGTACGAAGCAGCTAAACAAATTTTCTATATGCTTAAGTATCCTACCGCAACAAAAGTAGAAAGTTTTTCAAACAATAAATTTAATATTCTAGAAGTATTAATAAATGAAAATAGTTTACTAAAGGGTGTTTCACTTATTGATAGTAGAAAATACATTGATTTCCCTTCCCTAGTATGTTTAGTAGAAAGAAAGGGAGAAGTGTTCGTTCCTCGTGGGAATTATATATTTGAAGTCGGAGATAAAGTTCATATAACTGCATCAAATAAAAATTTAAAAAAATTCTATAAACTTTTAGGTAATAAAGAAAACTTAGAAAAGAAAATAACTTCATCTTTAATAATAGGCGGAGGAAAAGTAGCCTACTACCTTGTAGAATTTTTACAAAAAGCATCTTTCTATACTAAAGTAATAGAAATTGATAAAGAAAAAGCAATTTCTTTGAGTGAGACATATCCTGAAATTGATGTTATTTGGGCCGACGGGAGTGATCGCGATACACTAATTGAAGAAGGTATTCAAACTTTCGATAGTTGTATATCTTTAACTGGTTTAGATGAAGAAAATATTATAATTAATATATATGCACATAAACTTGGTATTAAGAAAACTGTAGCAAAAGTTAACCGTGCATCTCTAAAACAGATAGCTGAGGATATCGGTCAATATTCATATATTACTCCTAAAGAAATCGTAGGAAATATAATAAAAAAACATACAAAATCTTTACAATGTAGCCGTGCAACAGATATAGAAAACTTCTATAGAATATCGAACAATAAAGCTGAAGTAATTGAATTTAAAATCTCAAGCGAAAATTCAAAAGTTATCGGTATAAAATTAAAAGATCTTGATATTAATGATAATACTCTTATAGCATTTATAATTCGTAATAATAAACAAATCTTCCCAAATGGTGATGATGAAATTAAAGTGAATGATAATGTCGTTGTAGTTAGTTATCAACAGAAAATTGAACATATCGATGATATTCTTGCTAGGAGGTAATCTATGAATTTTAAAATGATTTTTAACGTTCTAGGTAAAATGCTAATTCTTTTAGCCGCTTTACTGATACTTCCTACAATTATTTCACTAATATACAAAGAACCTACTTATGTAACTAACTCGTATTTAATCACTATAATGATATGTTTTATAATATCATTATTATTACATTTTTTAACAAAAGATGTAACCGAACGTGATTTCTACAAAAGAGAGGGGTATGTGATAGTTACCCTTACTTGGGTTATTTTCTCATTACTAGGGGCGTTACCTTTCTATTTATCAGGAGAAATCCCTCATTATATCGATAGTTTTTTCGAAACTGTTAGTGGATTCACTACTACAGGTTCAACTATTTTAGAAGATATTGAGACTTTAAGTAAAAGTTTACTATTTTGGAGAAGTTTCACACACTTTATAGGTGGTATGGGGGTTATTGTATTTGCTCTAGCAATTCTGCCACGATCTCCTCATACTATTCATATAGCAAAAGCCGAGGTACCTGGTCCTTATTTCGGGAAAGTTGTATCTTCTATGAAACAAACAGCAATTTATCTATATGGAATATATGTAGCACTTACAGTACTTCTATTTATATTCTTAATGTTTGGTGGCGTTGGATTTTTTGATAGTATAAACCTAGCTTTCTCTACTGCTGGAACTGGTGGCTTCTCAGTAAGGAATGCAGGAATCGCATATTATAACAGTACTTATGTTACAGTAGTAATTGCGATATTTATGCTGATTTTCTCAATGAATTTAAGTTTATTATACTTTATTATTTTTAAGAGATACTTTAAAGTTCTAAAAAGCGAAGAACTTAGATGGTTTTTCGGAATGATTGGTATACTTTCTGTAATCATGTTTCTAGATATCTATCGTTCATATGATACGCCAAACCATAGTTTATTAGATGTATTTTTCACAGTTTCATCTGTTGTTTCCACTACAGGTTTTACATATAATGACTTTAACATTTGGCCGGTATTTTCAAAAATGATAATCTTAATACTGATGATCGTTGGAGGTTGTACAGGAGGAACTGCTGGTGGAATAAAAATTCCGCGACTTATTTTTTTCGTAAAAAATACCAAACTAAGTATAAGTAAAGCTTTAAATCCTAGAAAAATAGCCATGGTAAAAATTGATGGAAAAGTAATTAAAGATACTACTCCACTTTCTAACTATTTACTATTATTCGGATTTGTATATGTTATTATACTATTCTTAATAACATTCCAAATCAATGACTTTGAAGATGCAATTTCCTTAACAGTTACATCAATCAGTAACGCTGGACCAGCATTCAATCACTATGGTCCAATGAGTAACTTTTCACAAATACCATATTTTACTAAAATGATATTATCAGTATCTATGTTACTAGGTCGCTTAGAGTTAATGCCATTAATAGTATTCTTCTCTGCTAATACATGGAAAAAACGTAGAAAAAAAGCTAGAGAAAGTCAAAGAATAATAAATAATTATAATGAGTAATACAAAACAAAAAGACGAGTTCTACTTATAGATCTCGTCTTTTATCATTGAAACTATCTCTTGAATTTCTTCATTAATTCGTTCATCAAGTTCCTCTTTTGTTATTAATTCGTCATTATGAGCTTCAGTATATCCCAGAATTACACCTAGAGAATTCTTTACATTATGCAACATAATTTTTTTCTTCTGTTCATTTTTATCTAAGTCTGAACTTCTTCTATATATTAGATATATATTTAAGAATACAAATACTGTTAAAGGTAGGAAAAATATTTTAATGTGAATTGCGGCAATTAAAAATATTATTATCAATACATTTACTATTATGAAATTAATCATATTTTTCATGATATAAACTATAGACCTCTTTTTTATTTATGCCGTATTCTTTAGCAGTATTTTTAATAGCTTCTGATTTTTTTTCACCATTTTGTACTTTTTCATAAATTATTTCTACGATATCATCAAGATTAAGTTCGTCTTTTTCTTCATCTTTTGAAGGAGAAATAATAACAACAAACTCCCCTTTTTCCTTAATCTCTTCACCCAACATATCTAATATTATACTAGCTTCAAATGTTTCAATTTGTTCAAACATCTTTGTAAGTTCTCTCGCTACAGCAATATTTCTTGTTGGTGCAATTTTTACGATTTCTTCCACTAAGTTTTTTACCCTATGTGGACTCTCATACAAAATACCAGTTGTTTTCGAGCTTAAAATAATTTCTAACTTTTGTTTAAGTTCTTTTGTTTTTCGTGGTAAAAATCCATAAAAAGTATAATTATATGATTCTATTCCACTTGCCACTAATGCAGTAAGTCCAGCATTAGCACCTGGTAGAGCTACAACCTCTAAACCAGCACGCTTAACTTTTTCCACCAGTACATACCCTGGATCTGAAATACAAGGCATACCTGCATCTGTTACTAAAGCTATATCTAAGCCTTCCTCTAAGTATTCTATTATTTTATCACTCATCTTATCTTCATTATGTTCATGATAACTAAGTAGTTTTTTACCTTTTATTTCATAATGATTCAATAATTTTTGTGTATTTCTTGTATCTTCACAAGCTATAATATCCGCTTCTTTTAGCACCCTTAATGCTCTTAAAGTAATATCTTCCAAATTACCTATTGGCGTTCCTACTAAATATAACATTTATTTTTCCTCTATTTTTTTATTTAAATCTTTTACTTCTTGCCCTTTACTTGCATCCAAATTTAATAAAATATATTCTTCTTTTTTAGTACGTGTTAATTTCTTAAATAAACTTTCGGCTCTCGTCGCTTCACTTTTAGTCTCAAATTCTTCAAAGTACAAAAGTTTTACCGGTACTCTAACCCTAGTGTATTTCGCACCTTTTTTTGCATTATGAGTTTTTATTCGTCTAACAATATCTGTCGTATATCCAGTATACCAAGTTTTATCACTACACTCAATTACATACATAAAACTACTCATAAATACCATACACTTTCTTCATTTCATCTGTATAACTACCATCTTCATTATAAATATAAAATGGTTGTTCTACTTTGATATCACTAACTTTAGAGATACTACCTTCTATTAATACAATTTTACTAGTATCACTTGTTGCTTTACTATAAATAAATCTAATTCGTTTAATAGCTAAGCCATTTTTTTCACATTCAGAAATAATATCACTTATCCTGTATGTTCGATGTACCATAGCAAACTTACCATTTTGTTTAAGCAAATATCTTATTGCTCTTACAATATCACTTAAATTACATAAAAGTTCATGACGTGAAATATTATGATTAAACTTTTCTCGTTGATTCGGCATATTCTCCACTGGAAAATACGGCGGATTACAAATTACATAATCAAATGATGATGGTCTATAATATTCTTTCACATTCTTCACATCACCATTTCTTACTTCCATATTCGTAATTCCATTAAGTTTTATGCTTTTTTTAGTTAGCTCAACTAGGTCTTCTTGAATTTCTAACATTTCAACTTTAGCATCAGATTTTTCTCTAAGAATAATTGAAATTCCACCGTTACCACTACAAAGTTCAATTATACTTTTTTTGAAACTTCTCGGTACATTAGCAAAATAAGGAAGTAAAAAAGAATCTGTTGACATACTATAATGATCAACCTTCTGAAAAATTTTATAATTTTTTGAAACTAAATCTACTCTCAAATTCTCTTCCATACTAACCTCGCAATAAAAATTCTAAATTAATTTTATCCAATAAAACTGTAAATAAAAATTTTTCTAAAACTAATGTTGCATTTACATTAGCATTTAAATCAGCTAAAGCAAGTAGTACTTTCTCTTGAACTTTACTTATATTCACTGTGTCATATTGATTAGATTCAGAATAACTGTTTGTAGTTTTAATACTCAAATATTTAAAAAACTCTAATATGTCTTCCTTAACTTTAAGTAAGCCCAGAACATAGATATTAGCCATATGTGGCTTCCTACTATATCTTTTTACATATTCAGAAACAATCTTAATTATTTCCTCATTTTCTGTAACTTCCCTATCTTCACTCTGCCCTACTAATTTTATCTGTTGACATCTTGAAATAATAGTCGGTAGTACGGCACTAATATTTTTACAGCTAAGAATAGCAATAATATCGTCTTCAGGTTCTTCTAAAAACTTAAGCAAGCTATTTGCAGCTTGTTCTGTCATTTTTTCTATATCTTTTATCCAATATATTTTTTTACCATAAAATGATTTAACACTTAAGTCAGATTTCAATGTTTGAATTTCATCTTTTTTTATAGAAGCATCACTAGTTAATTTATAAAAATCTACATAGTTGCCGTGATTTATACTGCGACAATTGTTACAGCTCTCACAACTAAAAAATTCTTTATTTTTATTTTCTAAACAAAATATTGCTTTAACAAAACTTAAAATAAACTCATCAGAATATAAACTATCCTCGCCTATCACTAGATAGGCATGGGATAGTTTATTAGTTTTTAATGTATTTGTTAAAGATTTTATTACAATTTCATCTTTACTAAAGTTCATTGTCTAAAAATCCTTCCAGTATTGAAAGTGCCTGTTTTTGAACATTTTCATAAGTATCACTTGCATCAATTACTTTGATGCGCTCTGTATTCTCTTTCGAAAGTTCATCATAACCTCGTTTTACATTTTTATAAAAGTCTAAACTTTCCTGATCCATACGGTTATTATCGTCTCTATTTTTTGTACGAGCTAGACCTACCTCAACGTCTACCGAAAAGTATAAAGTTAAATCAGGTTCTAAGTTATCAGTAGCATATGCATTAATATCCAATATATCTTGTTTACTAAGTCCACGACCATAAGATTGGTAAGCTACTGAACTATCAACAAAACGATCGCATATAACTATATAACCTTCATTTACATGTGGAAGTATTTTTTTTACAATATGATCGCGTCTACTTGCACAAAATAGCAAACTTTCAGTTTTAGCGTCAATATCGTTAGAACTATCAAATAGAAGTTCACGTACTTTTTCACTAAAATCTGTTCCCCCTGGTTCACGTGTTGTAATTACCTTATATCCTTTTTCTTTTAAATACTCGGTAGCAAAGTTAATAAAGCTCGTTTTACCTGAACCATCTGAACCTTCTACTGTTATGAATTTACCTTTCATTCGAATAACCTTTCTACTATATTATTTATTCATAAATTGAGAAATTCTTTCAACTGCTTCTTTAATATTTTCGATGCTTGTTGCATAACTTATTCTAAAGAAGTCATTATATGCACTACCAAAAGCTGTTCCCGGAATAACCCCAACACGAGCTTCTTTAGCTAATAATTTACAGAACTCCATAGCACCTAAATCACGGTACTTAGCTGGAATTTTAGCGAAGATATAAAACGCCCCATCGATTTCAGGAATTTCAAATCCTAATTCACGTAGTTTTGGAACCATATAATCTTTTCTTTCTCTATATGTCTCAATCATGTGTTTATTGTATTTATCTACATTTTCATCATTAAGTGCTACTACTGCTGCATCTTGAATAAATGTAGCCGCACCAGAAACTGTAAATAAGTGGAATACTCCAATTTTTCTAATCATCGCTAATGGAGCTGCGATGAATCCTACACGCCATCCTGTCATAGCGTGAGATTTAGATAATCCACTAATAAGAACAGTTTGTTCCGGAATAAATTCTGCTAATGATGTGTGTTTATAATTATATGTAATATCTCCATATATTTCATCACTAATTACAAAAATATCATATTTTCCTAATACATCAGCAATAGCTTTAACTTCTTCTCTAGTATATGAAACACCACTTGGGTTATTTGGATAGTTAATTAATATTGCTTTTGCATCTTTATTTTCTTCTAAAGCTTTTTCTAGATCGCTAGGAAGAACTTTAAATCCATTATCAACTGTATCTATAAATTTGATATTACATTTATTTAAAATACCAACACCTTCGTAAGCTGAGAAATACGGTGTTACTACTATAATAGTATCTCCCTCGTTAGTTACAGCGGAAATTGTGTGTTCTATCGCAGCCGATGCCCCTATTGTTACGATAATTTCATCAGGGCTATAATTTAAGTTATATCTTTTCTCTAAATTAGCAGCCCATGCTGTACGTAACTCAGCAATACCATTATTTACTGAATAATGTGTTCTATTATTATCTAAAGCGCGTTTTGCAGCTTCTTTTACTTCTTCTGCAGTGTCAAAATCTGGTTCTCCTAAAGTTAATTTGATAATTCCTTCTATAGAAGAAGCATATCTATCAAACTCTCTTATCGGTGAACCTGTAAGGTTAGCAAGTGATGTGTTAAACTTATTTTCTAATGATTTTTTAATTTCCATAAATTTATCTTCCTTCTTTATTATAATTAGATACATTGTTAATGTAATACTAATATTGTATCATATTTTCAGTAAAAATAGAATTCTTATTAGTAATATGGAATAAAATTCCAAACAATGTTTACATATAATTTTATAGCATTTTCAAAATTTTTTCAATATCTAATTTCGGATATTTCGATTAAAATTTCAGAAAATTTAAAGAAAAGTATTGAAAAAAACTTAGATTAGTATTATAATAACTTTAACATATTAAAAAAATTAATTGTTTAAAGATAAGGAGAAATATAATTATGACAAAACTAACAGTAAATGATATAAGAGTAGAACTTACTAAAAATCCAAAGGAAAAAACACCAGATGATAAATTAGGATTTGGTTCAGTGTTCACTGATCACATGTTCGTTATGGATTGGTCGGCTGATAAAGGCTGGTACGACCCACGAATCGTACCTTATGGACCTATCCCAGTATCACCTGCATTAAACGTATTACACTACGGACAAAGTGTTTTCGAAGGTATGAAAGCATACAACGCAAACGGAGAAGCTGTTTTATTCCGTCCAGAGCAAAACTTTAGACGTTTAAACAATTCATCAGACCGTATCGCATTACCTAAATTAGATGAAGAGTTCGCGTTAGCAGCACTTAAAAAATTAATCTCTATCGATAAAGACTGGATTCCAAAATCTGAAGGTACTTCACTATACGTTAGACCATTCTTATATGGTTCTGAAGAAGCACTTGGAGTACACCCTAACAATGAAGTTAAGTTTATAATCATCTTATCTCCATCAGGAAGCTACTTCAAAGCTGGTCTTCAACCAAATAAAATCTTCGTAGAACACGAATATGTACGTGCTGTACGTGGTGGTTTCGGATTCGCTAAAACTGCAGGTAACTACGCTGGATCTCTTAAAGGTCAAAAGAAAGCACAAGAACTTGGTTACTCTCAATCTCTATGGCTTGATGGAGTAGAACAAAAATACATCGAAGAAGGAGGAGCAATGAACATCTTCTTCAAAATCGATGGAACATTCGTTACACCTGAATTAAACGGTTCTATCCTTCCTGGTATCACTCGTGCATCAGTATTAGAATTACTTAAATCATTAGGTGAAAAAGTAGAAGAACGAAAACTGTCTCTAGAAGAAGTTTACGAAGCTTACGATAACGGAAAACTTGAAGAAGTATTCTTATGTGGTACTGCTGCAGTAATCGCTCCTGTTGGTGAATTATTCGATGGTACTAAGAAATTAGAACTTATCAAAGATGATAAACCAGGAGAATGGACTCAAAAAATCTACAACCTACTTACTGGTATCCAACTTGGTAAAGTTGAAGATAAATTCGGATGGGTTGTTAAAGTAGAAGAATAATATTAAACATAAAAGATTCCAAGTTAAACAATTTGGAGTCTTTTTTATCTTATTTGTTATTTATCCAAAGTGCAAATAATATGAAATACAATAAAAAGATGAAGTATAGTATAACACCAACTTCATCTTTTTTATTTATTTGCTAATATTATTAATGTAAATTATATTCTATCGACTTTTATAAGCTTATTTTTTGTAAGCAAATGTGTATAGAGCAGAAACTAAAGTAACAGCTCCAACAAAGTTTCCTAAGAATACTGTTCCCATGTTTTGGATAAATTGTAAAACAGAGATATTTGCACCTTCAAACATTGCAGCTGGGATTGCGAACATGTTCGCAACCAAGTGTTGGAATCCAATAGCAACGAATGTCATAATTGGGAACCATACACCAAACATTTTACTACCTACATCTTTAGCAGCGAAGTTTAACCATACTGCCATACCTACTAACCAGTTACAACCTACAGCTGAGAAGAATACTTGCCAGAATGTTAAGTATACTTTTGATTCACCAGCTGAAATAGTTTTAGCTGCAATAGCTCCACCAGTTAAACCAGTTAAATGTCCTAAGAAATAAGCAATAACTAATGAACCTACAAGGTTTGCAAATGTAATAACAACCATGTTTTTAGCTAATAGTTTAAAACTAATTTTCTTATTGAACCATGCAACAGTTACAGCCATCATATTACCTGTAACTAACTCTCCACCACCTACTAAAATACAAATAAGTCCGATTGGGAAAACAGATGCCCCTAATAATGCACCAATTCCTCCGAATTCTTTAGGAATTGATCCTGATACACGAAGTAAAGCTAAGAAACCTACCCCGATGAATGCACCACCTAAGAATCCTAAACTTAACATGTATTTAAGGCTTGCAGTCGCTTTAGCAACACCTTTTTTACAAGTTAACTCATAAGTTTCTTGTGGCTCTAAAAATACTTTAGATTCTACAGTGTTTGTCATAATAACACTCTCCTTAAAAAATTATAATAATTACATAGATACAACCTTTTCTATATCTACAATAAAGATTATACAATAACAACAACATTTTTTCAACCCTGTTTTAATACAGATTTTATTAAAATGTATAGAAATTAACAACTAGTTTATGTACCGTTATATTTACAATAACAAATAAATTATTATTTGATTTAATTTACTATGTTTATTTTAGCTAAAACTAAACGTTTTCTAATATTTACTGTAAATATAATTTTTAATCATTCTTCTTATAGATTATATTATTTTATGAAGTCTTTATTTAGAATTAACCTAAATTAATTACTAAAAAAATATATGTATTTTTTATAATACGATTAAATTACACTAAGATAATATTATCTAATGTAAAGAAAGCACTATTTTCTTTTCTTCACAATAAACAAAAACTGTTATTATAAGGAAGTATACATTGGTACCTTTGTAAATTACAATTGAAAAGTAAACTCTTATTATATACCAAATTACCTCTTTAATATACTGAATAATTAATTTCCCGTTAAAAAATCTTATTAACTTTTGATTCTGAAGTTAATTTATCTCTTATTTTTATTAGAAACCTTATTATATATCATGATAATGATACTAATTATTATTTAAGTAAATTAATGTATTAGTATAAGCATTAATCTAAATATAATAGTAAACGCACAGACTTTATCTATTCAAAATTTTCTATTTCTTTTTTTATTAACTCTGTTACTATAACTACTATCTAAATTACAAAAACATACAAAAAAGCGATTGGACATGTCCAATCGCTTAATTTATTATCTTGCAAGCTTAACCGCTCTAACCTCACGAATAACATTAACTTTAATGTTTCCTGGGTATTGCATCGTTTCTTCGATTTTATTTTTAACTTCTTTGGCAATTTTGTAAGTTTTTGTATCATCTACTTCTTCAGGATTTACGATTACTCGAATCTCACGACCTGCTTGAATAGCAAATGTTTTCTCTACACCTTTGTGTTCATTTGCGATTTCTTCAAGTTTTTGTAGACGTTTAATATAGTTTTCTAATGACTCTCTTCGAGCTCCTGGACGTGATGCAGATAGTGCATCCGCTGTGGCAACAATGACAGAAATAGGGTTTGTTGGTTCAGTATCACCATGGTGTGAAGCAATTGCATTAACAACAATCGCATTCTCTTTATATTTAAGAGCTAATGCTACACCAATTTCAACGTGTGAACCTTCTACTTCATGATCAAGTGCTTTACCGATATCGTGTAGTAAACCTGCACGACGAGCTGTAGCAACATCTAAGTCTAACTCAGCTGCGATAAGTCCGGCGATATAAGCTACTTCCATAGAGTGTTGTAGTCCATTTTGACCATAACTTGTTCTATATTTTAACTTACCTACGATCTTAACTAAATCTGGATGCATGTTGTGGATTCCAAGATCAAATGTAGCTTGTTCCCCTGCATCTCTAATAACTTGATCAATGTTTTTACGTGCTTTGTCAACAGCTTCCTCAATTTTTGAAGGATGAATACGACCATCATCGATAAGTGATTTAATCGCTGTTTTTGCAATTTCACGACGGATAGGATCATATCCAGAAAGGATAACTGCTTCTGGAGTATCGTCAATAATTAAATCTACTCCAGTCAATGTTTCTAAAGTACGAATATTTCTTCCTTCTCGTCCGATAATACGACCCTTCATATCATCGCTTGGAAGATCAACAACTGATACAGTAGTTTCACTAACTACATCTGTTGCAAAACGTTGTAACGATTGAACAATAAGTTCTTTTGCACGTTTATCAGCAACGTTTTTCGCCTCTAGTTCTTTATTTCTAATATATATTGCCATGTCTTTAGCCATATCAGTTTCAACTGCGGCCATAATCTCTTCACGAGCTTGTTCTTCTGTTAAGTTTGCAATTCTTTGCAACTCTGTTTCTTGTTGAATTTTAAGTTGATTAACCTCACTACTTTTCTCTTCAAGAAGCTGAGATTTTTCTTCCAATTTCATCTCTCTTGAACTTAACAGTTCATCTTTTTTATTCAGAAGTTCTGTTTGACGTTCTAATGAAGATTCTTTTTGAACGATTCTATCTTCTTGTCTTTGAATATCTTGTTTTTTAAATTCTGCTTCTTTATTAGCAATATTGATTATCTCTTCAGCTTCTTTTTTAGCTATTGTAGTTTCTTTTTCTACTATATATCTAGCTTCTTTTCTTGCCTCACCAATAATATGTTCGGCATCTTGCTTAGATAATTCTAATCTCTTTTGAATAGAATTTTTTGAAATAATATATCCAAATAAAAGTCCAACAAGTAAAGCTGCAATACTGATTATTCCATAAATCATTTTGCAACCTCTTTCTATTTTGAAAAATTTTTTATTATGATATTGTACTTTTGTCAGAATTTCAAACTCTGGCAATCTATCACATACCATAACTACAATTCTACACTACCTATAGTAAAAAGTCAATAGTTCACTCAGGGAAAATCTAGTTACTATTGTAGTGTTACAATTGATGTGAGACAAAATATAAAAAAAGAAGAGTAAATCCT
>NZ_CAUTDQ010000030.1:0-25854 GCF_963537375.1 uncultured Gemella sp.
AATTTCATAATAAATAGCCCTCCAAAATTTGTCCAAATTTTGGGGGCTATTACCACTTTGGTCGGTTAAGATGGTTATAATTTAACTAAATAACTGAGCCACCGTCTTTAAAACGGCTTTCTCTTTTATGCTTTTATTTTAGCATGAATAAAGTAAAAAAGCAACAGGTTTTAGTCAAATACACTATTGGTATTAGGTAATTGTTATATATCGTTTCTAAATGATATATAATAAGATATAACCTTCTTATATCTTTTTTGGAGGATAGTAAGAAGGTTATTTTGTTTTTTATATAGTTGAGGTATCATTTTTTATAGAGGTGGATTGAAGAGGCGTTTTCATTATTTCGTTAGATATATATTGATTACCTGTAAAGTTAGATTTCGATTTATTACTGAATTTAATGTTGATATTTCCTGTTATCATATCAGCGATACTTCTATCATTATTCCCCCATAGATGAGAGTAGTGTTTTAGAGTTATCTCTGGACTAGAGTGACCTAATCTTTTTGATATTACAAGAATATCTGCATTATGTTCGTTTATTAGATAACTTGCATGGCTGTGTCTTAATCCTTTAGCTTGAATTCTATGTATTTTAGCTAGAGAAGAGTGTCTATTAATAATTCTTCCAACGATACAACGATGGAGTGGACTTCCGTCATAACTCATTACAAATGAACTGTTAGTTAGTTTATGTTGTCTATTTTTCCAATCTTTAAGTATAGTAACTGTATCATCATCTAATGAGATGATTCTTTTACTATTCTCAGTTTTAAGAGTAAGGCTTCTAGTATAAACTTTCTTAGAGTCCATAATTAAATTATGATGCACTCTTAATGTTTTCTTTGAAAAATCAATATCAGACCAGTATAATGCTAATCCTTCAGAAACTCTAATACCAGTAACATAGTATAGCCATAGCATTGTAAAGTGCAGGTGTTCTAAGTAATCTGACTTATTAAATGTTGATATGACTTTTTCAAATTCAGATTTAGTCCAGTAAGGTATATTGTGTTTCCCCTTAGGAATTGCAGGAGTTCTTTTTGATATGTTTTCATTTAAGAATTGTCTATATACGGCATAATCTAGAGACTTTCTAAATGAACCATATAATTGGGCACAATAAGCTTGAGAGTATCCGCTGTGATTCAGTAAATATATTCTAAAATTCTCACAATCAGCAATACTGATTTCACGTAGTTTCTTAGCTTTGAATCTATTTACAAAAACAGGGAAAATGAGCTTTCTGTTATTCCAAGTATTTTCACTTACAGATGATTTATAATATGGTAGGTAGACGCTATTCATAAATTGTTCATAGGTCATATTATAATTATGTGCACCACCTCTTGTCTTTTTAAATTCAGCTTTTATCGATACCAACATATCATGACACGATTTAGCTGATTTGAAAGGTAAGCCGTGAGAGTCACGACTTCCTTTCTTCTGAATTCTTTTACCAGTTATTTGGTCTACACCTAATTCTACGTTGTAAAAGAAATAACCAGTTTTTTCATTTTTATAGACTCCTGGATATTTAGTAGTCGCCATTATACTATGTCCCCCTTAGTAGTAAATTTTAGTCCCAGAATCTCTTCCACTATTTCTCTTGGTACCGTACCAATACGATTATTCGCATATAACGTTAAACCTCTGTTAACTAATTGTATTTTTGCCTGTTTTATTATTGAACGTGCTGTGTGTCTTGGGAATCCAAGATTCATGATATCTTTGTAGTTAATTGTTATCATTTTTTTTCTCCTTTATATATGAGTTAGTATAATTAATTTCATAAACTTTCCTTATTATTTTAAGATAAATCTAAATCGTCAACCGACTCTGATTCAAAGCTATCAAACATAGAAGAGGGTTTAGTTTTAACGAAATCTTCGGTATCTCTACCAATATCATTAATAATCAAGTTGTAATCTTCTAATGGTACTTTAACTTTATAGCAATTTTCTCGCGTTTTTGCTATATAGATACGTGATGCCTTTCTCTTTTTATCAGACTCATTAATAATAATTTCTTCATTAATTAATCTGTTAATAGCTAACTTCACATCCTCAAATTTTAGTTCTCTGTGTAGAAATTTCTCAAATTCACCAGTGAATATATAAGCATATGCAGATTGGCTTTCTTTTTTTATGATTCCTATCTTCCCTGATGACCTAACAGTGGGTTTATCATAGTAAAATTTAGTAGCATTTTTGTGTACAAATTCTATTATTTTTTCATATGTACCTTCAGGTATCCCTTTTCTGTTAGGTATTTCTTTTTCTTCTAGTTTAATAAATAATTGAAGTATTTTTTCTTCATCAAGTTGAATATTTAATAATTCATTTATTAATGATACACTAGCAAGAATAGTTGCATAAGGAATACTTATTCTATCTCTATACTCTGATTCTGGTATTTTAGTAATTATTTTGTCTCTTGCTTTTTTGAAATGGTCTAATATCAGTTGACTCCCCCTCTCATGCGCAAATAAACATTCCATAAATTTATTGGCAAGTAGACCGTAGTTTTTACTAGCTAATTTTTTTATATTATGAGAACTGCTTGCATCTTTTGTCCAAGAATCATTTAATTCTATTTCAATTAGTCTCATTCTTAATCCAGGGTTATCTTTTAGTTTCGAACGGAATCCAATCTCAGATGAGCATATTACATTTGTACTGAAAGTCTTTTGTTCTTTTTGTGTTGCATCAGAGTTTAACCTTTCTTTAGATTTTCCTCCTGCTATTTGATATACTAATGAAGTCATATCTTTTATTGAACTACTGGATAATTCATCTATTACTGTGGCTACTCCGTAATTGTCAGACAATATATTAACTAATGCGTTAGATGTTGAATTAAATGTCTTTAAGTTTTCTATAGGACTACCATAGACGCTCTGTATAAAGTGTAATGCAGTAGTTTTCCCTGTTGAGCTACGTCCCATTAAATTTATAAGAAATGCTCCAAGACCAGGGAATTCGACTTTTGAGATATAACCTAGTACTATCGGAGAAAAACTTACAGCCAAGGCGATTTCCATATTAGTACCTAATATCTCGTTATTAATTAGACTTATAACATGTTCATAGTCTCCAGAAGATGATAATTTAAAAATACTATCCTTATTTAGTACACTTTCTTTATCATCACCATAATTTTTACTGATATTATAAACAAGTTTGTTGTCATATTTAATCCAACCTACACAATTATGGATATTACGTATTTTAGCCTTATTAGCTAGAAGCTGAAGATATGTAAGAAGTTTATACTCGTTGTTAACCATTACTCCTTTTTTAGATAAAATATTACGTAATGATAGAGCATTGAGCTGGTTTCCTTTTAAATAGAAGGTATTTTCTGTTTGACCTATGCTAAGTGATTGTATTTCATAATCAAATTCTTTAGTGTCTCTGTTGTATATGACATTATTAATAAAAATTGGATTAGAAGAAATCCAAATTGGCCCCTTTTTCTTATCTTCAACTATAACACCTGTCTTATCTAGAATATAGTCATAGAATTTATATCTCTTTCCATTTTTTATACCTTCAAAAGAAGGTGTTTCATCATAATATAAAAGTAGTTCGTGTGGACATGGATATTTGGTGTTGAATGTATGTACATTCTGATTTCCACAACTATCATGATGGCACCCGAAATAACATTTGTTATTTTCTTTCACTATAAAATAGTGTCCATTATCTGGATTATGATGATCCCTCATTGGGCATTTATGAAACTTGTACAAACAACCTCCATCATCTAAATCTTTTATCTTCTCAACAGTTAGATTGTGAGAGGATAGCCATTCCATAGGGTTTTTGACAAGTAAATAAGGTTTACGAGTCATCATATTATCAATGTCTATGTCTTCAACTTTGTTTTTACTAATTATACCTTTTATAATATTGAAGTCATTAGTATTACCGTCTGCTTTATCATATAGAAATTTAGATATTCTACAACATTCAGGTTTAATTTGTATCCCTTTGGTGTTGAGTGTTCCGTAAAATCTAGTAATACGTGCTGGATTGTGAACACTTTTATCAACATGAGCTTTTTCAGTTGAAAATTTATCATCCAATAAATAAAGTAATTTTTTTATAGTATCTTGATTAACTTTATTAGCATCAATACTTACAGGGATTAATGCGTGATATCCGTTACCAGAATCAAATGTATAATAATATTGGATACTATTATCTTCCAGATACTGTAGACAGTTATCAAATACCTTTTTCGCTTCTTCTTTTTGTTCATTGGTAGAAACAGTCCCACTTGGACGTACCGGATCTATATCCAGTAAAATGAATTTGATTCTTTCTATATCATTATCACTTACTGCTTCTTTATTACTTATGTTGAAATAATTGAACGTACTGTAAATATTCGCCTCGCTATCGATTGATTTAATATGCTTCAGTATATTTTCCAATTCGTTCGTAGGGAAGATGGTGTTAGTAGTTCTTCCTCCTCCAATACTACGGATATTAATTTTATCTACTCCGTGATTATTTAGTATACCTAGTGTTTTTTCTATACTATTTTTATTTAAATTTGACATTTTAGTTTGCCCTCCTATTTTCTTTATTTTTTTTAGATTATTTTTGTTTCCTATACAACCCAGTATTTTTGAGGGAGACTATCATATTAAATTTAACATTACAGATAGTTTCCTATATTGTTATATGGGTTACTTGGGTTACCCAGACAACCCATTATATTAAAAAGCACTATTACATAAATATAATTATCATTATTTTTAGTCTGTTGCTTTTTTTGATTATCTGGGTTACTTGGGTTACCCAGATAACCCATTATATTGAAAAGCACTGTTACATAAAATTTAATTATTATTTTAGTCTACTGCTTTTTAATTACCTGAGTTACTTAGGTTTCCAATTTTTGTAAGAACATCTTATGCGTCTTACAATGTATAGTATAGAGGATTGATAGGAATAAATCATCGGAGTAAACGTACTAAAATATACTAAAAAAAATTAAAACTTAAGTACGATTAATAAAATTATAAAAAAATACATACAAGTATTATACTATCAATGAATAATACTTGTATGTATTTATAATATTGAAATTATGAATGGGAATGGATTGGGATAATTGTTTACTGATTCCTTATTGATATCTTTGGCTAACTTTAAATAAATGGATTTGATTTCAGGATTAATTATTATCAAGGAGTCTAAAATAGAATATTGCTCTAGATTAAATAACTCAACGAATGAAAGTAGTGTAGTAGTTGCATTGTTCGAATCTTTTAGTTTCTTTTTCAATTTTTCTTGTAGAGTAGAAAGATTAGCAGTAGTTATATTTTCTTCAGAAAGAAATTTAACTATACTTTTAGTAGAAAGATCTTTAAGGGTATCTTGTTTAATGTATAAATATTTTAGTTTTTGAGATATACTTTTTATATGTGAGGAAGCTATTTTTATATGTGAATTCAATTTAGAGTTAAGTTCTTTTCTTGAATTAGTATTTTCAGTTAGTAAGAGAATATTTAATACTCTAGATGATGCATTTAATGAATTTATACTGTTTCTTATGTGTTCACGTAATGAATCTATTTTTGTTCTTGTATCCGATTTTATGTTAGTAGGAAAAAATTTTTTTAATTCTGATCGTAAATCTTTTAGTAAAAATATACAATATTTTATTTCTTCTATATATTTTAATGTGATTGCTATTGTATCAGTATTAATATAAATATCTTTGCCTTTGTCTTTATCTGAATTATCATCTTTAGTATATTTTTTTATATGAGAGTATATATTTTCAAATGTATTATCAATATTAATTATTCTTACATCAAACTTATTCTTAAGGTGAATATAGGAGTAATCATCTTTTACAGTTTTAAAAGTGTTTTTTTTGTAATTATCCCCCTGAAAATTATTTTTAAAGAGATTACATACAATTGTTAACATAAGTGAAATATCACTCTCAGTGAAATCAGAATAATAGTCTTTTATATCTATGCTATTTTCATATTCAAGGGTAATATCCTTTGTAAATATAGACTCATTAACATTTTCAATTGAGGAAAATAAATATGAATTGTGGTCAAGCAAGTTCATAAAATTTTCAGAAGTAGTTTTTAAATGTAGCTTTTCTAGCCTATCACAGTAGTATTTTAAGGCAAGATTATATTCTTTGATTAATTCGTTTATAAAATTATGCTTTAAATTACTCGGTGTTCTTATTAGTTGTATAGCTTTCAGAAGAATATATAGAAACAAGTCATCGATATATAATTGATGTATATTGTAGTCTTTGTTTTTCGCAAAGTCAAAGTTATCTTCTGTAGCGATTAGATTAGTATGGAGATTATTTATATGAAAGAACGAGGACATAATATAGACTAGGAAAGATATTCTTTTATCTTCTATTTTAAATTCTGATGTTTTATATAGTGTAAAGTCTTCACAATCTAATATGGATTTATTAGATTCTTCATATTTTTTTACAAAATCTAAGTCCAATACGTCTAAATATGAATTATGTACATATATTGTGTATACTGATTTGTCGATTCTATTACTTAATAAGTCTAATCTTTTTTGTGATTGATCTGAAAGTCCAATGTAACATTTTTTCTCATATTTATCTTCACCAACTTTTGTATTTCTTTCGTTTACATAAATAATATAGTTTTTAAAAAATTTCCAATCTGTAGTATATGTTTTTTCTTTATTATCCATCATTTTCCTCCATACATTTAATCAAATTATATCACATAAACTCCCATTTTGCTCGTACTTTAGGTGCTAATGGATGGAAGTTATCTTGTTTATTACTGTCAGTAAGGAAGAGGATTTTTTTCCTTAGTTTATTCTTTGTTAGTAATTCGATAATTGAGTTTAGTCTATTTTGTACTAATTTATTTGTCTTAGGAAGTGAGCCACAGGCAATTATAATGTTATCAGAGATTTTAGCACATTTTAGTATATAATTATCATTAACTTTAGTATCTTGCTTTCCAAATTCCCGTTTTCCCGTTGAAATCTTAGAATATAGGTTAACACTATAGAATCCGCCAAAATCACATTTAAATACGTTATTAGTAATAAATGTAGTTGTAGAATCATTTATAATAAGGTCGCTAGTACTCGGATAAAGAGTGATAATAGTCGCTATTGGTTTCTCTATATCCCAAATCTTTTTTAATATGTATCTTTCTTTTTTGTCATCCGACATAAATATTTCGATTTGAATATTTGATGTTAGTATTTTTGTCATTTTATAGTCCTCTCTATGCTGTTCTTTTTTTGTATAGTTTAATTATTATTACGGTAATTTCATATATGGCTTTTAGCCAATCTAATATACCGACTTCCTTTTTTGAATTGTTTTTATTCATATTTGAAATACACCAACCTTTCATTTTTAAGTATTCCAGTTAAGAGTTTCTTAGTGCAGTCTGAATTATAAAATACATAGATAGTAGTGTCATTGTAATAGAAAAAGATAATTAGATATGAAGTGGAAGTCATTACATTATAAAAGTTAGTAGGTAATAACTCTGAATCTAGTTCATCTGTGCCTAATAGATAGCTTTCAGATGTTAAATAGTCCTCTCTAATATTTAGATTTAGCTGTTCTTGTAGTAAATGAGAAATTTGAGTGTTGTCTACCATAATGTACCTCCCCAGTTATTATTGTCTTTTTTGAGTGATAGATAGTCTGTATCATTTACAATTATATGATCTAATACATTAATACCTAATAATTCTCCAGCTTCTATTAGAGCTTTAGTTATCTTAATATCTTCATTACTAGGTTTTAAATTACCAGATACATGGTTGTGATTAACGATTATTGAACTTGAATTAGCGAGTATAGCACCTTTAAATATTTCTCTAAAGTGAACAGGTGAGTAATCTAATACCCCAATGTGGCAGATTTCACAGTAAGTTGGTTTATTTTTTACATTCATACCAACAACTGCAAATACCTCTCTATCAAACTTACCAATGTAGTCAATAAAAAACTCTCCAGAAATATCAGGAGAGGAGAAGGTAGTGTTATTATTGATATGTATTTCTTTTAATATTTCTTGCTTAAGTTGTACAACTTGTATTTTTGTCATTGTTTTTTGTATGCTCCTTTTATAAAAAAGTAAAAAACCTAATTAGCTTTTATGCCAATTAGGTTTTAAATATGTGTTCTTAAGTTTTATTAATTATATTTATAACGAGTGATTTCTTTTAATCCTGCATTTATTATTACAAATAATTCTACCCATACACACACTATAAGAACAGCCATCATTAAATAGCTATTAATAGGTAGATCCATATCCCATAAAGCATGCATTACTATAACTGATGAAAAGAAGAAAATAAATTGAGATTTTGTAAAATGAGATAATTCTAATTCTTCTGTTCTTTTCGCTATAATTAATGCACCTCCAGCTACAGCAGTCCATGCAAGATGACCACCGATAGAAGTAATAGCACGTAAAATAGTAACGTCCATTGCTTGTTCTGCGTATGATAAAATATACCCAGCAGTTTCAAAAGCTGCAAATCCAGCTCCAACAGCACCTCCAATTAGTACTCCATTTAGTATATATTTTACATCTAGTCGTTCGATAAAATAAATAACTATTATAAATTTCCCAACTTCTTCTATTATTCCAATTAGGAATGCATCTGCAACAGTTAAAGTACCAAAAATTTGGCTCTCTAAGCTAAGAGGGAATACTTTGTATAAAAGAAGAGCAACTAATAAAGAGAATGCACCTCCTACGAAGAATATTTTAGATGTATTCATAATACTAATATTTTTAAATGAATTCAATTCGAAGAAAAATATTAAAGCTGATAAAGGCATAGCAAATGCTCCTGCAAATATAAAGCCAGGAATTGCATTTTGTGCACCTAGTTTATATGTACAAAACCAAAAAGCAACAAAAGCAATAAGAAACCATAATAATATTCTAGAAAACAACCATGGTTTTCCTAAATTTTCTGATATCTGACTTAAAGGTGGTGTAGTCTTTTTAGTTCCTGAAATAAATATTTCCTCAGCTTCATCATTAGAGTGGCTTTTGAATACTTCAGAAAATAATTTTCTTAAATTAATATCTACACTTCCTACTTCTCCAGTATATCTGTTTAAATGTTCAGTAGCTGAATCAAAAACTTTTTTTGTTGATTTTGCTAATTGAGCAGAATTAGGAAAAGTTGATGGACGTTTAGTTTGTTCATTATTATATTGTATATCTTGCTTGACATTATTAGGGTTGTGAATCTCAGGATTGTCTATATTTCTTGATATTTTAGTTCCACATTCCCCACAAAAATTTGAATCAGTGTTTAATTTATTTCCACAATTTGGGCAAAAATTCATATTTGTAGTTTCCTTTCTTTTTTTTGTTTTGAATTATTATTAGTGCTCATCTTCTTTCCACATGCTTGGCAAAAATTAGAAGATAAGCTATTTTCTTGTCCACAATGCTCACAATATTTCATAGTATATCTCCTTTATTAGTTATTTTATGCTTTGTAGCTATTATAATTTTTACCTGGTAAATCTTGGAATTCAACATATATCCACTCTCCATTAGCCGAATATGAGAAATTACCATAGTAAGTTTCATTACCTTGTTGTATTTCTATTCTTAAAGTAGATTCACCTTGTCTATGCCAACTATTAAAATTAACGGCTAACGTACCATTGAAGTCTGATTCAATAGTAGATTTTAAACGATTGAATTGTTCCTGTATAGTTGGTCTATTTGAATTACTTGTATTGTTAGTAGTATTTGAAGAATTCTCATTGGTATTGTTAGAATCATTTGAATGACTTGAATTTTCTTGTTTATTCAATGAATCCGATATATGTATCCCAGACTGAATATCTAGAGTCTTACTATCAGCCATATTTTGAAATTTAGGTGTTGTAAATTTGTATTCTTTTAATTTTTCTAATTGTTTATTTGCATTATCATTATCTTGATTATTTATATATTTTTCAGCTTCTACATATGTTTTTAGAAAATCTAAAAAAGTTTTACTCTCAGTTATAAATGTATCACTAGCTTTTTTTATTTTACTGTTGCTACTCTTATAATCTTTATTAAATTTATCTAACGATTTTTCAAGTTCTTCAATTATATCTTCTTCTGTCAAATCTTTAGAACTTACAAAATTTCTAATTCCAAATAGTTGAACGGTCATATCAATATCTTTTTTAATATCTATACCATCGTATGATTTCGTATCCTGAAGTTTTTCTAACTCAACTTTGGCTTGAATAAAATTAGCAGTCTCAGTTTTTTTTACAGCTTCATCATAGATTTTTAAATATTCATCTTTTTTTATTTTACCTTCAGAATTAAATGAAGAAAATAAACTTGAAACTACAAATATTAATACTAATACTCCGATAACTGCAAAAATAATATTCCTTCTATTTTTACTACTTTTACTATTGTTGTTTTTTTGAGGTTGTTCTGTAATTACCGACTTTTTTATTTTTGCTCCACAGTTCTCACAAAATTGAGAATTTTCATTTACAGGCTTCCCACAATTCTCACAGAATTTCATTTTTTTCTCCTTTATTTAATTTTTTATTTATTACATATTATATATAGCTGGATAGGTTTTTATATCTTGATCTATACCTCTTATTAATTTACAAATTTTAGTATTTTGATAATATTTAAGAGTATATGTTCCGCTAGCCTCTATATTACTACCTTGAACAGCGATAGTTATTCCATCACCATCAGAGTCACGACCATTAGGAGTTGCATTTATTAATGTTGCTCCAAATTTTTGAGAAATGTCATTTTTAATATCATTAACGATAGTGTTATAATAATAATTAAAGTTTTTTTCTAAAGCGACATCAAAAGTTAGCCCAGTTTTCACATCTTTTACTTCTTGAGTTTTATTATCTTCACTTGATTTTGTTGTATTCGTATTTTCTTTAGTTGATTTGTTTTCACTCAATTTAACTTTTAAAGCATTGTGATTAAATTTGTATTTATCTAATATAGAACTAGTATCATCAGCTTTAGTATCTTTGATTTCTTTAAGTGCTTTTTCATAATTTGTAATATCTTCTTTTAACCTGTCGATAGCTTTATCAAATGAATTATCAATAGTTAGAGTGTCTACTTTTTCTAATGATTTTTTAGCTGAATCAATATCTTTGTTATCAAGACTACTGTCAGCATTTTTCAACTCTTTAGCTATTTTGATTTCTGTTTTTATATTTTTGAACACATTTTGTCCTTTTTCGTTATCAAGGCTTTCTAATCCTTTGACTCCTTCGTCAAAGTCATGATTATCATTAATAAGTGTTAAATATTTTTCATGGTCTTTTTGTATATTAGTCTTCCCTGAATTTTGATAATAAAAAAATCCTCCAAATACAATAATAATGAAGACTAAAATACTAGCTAATAATGGAATAATTTTTTTATTCATTTCTATTTTCTCCTTTTAAATTATTATCTTTTATTATTCGATTAATATGCCTCATTGAATAACCATACTCTCTAGCCAAGTAAACTACATTATGTCCATCATATTCTGATTTAACAATATTTGTCATCCCTTCTTTAGAAAGTAACTTCATAGGAAAGTTCAATGTTAATCCCCTAAAATGTTTGTATAACTTTATTGTATTTTCTTCACCTATTATATTTGCAATATCTTTATATATAGGTCTCCAATTATTTGAATCTTTTAATGCTTTATTCTTGGCTAACAAAATAAATCCCTCCTTTACATTACTTATTATAAATTTTTTTCTTGGATAATATAAGTCTAAGAAGTCTCGGAAAATTCCCAAGACAATTTACATACAAAATGTCCGAAAAATATAATAATTTAATCTTTATTATTTAACTATCAAAGTTATAATATATAAATAAAAATAAGTAAATTTCGATAAACAATGCAATAAAAAATTTAAAGGAAATTATTTCGTTTCTTAATTTCATACACAGTAGACTTTGCTATTCCTACATGTTTTGCAATTGATTGAACAGGTTTTTTCTCTTGGAGCATAGATACTACACTTTCATATATGAATCTATCTTGAGAGTTTTTTGCATTTGCATGGTATTTTAGGGGACGTCCATTGTAGACACCACGTTTTTTTGCTTGTTCTATTCCTTGACGTTGCCTTTCGAGTATCTTTTCACGTTCATTCTGTGCAATATATCCAAGTAGAGAAAGAAGTATGTCGAACATTGCTGTGTCTAATGTAGAGTTACCAGTATTAAAATTAAGAAAAGGAGCATCTACTATTGTTAGAGTTGCTCCTTTATCTTTTATTATTTGTATTATTTCTTTTAAATCTTTGTAATTTCTGCTGAGTCTATCAAGTGAGGCTATGACAATTTCATCATTTTTACGAATAGAATTTAGCATTTCATTTAAAATAGGTCTATTTGTATCTTTTCCACTTTCTTGTTCACTGAATAGGAATTCAATATTATTGTCTCTCATAATTTGTTTTTGCCTATCTAGGTTCTGGTCTATGGTTGACGTTCGTATATATCCGATTTTCATTTTTTGTACCTCCTGTAATTTAGTTTTTAGACATGTATAACGGACATTTTGTTTGTTGATTTAATAGAGTTGGATTCTGTTCAATATGGGTATACCCATAGTAGTCAATTTGGGCAAAAAAATAGTCGCAACCTTAAATTAAAGGTTACGACTATTTTAGTAGTTGAATGGTGTTATTCATTCTTTATTCTATTTACTTACATACATTGTAAATTTTACTCTTCGGCAGGGAGGTTGGCAGGGTACTTTATGCCTAAAAGTTTATTTTGCTTAATTTTTTTAAAAGAAAAAGCCTTAAAAATCAAGGCTTTTATCTATATATTTTACTATAATATTATTCCCATTCAATAGTTGCTGGCGGCTTACTAGTAATGTCGTAGACTACGCGGTTAACGTGAGCAACTTCATTTACGATACGAGCTGAGATTTCTTCTAATACTTCAAATGGAATGTGAGCCCAGCTTGCTGTCATACCGTCGATACTTGTTACGGCACGGACTGCAACTGTGTAGTCATATGTACGCACATCTCCCATAACTCCTACTGAACGAATGTCTGGAAGACATGTGAAGTATTGCCAAATTTCTCCTTCTAATCCACGTTTAGCGATAACATCACGTAAGATGAAGTCACTGTCGCGTACGATTTGAAGTTTTTCTTCTGTTACTTCTCCAAGGACACGAATACCAAGTCCTGGTCCTGGGAATGGTTGGCGCCAAACGATTTCGTGAGGAAGACCAAGTGCTTCTCCTAATGCACGAACTTCATCTTTGAATAAAGTGTTAAGAGGCTCGATTAGAGAAAAACGCATATCTTCTGGTAATCCACCTACATTGTGGTGAGATTTGATTGTTTGAGCGTTTTTAGTTCCTGATTCAATAACGTCAGTGTAAAGAGTACCTTGAGCTAAGAATGGTACGTCATGTAGTTTAGCACATTCTTCATCGAACACATAAACGAATTCATTTCCGATGATTTTACGTTTTTGTTCTGGATCACTTACACCTTTAAGTTTTCCTAAGAATCTGTCTTTAGCATCGACTTTGATAAGATTCATGTTGAATCCACCTTCGATTTCTTTACTGAATGTGTTCATTACAGCTTCAGCTTCACCTTTACGAAGTAAACCGTGGTCGATAAACATACAGATAAGTTGATCACCGATTGCTTTGTCTAGTAGGGCAGCAACAACTGATGAGTCTACACCACCAGATAGTGCACAAAGAACTTTTTGATCTCCAACTTCTGCACGAATTTCTTCAATTTTTTCGTCGATGAAGTTTTGGATTGTCCAATCACCAGTACAGTTACACACGTTACGGATGAAGTTTCTAATTAAATCATAACCGTATTCAGAGTGACGTACTTCTGGGTGGAATTGGAAGCAGTAGAAGTTTTTCTCTACATTTTCAGCTGCTGCGATAGGGCAGTTATCACTTGTTGCAACAACTTTGAATCCTTCAGCAAGTTCAACTACTTTATCAGAGTGACTCATTAATACTTGTTGAGAAGCAGGTGTGCCTTCGAATAGTTTAGCTCCTGGAGCTACATCAACATTGTGAGCTCCGTATTCTCTACTTGTTGCAGATTCTACTTTTCCTCCTAGTTTGTGTTGCATAAGTTGCATTCCGTAACAAATTCCTAGTACAGGAATACCTAGGTTGAAGATTTCATCATCAATAGTAAGAGAGTTTTCTTCGTAAACTGAGTTTGGTCCACCTGAAAGGATGATTCCTTTAGGGTTCATTTTTTTGATTTCTTCAATAGAAATTTCATTGTCATGTAGTTCAGAATATACACCAAGTTCACGTACACGGCGAGTGATAAGTTGGTTGTATTGACTACCGAAGTCAAGAACTAATATAAATTCGTGTTTCACGGTTTTCCTCCTAAAATATACTTTTATTAATATAGTCTATTATAACAAGAAGTTTGAGATATGTAAAATCTTAAATGTTAGAATTTTTGGAGTTTTTTTCTTCAAAAAATTTATTTTTTGACAAAAAAACAACAAAAAACGAATTTTAACTTTATGAAAATGATAGAAAATCCGTAAAACAGGATTTTTAGTTTTCAAAAAAAATGATAATTTTGGTTTATACGAATTATAGGTGAGAGAAAATTTTATAAAAATTTTTTGGAAAATGTTATAATTATTATATAGAAAGTAGGAGGAAAAATAATGGTAAGAGCATATATTGGAACATATACAAAACAAGATAGTGAAGGGATATACTTAGTAGACTTATCAGAAGAAGGGAAAGTGTTAGAAGTTAGAAATACAGCGAAGGTTGACAATCCAACATATTTAGCATTGTCTAATGATAACAAGTATTTATATAGTGTATCTAGAGTAGATGGAAAAGGAGCTGTTTCTAGCTTTGAGGTTGAAGAAAATGGTAACTTGAAAGAATTAACGTCTGTAGCTCAAGAAGGGAATCCCCCTTGTTATGTAGAGTTGAACTTAGAAAAAAATACTTTATTATCAGCCAACTATCATTTAGGAACAATTGACAGTTACTCTGTTGAGAATGGTAAATTAGTGAAACTTCTATCAACAGATCACCATGAAGGAAGTGGAGTACATGAAAGACAAGAAAAACCTCATGTGCATTTCTCTGGCTTTACTCCAAGTGAAAAATATGTCTTTTCATGCGATTTAGGAACTGATGAAATCACGTCATATAAACTAAAAGAAGGAGTTTTAGAAAAAGTAGCTACTTTTAAAGCTAAAGATGGAAGTGGAGTTCGTCATATAGTATTTAGTAGTGATGAAAAACAAGCTTTTGTAATGACGGAGCTTACTAGTGAAATTATTGCCTTCGATTACGATGGAGAGGGAAATTTAGCTAATCCAACATATTATCCTACATTACCAGAAAACTTTACGTTAGAAAATAAAGGTAGTGCGATAAAAATTTCAAATGACAATAAGTATATATATGTTTCTAACAGAGGACAAGATGCGATAGTTGTTTTTGAAAATACTAAAGATGGATTAAAACAAGTTCAAACTATTAGTACTTTTGGTAAAGGTCCTAGAGATTTTGATTTATCAAAAGATAATAAATTTGCGTTAGCGACAAATGAAAATAGTGGAACTATTACTGTATATCGAGTAGATGAAATAACAGGACAGTTAACAGTTGTTGATTCAGAAATTACTGTCCCAGAAGCTGTATGTGCCAAGTTTATATAGAAAAATACCTAGGATGAGGATAATCTCATCTTAGGTATTTCTTTTATGAATTTCGTTTTTTTACTACAAAGAACGGCGCTCCAAAATTACAGTATTCTAGAATGTAATCTTCAAGGTTATTTATGTTCTTAGGATTATTGTTATCCTTTGTTAAAATAAATCCGGTAAGTCGTAGTTTTTCATGAGAAATATCTCCGACAATATAGGGTTTATTTTTTAAAACGTCTACTAATTTCTCTTCAAACGTTTCTTTTTGGAAGGCATCTTTAAAATTGTAGACAAGTTCGTAAATAGCACCTTCTACTTCAAAAACTAAATTATTTTGCTCCATATCTAATCCTTTCTAACCACTTGTCTCATAACATATAGCGCTGCAAAAACAAGTGTATATATTGCCAGTATACCAGTAGCAAAGTACTTCGTGCGATCTATAACAATAGTAGTTTTTTCGTAGTTATCTTTTTTATCAAAGTTCTCATCATTGATAAAGTTTGACTTAACTTTATCGAATGTACCAGTGTTGTTATTAGAGTCAAACTCAGAAAAAACTGTCCCTTCATTCGCAGATGTAGTTTCATATTTTTGGAAAAGAAGTATTTTCTTATTCATTAGTAAATACGTTACATCTTTTATAGAATGTTTTTCATAGAATAAATCATAAATATCTTCATTGAAGGTAATTTTTTCATTATTTATTGTATAAGTACCAGCTTTAAGTGCTAGTTTATAGTGATAATTCGTAAATAAGTAGTCGTAAGATTTCTGAAGTTTTTCGAAATAAGCAGCTTTATCATCGCTTTGGTTTAAAACTGTAATTATAAGTTTAGTATTACCGCTATATGCGTATGTAACACTATTCTTTTCGGAATAATCTAATCCTAAAACTCTAAATTTATCAGATTCTTTAAACTCAACACTATTTTTAATTTTTTCTCCAGTAGCAAGTGTGTGTTCTGGATTTTTTGTTATTTCTGTTATTTCTGGATAAGTTCTTAATATTAAACTAGTCAGATATGAAATATTTTTTGCAGTACTAATATTAGTAGAACTGTTGTTATCAAAAGTCTCTAGTTTTGTATCGTTAAGAGACATTGCAGCAAGTATATCCTTAGCTTTTGTAATATCGATATTGAAATGACTAAAGATTGCTTGGTTAAGACCATTTGACGCTTCATTTTCTAATAAGAAGATAGCATCCTTAACGGTAATAGATGATTCAAATTTATATTTAGTTAATATATCATCACTAGTTTTAATATCAATTTTTGAATCTAATGTTATTTTATTATTTTTTAAATTGTCAGCAAGTAGATAAAGCGCAAGATAGTTAGGAAGTTTACCTACTGATACTTTTTCATTTTCTCCACGTTTAGAAATGATTTTTCCAGTATTTAATTCCGAAACAACTAGATGAGAATTAACGTCGCTAAAATCAATTACCGCATTATTATCCAAAAAGTTATCTTCAGCTTTTGTGAAGTTTGGAATTAAGAAAACAAGAAGTAAAATCAAAATACTAATTTTTTTTAGTTTCATTATTTCAATCCTTTATTTCAAACTTGTTTAGAATAAAGTTAGCCCACTATTCAGTTTCATAATGAATGAATGAGAAAATAATTCTAAACATATACACTCTAGTATATTACAAAATAAGGAAAAATTCCAATAAGAAGGAGGAGATTTAAGAAATTTTAACTATTGTAAATAATCTTATAATAAATTTTATAAGGAAAAATTTGCAACTGAATTATTCCGTGTTATAATTAGATGATGTTTGATTAAATAGGAGAAAGTAGAGATTTAAGATGAAATATGATGTAATTGTAATAGGTCTTGGTAGTGCCGGACTTATGATAGCGGATAGGCTTAATGATAGTGGTTTAAAAGTTCTGGTTCTTGAGCAAAATAGAAGAGCGGGGATAAAGTTACTTTTAACTGGTAATGGGCGTTGTAATGTTATGAGTAGCGACAATGCTGAGGATTTTGTAGCTGCAGTTCATAATGGTAGATTTTTAAGAAGTGCTTATCATAAATATAATGTTAAGAAGTTTTTTGATAAACATAATTTAAAATTAAAACAGGAAAATAGAAGATTATATCCAGCTAGTGAGAAGGCTAGAGATGTAGTTAATGCTTTTAAAATAGATCATGCGAAGATTAACTATAAAGAAAAGGTAGAAGACTTAGTATTTGAAGATGATAAGCTAGTAGGTGTAAAAACAAATGTGGATACATACTATGGAAAGAATATCGTAGTGTGTGCTGGCGGAAAAACATACCCTCAGAGTGGAAGTGATGGTTCACTACATAGAATTCTAAAAAAACATGGGGTTAAAATCACGAAAATATATCCTAGTGAGGTAGCCTTAGTATTTGAAGATTTTACAGAGCTATCAGGAGTTGCACTGCAAAATGTGAGGATGTTCCATAAGAAAAATGAAAGAAGCGGAGATCTGTTGTTTACACATAAAGGATTAAGCGGCCCGCTATCAATATCTATGGGTGAGTTTGTAGCAAGGTACCCTGAAGATAAGTTTTACTTGGATTTCTATCCCGAACTAAATGAAGAGGAGCTATTTGCTAAAATGTGGGAAGATAATAAATTCCTACAAGGGAAATTACCTAAGAGCTTTTACAATTTTATGATAGAAAAATATTTCCCAGAAAATGTTAGTAAGAAGGAGTTAAGGAAGTTTGTAACGAAAATCAAACGTTATGAATTAGTTGATGTTAAGACGATGCCTTTAGAATACGCATTTACAACTGCGGGAGGAGTAGATTTAAAAGTAGTAAGTCCGAAAACGTGTAGTCATAAAAAAATAGAGAATTTATATTTTGCTGGTGAGATACTAGATTTACATGGAGAAATAGGTGGATATAATTTAATGGTGGCATGGTTTACTGGAATGGTTGTAGCAGATGCTATTAAAGAAAAATACGGAATAGAATAATACAAAGCACACCAATAGAGATATTAGAAGTCTCTATTGGTGTTATTTTTTGTTTACTTTTATTAGAAGCAATAGTATAATAGTTTTATTGAAATTGAAAATGAAAGGTAGACAAAAGTGAAAAAGCATTTTAAAAAAATATTAGCAACACTACTAATTGTTTTAGTCGTTGCATTTGGTTTTGTTGGAAATTATTTCTATAACTTTGGGTTGAATCCGAAAGTTGATAAAAGTGGTATAGTAAATCAAGATAGTGATGGCAGTAAAGAGGATAAAACAGCCATAAACAAGTGGTTTGATGAGACAAAACAAGTTACAGAAATGGAGTCTGTTACCAAGAACAAGCTTGTAGGTTATAAGTTTGTTAATCCCAATGCTAAGAAGTGGGTCTTTGTAGTTCACGGATATACTAGTGATGCTAAGAAAATGGCTAACTATATTAAAAAATTCTACGATATGGGATATAGTGTTTTTGCCCCAGATTTAATTGCTCATGGTAATAGTGAAGGTGATTTTATTTCAATGGGTGGCTATGATTCTGATGACCTAGTTAATTGGGTGAAGAAAATATCAGCTGAAAATAATAATGCTGATACAGCGTTATTTGGAATTAGTATGGGAGCTGCTACTGTAATGAATGCAGTAGGTAAAAACTTACCATCAAATGTAAAAACTTTTATAGAAGATAGTGGATATGTAAATTTGAAAGTAGAGTTTACTTATCAATTGAAAAAATTATTTAATTTACCAAGTTTCCCAGTCATTCCAGCAGCGAATACAGTAACTAAAATTCGTGCGGGATACTTCTTTGGGGATGTAGACGCGACGAAAGGTTTAAAAGAAACGAAACTGCCAGCATTAGTACTACATGGTGAGGAGGATGGTTTTGTTCCTTTAGAACATGGTAAAGAAGCTTATAACTTAATAACTTCAGAAAAAGAATTCCATAGTTTCCCTGGTATGAAACATGTTCAAGCAGAAAGAAAATATCGAGAACAATACTGGAAAATTGTAGGAGAGTTCTTAAAGAAACATTTTGAATAATAAGAGAGAGGCGACTGATAAATTTATCAATCGCCTTTTATTATGAAAAAATTTAGAATTTGAGATTTTCCGTTACTACACTATATATAGTTATTCCCCTACAACAACTAGTTCTTTGTTAAGTTTGTTTAATACTTCGCAACCATCTTCTGTAACAAGAACAAGGTCTTCGATACGAACACCGAATTCTCCAGGAAGATAGATACCTGGTTCAATAGAGAAAATCATTCCAGGTTCACATTTAGTTTCATTAACACTTGAAATATCTCCGTACTCGTGACATTCAAGACCGATATGGTGTCCTGTGCGGTGTGTGAAGAATTCTCCATAACCTTTTTCAGTGATATAGTCACGGCAAGCTGCATCTATATCACAGAATCTAACACCTGGTTTAACCAGTGCAACACCACGTTTTTGTGCTTCTAATACTGTTTCGAATACTTCGCGAGCTTTTTCGCTTGGTTGTTTCCAAAATACAGTACGTGTCATATCAGAGCAGTAGTTATCTTTAATTCCCCCCATGTCGATGATGATTGAATCACCTGGTTTTAGATATCTATCTCCAACTGTTCCGTGAGGATTAGCTCCGTTAGCACCATATCCGATAATTGGATCGAATGATAGTCCTTCTACCCCTAAATCTTCGTGGATTTCAAGTAGATCTTTTACAATATCTTTTTCAGATTTTTCAGCAGAAATACTATTAATAACTCGTTGACAAGCTTCGTCGTTTAGAAGGGAAGCACGACGCATAAGTTCTTTTTCTTCTTCATCTTTAATCATACGAACGCGGTCAACGATTTGAGATACATCGACGAATTTACTTTCTGGTAAATAATTCATCAGTGGTAGTAAAAATCTAGCTGGAAGAACTTTATCGATACCAACAATAGAACCGTTAGGAATAGATTTTGATAGGATTTCTATAGGTTTATCAGTATCAGAATATACTATTTTTTCTAAACCTAAATCTTTATCCAGTGGGAATAAAGCATTGATGAAAAGTTTATGATTTCCGTTTTCATCAAGAAGTACTGCATAAAATCTTTCACCTGGATGTTCTAGGTGCCCTGTTAAATAGAAGATTGAATAAGGATCGCTAATTAAAGCTTGATTAATCCCTTGTTCTTTCATCTTAGATAAAATTTTATTAGTTCTTGAAAGTTTCATATTATACAACTCCTTTAAAAATATTATGAACTTTAATATAATTATATCATTTGCCATACTTAAATACAATACTGTTATTTAAGTATATACATCGTCTTTTAAGAAAATAGTTGAATGATAAAATATGTTGTGATATAATGAATTAAAAATAGTGGGAAACCACACAGAAAGAAGGGATTTTTATGTCAGAAGTGGCGGTAAAGAAAGGTAAACCGTGGAGTTTCTATATGAGTTCAATCACGTTCGGAATAGAACGTTGTGCTTACTATTCTTCTAAATGGCTGATTATCATTTATGTAACAGCAGCTGTAATTTCTGGAGGAATGGGCGAAAGTGGTCTTGGATTAGGGAAAGTTGAAGGTGCTGCGATGCAGTCGAACTTAGTTGCATTTACTTATCTTGCTCCCGTATTATTAGGATTTATTGCAGATAAGCTGATAGGGGCTAGATATCTAATTCCAGTAGGTTTAACATTGATGGGATTAGGTTATGGTTATGCAGGTTTTGTGGGTTCATATACCTCATTGTGGATAATGATTATTTTGGTTTCTATTGGAACTGGATTTTTCAAAGGTAACCTTCAAGCTGTAGTAGGACGAATTTTTGAGGGAGATCAAAAACGTAAAGATGATGCTTTCTCAACAATGTATTCATTTATTAACATGGGATCTTTCGTAGGTACTACAGCGGTTGGACTTTTATATGTTAAACTTGCAACAGCGAGTTCAAATGGATATTTACAGTGCTTCAAAATAGCTGGATTGCTATGTATTATAGGTGCTATTTGGTTCGTTTTAGGTTATAAACATTTAGGTGAAGTAGGTAAACGTCCTTTTGCTGAAGGTGAAGAAAAACACGAAACTAAAGTTAAAGTTAATCGTTCATTAGAAAAATATGAAGTTCGTCGCGTATATTCAATCGTTATAATTTCATTGTTATCTGTAATTTTCTGGACATTCTGGTATTTAACTTATGTAATTTTATATGATTATATGCCGAAATTTGTAGATGATAAGATAGGTACGTTTACAGTTCCGACATCATGGTTAGATTCTCTTAATGCTTTTGCTTGTATAGCTTTAGGGCCAATCTTAGGAGCTTTATGGTATAAACTTGCTAATCGTCCACAAGGAGACTGGAGTTTATATAAAAAAGCATCTATCGCATTATTCCTTCTTGGGGCAACGTTTGGTGTGTTAGCACTAACTGAAGTTAGTCGCGGTGTTGGAGCACCTGAAACTCAAAAAGCTAGTATTCTTTGGGTAGTGTTATTCTTTGTTGTATTAAGTGTAGCTGAAATGTTCTTCTCTCCACTTGGTCCATCATTTGTATCTAAATACGCTCCAAAACACATTTTATCAATTATGATGGCTGTTTGGATTGTTGCAACATTTGGGGCTGCTAAAGGATATAGTTTCTTATATGCAGCTGTGGCGGAAGTACCTATTATCAAACTTTCACTAGGTATTGGTGTTGTTTGTGTAGTTGTAGCTATTTTAGTATTCATATTTGAGAAAAAATTAGCTAGCTTAGTTGAACTACGTGAAGGTGAGACACTAGTTGAAGATTAGTAAAATTTAATAATAAGCAGAAATGAGAATTTCTGCTTATTATTTTTGTATATAATAATATATATTTTCAAATGATTATAATGATAATATTGATTTTTTTATAATATTATGTGAAATATTTTAATTTAAAATAACACATGGTATATATGTGAAAAATATCTTATTTTTATATTATATAAAATATAAAATTTTATTTCTTATTAATAATGAAAAAATATAGATTATATGTTAAAATTAAATTGTAGAAAAAATACACTATAGGAGGTGTCATTATGGCAGAATTAAGAACGTTATATCCTGTTATTAGAGAGAATTTCTCTAAAATGTTAAAAGTTGATGAAACTCACACAATTTATTATGAAGAAAGTGGTAATCCTAGTGGAGTACCGGTAGTATTCTTACATGGTGGACCTGGATGTGGAACTGCACCGAGTTGCAGACAATACTTCGATCCTGAATTTTATCGTATAATATTATTCGATCAACGTGGAAGTGGGAAATCTACACCTCACGCATGTTTAGAAAATAATGATACTTGGCACATTATTGAAGATATTGAAAAAATTAGAGAAGATTTAAATATCGATAAATGGCTAGTATTCGGTGGTAGTTGGGGCTCTACTTTATCACTATGTTATGCGATTAAACATCCTGAACGAGTTTTAGGATTGGTATTACGTGGAATATTCTTAGGCCGTAGAGAAGATATACTTTGGATTTATGAAAAAGGTGGGGCAAGTAATATACATCCTGAATCTTTCGAAAGATATGAAAGTATTATTCCAAAAGAAGAACGTCATGATATGATTCGTGCATATTATAAACGTTTAACAAGTGAAGATAGAGAAACGAGAGAAGTAGCAGCAAAAGAATGGAGTATGTGGGAAGGAAGCTTAGTAACATTATATCCTGATCCAAATCTAGAACAAAGTTTTGGTGAAATTAATTATGCTATTTCTATGGCGACAATTGAATGTCATTTTTGGATGAATAATATGTTCTGGGATGATGACGATTGGATTCTAAATAATATTGATGCTATTAAAGATATTCCAACTACAATAGCTCATGGTCGTTATGACGTTGACTGTCGTGCTATAGGAGCATATGAATTGAGTAAAAAATTAAACAATTGTAAATTAGATATTGTTGTATCAGGTCACTCATCAGGAGAACCAGCAATTGTAGATTCTTTAGTTAGATCGACTGATTACTTTAAAGAACTATTAAAAGAGTATAGATAATAGTTAGACATGGAAATACTGATTAGAGTCAAATTATTTAATTAAATCAAATATATTAAAGTTATGAGTTTAAGAAATAATATAATTGATAAATTGTATTAATAATGAAAAACGCTTCATTATATGATAGAATAATAAGTGTGATAATTAAATAAATGTAGTAAAAATGTAACAGCTACACCTAAATTTAAAAGTTACAGAAAATATAATACAAATAACAAAGGAGTAAGGGAAATGGCAGTAAA
Organism: uncultured Gemella sp.; assembly: GCF_963537375.1. GTDB lineage: Bacteria > Bacillota > Bacilli > Staphylococcales > Gemellaceae > Gemella. Next base: position 23,985 of record NZ_CAUTDQ010000030.1, read on the forward strand.
AGAAAGAATAGCTCAATTAAGAGAATTAATGGAAAAAAATGGAATTGATGTCTATATGGTTCCAACAGCTGATTTTCATAATAGTGAATATGTAGGGGAACATTTCAAAGCTCGTGCATTTATGAGTGGATTTACAGGTTCTGCAGGAACTTTAGTTGTTACTAAAGACTTTGCAGGATTATGGACAGATGGTCGTTATTTCTTACAAGGTGAAAAACAATTAGAAGGAACTGGTATCGAATTACAAAAAATGGGTGAACCAGGAGTTCCAACTATCGCTGAATTTATCACAGAAAATACTCCAGAAAATGGTGTGTTAGGATTCGATGGTCGTGTAGTAACTTTTGGAGAAGGTAAAAACCTTGCTACAAGATTAAAACGTAAAAATGCTACTGTAAAATATGAAGTAGATTTAGTAGATGAAATTTGGACAGATCGTCCATCGTTATCAGAAGCACCTGCTTTCTATTTGAACTTGGAACGTGCTGGGGAATCTGTTGCTAGTAAACTTGAAAGAGTACGTAAAGAAATGAGTGAAGTTGGAGCAAATATCCATGTTATTACTACTCTTGATGATATTGGCTGGTTATTAAATATTCGTGGTATGGATGTAGATTTCTTCCCATTATTATTAAGCTATGCTGTAGTTTCTGAAGATAAAGTAGATTTATATGTTGATGAAAGAAAACTATCTGATGAAATAAAAAAACATCTAGCGGAAAATAATGTAACTATTAAACCTTATAACGATGTGTACGCAGATGTGAAAAAATTCTCAGGAAATGATGTTGTTTTAGTTGACCCAGATTGCTTAAACTATGCAGTATTCAACAATATTCCAAAAGAAATAACATTAGTAGAACGTAGAAATCCTACAATATTAATGAAAGCAATTAAAAATGAAGTCGAGCTTAAACATACGCTTCACGCTCATGTAAAAGATGGTATTGCTCATACTAAATTTATTTATTGGTTAAAACAATTAGTTAAACAAGGTATAAGTGAGCAAGAAGATGAGCTCTCTGCATCTGACAAGTTAGTAGAATTTAGAAAAGAACAAGGTGGCTTTATATGTCCAAGTTTTGCACCAATTTGTGGTCATGCCGAAAATGGTGCGATTATCCACTATTCTTCTTCAAAAGAAACGTCTATTCCATTACGCACAGGAACGTTTTTCTTAACTGATACGGGTGCGCATTATGAGGAAGGATCAACTGACATCACTCGTACTACAGCTATGGGTGAAGTCAGTGATAAGTTGAAACGTGATTATACTAGAGTGCTTCAATGTCATTTACGTCTATCAAGATTGAAATTCTTAGAAGGAATGTCTGGTGCCAATGTCGATTTATTTGCTCGTGCTCCGTTAATGTATAATTATGAAAACTTTAATCACGGAACAGGACATGGAGTTGGGTATTTAGGTAACATTCACGAAGGACCTCAAGGAATCCACTGGGGAATTTATCGTGCATCAGAACCATTTAAACACGGTATGACTATGACTAATGAACCAGGATTATATATTTCAGGTTCGCATGGTATCCGTTTAGAAAATGAATTAATTATTAGAAATACTGTTAAAAACGAATATGGTCAATTCTTAGAATTTGAAGTAATGACTTTCGTTCCTTGGGATTTAGAAGCTATTGATGTATCTATTCTTACAAGTGAAGATAAATATGAGTTGAACAATTACCATAAAAAAGTATTTGAAGTTTTAGCGCCACACTTTGAAGGTGAAGAATTAGAATGGCTAAAACAAGCTACTAGAGAAGTATAATTTTAACAGGAGGTTTCAAGTTCACTTGGAACTGTACATTTGTAAATGATGTGAGACAAAAAAAGTTAAAAATAAATACCTGATATG
>NZ_CAUTDQ010000031.1:0-23431 GCF_963537375.1 uncultured Gemella sp.
GAAAAGTAGCCAACTGGTGGTACGATGATGGAACAGATTGGTTCTTCTTCCAAAACGGAAAGAAATTTACAGGGTATGGAAAAGATAATGCAGGGGCACACCATTTTGTAAATGGGAAGTATGCAGAAGAGAAAAAGGTATCAACAACAGGATATGTAAATGGAGTATACTACGTAAATGGAAAAGTAGCCAACTGGTGGTACGATGATGGAACAGATTGGTTCTTCTTCCAAAATGGAAAGAAATTTACAGGATATGGGAAAGATAATGCAGGAGCTCACAATTTTGCAAATGGAAAATATGTTAATGTTAAAGAAGATAACAAAAACACAAAACGAGCTATCTTCTTAGATCCTGGACACGGTGGAAGTGATTCAGGTGCAGTCGCTAATGGTGTGAGAGAAAAAGATTTAACCCTTAGTGTATATAATAAAGTGAGTAACCGTCTTGCCTCTTTAGGTTATTCAGTATTAACAAGTAGAAATACTGATAAAGATGTAGGTTTAGTAAGTCGTGCTGATCAAGCTAATAAATCTAATGCGGATATGTTTTTAAGTATTCATTTTAATGCTGGAGGTAGAGGAGCTTCTTATGGTATAGAAACATATTATTATAAGGATCGTCCAGAGTATACTCCTGCTATAAATAAGGATAAACATAATGATCCGGAAAGATTAGAAAAGAGTAGAAAATTAGCACAAAAAATACAACAAAGTCTAGTAAGTAAAACAGGAGCATACGATAGAGGTGTAAAAAGAGAAACATTTGCTGTGCTTCGTGAAACATCTATTCCATCAATCTTAGTTGAATTAGGATTCATAGATAATCAAGAAGAAGTAAACAAAATCAAAACTAATGAATATCAAGAAAAACTAGCTGATGGAATTGTAGATGGAATCGTAGAATACTATAAATAAATCTAAGGCTATTATTTAGTTAACTTTAAAACAATAAAAAGGATATCTCTAGAATTTTGATTTGAAAAATCATTTTCTATGAGGTATCCTTATTTTTATGTATTAAATAATACCAGTAATTTCATATTAAATTCTTTCAGTTGTTGCTAAAAGTCTTTAAAATTGGTATACTATAACTTAGAGAACTTGAAAGCGAAGGAGTGTGCTTAAATTATGGTATATAACCACAGAGTTATAGAAAAAAAATGGCAAAAATATTGGGATGAAAATAAAACATTCAAAACATTAGATGATCATACAAAAGAGAAGTTTTATGCATTAGATATGTTCCCTTATCCATCAGGAGCTGGGCTTCACGTAGGTCACCCAGAAGGGTATACAGCAACTGATATTTTAAGTAGATATAAAAGAGCAAATGGGTACAATGTACTTCACCCAATGGGATGGGACGCATTTGGATTACCAGCTGAGCAATATGCATTAGATACTGGTAATGACCCAAGAGACTTTACTAAAACTAATATCGACACGTTCCGTCGCCAAATTAAAGAATTAGGATTTTCTTATGATTGGGATCGTGAAGTAAATACAACAGATCCTAAGTACTATAAATGGACGCAATGGATTTTCAAAAAACTTTATGAAAGAGGACTTGCTTATGTTGACGAAGTACCTGTAAACTGGTGTCCAGCATTAGGAACAGTACTTTCTAATGAAGAGGTTATCGATGGTAAATCTGAGCGTGGCGGACATCCTGTAGAACGTCGTCCTATGCGTCAATGGGTACTTAAAATTACTGATTACGCTGAAAAACTTCTTGCTGATTTAGATATTCTTGATTGGCCAGAAAGTCTTAAAGCTATGCAACGTAACTGGATTGGAAAATCTGTTGGTGCTGAGATTGATTTCAAAATTGAAGGAACTGATAAAGCATTCACAGTATTCACTACACGTGCTGACACTGTATTCGGTGTGTCTTACTGTGTACTTGCACCTGAACACAAACTTGTAGAAGAAATCGTTACAGAAGGACAAAGAGCGGCTGTTGAGGAGTACCTTGATATCGTTAAACGTAAGTCTGACCTTGAAAGAACAGACCTTAACAAAGATAAAACAGGAGTATTCACAGGAGCTTATGCGATTAACCCTGTAAATGGTGAAAAAGTAGAACTTTGGATTGCGGACTACGTTCTAGTAAGCTACGGAACTGGAGCTGTTATGGCTGTTCCTGCACATGATGAGCGTGACTATGAGTTTGCGACTAAGTTTAACTTACCGATTAAAGCTGTTATCGAAGATAATGGAGAAGTTGTTGTACCATTTTACGGTGATGGTAAACACATCAACTCTGACTTTATCAATGGATTAAATAACGAAGAAGCTATCTCAAAAGTTATTGAATTCTTAGAAGAAAACAAAGTTGGACGTAGTAAAGTTACATATAAATTACGTGACTGGTTATTCTCAAGACAACGTTACTGGGGAGAACCAATTCCAATCATCCACTGGGAAGATGGTACTATGACTACTGTACCTGATAGTGAACTTCCACTATTACTTCCAGAAACTGATAATATTAAACCATCAGGAACTGGGGAATCTCCACTTGCGAATATCGAAGAGTGGCTAAATGTAGTAGACCCTGAGACTGGTAAAAAAGGTAAACGTGAAACTAACACAATGCCTCAATGGGCTGGTTCTTGTTGGTACTACCTACGTTACATCGATCCACATAATGATGAAATGTTTGCTGATCCAGAGAAATTAAAATACTGGTTACCTGTAGATGTTTATATCGGTGGAGCAGAGCATGCGGTACTTCACTTACTATATGCTCGTTTCTGGCACAAAGTACTTTACGATCTAGGTTTAGTACCAAGTCGTGAGCCATTCCAAAAACTATTCAACCAAGGTATGATTCTTGCTGAAGGTAAAGATGGTCGCCCAGAAAAAATGTCTAAATCTAAAGGTAATGTGGTTAACCCTGATGATATTATCGTATCTCACGGTGCTGATACATTACGTGTTTATGAAATGTTCATGGGGCCATTAGATGCTTCAATCGCATGGAGTGAAAATGGTCTAGATGGATCTCGTCGTTTCCTAGACAGAGTATACCGTCTATTCGTAGATGAAGAAACTGGTAAAGTAAATGACAAAGTTCAAGATAAAGATAATGCAGAATTAGAAGTAAGCTATAATTACACTGTTAAGAAAGTATCTGAAGATATTGAAATTCTAGGATTTAATACAGCTATTTCTCAACTTATGGTATTTGTAAATGACTGTTACAAAGCTGAATATATTCCTCGTAAATATGCGTTAGGATTTATCCAACTTCTTGCTCCATTTGCACCTCACCTTGCTGAAGAAATGTGGGAAATCTATGGTAACACTGAGTCTATCTCATACGTACCATGGCCAACATTTGATGAAAGCAAACTTGTAAGTGATACTGTAGAAATCGTAGTTCAACTTATGGGTAAAGTTAAAGCTAAATTAGACGTTAAGAAAGACTTAACACCAGCTGAATTAGAGCAAATCGTTCTAGCTAATGAAGAAGTAAAAGAATTAATCGAAGGAAAACAAGTTATGAAAGTAATCGTAGTTCCTGGAAGATTAGTTAATATCGTAGCTAAATAAGGAGAGACACATGGAAGAATTAATTTATAGTATTGTTAGTGAAATCGTTGAGCATAAAGATGAAATTAAAATCGAAAAATTTATAAAAAATGCACGCGAACACTATATTTTAACAGTTCACCCAGAAGATTGTGGGCGTATAATAGGGAAAAAAGGTACAGTAATTAATGCAATCCGTACTGTATTAAATTCAACAACATTTAGTAAAAAAGTTTACTTAGATTTAGTAGAAGAATAAGATAAATGTTAAGTAGGAGTCTGAAAGATGGATATTTTTCAGATTCCTATTTAGTTTGGGCAAATTTCAAATCAAGGATATGAAGAAGATTTAGATATTAATAGTTTTATAGAGTAGAGAAATGGGACATAGACTTATATTTTGTGTATAATAATATTAGCGTTAATTTAGGAGGTTATTATGATAGAGATAATTGATGGATATTTAATTAATGATGACGATATAAAAATAGCATTCACTAATAGGAATGTTGATGCGAAAAATAGTGAGGATATGAAAAGATTCTCTGATGAATATGGATTTAATCATAATAATATAGTCTTTAACACGCAAGTTCACGGAGCGGATGTGCGTATTGTCGAATTGAATTCTGATATTAATGAGAACGGGAAGGAAGCTGATGGGTTAATTACTAATTTGGCTGCGACACCGTTATTGATTTTTACTGCTGATTGTGTACCTGTGGTTTTCTATGATAAAAAGCAAGGTGTTGTAGCCTTAGCTCATGCAGGATGGCGAGGAACATATGATAATATTGCCGGAGAAATGGTGAATATTATGACAGGTAAATATGGTTGTAAAGTAGAAAATATTAAGACTATTATAGGGCCGTCGGTTAGTGTTGATAACTATGAAGTTTCTTATGATCTTATAGAAAAATTTGCTGCTTTAGAAGTGCCGAATTATTATAAAGAAAATGCTGGTAAATATTATTTAGATTTATGGCAATTGAATAGAGAATTGTTGAAAAAATGTGGTATACTAGAAGATAACATCAAAATTATTGATTTCTGTACGGTTAGAGATAACGATAAATTCTTCTCATATAGATTAGACAATGTTACTCCAAAACGTATTGGAACGATAATTCAAATAGATTAAATTCATATAGAATAGAGGAAATAATATTGGAAAAAGATATTAAATTAGTTGAACAGGTAGCTACATTTAAGAGATTGCCAAAAAGTGATAGTAGATGGCGTGTAGCATTTTATTATATAGCGAAAGAATTTTGGGATTTAGAAGAGGTTTTCGTAATAATAGATAAGGCTCTTTACGAAGAACAAGGGCTTAAAATTCCGGTTTTTAGAGAGTATAAAGAAGCGGAAGGATTCCAAATTTTTTCTAGTCACATAAAAGCGAAGGAATTTGTAGAGAAACAAGGTGATTTATTCGTTACTGCAAATGGTGAAAAACTTATTGGTAGAATACGTCAAGGTGCGTTTAGAGAAGTGTTCGTTCCATTTTTTGCTGAGCAGAATTTTAATTATCTATTAAATGAGGATGAAGCGTTATTCGCTGATACATTCAAACGACTTCTTGCGGTTATGGAAGCTAGTGAGAACTATATTGTGGATGAAGAACAAGAAGCTATGTTAAAAGCAGGTGATGTTCAAAGTTTCTTTTCGGATATTTGTAAAAAATATATAGTATTAGTATAAAAATAATCTTCAAACATATTTTGACTTGTATGTTTGAAGATTTTTGTTTTGTATTTAATGAATTTATTTTATGCGCAAAAGTTATAACTCTAATTTTATTTTCCTCTAAAGTAATTTAATGTGTAAGCTATAGCTATAAAGAAAATTATCACATACAGAGTATAGCTTGTGTATTGTGTAATTCCTTTAATATTTACTAAGTAGCTTTGAACACTAAATGGAATAAAGATAGCTGATATTAGAGGTGTAAGATTTTCTTTCCAAAAAGCAATAATAAGCAGGAGAAATATTATTATTGTTAGAATAAAATATACTACCCTAGGTATAGTGATAAAAAAGTTTTCTGGATTTGGAAATGGATTATAATAGAAGAATATAATCGCTAATAATACCAAGATTAAGGTGATTCCATTTCGTTCATTTTCTGTGATTTTAAAAATATCTTTAATTAACAACATATAACCGGATAATCCCCATAAAATTAATACTACTAATATAATTGCTAAGTTAGCAAGGTTTAACTGTTTATTGAGATCAAAGTTTATATTAAATGTATATAGGAAAGTGAAAATTAGAGCAAGTATGCAAGCTAATGTAATATATCTTTTAGTTTTCATATATTTCTCTTACCAAGCAACAAATGTTGCATCCTTCTTATTTTTTTTATATAATTTATATATAGAATTATAACATTAAGATAAATTATAAACAAGGAACTATGTGAGATGTTTTATTTACATTTTACTGTCTGAAATTATATTGCATACTAATTATAAATCGTTTTATTTATGAATTTTAGTAATATTAGGGATTTGTTTATAAGTCGGAGAGAGTAGTAGGTGTAAAAAAATATTAATTACATTTAAACTTTTCTTTAAACTTTGTTTAAGTTGATGTTGGTAAGATAAAACTATGAGAAATGTAAATTAAAGATTTTTTATATAATAAGTTGTGAAACACAATGAAAGATAAAAATCAAAAAAGGAGGATTTTTATGGAAAATAGAAATAACAACCAAAATAATAGAAATTTACAAGATATAAATAATCAGGAAAATTATAACGAACAAAATAATTATCAAGGTTATCAAAATTATGATAATGTTGATAATTCTCAATATAATAATTTTGAAAATTTACAGGGAATGAATAATGAGCAGGTAGCTGCACCGCAAAAGAATAATTATGGAAAATTATTCTTAACTGTCTTTGCTGCGTTTGCTCTTGGGGCTACTAGTGTATTTGGAGCGCAAGCTGTAATGGGAACTGGAAAAGCGTTGAATTCTTCGGTGACTGCTACGAAAGAAGATAAAGATAATCAACAAATTACGGTAAATGCAATTTCAAAAGCCAAAGATGCCGTAGTTTCAATCGTAAACTACCAAAGTAACTCTAACAATAATCTTGAGTCAATTTTAGGAGGGAATTCAAGAAAATCAGGAAGTGACTCTAGTAATTCTAGTGAACTAAAACCAGCTTCTAGTGGAAGTGGTGTTATTTATAAAAAATCAGGGAATACTGCTTATGTTGTGACTAACAATCACGTGGTAAATGGAGCTAAAAAATTATCGGTAATATTAAGTGATGGAACTAATGTGAACGCAGAAGTTGTTGGGACTGATGTATGGACAGACTTAGCTGTACTAAAAATTAGTGGTGATAATGTGACAACTACAATGGATTTTGCTGATAGTGATAAAATTGCAGTAGGAGAAACAGCTTTTGCTATCGGATCTCCTCTTGATGTTAACTTATCTAATACTGTTACAAAAGGTATAGTATCTGCCGTAAATAGACAAATTCCTATGGATGTAGATGGTGATGGTAAAAATGACTGGAATCAAACAGTAATTCAGACTGATGCGGCTATTAACCCAGGTAACTCTGGTGGGGCGCTGATTAATAACGAAGGTAAACTTATCGGAATTAATGAATCAAAAATAGCAAAAGCAACGGCAAATGTAAGTGCCGAAGGAATAGGTTTTGGGATACCTTCTAATGAAGTTAAAATTATAACTGAACAATTAGAACAAGCAGGTAAAGTAATTCGTCCAGCCTTAGGTGTTCAATTAGTATCTGTAAATACAGTTGATAGTGATACATTGAAATCACAATTAAACTTTGAAGGTAAGCAAGGTGTCGTAGTTAGATTTGTTGAAAATGGTACACCAGCTGCACAAGCAGGAATAGAAAAATATGATATTATCACAAAATTAAATGGTGAAGATGTCAAGGATGTTGCTGCAGTTAGAAAATATCTATTTGAAAAAACAAAAATAGGTGATACTGTTAAAGTAACTTACTATAGAAATGGTAAAGAAAATACAACAAGTGTTGTAGTTCAAGCATTAAACACAAGATAAAATAATTAGAACTTGGAATAGAGTCTTCTGTTTCAAGTTCTATTAAATGTTTGTTTGTAAAATGTTCGAAAGGTAGCGTTATTTTTATTATGGAAGTTTTAAAATAATATAATATCAGTGTTTTAGATTAGAGATGTATAGGGATTCTGAAATAAAAAATGTTATGTATATAGTTTGAAAAGTGAAGAAAAATTTGCCAAAATAATGAAAATATGTTACTATTAGTTTGTAAAATTAAAAGAAAAGAATATAGGTGAATACATGAAAAAAGTAAGAAAAGCGATTATTCCGGCTGCAGGATACGGTACACGATTCCTACCTGCAACTAAAGCATTACCAAAAGAAATGCTACCTATTATCGATACTCCTACTATTCAATATATAGTGGAAGAAGCGGTAAAAGCAGGAATTGAAGATATAATTATTGTTACAGGAAAACAAAAAAGAGCTATCGAGGACCACTTTGATAGAAACGTTGAATTAGAAGTAGAATTAGAGAATAAAGGTAAGTTAGCGATGTTGGAAAAGGTGAAATACCCAACTCAACTTGCTAATATTCACTACGTACGTCAAAAAGAAATGGCTGGTCTAGGAGATGCGATTTTAACAGCACGTAGTTTCATTGGAGACGAACCATTTGCAGTATTACTAGGAGATGACGTAGTAATTAACGATGAGTATCCAGCAATTAAACAACTTATTGATAAAGCTGAAGAAACTGGATGTTCTGTAATCGGGGTTCAAACTGTTCCAGAAGATCAAACTCATAGATATGGTGTAATTGCACCTAAAGGACAAGATGGTCACTTATACGAAGTTGAAACATTCGTAGAAAAACCAGCGCCAGGAACTGCGCCATCTAACCAAGCTATCATGGGAAGATACGTTCTTAACCCAGGGATTTTCAAACACTTAGCTAAGAAGCAAGTAGGTGTTGGTGGAGAAGTTCAATTAACTGATGCTATTCAAATGTTAAATGAAGAAGAAAATGTTTATGCGTATGATTTCCAAGGTAAACGTTACGATGTAGGTGAAACTATTGGATTTGTTAAGACAACAATTGACTTTGCCCTTAAGAGTGATCTTAAAGATGAGTTAGTACCTTATCTAAAACAAAAATTAGCAGAATTAGAATAATAAGCAAGAAATGATGCAGATTTAAACAAGGTTTGCATCATTTTTATTATATTTCAGGAGGTAATATGATTATTGATTATTTAGGTATCTATGGTGTGTGTTTAAAAGAAAATAAAGTATTGTGTATAAAAAAAAGGCAAGGGGGCCGTATAAGAATAGATATGATTTACCAGGAGGTAGTCAAAAAACTAGTGAGGGATTTACGGAAACTTTAGTTAGAGAATTTCTAGAGGAAACAGGGTATAAAGTGAGTTCCTACGATAATTGTAGAGCTTATGATGTATTTGTAGAATGACCCAAAAGACCTAAAACTTAACAAAGTTCATATGAGAACTCATAGACGCAGTGGTTTATTGATATCTAAATTCGCTTTGTGAAAGCTTTTTATATATCTAATAAACTTTGCGGAGGTGACTCGACAAAATCGATTTCTTCGAAATCACGATTTTTGAGTCACTCCCATCATATGATGGTCTTTTATGATGTAGAAATAGAAAGTAATCAGTTGGAAGAGATACAAACAGTTTTAGGTGATGAAATAAATGATTCAAATGGAATTTGTTGGTTGGAGATTGATAAAATAAATATTGATAGTGTTTCACCTCTTCTTCTAAAATTAAAACAGGAAATACTGAATGATAGTAATATATTGGAAAAAATAGAATATAAATCTTGGAAAATATTATAAAATGATATGCCGACTTCGAAAGTTAGAGAAAAAAATCTAACTATTACTACGGGGTCGGTGTTTTTGTAATTAAAAATTAAATTTGTATATCCATCTTCTATAATACAGATTTGCATAGTATTTTTTAATTAGTAGCATGACATGTATTTATTTAAAGTATATAAAAAAGTGTTTGAAATACTTATCTTATACGATTTTAGCATATGAATATTATAGAGACTGTTGTGTTTAATAGATATTTTTTATATAATTAATAAAATGTTGTTAATGTATAAATGTATACATTGTTATAGTTTTTTTGAGATTACGTAAATTGATAACCGTTTTCAATTATACACAAATTGAATAAATAAAAATTCAAAAAAAAATTAGAATGAAAATCCTTTCTTACTAACATTCTGTATGAAAAACGTAATATTTATATAAAAAAATTTAAATATATATTGATTTTTTAATAAAATAAACCTTTGCAAAAAGTTATAGTCTGTTATATAATAATTGTAGTAGAAGTTTAGAACTACTGCTTGTAAACAAATCTTAAAGAAAGGAGGAAAAAGGTATGTTAGAGTTTAATGTTGAAAAAATCAATATTCCACTTAAGCAACACGTTGGTGGGCCTTGTCAACCTATTGTAAATGTAGGTGATCATGTTAAACGTGGTCAACTTGTTGCAACCCCCAATGGGTTAGGAGCAAATATTCACACTAGTTTATCAGGTGTAGTAGAAGAAGTTAACGATATGGAAATAGTCGTTAAATTGGATAAAGAACAAACTGATGATTATGTAAGATTAGAGAAAACTGATGATAAACTCCAAAAGATTAAGGATGCTGGTATCGTTGGAGTGGGTGGAGCTGGATTCCCTACAGGAATCAAACTATCCGCACAAATTCCTGGAGGATACGTTATTGCTAATGCAGCAGAATGTGAACCAATCTTAGGTCACAACGTAAAATTCATGGAAGAACATCCAGAAGTTTTAGTTAGAGGTTTAAAATACATAGTTGAATTAACTGGTGCGAAAGAGGGATACATTGCTATTAAAACGAAATATCGAAAAGCAATGCTAGCATTAGGTAAAGCGTGTAAGGATGAACCTAATATTAGCATTAAAATTTTGCCTAATATGTATCCTGCTGGTGACGAAAGAGTTATCGTAAGAGAAACTCTTGGCGTAGTTTTAAAACCAGGTCAATTGCCACTAGAAGCAAATGCGATTATATCGAATGTGGAAACTATTAAACGCATAGTTGAAGCAATTGAGGAAGATAAACCACTGATCGATAAAGATATTACAGTTGGCGGACGTGTACAAAATCCAGATGTCTTCTTAGATGTCCCAATTGGATTGCCAATAAGTGTCTTTATAGAAAAAGCTGGTGGTTACATCCATCCACATGGAGAAATCGTGCGAGGAGGACCGTTTACAGGACGACCCGCATTAGAAACAGAACCTATTAATAAAACTACGGGTGGATTACTTGTAGCAATGCCATATCCGCAAGAGAAAGAAAAAGTAGGAATACTAATTTGTGAATGTGGTGCACAAGAAGAGCGCTTGAGACAAATAGCTGATGGAATGGGTGCAGAAGTAGTATCTGTTCAAATGTGTAAACGTATGAAACCTGATAAAAATGGAAGATTACGTTGTGAATTACCAGGTATTTGCCCAGGTCAAGCGGAAAAAGTATTGAAGATGAAAAAAGATGGTGCGAAAGCAGTCATTACTGGTACTTGTCAGGATTGAACTAACACCGTGACAGGTGTAGCTCCTAGGTTAGGAGTAAAAGTTTATCATAGTACCGATCATGTACTTCGTGCCACTGACCATCATTTATACAGAAGCTATAAAAGCTTAGAATTACATAATAATAAATAATTAGTTGGAGGTTAGAAGTAATGTCAATTACAGTAGAAACTGCAAAAGAGCACTTAAATGATAAAGCGGTATTTTGTTGCAGAGCTGAGGAAGGGATCGTAATTGGTCCAGAAAACTTAGAAGATCCAGGATTATTCGATGATTTAGTAGATTCAGGATTACTAGCATTCCCAGATGATGCATTAACAATCGGACAAGTATTAGGAGCTAAATTATTAAAAACAACAGATGCTCTAATACCAATTACACCAGGTATCATTGATGCCGTACAAGGTGGAGAAGAAAAAGTAGAAGAAAAACAAGAAGTAGTAGAAGAAGTGGCAGCTGAAGTAAACGCACCAGTTGCGTCTGTAGCTCCGGTTACGCCGGTAGCACAAACACAAGCTCCAGCAGGAGTATTCAGACTACAAATTGGGAAAGGTGAAAACATCAACCTTGAAATTCCATTAGCAGCTATCGGTGGACAAGTAGCTCCAGTAGCACAAGCTCCAGTTCAAGCAGTGGAAGCTAAAGCTGTTGAAGCAAAAAAAGTAGAAACATTAGTAGCTAAAGTGGAAGAAAAACACGAAGGAGAACCTAAATTTATCCGTTCTCTACACACTAAACACTACAAAATTGATAAAGTAGAGTTTGGTGAAAAAACAGAAATTAAAGGAACTACTTTAGTTTTAAGAACAGCAGAAGATTTATGTAAAGAAGCTGCTGAATCAGAAGCTTTAGTAGAAAGTGTTAAATTAGAAATTATCACTCCTGAACAATATGATACTTACAGTGAAACAATCATGGACGTTCAACCAATCGCTGTTAAAGAAGAAGGAGAAATCGGACACGGTATTACTCGTGAACTTAAAGGTGTAGTAATGGTTCTTACAGGAACTGATGCTAACGGAGTTCAAATCGGGGAATTCGGTTCTTCTGAAGGTGAATTAGAACGTAACATTATGTGGGGTCGTCCAGGAGCTCCAGATAAAGGTGAAATCTTCATTAAAGGTCAGGTTACAATTAAAGCGGGAGCTAACATGGAACGTCCAGGACCATTAGCAGCTCACAAAGCATTCGACCACATTACAGAAGAAATTCGTAAAGCTCTTAAAGAATTAGATGATGAAAGTCTAGTAGTTGGAAATATCAATATTGAACAATATCGTCACCCAGGAAACAAAAAAGTATTAATCGTTAAAGAAATCATGGGACAAGGTGCTATGCACGATAACTTAATCTTACCAGTAGAACCAGTTGGAACACTTGGTGCTAAACCAAACGTTGACCTTGGTAACCTACCAGTAATGCTTGCACCAACAGAAATCTTAGATGGTGGTATCCACGCATTAACTTGTATTGGACCAGCTTCTAAAGAAACTTCTCGTCACTACTACCGTGAACCATTAGTACTTGAAGCAATGGCTGATGAAGAAATCGACTTAGTAGGGGTATTATTAGTTGGATCACCTCAAGCTAACTCAGAAAAATTCTATGTATCTAAACGTGTAGGTATGACTATCGAAGCAATGGATATCGATGGTGCTATCGTAACAACTGAAGGATTTGGTAACAACCACATCGACTTTGCTTCTCACATTGAAGAAATCGGTAAACGCGGAGTATCAGTAGTTGGTATGACTTACTCTGCAGTACAAGGTGCTCTTGTAGTAGGTAACGAATACATGACAGCTATGGTTGATAACAATAAATCTAAACAAGGTATTGAAAACGAAATTCTTTCAAACAATACATTATGTAAAGAAGATGCTATCCGTGCTTTAGCAATGCTTAAAACACAAATGGGTGGCGGAACGATTAAAAAAGCTGAAAGAAAATGGAATCCTAACGTTAAATTAAATAACGTAGAAGTTATTGAAAAAACTACAGGACAAAAAGTAGAGTTACTTGATAACGAACAAGTATTACCAAAATCTAAAAAACGTCAAGAAATCTACGAAAAAGAAGATTAATTTTTAAAGAGGATAGGAAATAAGTTATGATTGAAAAATTAAAATATGCATCTACAGAAAGAGTGTTCGAAGGGGTTATAGTTGATCATAACGACGCTAGCGTTACGATAGACATTAAAGGACGCTTAGGGCAATTTAAAATTCCTATGAGAATGTTAATTTCTGATTATCCAGTAAAAATTGGCCAAGAGGTAGCATTTTTACTAAGTTATCCAGAAGTTATAAACGAAGAACCTGACGAACATTATGTAAATGCAATATTAAACACAAAAAAATTACAAGAAGAAGTAAAAAACAGACTAAATGAAGAATAGTAGGAAGGAGAAATTAGAATGTCATTAACGATATTTGAAGGTCTACAATCAGAAATTTTTGTACCTATTACACCAAAACCAGTTTGGGCTCCAGTAACTAAAGAGTTAAAAGATATGAAAGTAGCATTAGCTACTGCAGCAGGAGTTCACTTAAAAACAGATAAAAGATTTAACTTAGCAGGGGATACTACATTCCGTGAAATCCCAGATACTGCTCACAGTACAGATCTTATGGTATCACACGGTGGATATGATAACGCTGATGCTAACAGAGACATCAACTGTATGTTCCCAATCGATAGATTACACGAACTTGCAAAAGAAGGTTTCATCGGTAGCGTAGCAGAATTCCACTATGGTTTCATGGGTGGTGGTGGAGACCAAGAGGCTTTCACAAACTCTACAGGACCAGAAATTGCTAAAAAATTAAAAGAAGAAAATGTTGATGCAGTTATTTTAACTGCTGGTTGAGGTACTTGTCACAGAACTGCCGTGATCGTGCAGAGAGCAATTGAGGAAGCAGGTATTCCAACAATCTTAATAGCAGCACTACCTCCAGTAGTGCGTCAAAACGGTACTCCTAGAGCCGTTGCACCACTTGTACCAATGGGTGCTAACGCTGGGGAACCAGGAAACATTGAGCAACAAACACAAATTCTAAAAGCAACATTAGAGCAACTAATTAAAATACCAAGTTCAGGTAAAATAGTTCCTCTTCCATTTGAGTATATTGCTCACGTGTAGGAGAAATATCAGAAGAGGGACGGGTGTCCCTCTTCTTTTTTAACGAAATATCTGTACTAGTAAACAACTTACACACTGTATCAATACAGGGAATAAAATAGTAAGGGATTGATAGTTATGACAAAAGAGAGATTGCAAATAAAAGCATTTCATATGAAAAATGTTGTTTTAGGGAAAAAAGTGAAAATTGAAAACAATGAACTTATTATTCCAACAGAAATTGAATATGATAAAAATATATTTGAGAGTGTAGAGGTGAAAATAATAAAACCTCGTGAACATGACTTTTATGTAAATACTATAATGGATATAGTTCCTATATCTACAAAGGTTTTGGGAAGACTTGGTGAAGGAATTACGCATACTTTAACAGGGGTTTATATGTTGTTGACAGGTGCGAATACTAAAGGGGAACAAATGCATGAATTTGGTTCTTCAGAAGGTATTCTTAAAGAACAACTTGTGCTAAATAAAGCGGGATCACCAGCTGACAGTGATTATTTAATACATATTGATGTTATTATTAAACCAGATGTGAATTTCGATAGAGCTTTAGCATTTTCTATTTTTGAATTATCAGATGTATATTTACAAAATATAAGAGAAGTGATGAAAGTTCTTAGTGGACGTGATGCTGATGAAGTTCATGAATTTTATAATTCAAAAAATCCTGGAAAACCTAAAGTAGCTTTAGTTAAAGAAGTTGCAGGACAAGGGATGATGTATGATAATCAGTTATTCCCAATAGAACCTAGTGGAATAGATAAAGGTATTTCTATTATAGATATGAACAATATGCCAGTGCTACTAACAGCTAATGAATATCGCGATGGTGCGATAAGAGCAATGGTATAGAAAGAGGTGTTATTATGGGTATTGGACCATCTACAAAAGAAACAAGCTTACACCACTTTAGAGATCCACTATTAGATGTACTAGCGGAAGATCCTGATATCGACTTTCAAGGGGTAATTGTAGTAGGAACTCCACAGGATAATCGATTAAAACATTTAGTAGGATGGCGAGCTGCAACATGGCTAGAAGCAATGAGAACTGATGGAGCTATTATCTCAGCGGATGGTTGGGGAAATAGTGATGTTGATTATGCTAATACTATGTTTGAAATAGGAGAGCGTGGAATTTCTATCGTAGGACTAAAATTTATGGGTAAACATAAATTTGTAGTTGAAAATCAATACACGAAGTTCGTTTTAGATTTTAATAAATCTGAAGAGGGTGTAGAAACAGAAATAGTTTGTCAAAATAATGTTGATTATACTGATGCTAGAAAGGCATTGGCATTATTAAAACTTAAAATGAGACAAGATGCAAATAACAAATAACAAAAGGCAATAATTAAGGAGTGAATTATTATGAAACTAAATAAAATGATTTCAGTTATCGATACACATACAGCAGGAGAAGCTGCTCGTTTAGTTACAGCAGGAATTCCAAAAATTCCTGGTAAAGATATGGTTGAGAAAAAACAATATTTCATCGAACATCTTGATGACGTAAGAAAATCAGTAATGTTTGAACCGCGTGGACACCAAGATATGTTTGGGGCATTCTTATTACCACCAACAAAAGAAGAAGCTGATTTTGGACTAGTATTCATGGATACTGGTGGTTACTTAAATATGTGTGGACACAACACTATCGCAGCAGTTACAGCAGCCGTAGAAACAGGTATGGTAGATGTTGAAGAAGGAGCTACTGAAAAAGAAGTTGTTGTAGAGACACCTGCCGGATTAATTTATGCTACTGCTAAATTAAAAAACAATGGAACTAAAGTAAAAGAAGTTTCATTTAGAAACGTTGAGTCATTCTTATACAAACGCGATGTAGAACTTGATGTAGAAGGAGTAGGACACGTTAAATTTGATATCTCATTTGGTGGAAGTTTCTTCTGTATTATTTCTGCAGACCAACTTGGTTTAGAAGTTAAACCAGAAAATGCTTCTAAATTAAAAGAAGCTGGATTAAAAATTCGTGATGCTATTAATGCGAATATTGAAATTCAACACCCAACATTAGCTCACATTAAAACTGTAGACTTAGTTGAAATTTATGATAAACCATCACACCCAGAAGCTACATTCAAAAATGTTGTAGTATTTGGTGATGGAAACATTGACCGTTCACCTTGTGGAACTGGTACTTCAGCTAAATTAGCTACATTATATGCAAAAGGTGAATTAAAACCAGGTGAACCTTTTGTTTACGAAAGTATTTTAGGTACATTATTTAAAGGTAGAATCGTTGAAGAACGTAAATTAGCAGACTTCGATGCTATTATCCCAGAAATTACAGGTTCTGGTTACATCTTAGGATTCAGTAACTATGTTTATGATCCAGACGATTCACTTACATACGGATTCTTATTAGGATAGGAGAGAAAATTATATGAACTTAGTAACGATATTATTAACATTACTAGGGCTGTCAGCACTATATTTCATAGTGATGTGGGCGTTAGATATTATTAAAAATAAAGGTGAAGTAGGCGAAGATTCTAATCCAATCGTTGGATTTGTAATTGGTTTCGTTACAGACTTCATGGATACATTAGGTATTGGTAGTTTTGCACCAACAACATTATTAGCAAAAGTAACAGGATTTATTAAAAATGACAGATTATTACCAGGGACGTTAAATATCGGTCACACTATTCCAGTATTAATCGAAGCATTCTTATTTATTCAATCTGTAAAAGTTGATGCTGTTACTTTATTATCAATGATTGTTGCAGCTGTTGTAGGAGCTTTAATTGGTGGTCGTATAGTAACGAAATTACCAGAGAAAAAAATTCAAGTTGTAATGGGATTTGCATTACTTATTACTGCAGGATTGATGTTTGCTAGTAAAATGGGATGGTTAGCGCTTCTTGGTGCTAATAATACTGCATTACACTTAACAGGGATTGCTCTTGTAGTAGGTGTTGTAGGTAACTTTATCTTTGGAGCATTGATGATGGCAGGTGTTGGGCTTTATGCACCATGCTTAGCTATGGTTTCATTATTAGGAATGGATCCAAAAGCAGCATTCCCAATTATGATGGGATCTTGTGCGGCACTAATGGCGATTGGATCACCTAAGTTTATTAAAGAAGGATTATACCCAAGAAAAGGTACTATAGGATTGACTATAGGAGGTGTTATTGGGGTAATTGTTGGATACCAATTCATTACTTCTTTATCATTAAATAGTTTGTTATGGCTAATTATCGTAGTAGTAGTAATTACAGGATTTGACATGTTACGAAAAGGGCTTAAAAAAGCAGCTTAATATAAAAGTAAAAAGCGAGGTTTGAGAAATCAAACTTCGCTTTTTGTGTTTCAGAAATTTTTATTTTTTATGACTTTCACTAACTAAATTTTGTTTTTTCATTGATACTATTGCAGAATAACAGAAGACTGCAACTGCCACCCAAATTATTGAGAATGATATTAATTTTTGAACACTTAATTCTTCCCCGTAAACAAAAATTCCTATGAAAAATTGCATTGTAGGTGGTAAATATTGTAAGATACCAAGAATATATAGAGGTATAGCTGTTGCTCCTTTAGCGAATAACATTAGAGGCACGGCTGTAATTACCCCAGATAGTAGTGAATAAATCAATGTATCGGTTCCAAAGGTATGGAATGTGATTGAATTGATTGATGATAAATATCCCATATATACTAATGCTATTGGAGAAACTATTGCAGTTTCAATTAATAGACTAGCTTTAGGACTAAGTACAATTTTCTTTTTACATAGACTATAAAGTCCAAATGTAAATGCAAGAATGATAGATATCCATGGTAGAGACCCTAAAGAGATAAATAAATATAATAGGGAACCTCCAACAAAAAGACAAGCTATAGTTTGTGTACGAGTTAGTTTTTCTTTTAAAAATACTACAGCTAAGATGATTGTAACGATTGGATTTAAGTAGTATCCAAAGCTTGCTTCTAATACGTGGTTAGTATTTACTGCGATAATGTATGTTAGCCAGTTTCCAGTAATTAAAAACGAAGCTAGCACAAGTAGTAAAAAACTTTTTTTGTTGTTCCAAATTTTTTTTATTTCTTCAAAAATAGTTTTCTTATTTTTAGCAATTCCTACTACTAAAATCATAAAAATAAATGAACATAGAATACGCATTGCTAGAACTTCATATGCACCTATGTCTTTTAGTAGTTTAAAATATATAGGAAAGAGTCCCCAGGAAAAGTAACAAATAAGAATAGCTACTAAACTTTTTTGAGTATTATTCATAATACTCCTCCTTTATAAAATAAATTTACTTACTTTGTAGTAAATTAAGTATAACGAAAATAGCAATATTTTTCAATGGAAATTTTCAGATGTTTGGAAAAATATTCGAATTATTTTCATATTTATATGTTTTAGCATGCATTTAGATAAATTATATACACTATTATTTCAACATTATTAATTCATTAACTTTATAAAAATAGTATATCAAAAAAATAAATATATTTTTTATATTTTAAAACACAAAAGCTTAAAAAATGCATGTTCTTAAAAATTAATTATATTTTATGTAAATCTTTATGCTAAGATATTTTAGAGAAGCAATTATTCTGTTTAAGAAAACGTCTTAATTTATCTAAGTAATAGTATAAAATAAAAATATAAGGAAATATACTGTGAGAGTAGTGTGGGAGAGGACGAAAGATACCGAAGGTACAAGTTAATATTTGGAAAATATTAATGAAATTCTCAAGTGAAAAGACCATACTAGGACAAAACTCTGAAGCAAGACAACAGGGAGAAAGTTAACTTTCTTTCTGTTTTTTATTTTTTAGGAGAAGTAACATGAAGCTAATAACTAACAATCTAAAATTTATTGAGGAAAACTTAAAAAATATAGAAATTGAGTATTTAGATATGAGTTATATAGATATCTTAAGGGGGGAACTAATTTCAAAATTAAAAGTTAAAAAAAGGGTTAAATACTGAGGAAGTAAAAGTACCTGAGAAAGAAGTAGTAACTTCACAAATATCAGGAGTAGACATATTGGATCTTGAAGATGCTACGAAATTATTATGGAGACATGGTATCTATGCAAAGAGTGGAATGGGATGCACAGGACCAATAGTTCTAGTAGACTCTTCTAAGAAAGCAAGTGCAAAAGAAATTCTAAAAGAAGCAAGATACATTTCAAAATAAGAAAAAAAGGGTAAAATTGTTATTAATAGAATCTTAAAAAGGAAGATATTATATACTCAAGTGAAAATAACTTTTAAGGTGTTAATTGAAGAGATTAGAATTACTAAATAGTTAGGATTTTAGTAACTGTGGTTATGAATAGTTTATTAATAATAAGATAGAGAATTATTAGATTTCTAGAGAACTATGAGAAGTAATTTAGTAATGGGATTATTATAAATTCACGAAGTTATAATTTTTTTAATATTGTGAAGTTATTTCCACTTTTTTTTAAAATATAGAAGTATGAGTTTAAAAGAAGAAATAAAAAAAGTAGATTGAATGAATAATGGGAGGGGAGATTGATGTAGGTTCTTAGGAAAAACTATTGGAAACAATACTTCATGGAAGTGATAAAAAAACTTTGAAACCTACTATGAGAACTTTTGATTTAATGTTATTAGGAGTAGGATCTGTAATTAGTTTAGTGATTTACTTTAGTTATTCTATGAAACATAGTTTAGAAAAATAGGTTATATGAACAAAATAAACCTCTAATATAGGATTTTTACCTAATATTAGAGGTTTATTCTTATAGAAATTGTGAATCATCTTCTATAATTTCTTTAACCTTTTGCATTTGATTGTCTAACTTGGCACTTATTTCAGCACAGAGTAGTAGGCGTCGTTCAATTTCTTTCTCTTTTTCCTCACTAAGATTTTTCTTGTATCGAAGTTTGTGTTCTAAACTTGCCCAGAAATCCATTGCTATAGTTCTAAATTGAACTTCAACAGCAACATGTTCAACTTTATCAGACAAGAAAATAGGAACTTTTACAATAAGGTGATAGCTTCTATAACCATTATCCTTATAATTTTTAATATAGTCTTTCTCGGCAATTACCGTTAAATCGTCTTGTTGTTTAAGAGCATCTACTAACTTGTAAACATCATTTTTAAATGAGCATATTACACGTACTCCTGCGACGTCGTAAATATTGTTTTTTATAGTATCAATATCAAAAGGTAGGTTCAGCCGTTTTAGTTTGTTCATTAAACTAACTGGAGTTTTTAATCTAGTAGTTACTGATTCAATAGGGTTGCTCTCTCCGTGAAGAGAAAACTCTTTATCGAATACATTAAGTTTGGTTTCTATTTCAAGCATTGCGCACTCATAGTGCATGAATAATTCTACATATGGTTCTAATTCGTTTATTAATAATGAGTTGTTATTCTCCATAGAAAATAACTGATCTGTTAATTTTTCAATTTGTGTTTTTTTCATATATTTATCTCACTTTGTTCTTTAATACAATTTTATCATAAATCACATTATTAAAATATAGTTTAAGTGATAAAAAAAATAAATTTCTTGGTCATAAGTGAACTTTTTAAATGTCATTTTTAATTGTTATTAAGTAGAGATTGTAGAAACTGTATCATAAATTAAACAAGAAGAATCTTAATACAGAAGTATATGTAAACCTTTATAATCATTGATAGAACAATGTTTTTAAGTTTGAAGGGAGAAAACAGTAAAGCTAAAAAAATTCACAAATCTCCTTAAAGGCTATGTAATAAGGTTTCTGAATTTCCGGGAAATATCCGTTATAGACAGTAGATAATTTTTGAGATAAGATAGTATTATAATGTTTTTATAATATAGAAATTTAAAAGAGAAATGGGGGATAACATGCATAACAATAATTTATATTCATACACACAAGCCAAGGTTGATAGTTTAACAAATAATCTACTTGTAATAAAGAGAGATGGAAGAATAGTTAAATTTGATGCTGAAAAAATTTATAAAGCGATAGAAAAAGCAATTCACTCTGTATTCGGAAAAAATCATAGCGTTAATATTGATGGGATTGTTGATAATGTTATTATTGAAATAGGGAATAGATTTAAAGATAATATTAAAATTTATGAACTTCAAAATATTGTTGAACATACGCTACTTACTTTGGGAGAAGAAGCAATATATGAAGAGTATGTTAGCTATAGAAGTATGAGGGATATTGAACGTGAACGTAGCCTTGATATTAATGTAGCTATTGAAAAACTAGTTAATCGTGATGAAAATGTAGTTAATGAGAATGCCAATAAAGACAGTTTAGTATTTAATACTCATAGAGATTTAACAAGTGGTATTGTGGCAAAGGCGATAGGTCTTAAAATGTTGCCAAAACATGTAGCTAATGCGCATCAAAAAGGAGATATTCACTACCATGATTTAGATTATTCTCCGTATCAACCTTTAACAAACTGTTGTTTGATTGATTTCAAAGAAATGTTAACAAAAGGATTCAAAATAGGAAATGCAGACGTAGATAGCCCGAAAAGTGTTCAAACAGCAACAGCTCAAATGGCTCAAATAATAGCTAATGTGGCATCAAGTCAATACGGTGGATGTAGTGCTGATAGAATAGATGAGGTACTTGCTCCTTTTGCTAAATTAAATTATGAGAAGAATTTAAAAATGGCTCAAGAGTGGATCGATGACGAAGAAAAACAAAAAGCTTTTGCAGATAAAAAAACTAAAAAAGATATTTTCGATGCGATGCAGTCTTTAGAATATGAAATAAATACTTTATATTCATCACAAGGGCAAACACCATTTACTTCTTTAGGTTTTGGTCTAGGTGAGGGATATTTTGAAAAAGAAATACAAAAAGCAATTCTGCAAGTTAGAATAGATGGTTTAGGAAAAGAAAAAAGAACAGCGATTTTTCCTAAGTTGATTTTTGTTATTAAAGATGGATTGAACTTAAAACCAACAGATCCAAACTATGATGTAAAAGAACTAGCATTATCATGTGCAACTCAAAGAATGTATCCAGATGTTTTGATGTATGATACAATTACGAAGATAACAGGAAGCTGTAAAACTCCTATGGGATGTAGATCATTTTTACCTGCATGGAGAAATGAACAAGGCGAGCTTGTGGAAAGTGGTCGTATGAACCTTGGCGTAGTAACTTTAAATCTTCCTAGAATAGCATTAGAATCTAAGGGTAGTAAAGATGAATTTTGGGAAATCTTTAAAGAAAGATTAGCTATTTGCAAAGATGCACTAGATTACAGAGCGAAACGTTGTGGTGAAGCAAAACCTCAAAATGCACCAATTCTTTATATGCACGGAGCATTTGGAAAACGACTTAAACCTGACGATAGGGTGAAACAACTTTTTGATAATAAACGTTCTACATTATCACTAGGTTATATTGGATTATATGAGGTTGCGAGTGTATTTTATGGTGGTGACTGGGAGAAAAATCCTGAAGCGAAGGAATTCACATTAGACATTATGCGTTATATGAAAGAATGTGTAGATAAATGGACTGAAGAAGGTGATTATTGGTATAGTATTTATTCAACACCTAGTGAATCTTTAACTGATAGATTCTGTCGTATGGATACTGAGAAGTTCGGTATTGTAGAGAATATAACTGATAAAGAATATTATACTAATTCGTACCACTATGATGTTAGAAAAAATCCGACTCCTTTTGAGAAACTAGATTTTGAGAAAGATTACCCATACTATGCTAGTGGTGGATTTATCCATTATTGTGAATATCCGGTGCTAAAACAAAATCCTAAGGCACTAGAAGCAGTTTGGGATTTTGCGTATGATAAAGTAGGATATCTCGGAACAAATACGCCGATTGATCGCTGTTATAAATGTGGTTATGAGGGAGAATTTGAACCAACTAAGAAAGGTTTCAAATGTCCTGAGTGTGGAAATAGAGATCCGAAAAGCTGTGATGTTGTTAAAAGAACATGTGGTTATTTAGGTAACCCACAAGCTAGACCGATGATTAAAGGCCGTCATAAAGAAATCGTAGCAAGGGTTAAACACTTAAAATAAAAATAATTAGCAATAAGAAGGGAGTGACTCAAAAATCGTGATTTCGTAGAAATGATATGTACCCAGAATTCTGG
>NZ_CAUTDQ010000032.1:0-23144 GCF_963537375.1 uncultured Gemella sp.
TAACGCATAAAAAATACCCCTTTCACTGGTTGTCCAGTAAAAGGGGTACATATCAAAATCGATTTTGTCGAGTCACCCCCGCACAGTTTATTAGATATCTAAAAAGCTTTTATAAAGCGACTTTAGATATCAATAAATCACTGCGTCTATGAGTTCTCATAGACACTTTGTTAAATTTTATGACTTTTGGGTCAGCCCCTTAATTTGTTTTATTTAACTTTTATAGCTATATAGCTATTAGGAGCTACAACAGTACCATATGGTGTTGAATAAATTCCATTGTTTCCAAATATTTTTTCACCAGAATAATCTTCGATAAAGTGAGCCTTAGAATCTAGGTTTATTATACAAAGAATGTTATTACGTTTGTAAGCAACACATTTTTCATTAGTATAAATAAATTCAAAATTTGTAATAAAATCATTTTTATTTTCATTTCTAAATTTTGACAATTCGATATAATGATTTAATAAATCTTCATCTTTATTATTATGAGAAAATCCTAGTCGATTATATGGATCTCTAAATCCATACATACCAATTTCATCACCATAGTAAATACAAGGAACACCAGGTAATGTAAATTGTATGAAACTAGCAAATTTTAATAGATTTTTAGCTTCGCTATATTGTTCTTTTGACATTTTATATGTTGGACGTTCATGAACAGGTACATCTTCTGGATTGTTAAATGCCAACATTGTAAGAACACGCTCTGTATCATGACTTCCAAGTAAATTCATCACCGCATCAAGGGCAGGACGAGGATAGTTTTCTACCAATTTTAGTATTTCAAGGGTAAAATCATCTGCATTTTTATATTTTACGAAATTAATAATAGCATTTTTCCATGGATAGTTCATAACACTATCTAGCTGATCACCTAAGAAATATCGTCGTCGTGTATTGTATGAAATTTTATTAGTTGCATCTTCCCAAACTTCTCCGATAATTAGGGAATCTTTATCATAGTATTTTGCACTTTCGCGAATTCTATCTAAGAATTCATCAGGAAATTCATCTGCAACATCAAGGCGCCATCCAGCAATTCCTAATTTTTGCCAAAAGTTAACAACACCAGTATCTTTATTATTGATGAAATCACTATATTCTTTGTTTTCTTTTACAACTGTAGGTAAATTGTCAAATCCCCACCAAGAGTGATATTCGTTAGGGAAATTAATAAAATTAAACCAAGAATAGTATGGTGAATTTTGAGAGTTATAAGCTCCAATACTGTCATAATTGCTATATCGATTGAAATAAATACTGTCAGAACCTGTGTGGCTAAAAACACCATCTAGAATAATTTTAATATTATCTTTTTTGAAATCATTACAGAATTTTTCGAATTGCTCATTAGTTCCAAAATACGGATCAACATTAAAATAATCAGCAGTAGAGTATCGGTGATTCTCAGGACTCTCAACAATAGGATTTAAATAAATACTTTCTATATTTAATTTTTTAAAGTATTCTTTTTCTTCCTCTATCCCTAATAGATTCCCCATTAAGAAATCTTTAGCGCCATAATTATCATGAGTAATAGATGAGTGAGGAATACTATCCCAATTTTCATGTCTAATTCTTACATTTTCATTCTTTGCTACTGTTGCGGTATATTTATCACTTCGTTTAAATCTATCTGGGAAGATTTGATACATAATTGAACCTTTGTACCAATCTGGTGTAGTGAAGTTTGCATCATAGACTGTAAGTTGCCAGTCAGGTAAGTCATCATTACTGTTGACTAACTTAGAGTTTAATCTATCATTTTTTAAATACACATTAAAACTATCAAAATGCACTTCAAAGTGATAAAAGTATAGGCCGATATTAAAAGAATCAAACTCTACGAAATATTTGGAATAATTATTTTCAGTCTTTTCTTTAAATTTCAAACTTTTAGAAATAATATCACCAGAAAATTCATTTTTTATAATAATTTTGAAATCATTAAAATAGAAATCATCTTTAATTAGTACCTCAAAATAAAAACTTTCTTTATTGTTTATTGCTCCTTTAGGAAATTTATTTTTTATAGGATTAAATTTAATCATTTTTTCTTCTCCGAAACATAAAATTTGCATTATCAATTTGTTTTACAAAAATAACCAACTTAATTTTAATACAAATATTTTTAAAAGTAAATGTTAATATTTAAAAAAATAGAATTTGATTAGTATTAAAGCATTAAATTCGAGATAATAATTTGTAACGAAATGGTAAAGAAAACATTTACATAAAAGCTTTCATATGTTATACTATAGGTATAAAAAATAAAGAAAAAATTAGTGTTAATTTAAACTATTTTTTATGAAATTTTTATAAAATTAAAATTTTTTAAAAGTTAAAGAAAACGTTTACTTTTGTAGAGGAGGGGGTTATTTAGTGAATAATAATATGGCCGAATATTTATTCCATGAAGGAACTAATTACCATAGCCATAAATTTTTAGGATCGTTTTTAGATGGGGATTCTTGTACTTTTAGAGTATGGGCCCCAAACGCGAAAAGAGTTTTTGTAACAGGTGAGTTTTGTTCTTGGTATCCACATACATATGAAATGAAAAAAATAAATGATAGAGGAATCTATGAAATTCAAGTTCCAGGCGTTAGCGAGTTTGATGCCTATAAATATGTAATTGTGACACATAGTGGGGTTGAACTATGGAAGGCAGATCCCTACGCTAAGCATGCTGAGACTAGACCGTTAACAGCATCAAAAGTTTATACTTTACCAGAATATAAATGGAAAGACAAAAAGTGGATGGATAATAGAACGGTACCTTATCATCAGCCTATGAATATTTATGAAGTACATCTTGGATCTTGGAAACATAATGAAGAGGGAAAAGAACTAAGTTATAGGGAATTAGCACATAGTCTGGTAGAATATGTAAAAGAAATGAATTATACTCACATTGAGTTATTACCAGTTACAGAATATCCATATGATAAATCATGGGGATATCAAGCCACAGGTTATTTCTCTCCTACATCAAGATATGGAACACCGGAAGATTTTATGTATTTTGTTGATATTTGTCATCAAAATAATATTGGGGTAATACTAGATTGGGTTCCAGGACACTTTACAAAAGATGCTCATGGATTATATGAATTTGATGGAACACCATGTTATGAATATTCTGATACGAGAAAAATGGAACATGAAGGTTGGGGAACTAGAGTATTTGACTATGGTCGCAATGAGATTAAGTCATTTTTAACATCAAGTGCAGTATCATGGATTGAAGATTATCACATAGACGGAATCAGAGTCGATGCTGTTAGTTCTATGATTTTTCTAAATTACTGCCGTGATGAAGATAAGTCGGCACGAAATATTTATGGTGGATTTGAGAATTTAGAAGCAATAGATTTTCTGAAAAATCTTAATTTATATATAAAAGAAAATTATCCAGGTGTAAGTATGATAGCAGAAGAATCAACTAGTTATCCAAAAGTAACGGCTGCTGTTGAGCATGGTGGTTTAGGATTCGACTTCAAATGGAATATGGGATGGATGAATGACAGCCTTGATTATTTAGAAACAGATCCTTTCTTTAGAAAAGGAGTACACAACAAATTTACATTTTCAATGCATTATGCATTCTCTGAAAATTTTATTCTTCCAATCTCACATGATGAAGTAGTTCATGGGAAAAAATCTCTTTTAGATAAGAGTCCTGTTCCATACGAAGAAAAATTTGCAAATTTAAAAGCATTTTTAGGATACATGTATGCACATCCGGGGAAAAAATTAACATTTATGGGAATTGATATTGCTCAATTTATCGAATGGGATGAAGAAAGAGAACTTGATTGGTTATTAATGTTATATCCTAAGCATGTATTCACACACAGATATGTAAAAGAACTTAATAAGTATTATAAGACTACGCCAGCACTATGGGAAAATGATAGTGATTGGGATGGCTTTAGATGGCATGTTGTAGATGATAATAATAACAATGTTTTTGCTTTTTCTCGTAAAGATAGATCAGGTAAAGAAGTCTTAGTAGTTAGTAATTTCTCAAATCAAGTATTGAAAAATTATGAAATTGGGGTAGATACTTGGGGAAGCTATAAGATTGCGCTAAATTCTGATGCTAAAAAATACGATGGTATTGCAGTATCGAATAGAAATCTTAAAACAATTAATAAAGAAAAAAATGAATTTAAATATACGTTGAGTTTAAACATTCCGCCTTATGCGACAATGTATATAGAAAAGAAATAACAAGTTTTGAAGAAGGGGGTCAACTTAATGGCACGAAAAAAAGAAGTTGTAGCTATGCTACTAGCAGGAGGACAAGGTACAAGATTACAAGTATTAACAAAAGATATGGCTAAACCGGCTGTACCTTTTGGGGGAAAATATAGAATTATAGATTTTCCACTTTCTAATTGTGCTAACTCTGGAATTTCAACTGTAGGGGTACTAACACAGTTTATGCCTTTGGAGCTTAACTCATACATGGGAAATGGTCAACCATGGGATTTAGATAGAATGGATGGAGGATTATCTATTTTACCACCTTATACTGCAGGGAAAACTGGAGAGTGGTATAAAGGAACTGCTAATGCAATATACCAAAATATTAAATATATAGAGCAATATAATCCAGAATATGTCCTTATTTTATCAGGAGATCACATTTACAAAATGAACTATAAAGAGATGTTAGATTTCCACAAAGAAAAAGGTGCAGATTTAACAATCGCACACATTAATGTTCCAATTGAAGAAGCTAGTCGATTTGGAATATTAAATACAAACTCAGATCTTAAAGTAACTGAATTTCTAGAAAAACCAGAAAATCCAATCTCAACTAAGGCATCAATGGGAATCTATATTTTCAGTTGGCAACAATTAAGAGAATACTTAATTCGTGACGAAGAAAACCCTGATAGTGACAAAGACTTCGGTAAAAATATCATTCCAATGATGTTAAATGAAGGTAAAAATATCTATGCTTATCCATTTTACGGATACTGGAAAGATGTAGGTACAATTGAAAGCTTATGGGAAGCTAATATGGACCTAATAAAAAACAAAGAAAACTTCAATATTGATGATAAATTATGGAGAATTTATTATCGACATGAAGGAGCAATGCCACAATATTTGGGACATAGTGCTAATGTTAAAAATTCTATGATTTCAGATGGAACTACTGTATATGGAACTATTTCAGAATCTATAATTTCTTCAGGAGTTAGAATCGAAGAAGGTGCTGAAGTAGTGGGAAGTATTATCATGAAAGGCGCAGTTATTGAAAAAGGGGCTAAAGTCTACAATTCAATTATTGCAGAAGGTTCAGTAGTTAAAGAGAATGTAGAAGTAGGTAATAGAGAAATTGTTCTAGGAAAAGAACAAATAACTGTAATCGGTAGGGATGAAGTTGTAAATGAGAATAGGAAAGTAGAGGGAATATAATATGGTAAATGCGTTTTGTATTTTATTTGCGGATAACTATCGTAACGATGATCTGCAAGGATTAGTAAGAAATAGAACATTAGCATCTTTAGCGGTTGCGTCAAGATATAGAATGGTTGATTTCATGTTATCTTCTTTAGTTAAAGCTGAGATATCTAATATAGCAGTAGTGACAAATCACCATTATAAGTCGTTAATGGACCACTTAAGTTGGGGGAAAGACTGGGATTTAAACAGAAAAAATAGCGGGTTGAAATTTATAACTCCGATGTCGAATCATCAATCAAATAGAGTTGCACAAAATAAAATTGAAGCATTGGGAGATGCGGCAAAATATGCAGATACATTATTAGAAGAATATTGTATTTTAGCGGATGGAAATATTGTTGGGAATATTGATTTTAAAGAAATGGTGAATTACCATAAATCTACAAACGCTGATATTACGTTAGCTTATATGTATAGAAAACCACAACAACGTGAATCACAAATTATTTTTGATGATAAAAATAGAGTCTACGATAGTTTATATCATTATGATGGATATGATCAGGTTTGTCCTACTCAAGTTAAGATATATATAATGTCTAAAGATATGTTTAAAGAACTTGTAAAAAAAGGTATGACATATGGATGGCAAGATATATTATTAGATTTTATAACTAAAAATTTCCACAGATTAAATGTTTATGGATATGAAATTAAAAATTATACAAGAACAATTAATAGTGTTCAAGAATTTTATGACTTTAATAGAGATTTACTAGATCCTAATAAAATGAATGAATTATTCCTATCGGGTACTGATATTTTAACCAGAGTGCAAGATAGTGTACCAACTAATTATGGAGAAGGTGCAATTGTTAAAAATTCTATTTTAGGTGATGGTTGTGAAATTAATGGTATAGTTGAAAACAGTATTTTATTTAGGGACGTTGTAATAGAAGAAGGTGCAGTCATTAAAAATTCTATAATAATGCCTAATAGTGTTATTAAAAAATCAGCTTACTTAGATTATGTAATTTTAGATAAATCAGCAACAGTTTCAGAAAGAGTAGAATTAAAAGGAACTGAAAATTGTCAAGTTATCGTAGAAAAAAATAAAGTAGTATAATAAAATATGGGTTAGAATAAAATGTGGGAGATATTTGTAAAACCTTCGATTTTCGGGAGGAAAAGGAGTATAATAAACAGATATACTACATCTAAAACTAACCCTTTTAGTATGAAATAAATAACGAATAAGGAGAACAATAATGAAAATATTATTCGTGGCAGCTGAAGCGGCACCATTTGTAAAGGTTGGAGGACTAGGAGATGTTATAGGTTCATTACCTAAAGCACTTCAAGATGAAAATGTAGAAGCAAGGGTCGTACTACCTTTGTATTCTTCAATAGATAGACAAAAGTACGATTTAAAATATAAACAACATATTTTTATTAATTTAGGGTGGAGAACAGTTTATTGCGGAATTTTTGAGACGCAAGTAAATGGAGTAACTTATTATTTTATCGATAATGAACAATATTTTAATAGAGATAGTGTATATGGTCAAGATGATGATGGTGAAAGATTTGCATTCTTTTCAAAAGCTGCATTAGAAATATTACCTCATATTGACTATAAACCAGATATAGTTAATGCTAACGACTGGCATGCAGCTTTATCTGTAATTTACTTAGATGATATTAAGTCAAGAGGGGAAGGTTTTTATCAAAACATTAAAAGTGTAATATCTATCCACAATATCGAATTTCAAGGGAAATTTAACCCGTATGAAATGGGGAATTTATTCGGTTTAGACAATAAATACTTTGATGCTTTAATTTATAAAGGTGATTTAAATCTATTGAAAGGTGCTATTCAATTAGCCGATAGAATAAATACGGTAAGTGAAACTTATGCACATGAAATATTAGACCCATACTTCTCATATGGTTTAGATGATATACTAAGAGTAGAACAAGGTAAACTTCACGGTATAATTAATGGTTTAGATATTGATAAGTTTAATTCAAAAACTGATAAAAACATTTATAAAAACTTTGATGTTAAAACATTAAAAAATAAAGTAGAGAACAAATTAAAATTCCAAGAAGAGTTAGCGCTAGAAGTAAATGAAAATATCCCTATGATTGGAATGGTTACTAGATTAACTCACCAAAAAGGAATTGACTTAGTTCTTCATGTTGCTGATGAAATCTTAAAAACAGGTGCTCAACTTGTGATTTTAGGAACAGGTGATCGTCATTACGAAGATGCACTTCGTTCATTAGAATATCGTCGTCATGATAAAGTAAGAAGTTTAATTATGTTCTCATCAGAAGTATCATCAAAAGTATATAGCTCGTGTGATATGTTTTTAATGCCATCTAAAACTGAACCTTGTGGTTTATCTCAACTTATTTCAATGAGATATGCTACTATACCAATTGTTCACAGAGTTGGAGGGTTGAGAGATACAGTTGAACCATTCGATGGTAAAAATGGAACAGGATTTACATTTGAAAGTTTTGATGCATATGATATGTTAGATGCGGTTTATAGAGCAACGTATTGTTATTATCAAGAACGTCATATTTGGAATAAAATTATGAAAAATGCAATTCAACAAGATGTAAGTTGGAAAAAATCGGCACTACAATATATAAATATGTACAATGAAATCATCTAACGAGATAGATTATAGGAGAGACTAATGAAACAACAAGAGTTAGAACACAGAATAGAAAAATATTTAAAAAGACAATTTGGGATTACAATAAAATCAGCGAGTAAACGTCAAGTTTATGAAGCGTTAATGAGTACTGTTAGAGAAAAATTATCTGAGAAAAAATTTGCGTATGAACAAGAATTAAAGAAAACAAAGCAAAAACGTGCTTACTACATGTCAATGGAGTTTCTTGTAGGTAGAACTTTAAGAAACAATTTATTTAATCTTGGAGTAGAAAAAGAAATCAAAGAATACCTTTCTGACAATAACTTTGATTTAGATGAAATTTATGATATCGAACCAGATCCAGGTCTAGGAAATGGTGGTCTTGGACGTCTTGCTTCATGTTATTTAGATGCTTTAACAAGTAGTGATTATCCAGTAACAGGTTTTTCTATTCTTTATGAATATGGTATCTTCAAACAAGTTATTAACAATGGTTGGCAACAGGAGTTTCCTGATTATTGGCTAGACCTAGGGAAATATGGTCTTGTTTATAGAAATGATGAAGAAATTGAAGTTAGGTTCTATGGACATGTTGAAGAAAAAATGACAGAAAATGGATTTGCTGTGGAGCACAAAGATTATACTTCAATTCAAGCTGAGCCATATGATTTATTAATTTCAGGATATAAAACAAAAACTGTAAATACCTTACGTTTATGGGAAGCAAAAGCAAAAACTGGATTTAATATGAAATTGTTTGAACGTGGAGAATATTCGAAATCTTCAGAAGCAGAAGCAATAGCTTCATCAATTTCTAAATTATTATATCCAGCAGATAGCACAAATGAAGGTAAAGAATTACGTATTAAACAACAATACTTCTTTATTAGTGCTTCATTGCAACAATTAGTGAAAAATCATTACAATGAATTCGGAACATTAGAAAACTTAAGTGAACATGTTGCTTTACACATTAATGATACTCACCCAGCGATGGGAGTTCCAGAACTAATGAGATTATTATTAGATGAATACGGATATTCTTGGGACAAAGCATGGGAAATTACAACTAAAACTTTCGCCTACACTAACCATACAATTATGGCAGAGGCATTAGAAAAATGGTCTGTAGATTTATTTAAACCATTATTACCACGTATTTACTCAATTATTGAAGAAATTAATAAACGATTCTGTCAATGGGTAATAGATCAAGGAAAAGAATATACATTAGCTGAGACTGCAATTATATATGATAATCAGATTAGAATGGCTAACTTATCAATCGTAGGAAGCCATAATGTTAATGGTGTATCAAAACTACACAGTGATATTCTTGTAGATTCTACGTTTAGAGCATTTAACGAATTGTATCCAACTAAATTCGGAAATGTAACCAACGGTATAGCTCACCGTAGATGGTTAGGACAGGCAAACCCTGAACTAGCATCATATCTAAAAGAATTAATCGGTGATGACTTCGTTAAAGATTTATCTAAAATCAGTAAATTAAATGATTATAAAAATGACAAAAAAGTTGTTGCTAAACTTCAAGAAATTAAAAAAATTAAAAAAGAACAACTTGCTACTTACATTCAAAATACAACAGGAATAACTGTAAATCCAGAATCTATCTTTGATGTACAAGTTAAGAGACTTCACGAATATAAACGTCAATTACTTAATGCATTACACATCGTATACTTATATAGAGAAATTAAATATAACGGATTACGCCCGGTACCAAGAACGTTTATTTTTGCTGCAAAAGCATCGTCTGGATACCAAATGGCTAAAAATATAATCAAATTTATCCACTCAATCTCGCAAATGATAGAATGTGATGAATTAGTGCGTGAATACATCAAAGTTGTATTCTTACCAGATTACAAAGTAACACTTGCAGAAAAAATTATTCCAGCGGCTGATATTAGTGAACAAATTTCACAAGCCGGAAAAGAAGCAAGTGGAACAGGAAATATGAAACTAATGCTAAATGGAGCTCTAACATTAGGAACACTTGATGGAGCTAATGTAGAGATTCATGAAGCGGTAGGAGATGACAATATCTTTATCTTTGGTTTAGAAACACCAGAAGTAGATGCGTTATATGCACATGGATATAAACCTTGGGAATACTACAACAATTCATTAAAAATTAAAGAAACATTAGATTTTATTAGAACTATGACTGTAGGTGGTATGAACTTCAACTTTATCGTAGACTACTTATTAACTCAAGATAACTATATGTGTCTAGCTGACTTTGAAAGTTATGTTGCAGCTCAAGAAAAAGTTGCCGAAACTTATAAAGACAAAGAAAAATGGGGACAAATGAGCTTAGTAAATACAGCTAATGCTGGTATCTTCTCTGCAGATAGATCTGTAGCTGAATATGCTAAAGATATTTGGAACATAAAAAAAGTAAAATAGAATATTAATACAAAGGGCGACCTAATAGGAAAATTTTCTTTAGGTTGCTCTTATTTTTGTTAGGCTATAAAATATCAACCAATAACAAAGAGGAATATTATTTAAATTTAGATATAAAGTATATATAAACGTGCCATTCTCATAGATAAAATACGATTAATATGGTAAAATTAAAAGGAAAGACTGTGCCAATTTTAAAATTAATATTTATTTTGAAATGCACACTTAGTAAATAAAAAAGAGGTAACTATGGCAAAAGAAAGAGCAGATGTCCTTTGCGTAAGTCAAGGATTATTTGAATCAAGAGAAAAAGCAAAACGAGCTATTATGGCTGGTATAGTTTATAATGATAATATTAGAATTGATAAAGCAGGGGAAAAGGTTGAATCAACTGCTGAACTTAGAATTAAAGGTAAACAGATGCCTTATGTAAGTCGTGGAGGACTTAAATTAGAAAAAGCAATTAATGAGTTAAACTTTGACGTTAAAGATAAAGTAATGATTGATATCGGTTCATCAACTGGAGGATTTACAGACTGTGCGTTACAAAACGGAGCGAAGTTTGTATATGCGCTAGATGTTGGTACTAATCAACTTGTGTGGAAACTACGTAATGATGAACGTGTAAAAGTAATGGAACAAACAAACTTCAGACATTCTGTAAAAGAAGATTTTGATGTTTATGAAATTGATATTGCTTCAATTGACGTTTCATTTATTTCATTATCATTAATACTACCAAATCTTGCTGAAATTATAAAAGATGGTGGGGAAGTTTGTGCACTAGTAAAGCCACAATTTGAAGCTGGAAAAGATAAGGTAGGAAAAGGTGGAATCGTTCGAGATAAAAAAGTTCAGCTAGAAGTAGTAGAAAAAGTATTACTACTAGCGAACAGCGTTGGATTCAGTATGACAAATCTATCATATTCTCCAATAACAGGTGGAGAAGGGAATATCGAATTCTTAATGCTTCTTAAATTCAATGCTGATAAAGAAGTGGAAAATAGTAAAATCAATATAGAGCATATTGTAAATAATGCTCATAATCACTTTAAATAGAGGAGGAACCAATGTTAATTCAGTTAAATATTAAGCAATTCGGAATAATTGAAAAAGCTACTATAGAACTTAAAAATGGTTTAACTGTCTTAAGTGGAGAAACTGGTGCAGGAAAATCAATGATTCTAGCGGCAATTTCGCAGCTATCTGGTCAAAGAACATCAACGTCTTATATTCGTTACGGTGAGGATAAGGCAAGTGTAGAAGGTGTATTTGATTTTCCAAAGAGTAAAGAGGTTAAAGAGATTTTTAATGAACTTGATTTAGACCTTGAAGATGAGGTTATTGTAGTTCGTCGTGATATTTATAGTAGTGGAAAGAGTGTATGTAGAATTAATGGAACTATAGTTAATCTTTCGACTTTAAAAAAAGTCGCTGCTCATTTATTAGATATTCATGAACAACACGATAATCAAGTGTTATTAGTAGAAAAAAATCACCTGAACTTGGTAGATTCATTTAATAGAGAAAAAATTAAACCTGTGTATTTAAAATACAAAGAAAAATATAAAGAATACCAAGTAATCAAAGAAAAAATTGATAACTTAAAACAACAAGAAAGTGATGTTCTTCAAAAAGTTGATTTCTTAAAATTCCAGTATAAAGAATTAAGCCAGATGAAACTTAAAAAAGATGAAGACTTAGATCTTGAAAAGGATATTGACTACTTAGAAAATTTTGAAAAAGTAAATACACTTGCTCATAGTATTACAGACGGTATAGATGGTGAGTATGGAGTATTATCGAAGCTTGCAGAAATTAGATCTAATCTAGGGGAGCTAACTAGGTATAATTCTAACTTCGAAGAAAAGTATGAAGAAATTACAAATTTATATTACATTCTTGATGATTTAAAATACGAAGTTTCTAGTTATACTGATGTAATTGAATACGATGAAGAAAAATTAGATCGTTTAATTTATAGATTAGATAAAATAAAAACATTAGAGAAAAAATACTCTAAACCACTTAATGATCTAATTGCCTTTACAGAAACTATTAAAGAAGAATTAGATGAGTTGGAAAACTATGAAGAGAACTTCGAAAACTACTTAGAAGAAAGTAAGAAAATTGAAGAAGAACTGACGATTCTAGCTGAAGAGTTAAGTTCAATAAGAAAAGAGACAGCATTAAAACTTGAGAAACTTATTCAAGATGAGTTGAAATTCTTATACATGGAAAAAAGTACAATTAAAGTTGATTTTAAAGAAAAAGATTTTTCAACAACAGGGAAAGACGATGTTAAGATTTTAATTAGTGCAAACCTTGGTGAACCGCTAAAATCATTATCTAAAGTTGCTTCAGGTGGGGAACTTTCGAGGGTAATGTTAGCTCTGAAAATAATTTTCTCAAGAAGTATAGAAGCTACTTCGATAATATTTGATGAAATTGATACTGGAGTAAGTGGAAGAGTATCCCAAAGGATGGCTGAAAAAATGTATCAGCTTGGTGTAGGTTCGCAAGTACTTTGTATTTCGCAC
Source organism: uncultured Gemella sp. (assembly GCF_963537375.1). Lineage (GTDB taxonomy): Bacteria > Bacillota > Bacilli > Staphylococcales > Gemellaceae > Gemella. Next base: position 13,079 of record NZ_CAUTDQ010000032.1, read on the forward strand.
TTACCTCAAACTACAGCCTTAGCAGACACGAACCTACTAATCAGTAAAGAAATAATTGATAAGAGAACATTAACTGTAATTAGAGAACTATCAGAAGATGAGAAAATTGCTGAAGTAGCAAGAATGGTGTCGGGAGACACTATGACAAAACTTTCTGAAGAACACTCTATTGAAATGTTAAGACTAGCAGAAAAAACTAAAGCAGAAATAAAAGAAAAACTAAACAAATAGTTACAAAAAATACCAAAAAGGTATAGGAGGAACATGACAAAAGAAGGAAAAATTTTAAAAGCACTTAGTGGATTTTATTATGTGGATTGTAATGGAGAAATAGTTACGTGTCGTGCACGAGGGAATTTCAGAAATGAGAATATCACACCATTAGTAGGTGATGATGTAAAAATTCAAATAAGTGATAATAATACAGGATATGTAGTTGAAATTTTAGAAAGAAAAAATGAATTACTAAGACCTAAGGTTGCGAATATAGATTATAGTATTATTGTAGTATCTGTCAAAGATCCGGAGTTTTCAAGTAAATTACTGAACAAAACAATTTGCTTAAATGAAAATAGTGACGTAGATATTATTATCATTTTTACTAAGTTAGATTTATTAAATGATGATGAACTAGAAAAAATGAAAGAAATAATGAATTATTATTACGAAATAGGGTATCAAGTATTTACAAATTCTGAAGAAGATATCGATAAATTAAAAGAAGTTATTTCTAATAAGTATGTAGCGATATCAGGCCAATCAGGAGCAGGTAAATCTACGTTCATTAATAAACTAGCAGAGCACCTTGATATCGAAACGGGAGAAATTTCGAAACATTTAGGGCGTGGCCGACACACGACTAGACACACGGAATTTTACCAGATAGATGATTTCTATATCGCGGATACTCCAGGATTTTCATCATTAGATATTACATTTATTGAAAAAGAAGATCTACAATACTTATTTAGAGAGTTTCATGATTATGATTGTAAATTTAAACCGTGTAATCACATGGAGGAAATTCAATGTGGTGTCAAAGAAGCGGTTGAAAATAATGAAATACTAGAAAGTCGCTATGAAGACTATAAAATTCTATTTACAGAAAAACAAAATCAAAAAAGAAAATATATAAAGGAGAGATAAGATGAAGAAAATATTACCTTCAATTTTATCAGCAGATTTTGCTAATTTAGAAAGAGATATTATAGAATTAGAAAATATCGGAATTGATATGTTTCATATAGATGTAATGGATGGAAATTTCGTTCCTAACATTTCTTTTGGATTTCCAATAATTCAATCAATACGTTCAAAAACTGATAAAATTTTTGATTGTCATTTAATGATTGCTAATCCAGAAAATTATGTAGAACAATTTTGTAAAGTAGGATGTGATATGGTATCTTTCCATATAGAAGCTACAAATCATGCAGATAGATTAATTCAAGTTATCAAAGATAATGGGAAAAAAGCTGGAATAGTACTAAATCCTCAAACACCACTTGAAAGTATTAGATACTTATTACCAAAATTAGATTATGTTCTAATTATGACTGTTAATCCAGGTTTTGGTGGTCAGAAGTTCATTCCAGAAATGCTTGAGAAAATTGAAGAATTAGCTAAAATTAGAGAAGAAAAAAATTATAACTTCTTAATAGAAGTAGATGGTGGAATAAACGTAGAAACATCGAGAGCTTCCCGTGATAAAGGTGCAGACTTATTAGTTTGTGGATCATTTTTATTCGGAGCAAGCGATAAAGAAAAAACATTAGGTGAGTTGTTAAAATAATGAATACAAAAAAAATAAGCATAATGTTAGGTGGGGTATTTCCAGATGAATTACCTTCATCTGACTTATGGTGTGGAGTAGATAGAGGAGCATTGTACTTACTTGATAAGGGGATAAATCCATTATTAAGTTGCGGAGATTTTGATTCGATTACTTCTGAACAAAGAAAAGAAGTAGAGGGGAAATCTAAGTATTTTAGAGTAAAGGATAGTGAAGATTTAACTGATGCGGACTTTGCTTTAGAAAATATATTAGAACTATTCGATTCGGTAGAAGAAATAGATATATACGGAGCAACAGGTAGAAGACTTGATCACTTTTTTGGAAATATACTACTTCTAAATAATGAAAAATATAACAGTGTTAAAGTAAAAATTATTGATGATAATAATATAATAACGGTAGCCCATAGTGGACAAAATATTTTTGAAAAAATTGAAGGGTATAAGTATTTCTCAATAGTTCCAATATATAAAGATACTAAAATGACTATAAAAAATTCTAAATACGAAGTAGAAAATCTGATTTTGACTCTAAATCGTCCTAATGCAACAAGTAACGAATTTGCTAATGAAAAAGCAATTGAGTTGGAAGTAAGTTCAAATGTATTAGTAATATATTCTAAAGATTAGAAGGAGAAATTATGATTGAGATAATTCAATTTATTATAATAGCTGTCCTTGCAGGATTTCTAGGCTCATTAGTAGGACTTGGTGGTGGAATAATAATAACACCTGCCTTAACAATCTTATTTGGAATAGATATTAAATATGCAATAGGCGCAAGTATCATTGCGGTAATAGCGACAAGTAGTGGTTCAGCTATAGCTTTTGTGAAAGATCACGTAAGTAATATGAGAGTTGGTATGCTTTTAGAAGTTTTCACTACAGCAGGAGGAGTTGTAGGAGCTCTTATGGCAGGAATATTCTCTTCTAAATTGCTATATATCTTTTTCTCATTAATTCTACTGAATTCTTTTTATGGTATGCTGAAGAAAACAGGATTAATAACTAAGGTGAAAAAAGAAGAAGAAAAGGTAGTAAATGATAAATATGCTGATAGATATAAATTAAATTCAACATATTATGATAAGGCAACAGATAAAACTGTAGCATACAATGTTACTAATGTTCCTCAAGGTTCACTAGTAATGTTTGGAGCAGGTTTCGCTAGTGGATTACTTGGGATTGGTAGTGGAGCGTTCAAAGTTGTCGCATTAGATAGTTATATGAAACTACCTATAAAAGTAAGTACAGCAACTAGTAACTTTATGATGGGGGTTACAGCAACAGCAAGTGCTTTAATTTACTTCTTTAATGGAACAATCAATCCAGCAATCGCAGCTCCTATAGCTATAGGAACTTTAATAGGTTCTAGAACTGGGGCGAAGGTAATGCAAAGATTAGATGCAAAATATATAAGATATATTTTTCTACCAATCTTATTATTTACTATAGTTAATATGTTCTTAAAAGGAGTGGGGATACTTTAATATGGAAAAGAAAAAAGATATAAATATCGTTATTTCTAATATTTTAAAGACTGGAGTATTTATTAGTTCATTCTTTATTATAACAGGTATAGTACTTAGCTTTATACACGGAGTAGATGGTGTATTAACTATTGAAAGATATACTTTTTCAGAAATGATAAAAGGTTTAACTACATTAAATTATCATTCGTATTTAATGTTTGGTATCTTTCTGTTAATATTAACTCCGGTACTGAGAATCTTTGGGTTACTTTATGTTTATATTGAAGAAAAAGATTTTAGATTCGTAAGAATTTGTTTATTGGTTCTAATAATATTAATTGTTAGTTTAATGTTGGGAGTAACTCATAATTAAAATAAGAAAAAAATTTAAAAATATAAAGTTTAACAAGGCGATAATAATGATTTCATTGTGATTTGTGAACAAAATGTGAACGAAAAATGGTAAAATGTGGTAAAAATGCTACTTTTTAGCATTTTTCTTTTGCTATAATAATAACTATGTTATACAATAATAATATAATATTTACAATTAAATATAATTAAACACATATAAGGAGGTATATCTATGTTGGATCCACTATTACTTGCTAGGATACAATTCGCAGCGACAACAGTGTTCCACTTCTTCTTTGTACCGATTACTATTGGTATGGTGTTCTTAATCGCGATTTTTGAAAGTATTTATGTTAAAACTGGCGATGAGCATTATAAGAGAATTACGAAGTTCTTTGGTCACTTATTCCTAATTAACTTCGCTGTTGGGGTTGTTACAGGTATCCTACAAGAGTTCCAATTTGGTATGAACTGGTCTGAATATTCTTCATTTGTAGGGGATGTTTTTGGACCTTCACTTGCGATAGAAGCATTACTTGCATTCTATCTTGAGTCTACATTTATCGGTATTTGGATTTTCTCTTGGGAGAAAATTAACAAAAAATTACACGCAATGTGTATTTGGTTAGTAAGTATCGGAACACTTATGTCAGCGTTCTGGATTTTATCAGCTAACTCATTCATGCAACACCCAGTTGGTGTTAAATACGTTGAGAACAACGTAATTGGTAAAAAAGCAGAAATGATTGACTTCTTAGCAATCATTAAAAACCCATATTTATGGAACCAATTCCCTCACGTAGTAACAATGGCGTTAACTGTAGGAGCATTTACAATTGCAGGTATTGCATCTTGGAAAATGGTTCGTAAACAAGAAGTTGCAGTGTTCAGAAAAGCATTTAAAGTATCTATCGTAGCTGCTTTAATCGGTTCACTTGGATTATTCGTAACAGGACATTCTCAAATGCAATATTTAGTAAGAGAATATCCAATGAAAGTTGCAGCTGCTGAGGCTTTATATGAAGATACAGGAAATTCAGCACCGTTCTCAGTGTTAGCAACAATTGATCAAAAACAACAAAAAGCAGAACATTATCTTGAAGTTCCAGGTATGTTAAGTTTCTTAGCATATGATAAATTTGAAGGAAGCCTTAAAGGTATGAAAACACTTCAAAAAGAAATGGATGAGAAATACTACCCAGTAGTTGGGAAACATATTGATTACACACCAGATGTACCAACAATTTATTACTCATTCAGAGTAATGTCTGGTTCTGTAGGTATCTTAATCTTAATGTCATTACTTGGTACTATTTATGCATTCAAGAGAACTGAAATTAAAAAACGTTGGTTCTTACGACTTATGCCATGGACTTTACTAGTAGCTGAAGTTGCAACTGCTTGTGGTTGGATTATGGCAGAGATGGGTCGTCAACCTTTCTTAATCTTCGGAGTAATGGCTACTGAATCTGGAGTTTCTCCAAACTCAGCATCATCAGTACTGTTCTCACTATTAGTATTCTGTGTGCTATATACAATCTTAGGGATTGCACAATTTGTAGCATTTAGATATACAATGAACAAAAAAGAAACAACTGTGAAGGAGGTAGCATAGTATGGATTGGTCAGTAGCTTTACCAAATATATGGTTCTTACTTATTACAATACTATTTACAGGGTTCTTCGTATTAGAAGGATATGACTTCGGAGTTGGGGTTTTAGCTCAAGTATTAGGTAAAACTGATGAAGATAAACGTGTTTACTTCAATACAATTGGTCCTTTCTGGGATGCAAACGAAGTTTGGTTATTAACAGGTGGTGGAGCGATGTTCGCAGCGTTCCCTATCTGGTATGGTAAATTATTCAGTGGATACTACATCGCATTTGTATTAATGCTTGTAGCGTTAATCTTACGAGGCGTATCATTTGAATTTAGAGGTAAATTAGGAGATAATAGAGCTTGGATTAAATCATTCGATATAGCAATGTTTGTTGGTAGCTTACTTCCTCCAGTATTATGGGGAGTTGCAGTAGCTAACTTCATGACAGGAGCAAACCTAGACGCTAAGAAAAACTTAGTTGATGGTTTCTTAGGATTATTATCACCGTTTACTATTCTTGGTGGAATTATGATGTTACTTCTTATGTTAGTTCACGGAGCGCAATTCTTAGCTCTTAAAACTACAGGAGAATTAAGAAATGCAGCTCGTGCAACATCAGCATTATTATTCCCATTCGCAGCAGTAGTAACATTAGTATTTGCAATTTGGGCATTATTTAAAACAGATATTTTCACAACAAACTACTATGTTGGTTTAGTATTAGCATTAGTAGCGGTAGCATTATTCGTGTTATCATTTGTTTTAAACTTCAAAGGTCGTGACTTAGGTGCATTCTTAAGTACATCAGGAACTCTAGCGTTCCTAACTCTAAGTGTCTTCGCTGGTATGTTCCCACGTGCTATTATAAACAGTAATGATGTTAGTCAATCACTATTTATTTATGATGCTGCTAGTGGAGTATACACACTAAGACTTATGACAATAGTTGCATTATTCCTATTGCCATTTGTTTTAGGATACCAAGTTTGGTCTTATTCTATTTTTAGAAAACGACTAACTAAAGAAGATGAATTGGAGTATTAGTCAATGAAAAAAAAGGAAGCAAAGTTAAAACTTCCTGTTAAAAAAAGTCTTACATTGACACTATTAATATTATCAATATTCGAAGCAGCTTGTATAATTATACAAGCTGCTTTTTTATCAAAAGCTATAGTGGGGTTATTTGATAAAAATTATGATAATGTTGTGCGAGATAGTGTCCTTTTTTTAATAGGTTTTATTTTTAGAATAGTGTTCTTGCATTTACAACAGTATTTCACAGAAAATCATGCAATAACATTTGAAAAAGAACTTAGAAAAAAATTGCTAAGAAGTTATTTTCATTTAGGGCCTGATTTTACGTCAAGAGAAGGATCAGGAAAATTAGTAACCTTAGCAATTGATGGTATTGGAAAAGTAAAACAGTATTTTGAACTAAATGTATCAAAACAAATACGTGGAGCAATAATACCAACCTTAGTAGTTATTTTTATATTTTATACAGATTATGTATCTGCCTTAATGATAATATCTGTAATCCCAGTTATCGTTATTTTTATGATACTGCTAGGAATTAATGCTAGAGATATGGCAAATAGACAGTATAAAAAATATAGAGCTCTCTCTAATAACTTTATTGATACAATTCGAGGAGTGGAAACTCTTAAATTCTTAGGAGTAAGTAAAAATTACTTACCTATAATGGAGAAGAAAAATAGAGAATATCGTCAAAGTACGATGAAAACACTTAGTGTAGCATTTTTAAATAGCTTCGCATTAGATTTCTTAACAACTATAGCAATTGCACTTTTAGCTGTTAGGTTAGGGATACTATTATTAGATGGTAGTACAGTACTATTACCATCATTAACGGTGTTATTAATAGCACCTGAGTTTTTCCTGCCGATGAAACAAGCTGCAACAGATTATCACGCAACACTTGATGGGCAAATGGCTTATGAAGATATTAATAGAATGATAATTGATAATGAAAAAAATAAATCTGAGAAATCTTCTATTGATAGTGTAGATAGTATTAAACTTAATAATATAGGTTTAATAAAGGACGAGAAAAAAATTCTTGATAATATAACGTTATCAATAAACAAAGGTGAAAAAATTTGTCTTGTAGGACAAAGTGGAAGTGGTAAAACTTCATTAATTTCAATATTATCTGGATTTAATGAACAAAGTGAAGGTGAAATATTAATTAATGACGGAGTTACAAATCTAAAAAATGTACACTGGTCAAATAATATTTCCTATATTTCACAGTTTCCATATATATTCCCTGATACAATTCGTAATAACATTTTATTCTATACTGATGAAAATGTTAGTGAAGAGTATTTAAAAAAAATTAGTAAATTAGTAGGATTAGATAAATTTATTTCAACTCTTCCACAAGGATTCGATACTAACATTGGTGAAGGTGGACAAGAGCTAAGTGGTGGACAAGCACAACGTATAGCTATTGCTAGAGCTTTAATAAGTAACAGAGAAATAATTATTCTAGACGAGCCTACTAGTCATCTAGATATTGAAACAGAGTTCGAAATTAAAGAAAAACTGTTAGAGTTATTTAAAGGAAGAACAGTTATTATAGCTACACATAGACTACACTGGTTAAATAATGTAGATTATGTGTTAAATCTAGAACAAGGAAGGGTTAGTGATTTCGAGAAAGTCGTAGAATTTAAAAATTCTCCTCGATTTAATCAGTTAAAAGCTAATCTAGTAGGAGGTAGCTATAGTGAACAATAATTCAATAATAAGAAAAGAGCTTAAAAAAAATAAAGGCGTAATGAGTGGAGTAGTCTTTTTAGGATTAATGTCTGTTATTAGTGGGGCAGCGTTAATGTACGTATCAGGTTACTTAATCAGTAAAGCATCATTACAAATAGGAAATATCCTAATGTTACAAGTTCCAACTGTATTAACTAGAACATTCTCACTAGCGCAATCAACATTTGCTTATATTCAAAGATTAGTGAGCCACAATTTAGTTTTAGGAATAATAGAAAAAATGCGTAGTAGGGTATATAAAATATTAGAACCTAAAGCATTAAAATTGAAAAAAGAATATAAATCTGGAGATTTACTAGGTATTATTTCAGAAGATATAGAGAATATGCAAAATATTTATTTAAAAACAATCTTCCCAAGTATAATCTCATTAGTTCTATATGTAATTTTTATTACAGTTATGTTTGGTTATGATATGAATTATGCAATCTTAGCATCCTTATTTGGATTATTTATAATATTTGTAGTTCCATTTGCGTCACTTACAATTACTAGAAAAAACTTCCAAATTATGAAAGAAGCTAAATATAATTTATATCGCGATTTTACTAGTGCAATTTTTGGATTAAGTGATTGGATTTCTTCTAATAAAGTAAATGAATTTATGGATGATTATCAAGCAAAAGAAGAAAAACTTCTAAAACGTGAAAGAAAAATTAAAACATTCGTTCACTTAAGAGAAAACTTTGTAAACCTACTTGCTGGAGCTACAGCATTCTTAATGATTTATAGTTGCTGGAATATGTCGATGAATAATGTTATCGAAAATGTATATATTGCATCGTTTTGTATGATGGTATTATCTGTTCTTAGTGTTGCTGTAATGACGAGTGAAGCTGTTGCTCATATACCAGGTTACGAGGTATCAATCAATCGTGTTAAAGAATTTTATGCTCAAGAAGATGATGAAAAAATCGAAGTAACTGATGTAAAAAATTCTGATGGTAATATTATTGATGTTAAAAATCTTTCATTTGAATATGAGAAAGGTAAAACAGTTTTAAACAACTTATCACTTTCAATCAAGAAAGGTGAGAAAGTAGCGATATTAGGAAGAAGTGGTGTAGGTAAATCTACATTAGTAAAATTACTAACTGGAACATATACAGATTATAAAGGAGAAATAGTTGTCCTTAATAAAAAACCAACAGAAACTATGTTAGGTACAGAAATCTCACTATTAAATCAGAAACCATATCTATTTGATATGACTATTAGAGAAAATTTAAAACTTGCTCTTTTAGACGCTGGTGTAGAAGATTCTGAAATTGAAAATAAAATTAATGACAGTTTAGAAAAAGCACAATTAACTAAATTACTGCAAAGTTTACCAGACGGAATTGATACAAATGTATTCGAAACTGGAAGTAGATTTTCTGGTGGAGAGCGTCAACGTATAGCTTTTGCTAGAAGTATAATTCAAAATAATGAATTACTACTATTAGATGAGCCAACTGTAGGGTTAGATCCAAAAACTGAACATGAATTATTAACTACAATTTTTGAATCTAGTAAAGATAAAACAATTGTTTGGATTACCCATCATTTAAACTCTATCGAATATATGGATAGAATAATCTTCATTAAAGATGGAGAAATAGAAATGGATGGAACTCATAGTGAGCTATACGCAACAAATGATAAGTATAAGAAATTGTATGATATGGATAATATAGCGTAATAGTATTTGCAAAACTTTACAAATATAGAGCAGTTACAGGAACAAGAAAAACGACTAACACAGGTAAAGAGAAACGAGTTAGACCTATAAATTTTGATTGAAAAATGCTATAATACAACTTGTATAAAAGTATAAAGTATTTGGAGGTTTAGAATATGGAAGTAATTGCACTATTGAGATGGTAGCACTTTTGTCCAAACTCGATGTCGATAAGCATATAGACGTTGAAATTAAGCTTGATGAGCTGGATTTGACAAGTGCGGAGAGTAAAGCAACATATGCTCAAATCAAAGAATATGTTTGGAATATGTATATTTGTAAATGATGTGAGACAAAAAAAGTTAAAAATAAATACCTGA
>NZ_CAUTDQ010000033.1:0-22300 GCF_963537375.1 uncultured Gemella sp.
ACAGGATTTACTCTTCTTTTTTTATATTTTGTCTCACATCAATTGTAACACTACATCACACAGATCCAATAATCCATTATACATTTGACAAATCTCTTATTATGGTATATAATATTGATAATTTGAATAACACATCTTTAATGTGATCCAGAGAGGTCAGCAAAGATTTATTTATTGGAAAACCAAGTTTATTTATGCTGTCCTGCTCAATAGAGTAGGCTATTTTTTGAGGTGAAGTATGAAAAAACGAATTCTTTTCGACGAAACAATGATTTCTAGAATGATTACTAGAATTGCGAATGAAATTATCGAACAAAATAAATTAGATGATATTGTTTTAGTAGGTATTCAAACAAGAGGGATTCATATCGCCAAAAGATTGAAACAAAAAATCAAAGAAATTGAAAATACTAATATTCCAGTAGAAACACTTGATATAAAATTTTATCGTGATGATTTAGAAAAGATAAGTGACGAACCTGAAATAAAAGTTCCACGTTTTAAACTTGATTTGACAAACAAAGTTGTAATTATTGTAGATGATGTTCTGTATACAGGAAGAACGGTTAGAGCAGCGATAGATGCCATAATGGATGCGAGTCGTCCAAAAGCAATTCGTCTTGCGATTCTTGTAGACAGAGGACATAGAGAACTTCCAATTAGAGCAGATCATATTGGAAAAAATATTCCTACTTCAAGAAAAGAAAATGTAAAAGTTCATTTAAATGAAGTAGATGATGTTGAAGAAATATTATTAATTTAAATATAAAATCTTTTTAAGGTAGTCCAGAGAGGCTAACAAGGGATTGAATTTAAAGTTTATACTTTATTTGAGTATAGCTATGTTTAAGTATAACTATACACAGATAATAACTTGAATTTAATAGTTGATGAACAGTCATACCTTGTAGCCAAATGGATACAAGGTATTTTTTTATACAAAATGGAGGAAGTGCTATGAGAAATATAGTAAAAATGTCAGACTTAACAAATGAAGAAGTTTATCAGCTGATAGAAAGAGCTTTAAATTTGAAAAATGGTAAACAAGTAGAGCCAAGAGAAGATTTATATGTAGCAAACTTATTCTTTGAAAACTCAACTAGAACAAAACATAGTTTTGAGGTAGCTGAGCACAAACATAGATTAAATGTTATAAACTTCGAGGCTTCAACATCATCAGTAAATAAAGGTGAAACATTATACGATACTTGTAAAACATTAGAAATGTTAGGTTGTAATATGTTGGTCATTAGACACGGTCAAGACGCTTACTACAATGAACTGACTAACTTAAATATTCCGATTTTAAGTGGAGGAGATGGAAGTGGAGAACATCCAAGCCAATGCTTACTTGATCTTATGACAATGTATGAGAAATTCGGAACATTTGAAAATCTTAATGTAATTATCGCTGGAGATATTAAAAATTCTCGTGTGGCTAGAAGTAATTACAACATGCTTACAAGATTAGGAGCAAGAGTAAGATTTGTTTGTCCTGACATTTTCAAGGACGAGACGCTTGGAGAAGTAGTAGACTTTGATAAAGTAATTGAAGAAGTTGATGTTTGTATGCTTCTAAGAGTTCAACATGAAAGACATGACTCTAAGATGGGTCTAAGTAAAGATGAATATCATAATAACTTTGGATTAACTAAAGAGCGCTATGAAAGATTAAAAGAATCGGCAATAGTGATGCATCCAGCACCTGTTAATAGAGATATGGAAATAGCTTCGGAACTAGTCGAAGCACCTAAATCGGTAATCTTTGAACAGATGAAAAATGGAATGTTCATGAGACAGGCAATGATAGAAAAAATAATTAAAGATAATAATTTATAAAGAGGAGAAGCATATGTTACTTTTAAAAAACGGTAAAATTTTAGAAAATGGTGTATTAGTAGAAAGAGATATTTTGGTTGAAGATAAGAAAATCGTAAAAATCTCTGGGAACATCGAAGAGAGTGGAGCTAAGGTACTAGACTTAGAAGGGAAATTTGTTTCACCAGGATTTATAGATGTTCACGTACACTGGAGAGAACCAGGATTTGAATACAAAGAAAATATTTATCATGCTTCAAGAGCAGCGGCACGTGGTGGATTCACTACAGCAATGCCAATGCCGAACTTAAATCCGGTACCAGATTGTTATGAAAATTTAAAATTACAATTAGATATTATCGAACGTGATTCAGTAATCAGAGCGATTCCTTTTGGAGCTATAACAAAAGGGGAAGAAGGAAAAGAATATGCTGATTTCGAAGAATTAGCTGAGCATGTGTTTGCCTTTAGTGATGATGGTAGAGGAGTACAAGATGCTAACATGATGTATGAATCTATGATGGTTGCTGCTAAATTAAATAAAGCAATCGTAGCTCACTGTGAAGATAACTCATTAATCCGCGGAGGATGTATGCACTGCGGACGTAGAAGTCGCGAATTAGACTTACCAGGAATTCCTTCGGTATGTGAGAGTGTTCAGATTGCACGTGATGTTCTCCTAGCTGAAGCAGCAGGGTGTCACTACCATGTTTGTCACGTATCTACTAAAGAATCAGTTAGGGTAGTAAGAGAAGCGAAGGCAGCAGGAATTAAAGTAACTTGTGAAGTATGTCCTCACCACCTAATTAGTGATGAAATGGATATTCCAGAAGACAACGGAATGTGGAAGATGAACCCACCTTTAAGAGCACGTGAAGATAGAAATGCTCTTATCGCAGGTCTATTAGATGGAACAATCGATGTCATAGCGACAGACCACGCCCCACATGCAACTCACGAAAAAGATTTATCAATGAGAAAAGCTGCATTTGGAATTGTTGGAAGTGAGACAGCATTCAGTCAACTTTATACGAAGTTTGTAAAAACTGGAGTATTCTCACTAGACTTACTAGTTAAACTAATGACAGAAAAAGTTGCAGATACTTTTGACCTACCATATGGACGTTTAGAAGAGGGTGGTTTTGCAGATTTAGTAGTAATCGACTTAGAAAAATCACTGAAAATTGATCCGGAAAAATTCTTATCAAAAGGTAGAAACACACCTTATGTTGGAGAAGAAATATACGGAATACCAGTATTAACATTATGTGAAGGTCAAGTTGCATACAAAGATATTGAAGTATTTGAAGTTTAAAAAATAAAAAACTTAGAAAGAGAGAACAAAGATGTACAGTTACGATAGACAATTAATTTTAGAAGATGGAACAGTATATAAAGGATATGGGTTTGGTGCTAACAGAGCATTAGCGGGAGAAGTAGTATTTAACACAGGTATGACAGGATATCAAGAAACACTTTCAGACCCATCATACAATGGACAAATAGTAACATTCACTTATCCATTAATCGGGAACTACGGAATCAACAGAGATGACTTTGAAACAATTAATCCTAGTATTAAAGGACTTATCGTTAGAGAAGTTTGTAAAAAACCTTCTAACTTTAGAACAGAATACAGTTTAGATGAAGTATTAAAAGAACTTAACATACCTGGAATTTCAGGAATTGATACACGTAGTTTAACAAGAAAAATAAGAGAACACGGTACAATTAAAGGGATAATTACTGACCTTTGCATGGATCCAGAAGAGCAATTAGAAAATCTTAGAAAAACTGACTTGCCGACGAACCAAATTGAACAAGTTTCAACTCAAAAAGCTTTCTTATCTTCAGGAAATGGATATAGAGTAGTACTAGTAGACTTCGGTATGAAATCAGGAATACTTAGAGAATTAAATGAACGTAATTGTGATATCGTTGTAGTTCCTCACAATGTAACTGCTGCGGAAATCTTCAGACTTAATCCGGATGGAATCATGTTAAGTAATGGACCTGGGAATCCAGAAGATGTACCAGAAACAATCGAGATGCTTAAAGAAGTTATGCCGAAAATTCCAGTCTTTGGAATTTGTATGGGACACCAACTTATTGCACTTGCATCAGGAGCGAAAACATACAAACTTAAATTCGGTCACCGTGGAGCTAACCACCCAGTTAAAAACTTAATAACTGGGAAAGTGGACATTACTTCACAAAACCATGGTTTCAGTGTAGATATCGACTCACTAAAAGATACAGATTTAGAGCTTACACACCTATCAGTGAATGATAAAACATGTGAAGGGGTACGTCATAAAAAATACCCAGTATTTTCAGTGCAATATCACCCAGAAGCTTCACCAGGACCGCACGATCCTAACTACTTATTCGATCAGTTTATAGATTACATGAGAGAATTTAAAGAAAACAAATAGGAAATAACCTGAAAAACAATAGAGTATCAATGCAAAATTAAGGAGAATAAAAATGCCAAAACGTAATGATATAAAAACAATACTAGTAATAGGATCTGGACCAATTACAATAGGTCAAGCAGCGGAGTTTGATTATGCTGGAACTCAAGCATGTCTATCTTTAAGAGAAGAAGGATATGAAGTTATCTTAGTTAACTCTAACCCAGCGACAATAATGACTGACAAAGAAATAGCTGATAAAGTGTATATGGAGCCATTAACACTTGAATTTGTAAGTAAAATCATTCGAAAAGAAAGACCTGATGCATTACTTCCAACATTAGGAGGACAAGTAGGGCTTAACCTTGCAGTTGAACTACACAAAAGTGGGATCTTAGATAAATATGGAGTTGAATTACTAGGAACAAAATTAAGTTCGATTGAACAAGCAGAAGATAGAGAATTATTCCGTGACCTTATGAACGAACTAAATGAACCAGTTCCGGAATCAGCGATTATAACAACTTTAGAAGAAGCGAGAGAATTTGTTGCTGAAATAGGTTACCCAGTAATCGTTCGTCCTGCCTTTACGATGGGGGGAACAGGTGGAGGTATCTGTTACGATGAAAAAGATTTAGAAGAAATCGTAAGTAGTGGATTACACTATTCACCAGTTACTCAATGTTTATTAGAAAAATCTATCGCAGGTTTTAAAGAAATTGAATACGAAGTAATGCGCGACTCTAACGATACAGCGATTGTTGTATGTAACATGGAAAACATTGACCCTGTAGGGATTCACACGGGAGACTCAGTAGTAGTAGCACCTTCTCAAACATTAACAGACAGAGAGTACCACATGCTACGTAATGTATCATTAAAAATTATTAGAGCTTTAAAAATTGAAGGAGGATGTAACGTACAACTTGCACTTGATCCAAATTCATTCAAATACTATATTATTGAGGTTAACCCAAGGGTATCACGTTCATCAGCTTTAGCATCAAAAGCAACAGGATATCCAATCGCGAAAATCGCAGCGAAAATTGCTGTAGGATTAACTCTTGATGAAATAATAAACCCAGTTACACAAAACTCATATGCTTGTTTCGAACCAACGCTTGACTATGTAGTAAGTAAAATTCCACGTTTCCCATTTGATAAATTTGAAAATGCGGATAGAAAATTAGGAACGCAGATGAAAGCCACTGGTGAAGTAATGGCGATGGGTAGAACTTATGAAGAAAGTTTACTGAAAGCTATCCGTTCATTAGAATATGGAGTTCACCATCTTGGATTACCTAATGGAGATGACTTCACATTAGAAGAAATTATTGACAAGATTAAACAAGCTGGAGATGAAAGATTATTCTTTATCGGAGAAGCATTAAGACGTGGACAAAGCACAAAAGATATTCACGATATCACAAAAATTGACATGTTCTTCTTAGAGAAAATGCAAAATATCATCGATATCGAACATGAATTAAAAGATAATGTTGGAAATGTTGATTTACTAGAATATGCTAAAAAATATGGATTCTCTGATAAGGTAATTGCGCATAGATGGGGAATGACAGAAGATGATATCTACAACCTTCGTCAAGAAAGCAAAATAACTCCAGTATTCAAAATGGTAGATACATGTGCAGCTGAGTTCGTTTCAGAAACGCCTTATTTTTACTCAAGTTATGAACAAGAGCAAGAATCAATCGTTAGCGATAAGAAAAAAATTGTTGTACTAGGATCAGGTCCTATCCGAATTGGACAAGGGGTAGAGTTCGACTACGCAACAGTACATGCGGTAATGGCGATTAAAGATGCAGGTTATGAAGCAATCATCGTTAACAACAACCCAGAAACAGTTTCTACAGACTTTACAATCTCTGATAAATTGTACTTCGAGCCACTAACTGAAGAAGATGTAATGGCGATAATTAATCATGAAAATCCACTAGGAGTTGTAGTTCAATTCGGTGGGCAAACAGCGATTAACCTAGCAGCTAAATTAGAAAAACACGGTGTGAAAATTCTAGGTACTGCATTAGAAGAAATCGATAACGCGGAAGATAGAGATAAATTTGAAGAACTATTACATAAACTGGATATTCCACAACCACTTGGAAAAACTGCATTTGATGTAGAAACAGCGGTTAAGAATGCTGAAGAAATCGGATATCCTGTATTAGTAAGACCATCATACGTACTTGGTGGACGAGCTATGGAAATAGTTTATGAAGAAGCTGAACTACGTCGTTACATGAAAACAGCGGTAAAACTTACACCAGAACACCCAGTACTAACTGACAGATATTTAGTTGGGCGTGAGATAGAAGTAGATGCCATTAGTGATGGTGAAACAGTAATTATTCCAGGTATTATGGAACACATCGAAAGAGCAGGGGTTCACTCAGGGGACTCTATAGCAGTGTATCCACCTCAAACATTAACAGAAGGTGAGAAAGCTAAGTTAATAGAATATACAATTAAATTAGCAAAAGGATTAAACATCGTTGGATTATTAAATATCCAATATGTAATAAGTAAAGGGGAAGTATTTGTACTAGAAGTTAACCCACGAAGCTCAAGAACTGTACCGTTCTTAAGTAAGATTACAGGAGTACCAATGGCAAAACTTGCTGCTGGAGCTATCATTGGAGAAACACTTAAATCTAAAGGATATGAAACAGGATTATTACCAGAAGCAGAGAATGTGTACACTAAAGTACCGGTGTTTAGTTTCCAAAAACTAAAAGACGTAGATACTACTCTTGGACCTGAGATGAAATCAACTGGAGAAGTAATGGGAAGTGATAGAACTCTAGAAAAATCACTATACAAAGGACTTCTTGCAGCAGGAATCAAAGTAAGTGATCAAGGAAATATCTTATTTACAATTAGTGACGATGATAAAGAAGAAGCATTAAATATAGCAAAACGATTCTTCGGATTAGGATATAATCTATTAGCAACAGAAGGAACAGCTAAGTACTTAGATGAACACGGATTAAGAGTCACTCCAGTAGGAAAAATTAATCAGAGTGAGTACAGTGTACTTGATGCTATATATAATGGAGATGTGGATGTAGTAGTAAATACTACTTCAAAAGATAAAGATGTAACAAAAGACGGATTCAAGATTCGCCGTGTAGCGAGTGAGCAAGAGGTTGTATGTTTAACATCATTAGATACAGCAGATGCGCTACTAAAAGTATTAGAATCAATCTCATTTGATATATTACCACTATAAAATAAAAAATGATGAAGAAGGGGAAAATTTTTCCCTTCTTCTTACAGAAGGAGCATTTGGATGGATACTTATTTAGCAACAGTAATCAGTAATGAACAAGTAGCAGATAAAATATTTAGAATTGAACTGCAAGGAGATGTAGTTAAAGAAATGAATACACCAGGACAATTCGTAAATATTAAAGTAAGTAACAGTTATGAGTTTTTATTAAGAAGACCAATTTCAATTTGTGAAATTAATAAAGAAAAAAATACATTTGTGATGGTCTACAGAGCAGATGGAGCAGGTACTAAAAAGATCTCAGAATTAGAAGCAGGTAATTTAGTAGATGTATTAGGACCATTAGGAAAAGGATATGATGTTTATACACTAGAAAAAGGGCAAACTGCATTGCTAGTAGGTGGAGGAATTGGAGTTCCACCATTATACGAGTTAGCAAAGCAATTTAGAAAACAAGGGGTAAACACAGTACATATTTTAGGTTTTAATAATGTGAAAGATGTGTTTTATGAAGAAAAATTTGCAGAGCTTGGTACAACTTATGTTGCTACCGCTGATGGAAGTTATGGAGAAAAAGGTTTTGTTACTGATGTTATAAAAAATTATGAAGTTGACTATGATAAGTATTATAGTTGTGGTCCATTTGCTATGTTAAAAGCATTGACTAAAATGGATGAAGAAAAAATGGGGTATATTTCTCTAGAAGAGAGAATGGCTTGTGGAGTAGGTGCATGTTATGCATGTGTTTGTGAAAAAATTGATGGTTCTATCTCACGAGTGTGTTACGATGGACCTGTATATGATTCGAAAGAAATAGCATTATAGGAGGAATTTATGAGCGAAAGATTACGAGTAAAATTACCGGGATTAGATTTAAAAAATCCTGTAATGCCAGCATCAGGATGCTTTGCATTTGGTTTAGAATATGCCAACTTTTATGACCTAAGTAGACTTGGAGCAATCATGATTAAGGCAGCCACTAAAGAACCACGTTTTGGAAATCCTACACCACGTGTCGCTGAAACTTCTAGTGGAATGTTGAATGCAATAGGTCTACAAAATCCTGGGGTTCATGAGATATTAGAAACTAAATTAAAAGAATTAGAAAAATATGATGTTCCTATTATCGCTAATGTTGCAGGTAGTGAAATAGATGACTATGTTTATGTAGCAGAGCATATAAGTAAAGCACAGAATGTTTATGCATTAGAGTTAAATATATCTTGTCCGAATGTAAAACATGGTGGGATTCAATTTGGAACGGATCCAGAAACAGCGAAAAATTTAACTAGAAAAGTAAAAGAGGTATCTAGCGTGCCTGTTTATGTGAAACTTTCACCTAATGTTACTGATATCGTAGCTATGGCAAAAGCTGTAGAAGAAGGTGGAGCTGATGGTATTACAATGATAAATACTTTAGTAGGTGTAAGGCTAGATAAAAAGACTGGAAAACCAATTATAGCGAATGTAACTGGGGGACTTTCTGGACCTGCTGTTAAACCTGTAGCTATAAGAATGGTTTATCAAGTAAGTCAAGCTGTAAACATTCCTATTATAGGTATGGGAGGAATTATGGATGAGTGGGATGTAATTGACTTTATCTCTGCTGGAGCTAGTGCAGTAGCAGTGGGTACAGCGAATTTTGCAGATCCATATGCTTGTCCAAAAATTATTGATAAATTAGAAGCGGCACTTGATGAATTAGGAGTAGAACATATTCTAGAACTTCGTGGTCGTGCATATAAATAAAAAGGAGAAATATTATGAATAAAGATGTAATAATAGCGTTAGATTTTCCAACTTTGGAAGATACATTAAGTTTTTTAGAAAAATTTGGTGAAGAAAAATTATTTGTAAAAGTAGGGATGGAATTATACCTACAAAATGGACCTGTTGTTATTGAAAAAATCAAAGAATTAGGACACAAGATATTCTTAGATCTTAAACTACATGATATTCCTAATACAGTTTATGGTGCGACAAAAGGATTAGCAAAATTCAAAGTTAATATTCTTACAGTGCATGCAGCAGGTGGCTATGAAATGCTAAAAGCAGCAAAAAGAGGAATGGTTGAAGGTGGTAGTGTGGATACTAATGTAATAGCAATAACACAATTAACTTCAACATCAGAAGAAGCGATGAAAGAAGAGCAACTAATTGCTGTATCTATAGAAGAGAGTGTAATAAATTATGCTAAACTAGCTAAAAGAGCAGGACTTGATGGAGTAGTTTCATCAGTTTGGGAAGCAAGATTAATTAGAGAAAACTGTGGGGATGACTTCTTAAAAGTAACTCCAGGAATAAGATTAGAAACAGATGAAGTAGGAGATCAAAAACGTGTAGCAACTCCAACTGTTGCTAATGAAGAAGGAAGTACACATATAGTAGTTGGGCGTTCTATAACTAAATCAGAAAATCCACTTGAAGTTTATAAACTAATAAAAACTCAATTCGTAAAATAAAAATATACAGATAACATAAAGGAGAAGAACATGGCATTAGAAAGAAAAATAGCAAAACACTTATTAGATATAGAAGCAGTGGCATTAAGACCAAATGATTATTTCACTTGGACATCTGGAATTAAATCACCAATTTACTGTGATAACAGAATTACAATGTCATACCCTACGATTCGTCGTGAAATAGCAGCAGGTATGAGCGAAGTAATTAAAGCTAAATTCCCAGAAGTAGAAGTAGTTGCTGGGACAGCGACAGCAGGTATCCCACACGCGGCATGGGTAAGTGAAGTACTAGATTTACCTATGATTTACGTGAGAGATTCAGCTAAAAAACATGGAAAAACAAACCAAATCGAAGGTAGATTACTAGAAGGTCAAAAAGTTGTTATTATTGAGGATTTAATCTCAACTGGATTATCATCATTAAAAGTAGCTAAAGCATTAGAAGAAGCTGGTGCAATAGTTCTTGGTGTTGTAGCAATATTTAGTTATGAACTTAAGAAAGCACAAGATGCCTTTGCAGCTGATAAAGTAGAGTATCACACTTTAACTAACTATAATTACTTAATCGAAGAAGCGGTAGCGAGTGATTATATCAAACAAGAAGACGTAGAAAAACTTCTTGAGTGGAGAAATAATTTATAAGAACTTGCAAAATATTAAAGGTGTAACATAGGCAGAGATGTCTAAGTTACACCTTTTTACTTTATTATTTTAATTTGATAGCGATTATCAATGGCTTGTGGTATAATTGTATTAATAATATAAGGTAGTGAGGTAATGAGAAATGGATAATATTATAGATGTGAGTATACCAGTTGCACAAGTTGTTGATAAACACCCAGAAGTATTGGATATTTTAGTAGATCTAGGGTTTAAGCCTTTGGCTAATCCTATTATGAGAAATACTGTAGGGAGAAAGACTTCACTTAGAATGGGTTCAAAATTGGCAGGGATTAAACTTGAAACAATAATTGCTACATTAGAAGCTAATGGATATGAAGTAGTAGGACTAGACTAATGGCTACAAAGAGAATTGAAGTTTTACGCGATATATTATTACGACTTCATAAAGGTGAGTCTGCCGAATCTGTTCAAGATGAATTTAATGAACATTTTTCTGGAGTATCTGCTATTGAGATTTCTTTAATGGAGCATGAGCTTATGAATTCAGATTCTGGCGTAACTTTTGAAGATGTAATGAAGTTATGTAATGTACATGCTAATCTATTTAAAGGTGTGATAAAAAATATTGAAGTTGAAGATAGTGAGCATCCAGGACATCCAGTTCAAGTGTTTAAACAAGAAAATTTAGCTTTAAGAGCTGCAATAATACGAGTACGCCGAATTTTAGACAACTATGCTAAGCTCGATGATGGTGATACAAAAGTAGCAGTTTTAAAAGGATTGCTTCGTCAGTTGCAATTATTAGGACAATTTGATATTCATTATAGACGCAAAGAAGAACTTATGTTTCCTATAATGGAAAAATATGGTCACGATGCACCACCTAAGGTTATGTGGGGTGTTGACGATGAAATAAGAGATTTATTCAAACTTGCTAAAGAAGAAGCGGAGAACCTACCTAATGCAGAGATAGCTGTCGTTAAAGAAAAATTTGAAGTTTTTGTTAAAGAATTTGAGGAAATGATCTTTAAGGAAGAGTCGATTCTTCTGATGATATTATTAGAAACATTTACTCAAGACGATTGGTTGAGTATAGCTAAGGACAGTGATGCTTACGGTTATGCAATAATTCGACCTCAAGAAGAGTGGATTCCTCATAGAGAAGATTTTGAAACGCAAATTACTAGTGCTGATAGTGAAGTAATAGAAGCTACAGAAGGGGAATTAACGAAAGTAATAAAAACTCCTGAAGGAGAGTTCACTATTACTTACAAACCGAAAGAAGTTAAAAAAGAAACTTTCAATAGAGATACACCTCAGAAAATCGGAAATGGTTATCTATCATTAAATCAAATTGATTTGATATTAAATCATCTGCCAATGGAAATTACCTTTGTTAATAAAGATGGAGTTTTTCAATATTACAATGATCATTGTTCAGAAGAAGAGATGATTTTCAAACGTACGCCAGGACAAGTAGGTAGAAATGTAGAACTATGTCATCCGCCTAAGTACCTTGAGAAAGTTAAAACTATAATGAAAAACTTGCGAGAAAGAAAAAAAGACAAGTATGAAATGTGGTTTAAATCAGAATCAAGAGGGAAGTTTGTTCATGTCACTTATGCAGGTGTATATGACGAAAACGGTGAATTTCAAGGAGTATTAGAATACGTTCAGGATATAGCTCCTTATAGAGAAATAGACAGTGATTATTATAGGGGAATAGAATAAAAAAAGTGAGAGGGAGCGACTCAAAATTGATTTTGTTGAGTCGCTCCCTCTTTTAATATATTATGTTTACGAATATACTTTATCAAATACATTTTTTCTTAATTTTCTTGTTGCAAGAATCAACAGTATAATTAGTATTAGAGAATATATTATTCCTACTATATTGGCTGATGATGGAACCATAGCAATTAAGAAAAATGTCACGACATTAAGTAGTACTAATAATAAAATAGCTCCAAAAGCTAAAATAGTTAATAGTACCTGATTTATCGAACTACGATTAGCTAAATCTGTGATAGTGTTCCAATTTAGATATAATTTTTTATAGTCATTTGTATAACTATGGAATGAAAAGACAATACTTGAAATAATATAAGATATTATTGTTACAATTGCTAATAAGATTGGTGTTTTAGTTATAATTAACATCATAATCAGAGCAAATAATCCAAAGATAAGTTGTAAACAAGTGGCGATTGCTAATTTAATTTTCAGGTATTTTTTGAAATCAAAAGGAAGAGATTTTAAAAAATAGTAATCTTGTTTTTCTAGTGATATTGCTATACTTGTAAAATTCATAGGATTAGAATTAATGTACAATGCTAACGTAAATCCTATAGTCATAGCTACTGGATAGAATATAGGTGGTAGTGTAATACCTCCGTGCTTTCTAATTTCTATAATCGGAATTATAAATATACCAAGCGTGATAAGAAGATTAGTAAATACAGTTGACGAAATTGTACTGTTTAACAATAGTTTTGCATTTCTCTTAATTAGTTTAGAAGATAATGTAGTTGATGTACTATTAGTTTTCTCTTTGATTTTTACAGTTTTAGAACTAGATGTGTATGTATTACCTGATATTCTATATAAGTCTTTCATGTATTTTTTTACTACGAATACATAAGTAGTAAAGAAAGAGATAACTGCTAGGATTATAGTTATTATTAAATAAGTATAAGTCTTAGAAATATCTAACACGAGTATATTTAAAAATAAATCTCCTTTATATTCAGAACCAATACTTTTAAAAGTATGAGCAAAATCAAATATTCCCCCCGTAAAAACTATCAATGCAATTAAGATTGTAGCTGCATTAACTTTCCCTTTATTCTTCTTGAAATTTGGGATATAAGTAATAAATGAAAGTATCGTCATTATAGAACATATTAAAGTAATAATAAATGCGAAACTATATACTAAGACGAATAAAAGTTTTTGAATTGAAAACTCTGCATTTAATCCAATAATCAAGTTTATAACTATTAATGGAATAAAATTACTTATAACTAGTGAAAGTAGAGTGAACAATTTACTAAAGAATATTTCAGCCTCTGTAACTGGTAAATGAATAATTGTCAATGTATCATCACTTTCATAAAACATATTGGTAAAATTATTTAAAATTTGAATAAACACCATTAATAAAATAATAAGAAGTATACTACGATATCCCGGTCCAGAAAAGTCAAAACCTCGAGAAAATATTGAAAATATAAATAAAATATTTAAGAAATTGACCAAATTCATCATTAATACATTTTTTAAAAGATTCTGTCTTATATCGTTCTTTTCACTAAATTTTTTTCTGTATTTTATTCTTTGAGGTGAAAAACTATAAAGTAGATTCGTTAAAAATAATTCTTTTACAACATTGAATCTCATATTTAATCACCACCTAAAACATTAGAATTTGAATTTTTTACTATATTAAGATAAATTTCTTCTAAATTATCTCCCTTAAATTGTTCTTTAAGCTCATTAAGTGTACCGATAAAAACTAGTTTTCCTTTGCTAAGAATACCTATTCTATCGCACAGATGTTCAACGACCTCTAAGACATGAGTAGAAAATAGTACACTATTTCCTTTTGAGGCATGCTCTTTCATCAAGTTTTTTAAATCAAAAGCAGCTTGTGGATCTAGTCCAGTCATCGGTTCATCCATAATCCAGAATTTAGGTTCTGACAATAGGGCACCAATTACGAATACTTTTTGTCGCATACCATGAGAAAAAGAACTAATTTC
The DNA here is from genome assembly GCF_963537375.1 of uncultured Gemella sp. Classification (GTDB taxonomy): domain Bacteria; phylum Bacillota; class Bacilli; order Staphylococcales; family Gemellaceae; genus Gemella. The sequence goes on from NZ_CAUTDQ010000033.1 coordinate 14,333, forward strand.
TTGATGTTCAACTCCTACCATATTAAATAATCTGCAGTATTCACTAAGAATATCATCTCTTATTTTATTATCAATTTCATATATGCTAGCGACTAATGACCAATATTCAAAGGCCGATAATGTAAGAAACATATCAGGTGAATCAGGTACATAGCCAATTTGCTTTTTACACGCTAATCTATTATTTTTTAAAAGTAGATTATTGAAATAAATCTCTCCCGAAGTAGGCTCTAATATACTAACTAGGGATTTGATTGTAGTTGACTTACCAGCTCCATTATGCCCAATAAGTCCGAATATTTCCCCATCATTTATAGTAAAACTTAAATCATCAACAGCGCACTTTGTATCAAATTTAACAGTAAGATTTTTAATTTCTATCATAAATTATCCCTCCAATCTGTATCTATAGTTATATTATACTTGTAATCGTTTTAATCGGCAAGAGTATAATTTAATTATTTCTATATAAATAATAAATTTTAAAGTTGTAAATGAAACGCCTGGAATAGTTTATTAAAAATACTAACGTGATACACCTGGAAGTGTTTATTTATAAGTTGAAAATGATACACCTGGTTAAGTGTGAAAATAGAATGTGATAATAGCAAGTTAAAAAAGATATAAAAAAATTTTAAAAAAGTGTTGACAAGAAAAAATAAAAGTGGTATTATTTAGTACGTGAGTGTTACGGCACTCTGTGTAAAGCCACTATGGCTTATAAAAAATTTAAAAACGTGATACACCTGGATAGGTGATTCACAAAGTATCGAGGAAAGGAGGAAATCAGGAAAATGCCAACTATTAACCAATTAGTTCGTAAACCTCGTAAATCAAAAGTATCGAAATCAGATTCACCAGCACTTAACAAAGGTTACAACTCTCAAAGAAAGAAAGAAACTAACATTTCTTCACCACAAAAACGTGGAGTTTGTACTCGTGTTGGGACTATGACACCTAAAAAACCTAACTCAGCTTTACGTAAATATGCACGTGTTCGTTTATCAAACCAAATCGAAGTAACAGCATATATCCCAGGTATCGGACACAACCTACAAGAACACAGTGTTGTACTTATTCGTGGAGGACGTGTAAAAGACTTACCAGGGGTACGTTACCACATCATCCGTGGAGCTTTAGATACTGCAGGAGTTAACGACCGTAAACAAGGACGTTCACTATACGGTGCTAAAAGACCAAAAGAGAAAAAATAATAAAAGATAAAATTTGATAAAAAGAATTCGTGAAAGGAGGCAGACACTATGCCACGTAAAGGTCCAGTTGCAAAACGTGACGTTTTGCCAGATCCAATTTATAACTCAAAATTAGTTACAAAATTGATTAACAAATTAATGCTAGATGGGAAACGCGGTACAGCACAAAGAATTTTATATTCTGCGTTTGATTTAATTAAAGAAAAATCAGGACGTGATGCTATGGAAGTTTTCGAAGAAGCATTAAACAACATTATGCCAGTTCTTGAAGTTCGTGCTCGTCGTGTTGGTGGTTCTAACTACCAAGTACCAGTAGAAGTACGTGCTGAAAGAAGAACTACATTAGGTCTACGTTGGTTAGTTAACTATTCTCGTTTAAGAGGAGAAAAAACTATGGAACAACGTTTAGCTAATGAAATTTTAGACGCAGCAAATAACACTGGTTCAGCTGTTAAGAAACGTGAAGATACTCACAAAATGGCTGAAGCTAACAAAGCATTTGCTCACTATCGTTGGTAATTATAGGGTGAATATCAAGCTATTTTATAGCTTGAGTTTTTCACTATAAAAGACAAATTACTAAAATCATTTAAAAATTTATGAAAGGAGAAAATTGACTCATGACTAGAGCATTTTCTTTAAAAGATACTCGTAATATCGGTATCATGGCTCACATCGACGCAGGTAAAACTACTGCTACTGAGCGTATTCTGTTCTACACTGGGAAAATCCACAAAATCGGAGATACTCACGATGGTAACTCTCAAATGGACTGGATGGAACAAGAACAAGAACGTGGTATCACTATTACATCTGCTGCAACAACTGCTCAATGGAAAAACCACCGTATCAACATTATCGATACACCGGGACACGTAGACTTCACAGTTGAGGTTGAACGTTCACTTCGTGTACTTGATGGATCAGTAGCAGTATTAGATGCACAATCAGGTGTTGAACCACAAACAGAAACAGTTTGGCGTCAAGCTACAACTTATGGAGTTCCTCGTATCGTATTCGTTAACAAAATGGATAAAACAGGAGCAGATTTCCTATACTCTGTAGGAACAATCCACGACAGATTACAAGCTAACGCACACCCAATTCAACTTCCAATCGGAGCTGAAGATTTATTCGAAGGTGTAATCGACCTTGTTGAAATGAAAGCTATCTACAACGAAGGTAGCGTTGGGGAAAATCTTGTTGTAAAAGAAATCCCAGCTGACTATCAAAATCAAGCTGAAGAATACCGTGAAAAACTTATTGAAGCTGTTGCAGAATTCGATGAAGAATTCATGGAAAAATATTTAGGTGGAGAAGAAATTACAATAGATGAGCTTAAAGCTGCTATTCGTAAAGCTACATTATCTGTAGAATTCTTCCCAGTAGTATGTGGATCAGCCTTCAAATATAAAGGTGTACAACCAATGCTAGATGCAGTAGTAGAATACTTACCATCTCCATTAGACGTACCTGCTATTAAAGGTATCAATCCAGATACTGATGAAGAAATAGAGAGACACTCTTCTGACGAAGAGCCATTCTCAGCATTAGCTTTCAAAGTTATGACTGACCCATTCGTAGGGAAACTTACTTTCTTCCGTGTGTATTCAGGTATTTTATCATCTGGTTCATACGTTAAAAACTCAACTAAAGGTAAACGTGAACGTGTAGGACGTATCCTACAAATGCACGCTAACACTCGTAACGAAATCGCTGAAGTTTACGCTGGTGATATCGCTGCAGCTGTTGGTCTTAAAGATACTACTACTGGGGACACACTTTGTGACGAGAAAAACGAAGTTATTCTTGAATCAATGGAATTCCCAGAACCAGTTATCCAACTTTCAGTTGAACCAAAATCAAAAGCTGACCAAGATAAAATGTCAACAGCTTTACAAAAATTACAAGAAGAAGACCCAACATTCCGTGCTGGAACTGACGAAGAAACTGGACAAGTTATCATCGCAGGTATGGGTGAGCTTCACTTAGACATCATCGTTGACCGTATGCGTCGTGAATTCAAAGTTGAATGTACAGTAGGTGCTCCAATGGTATCTTACCGTGAAACATTCAAACAAGCTGCACAAGTACAAGGTAAATTCACTCGTCAATCTGGTGGACGTGGACAATACGGGGACGTATGGATTGAGTTCACTCCAAATGAGCCAGGTGCAGGTTTTGAATTCGAAAATGCTATCGTTGGTGGGGTAGTTCCACGTGAATACATCCCAGCAGTAGAAGCAGGATTAAAAGACTCTATGGCAAATGGGGTATTAGCTGGATACGAATTAATCGACGTTAAAGCTAAATTATTCGATGGATCATACCACGATGTCGATTCATCTGAAATGGCGTTCAAAGTTGCTGCATCATTAGCTCTTAAAGAAGCTGCTAAAAAATGTAACCCAGTAATCTTAGAACCAATCATGAAAGTTGAAGTTGTTATGCCTGAGGAATACTTAGGAGATATCATGGGTGATATCACTTCACGTCGTGGACGTGTTGAAGGTATGGAAGCTCGTGGTAACGCTCAAGTAGTAAGTGCTTCAGTACCATTATCTGAAATGTTCGGATATGCAACTTCTCTACGTTCTGCAACTCAAGGACGTGGTACTTACTCAATGGTATTCGATCACTACGAAGAAGTACCTAAATCAATTTCTGAAGAAATTATCAAAAAAAATAAAGGATAATAAAAATTATTCTTTATAGTTGCAATTTTCGTTGTAACATTATAAAATATAGTTATCATAGAATGCTATGTGACTAATTATTAAAAAATAAAATTTTATTAACTTGAAGGAGACATTTTTAAAATGGCAAAAGAAAAATTTGACCGTAGTAAAACACATGCTAACATTGGAACAATTGGTCACGTTGACCACGGTAAAACTACTTTAACAGCAGCTATCGCTACTGTATTAGCAAAAACTTATGGTGGAGAAGCTAAAGACTACGCTTCAATCGATAACGCACCAGAAGAAAGAGAACGTGGTATCACAATCAACACTTCTCACATCGAGTACGAAACTCCAAACCGTCACTACGCACACGTAGACTGCCCAGGACACGCTGACTATGTTAAAAACATGATCACTGGTGCTGCTCAAATGGACGGAGCTATCTTAGTAATCGCTGCTACAGATGGACCAATGGCTCAAACTCGTGAGCACATCCTATTATCTCGTAACGTTGGAGTACCAAAAATCGTTGTATTCTTAAACAAATGTGATATGGTTGATGACGAAGAGTTATTAGAATTAGTTGAAATGGAAGTTCGTGAACTATTATCTGAATACGGATTCGACGGAGATGAACTACCAGTAATCAAAGGTTCTGCTCTTAAAGCTCTTGAAGGAGACGCTGATGCAGAAAAAGCTATCATCGAATTAATGGAAACAGTTGACGAGTACATCCCAACTCCAGAACGTGACAACGCTAAACCATTCATGATGCCAGTTGAGGACGTATTCTCAATCACAGGTCGTGGTACAGTTGCTACTGGACGTGTTGAACGTGGACAAGTTAAAGTTGGAGACGTAGTAGAAATCGTTGGATTAACTGAAGAACCAGCTTCAACTACTGTAACAGGTGTTGAAATGTTCCGTAAATTATTAGATTACGCTGAAGCAGGAGATAACATCGGTGCATTATTACGTGGTGTTGCTCGTGAAGATATCGAACGTGGACAAGTTTTAGCAGCTCCTAAAACAATCACTCCACACACTCAATTCGTAGCTGACGTGTACGTATTATCTAAAGAAGAAGGTGGACGTCACACTCCATTCTTCACAAACTACCGTCCTCAATTCTACTTCCGTACTACTGACGTAACTGGTGTAGTTACTTTACCAGAAGGTACTGAAATGGTAATGCCTGGGGATAACGTATCAATCAACGTAGAACTTATTTCTCCAATCGCGATCGAAGAAGGAACTCGTTTCTCAATTCGTGAAGGTGGACGTACTGTAGGTTCAGGTGTTGTAACTTCAATCGTTAAATAATAATTGAATTAAAACACAAAAAGCAAGGTGAATTTCACCTTGCTTTTATTTATACTTAATACAGATTTACATAACGTTCATTTTTAATAAAAGATATTTGATAGTTTTAATATATTATATATGTATTAATATTGTATTTTTAATATAAAATCATTATTTTTTGTAATTTTATTAGAAAATACGTACTATTTTTAGTAAATCCTTGCAGAAAATCTGTAAGAGGTGTATAATATGTTTAAAGGTAGTATAGGGGAAATAATATAATAAATTCAAATAATTTATATATTATTAAAATAAAATCTGATTACTCTAGGGATATTGAGTAATAGTAAAAAGTCGAAGTTAAGAAATTAACTTCGATTTTTTCTTTTAAATTCATGAAGATTTTACATTTGTTAACAGCTTGAAGACATTTAAATAGTTCTAAAAGAATATTCTAGTTGTCATAATTGATAGTATAAAAAGCTGTTTGAGGAGTTAATAGATAACAAGTATAGTTTAATAACTTGACTTTACAAGTTTTATTCTATATGCTTAGTGTAATGCAATTTATTATTTATGAACAAAAATTTTATATTTTAAGGGGAAAAAATGTTTTTAGCTATTAATGAAATAAAAGATGCTAGGTTAAGGTATAGTCTGATAGTAGGACTACTTACCCTGGTTTCTTATTTAATGTATTTCTTATCAGGACTGGCTTTTGGATTGATAGACCAAAATAGATCTTCAATTGATCATTGGAAGGCGGATACGGTATTGCTTTCTTCAGAAGCAAATAAAACTATTGGTTTATCTAATCTAAAATTATCAGATAAAAAATCTTTATCTGCAGATAATGTTGAAGCTTTTAGTCAAATGGTTACAGTTTCTAAAACTGCGAAGAGTTCAAATGAGGATGTTAAACAAAAAGTTAGTATTTTTGGTGTGAATAATGGGAGCTTTTTAATTCCACCAGTAATACAAGGAAGAACTTTTGAATCTAAAAATGAAGTTGTTATTGAAAAAAGTTTGTCTGAAAAAGAGGGGTATTCTATAGGAGATACTATTAAAACTGCTAACTCGGATATTGAATTAAAAATAGTGGGTTACACGGAAAAATCTAGATTTAATGTTGCGCCTGTAGTATATATGAATATAAATGATTTTCAAGTTTTGAAATATGGTGTAAGTAAAACTACTGATAATCCTATGATTAATGCTTTCGTAGTAAAAGGAGAATTAAAGGATTACGACAGTTCTATTTTCCAAAAAGTTAGTATAGCTGATTTTATTAATGAATTACCTGGTTATAGTGCTCAGATTTTAACGTTTGGACTAATGATAGGATTCTTAATAGTGATTTCTGCTATTATTATAGGTATTTTCATGTATGTACTTACTATTCAGAAAACACCTATTTTTGGTATAATGAAAGCCCAAGGAATCTCGAATGGAATTATTGGAATTTCTGTTTTATCGCAAACATTCTTACTTTCATTAGCTGGAAGTATACTAGGTTTGGTTGGAACATGGGGAACATCACTTGTCCTGCCATCAGCAGTACCATTTTTAGGAAATGGACTTTATTACAGTATTATATTCGTTAGTTTGATTATTTTTTCTTTAGTAGGAATATTATTCTCTGTATTAGCTATTAGAAAAATTGATCCATTAAAAGCAATAGGATAGGTGTCATATGAATGTATTAGAATTTATAAATGTAACTAAATCATATCAGGATGGAAATAAAGAAATAGAAGCTCTGAAAGAAACTAATTTTAAAATAGAAGAAGGTAAATTTATTGCGATTATCGGTCCATCTGGTTCAGGTAAATCAACTTTCTTAACTTTAGCTGGAGGTTTACAAACTCCGTCTAAAGGTCAAATAATTATTAATGGAAAAGAATATACTAATTTGTCTGAGAAAGAAAGGTCAAAGTTACGATTTAACGATATTGGATTTGTTCTACAGGCATCTAATTTAGTTCCATTTTTAACTGCAAAACAACAGTTAGAATTAGTTGATAGAATAAATAAGGAAAAAAGACAAAAACTTCAAGATCAAAAATCTCTTTTTAAAGAATTAGGAATAGATCATTTAGAAAATAAATTACCGAAAGACTTATCAGGCGGTGAACGACAACGATTAGCTATTGCTAGAGCCCTTTACAATAATCCGGCAATCATCTTAGCTGATGAACCTACAGCAAGTCTTGATTCAGATAGAGCGTTTGAAGTCGTAGATTTACTTTCAAAAGAGTGTAAAGAAAAAAACAAATCAATTATTATGGTAACACATGATAATAGGATGATTGAAAAATGCGATCATGTTTATCGAATGAAAGATGGTATTTTGACAAAGGAAAGATAATATAAAAAGTGATGATCCCCCAAAAGTCCTAAAATTTAACAAAGTTCATATATGAACTCATAGACGCAGTGGTTTATTGATATCTAAATTCGCTTTATAAAAGCTTTTTAGATATCTAATAATCTGCGCGGAGGTGACTCGATAAAATCGATTTCTATGAAATCACGATTTTGAGTTACTCTCTTTTTTTTTTATTGATAACATTATTATATAAGGTGGTAGCATAATTTTAAGAAGTTTAGATAAATGATTGCATAAAGCACATTAATATACTAATATATATTAGTGTAGAGTATTCTCGTTATATAAAATTTATAAGTAATATATTAACTAATATTTTTAAAATAAACAAAGTATAAATTTCTAATTATCTTTTTATATTTTCTTAAATGCTCGT
>NZ_CAUTDQ010000034.1:0-20112 GCF_963537375.1 uncultured Gemella sp.
GCAACTTAAATTTCTTTCACTATAACTCTTACTATCCTTGGTACTATAGCTTTTATTATACCTTTGATTATGTCTTCATTATTACTAGTGCAACTTACTGCAACTTAAATTCCTTACATTATAACTCTTATTATCTCTGCTACTATAGGTTTTATTATGCTTATGATCATATCTTCATTATTACTAGTGCAACTTACTGCAACTTAAATTTCTTTCGCTATAACTCTTATTTTCCTTGATACTATAGCTTTTATTATACTTATAATCATATCTTCATTATTACTAGTGCAACTTACTGCAACTTAAATTCCTCTCACTATACCTCTTACTATCCTTGGTACTATAGCTTTTATTATACTTATAATCATATCTTCATTATTACTAGTGCAACTTACTGCAACTTAAATTTCTTTTACTATAACTCTTATTTTCCTTGATACTATAGCTTTTATTATACTTATGATCATATCTTCATTATTACTAGTGCAACTTACCGCAACTTAAATTTCTTACATTATAATTCTTATTATCTCTGCTACTATAGGTTTTATGATATCTCGATTATCACTAATACAACTTAATTTATTACTTAGCAACTATAGTAAATATTGATCTATCCCCAAAAAGGAATATATTTCATATATCTTGGGGCTGTTTCATCATCTACTGCTTTTATACATCCACTATCTAGTGCATTTTTAATAATTCTTGAAATTTTGTATCTTTGCTTATCAGGAACACCAAATAAATCTCTTAAAACATTATTATTAATACATTCCCCTTGCACATATAAATAACATGCATGCATATAACATGTTCTTATTCTATCTTCCTTACTTATCATATCAAAAGGAACCTTAGAATATAATGTCACTTTAGTAAACATATCGTTTTGGTTCTCAACTTTAGGTGCTATAAGATTATTTTTACTTGTTTCATATACAACTTTATCATATCCACTTCCTCGTTCTTCACAAATACCACATTTATGCATAAAGCCTGCTAAATTCTCGTTTCTTGATACAGCAACTGTATCGACAATTCTCTCAATCGCTACTAAAGGAGCTCCTGCATTTGAAATTTCTATTCTATTATTGAAAATTTCAATCATCGGACTAGTTCCGCTTTGAGCTATATTTTGATGGATTAAACAATTTGCTAATAACTCCCTAATCGCTATCTCGGGATAAGAAATTTCTGAACGTCGTATTCCATTCTCAATAACCTCCTTTTGAGGTATTATAGTCATTACATACTCTATAATTTTTTCAAAAGAAACTGCATATCCTTCTAAATACTTGGTTTCTCTTATAGTTTGCAGCTTAGTATTATCTTTATACCAAATTACCCTTACATATTTATGACTTAAGCCACTAAACTTTGTTATATCATGAGCTAATATAAGAGCTCCCATGTTAGTAATATCATAAAGTCCAGCATCGTTTTTTACAATAAACTTTTCATCTATAAAGTCACCTATAATTTTTCTATAGTTACTAGGGACAGCTATATTTAATTTACTATAATATGCTTCATAATTTAGAAGTTGTAATACTTCTTTAGCTTTCTTACTATCCTCTGAGATTTTCAATTCCTCCAACGTAGTATCAAAAGATCTCCATAATGATCTTTCTTTACTTGGAAAATCCTTTAATTTTTTCTTATTACTACCTATTCTTATATACTCTATACCTGAAAATTTTATTGGTTGTATTTGTGCTCTCGGTATAACTAATATTGTAATATGCTTCCCTCCAATCTCAATCTCTTTAAAATTGATATCAATTCTAGGTTCTATCACTCGTGATAACCATGCTTCCAGCTCTTCTCCACCTTTTTTCTCAGTTCGATAGTAGAAATTTGTACCTTCAATTATATGTGTTTCATCGTCTATCCCCCAAATAATATAAGCTTTTTCTTTACCCAAGATGGCTGCAGAATTACTCAATGCTGATATATATTCCCCTATTTTATTTGGATCTATTTTATTTTTCTTAAATTCAATCCATTCCGTTTCTTTTGGATACTTAGTTAATTCAACTACCAAATTTCTCAAATAATCATTATCCATTGTCAAAATAACACCTCGATTCATTTATTATGTTTATAACTTATTTCAGTTACTAATAATTATAACATATTACTATTTATTAATATAGATCATAAAATTGTGTATATAATAAAAACCAATTGAGAGTTAACTCAACTGGTTTTTTCAAAATTTATATTAGAAAATATCTACTTTTCTTTCTTCTCTTCATCTATTTTCTGTTGATACATTTTTAGAAGGACAGATAATCTTTCCTCATCACTAGAAAATTCTTTTTTACTATATAACTTATCAATATATCTATCTAATGCCTTGTGAGCATTTAAAAGACGCTGATTCATAGGTTTCGGATTTTTTGTCGCCAAAGGAGAACCATATAATTCTGCTAAACTCAATAATTCCTCATCACGAACATCAAGAATATATGATATTCTATCCTCTATTTCTAATTTATCTTCTTCACTTAAATCAGGTATTGGGAATGTATTATAGACTAGTGTATTGGAATATCTATAACGTGTTTCTAATTTTCCTCCTATATTTTTTAACCAGACCATGTGCATTCTTGATTGAAGAAGACCAAGAAGATATAAAGGTGCATTATAAATAACTTGAGCTCCATCTGAGATTATGTATTCTCCATTATCAACTATACCCATTGGTACATATAACCTGTTTTCTGAAGAAGTCCTAGGAACTATAATATTAAACATTTCATTAGGATCACCATTAAAATTATCAGTCGCCTTCTCATAGCCTCCTCTTACTACAAATAAGTATGGAAATTCTGCATATTCTTTTGTTTGTGATTGAGAACTATTAATTCTATAATTTCTCACAATATTTAATCTTTCTTTAACAAAAGGCAGATCTCTATATTCTTTTATATTACTTTCATTAAACCACATTACATATCGATAATCACCTGCTATAAATTCATTAGATCCTATAAATTTCTTGCAAACTTTCTTTAGTTGTGGATATATTTCAACTTGTTTATTATATTCGATTTTTGATAAAATTAATCCACCATCATCTCGAGCCATGTTTCCATATACCATTCTAGATATATTTCTATTAATATTTTCACTTCTATTTTCTACAAATGTGGTTTCTCCCTCCGCCAAATAAGGATTAATATTCTCTACCTTTTTTACTATTTCCTGATTACTTTCTTCACTATAAATATACTTTTCTTTTGAATCATTTTTTGCTGTTAATCCTACGACAATAACCGTTACTCCTGCATTTGCCTTAGCACTATTTTGCCATTTAAATGATGTATAAGCAAAACCAATTTCTACCAATTCTAAAATTGGCTTCCACATTAGTGCAACCTGTTCCCCTTGACATATACTATTTGTAGATACAAATGATAATTTACTGTTAGTATTCTCTATATACTTAGCCCCAAGATAAAACCATGCACCTATATAATCCAATCTCTTATATTGTGTTACACCTTTGAAAATATTTTCCATTTCTTGGTTTTGTTCTTTATTTAAAAGTCTCGCCCCTAAATACGGTGGATTTCCAAAGATAAATACCTCTTCATCTTCAGTTCTAGGACATACTTCCTGCCAATCTATTCTTAGTGCATTAGCATTGTATATTCCACCTATTTTTTTTAATGGAATAGTAGGACGTGCTGCTGATTTTAGTTTCTCAGCTAGTTCAACATTCATCTGGTGATCTGCTATCCACATACTCAGCATAGCAACATCAGAAGCAAAGTTATCTATCTCAATACCATAGAATTGATCTAATTTAACATATTCTAAGTATAGTTGTGCTTCTCCTAGATTCTCTAATTCTTCGTAGATTCTCATCTCTACTCGACGCAATTCTTTGTACGCTATAATTAGGAAATTTCCTGATCCACAGGCTGGATCTAAAAACTTCATTTTTGAGATTCTTTCTAGTAACTCAATCAATTTCTTTGCTTTATTATTATTCTTTAACTCACTATCTACTATTTCAGATATCTTGTCATTTAACTCATTTAAAAATAATGGTTTTATAGTTTTTAATATGTTTGGAACACTAGTATAATGCATACCTAGATGACTTCGTTTATCACTACTTGCCACTGCTTGTAACATTGAACCTAAAATATCAGGATTAACTTCTGCCCAATTCAACATTTCTCCTGCTTCAATAATTAGTTTTCTAAGTTTGTAATCAAAATTCACCTCAACATGATCCTTAGTAAATAGATTTCCGTTAACATATGGATAATCTACTAAGTATGATGCAATTTTATCTTTATCAAAAATATTTGTTGATAATTTTTCGAAAATAGTTTTTATTATAACGTTCGTATCACTACCATCCTCTTTAGTTAAAGTTTTCAAGTCATTTGAAAACTTATTCATTGGAAAGATATCTGTATCTTCAGCAAATAAACAGAATAATATTCTTATTAAAAATAAATTTAGATCTTCTGAATCTAAATCAGGATTCTGTTTTACTAACTCATCATAAACTCTAGAAAATCTCTCGGCTGCTTTGACATCCATTGGATTTTCTTTTTCATAATCCACTTTTTCAATATTATTCCATGCTAAAAAGAACGAAAAACTCTGTGGTAATTCTTCAAATTTTATCGCTAATCGTTCTAAAGTTTTTGTATCTTTAGCATATAACTCGTTAAAATCCGTAACAATTATGTATCTTGGTTTTGTTTTTCTTTGCAATACTTTGTTCTCAAGAGCTATATAATTATCTAGTAGATTGTCTTCTTCAGCTTTTATTAAAAACTTTGTCTTGTTTTCTAATCCATCATATACACTTACATTTTTAACTTTTTTTATTGCAGACTTTGCTACTCCACTGTACAATTCTAAGAAATTAATAAAAAATGTTTCTTTATCCAAATTAGTTATTAATTCTTTTATCTTATCTTCTAAATCAATTAACATCCCATTTCTCCTTCATCCTAATAAATATATTATACTCTAAAACAATTATATTACAAAATAATAGTTAAATTTACATTTACTTCTATGATATAATTTAGTTAAAAGATAACAAAAAGGAGGTATCAAATAATGAAAATTTTAGATTTCTCTAATAAAATTTCTAAAGATACTGTAATAACAAATCTTAATTTATATATAGACACTATTGATAAAGCTCTAGAGATTAGAAATAGGCCTGAGGCTTATTCTATATTAGAAGATATCAGGTCTGCTCTTAGGAATGAAATAACTGCATATAAAAATATAAAAGAACATGTAAATAATTCGAATTTATTCAACAATTATTTCAATTCTTTAGATTCAGCGTTGAGAAAAAGTAGTTCCTATAATAGCAGATCTATGGATAATCTAAAGAAAAATCTACGAGAGGTACGCTTTGAACTAGATTGTTGTAAAAATACAATAAAATAAAATATAAGAGAAGAATATGCTCTACTCTACATATTCTTCTCTTAGTATTCATTCACTTTATTTAGTATACATACTCCTATCCACATCAACCAATATCCAATCTCTTGTGTCTGCTATTTGGCGTCCGTCTTCAATTAGCGTTGTATTGAAGTTAGGTGCAAAAGTTTGAACGTCTCTATCACTCACTCTTAGCACATATCCTACCCAGTATCCATAAGTAGAATTCGGTGTGATAAAATATTTATCTGTTGCGTATAATTGTAAAAAATTATCTTGGATATCTTGCTCTTCGATTACTATTTCATTCGAAAAACTAAATAATACTTTTAATTTTGGAACTAATTCTTCTTTACACCAAGTTGTGTCATCTGAAGTTATTCTTATTGTTAAATCAGAGATATTACCTTCTTTTTCTTTTATTATTTCTAAACAGTCAATTACATATTTAACCGCGTCATATCCATATTTCTCTGCCCTATCTCCATCTAAAAAGTCTGTTCTTCTTATCGCTATTGTTATATTTTTATTATCAAACTGGCTAGATAGTTCTTCTGCTCTTTCTAGAAGATATTCCCTGCAAAATGAGTCCAATACCTCTACATTATAATCTTGCCCTGATACTTGATAATAACCGAATGGTTCTAGCTCACAACCTTGTGCTTTTCCAAATAATCGTTCTGTTTTCGGAAAGAAACTTTGAGCGAATTTAAAATAACCTGTTCTCAGAACATAGCTTTCTTCTATGCCAGCTAATCTATCTTTATGTGCTTGCATTAATAGAAATAGTAGATTACCAAGTTGAAATCCTCTGTCGTTATAATAAACCTTCATTCTAAATTTCCTTTCCTATATTTTTTGTTTTATAAAATATCTACCTAAAAATGTATCCTCATTTGGATTTTTATAAAGATCTTTTATTTGTTTCCCTGTAAATATTTCAGTCTCTACTATACTAGTTTTTAACCCTTGTGATTCTTCCATATTTTCTACAATAGTTCTAGCTAACGCAGATATCGGAGTAACCTGGAAAATTTTATCATCAGGATAAATATCTACTATGTTCGGCAACTTTTCTAGTAAATTCTTTGGTAATTCATTATACCCTTCCCAAAGATTAGCCTCCTCTATCTTTTTATAATAATTCATTAGTTCTGGTAACTTTTGAATATAATCATCAGATAAAAAAATCCACTGCTTCGTTATAATATCACTAATAAAACCTTTATTTAAACTAGTTCCATATAGAGTATCTACTAAATAAACAGTATGATTACTATGATAACTCAGAACACTATCTAGAACCATTTTTTGAACTTTTCCATATGATTTTTCCGCTTCAGAGATGGTTGCTTGTGATGATATTAGAATAAATCTTTCTGTTTTTACTTCCTTGATTGTTTTACATAATTTTTCTATATCTTTGTCACTATTATCAAGTCCTAAATTTGTTTTCAGCTTCCCTGAAGATGGAGCTGCACAAATAACAATATCATATTCATTATTCATAGCATCAGATAAATTCTTTCTAGTAAAAGAATTCACATTTAGATTATCTATTTTAAGTAACTGATTAAATATTTCCTTTCCTATTGAGCCTGTTGAACCTATTAAAGCAATGTTCTTCATTATTTCACATCACTTTCTATAATAGCTATCACTTCGTCATAAGATAGACTTCCCTTATCTTTTTCCGATATTATTGGCGTTGTAGTCATATCCCAAGGTAAGTTAAGTTTTGGATCTAGTGGAGTAATTCCTAAGTATTTTTCATTAGGATTATAATAACCAGTTACAATATAATTCAATATACCATTTTCTACTAAAGATTGTGCACCGTTAGCAACACCTTCAGGAACAAATACCGCCATACCAGGCTTCACATCAAGTGACATTACCTTTTTATATGTAGAAGATTCTCGACGTAAATCTACAAAACACATTCTAAATGTCCCCCGCGCAACAGTCATTAATTTTGCCCAACCTTGGCAGTGCATACCTCTTAGAGTTCCTTTATTCGACACTGAAACATTGTTTTGCAGGTCATTATTGAAGAACTCTTCTGGCACTCCAAATTTTATTAAATCATTTTTCTTCCAGTTCTCTAAAAAATATCCTCTATCATCATGATGAAGTGGACTTGTCAAAACTAATAATCCATCAATACTATTGTATTCTTTACATAAATCCATTTCCTAAACCTCTTCTCTATATAAGTCTACTTTATATTATCATACTTCTTTTGTACAAACAAGTTGAAGAAAACTAAGCAAAAAGAAAGATCTATATAACCAAACTTAATCGAATTTCCTAGGAAATAATAAATACATTTGATTATATAAATCTTATTTTTAAACTTTCTAAAAGTAAGCTAAAACGTCAAAACTTCTGTTTTAATTTTCTTACTCAAATACCTTTATAAATCTTTTTTGAACTTTATCACAGGTATAACCAATATGTTCATAAAATTTATGCGCTTCTTCACGTTTCATTGCAGAATTTAATCTAATAAAGCTAATATTATTATCTACGGCATAGTTTTCTAACTTATCCATTAGTTTTTTACCTATTCCCCTACCCTGAAAATCAGGATTAACGGCAAGTCCTAGAATATTTAATCCTAGATCACTGTAGAAACTTTCATACATTTGCGCATGAACAAAGCCTATAATCTTCCTTGTATTTTCATCTTCATAACCGATAATAATATGTTGTTTCTTATCATTAGTTAACTTTTCTATTTGTTCTTTTACATTTTCAATATCTACATCGTAACCTAACGCAGCTTTACAAATTTCTGCAACTTCCGGTGTATCTGCAATATTTATTTCCCTAAACATATACTCACCTTCTGTTATTTTTATATTATTTAACGTGCAACTTACTGCAACTTAAATTCTATTTTTACTTCACAACTTCTATTAAAGCTTGTTTTACTAAATCGAATTCTCTTGTTCGAAGTGTTCTCATATCAAGAATTAATTCATTATCTTTAATACGTGTAATAATAGGTATTTCCACTTCTAAAAGACGACGTTCTAGTTCTGTTGCACTTAGTCTTGGATGTTCTAATTTCACCACAACACTTTCTAGGTAACTTGCTGGATAGCTTCCTCCACCTACTTCTGCCTTATCTTCAGCTATCGTAATCTTGAAGTCTAAGTCACTAAGTTTTGTTTTTAGAACGTCTGCTTTACCAAATAAACGTTCTTTTGATAATGAAATCATGTGTAATGTCGGAATGTGTTCTAATGCTTCTTTTTCATCTAAATATAATTTTAAAGTAGCTTCTAATGCAGCAAGAGTCATCTTATCTACACGTAACGTACGAGTAAGCTGGTTCTTTTTCATTTTTTCTATATATTCTTTTTTACCAACTATAATACCTGCTTGTGGCCCTCCTAGAAGTTTATCACCACTGAAAGTTACTATATCAATACCACTATCAAGAACTTCTTTTACAGTTGGTTCATAAGGTAATCCATATTTAGAAAAGTCTACGAACTGCCCGCTTCCTAGGTCGTTTATAGATACTAGTTCATTTTCACGAGCAAGGTAAGATATCTCTTCATTAGATACTTCTTTAGTAAATCCTAAAATCTTATAGTTACTAGTATGAACTTTTAACAATGCTCCTGTATTGTCATTAATCGCATTCTCATAGTCTTTTAAGTGTGTTTTATTCGTAGTACCTACTTCAATAGGTGTACCGCCACTTAGTTTTATAATTTCAGGAATTCTAAATGCTCCACCGATTTCTACCAACTCTCCACGAGAAACTACTATTTCTTTATCTTTAACAAGTGTGTTTAACGTCAATAGTACTGCCGCAGCGTTGTTGTTAACTACAAGTACATCTTCTGCACCTGTCAATTTTTTGATAATATCAATAAGGTGAACATAACGACTTCCACGTTTCTTATTATCTATATCAAACTCAAGATTAGAATAGTTAAATGCTACACTCTCAATATTTTCTTTAATCTTCTGACTTAGTAAACTACGACCTAAGTTTGTATGTAATATTGTTCCAGTTGCATTTATAACTCGACGTAAAGAATTTCTGTCTTCTTTTTTTACTATTTGTGTAACTTCTATTACAATTTTCTCTAAACTTGGAACTTCGAATAATTCTTCATTTAGTATTTCTTGTTTAATTCTATCAATATATTCTTTTATCGCTGATTTCACCGCTACTTCTGAATATTCATTTATCAATGCTTTTACTTCATCTAATAATAAAATCTTATTTATTGCGGGAATTTGTGATAATAATTGTTTTGACATAATAATTCTCCTAAATTTCTTTTGCTAATGTTTTTATAGCATTAATAGCATAGTCTACTTCTTCTTCTGTATTCATACTAGAAAAAGAAAATCTCACTATACCTTGTTCTTTTGTCCCTAGTACCTCATGCATCAGAGGTGCGCAGTGTGCTCCAGGTCTAACAGCAATGTCATATTCTTCAGCAAGTACATCTGCAACATCCGAAGCTGAAATACCTTTGAAATTTAACGAAACTACTGCTGTACGTTCTTTTGTAAAATCCCCATAAAACTCTAAACAGTCTAGGTCTTTTAATTCGTTATAGAATTTGTTCGCGAAGTTCATCTGTTTATTATAAAGATTTTCTATTCCCTGTCTATTTATATATTTTATTCCCTCATGCAAACCTAAGATTCCCGCAGTGTTAAGTGTCCCCGCTTCTAAGCGCAATGGATATTCTCCCGGATGTTTTTCATCGAAAGTTCTAACTCCACTTCCACCGACTTTAAATCTCTTAATTTCAGGTTCTTTAAGTCTTACACATAGTCCCCCAATACCTTGCGGTCCGTACAGACTTTTATGCCCAGTAAAACATAGAATATCTATTCCTAGTTCATCTATATTGATAGGAACAACTCCTGCAGTTTGCGATGCATCTACAACTGAAATAATATTGTGTTTTTTACAGATGGCAGTAACTTTTTCCAAGTCTACTATATTTCCTGTAACATTAGAACCATGAGTGATAGCGATCATTTTTGTATTAGGTTTGATAGCTTTTTCTAGTTCCTCATAATCGATTAATCCTATTTTTCCAGCTCTAACAATCGTATAGTCACATCCTATTGTTTCATGAGCTAAATAAACTGGTCTTAATACTGAATTATGTTCCATTGAAGTCGTAATTACATGATCTTCTTTTTCTAATAATCCTAGTATTGCTATATTTAGGCTTTCTGTAGAATTACTCGTAAACACTACTCTGTCTTCATCTTTCATACCAAAAAATTTCGCAATGTCACTTCTTGCTTCAAACACTTCACGAAAAGCGTTATTCGCTTCATAATAACTACCTCTTGATGCATTTGCATATTTTCCCGATGATAGTACTTCGTAGACTTTGTCCGCTACTTCTTTTGGTTTTTTTAATGATGTTGCTCCATAGTCGAAATAATAACTCATATCCCTTACCTTATCTAAGTCAATTTTGTACAATGACTTGGTTTCCTTCTTTATTTATTTTTTCGCTAATACTCGATAATTTTCTATACGTCTAGTAATTCCTAGCTTATCAATATATTCTAAAATAGCCATAGAATATTTTCTACTAGAACCTGTCATATCTCTAAATTCAGCTAATCCCATTTGTTCATTCGCACTAAAGTGATCTTCTACTTTTTGAATAGCTTCTTTTAATACATTAGCATGTAATACTAAATCAGCATCTAATCTTACTATTGTATTGTCGATTAGAGATTCTAATATCTCAACTTTCGGTTTTTCTCCGTTTGTTAAATCTTTAATAGTTGGTGGTGTAAATCCTCCTTCTAGTAAAGCCTTCTCTATTCTTTCTTTTTCAGCCAATTGTTTCTTATCATAATTAACTACGAAATCTTTTTCGGCTACTAAGTTGCCTTCTACTCGAATTTCATTGTTTACTATAAATAAATCAAGTAACTCTAATGTTTCTTTTTGAGAAAGTTTAAACTTAGAAAGCACCTCAATTTTAGGAATACCTACTTTTAATTTAAATCTATTATGATATTCTACTAATAATTTTTTCAGTTTTTCTAATACTTCTTCGTATTTTTTCTTATGAATATATCCTAACTTAGTCTCATAAACTGTAGCTGTTTCTACTAGTTGTGTTATTGATTCTACTACCTCTTCTTCTGGAAGTTGTAAATCTTTTACGATACTATCTTTAGAAACTAAATAGTTATTGTGTGATAGTATATAGTTAGCTATTAAATCTGATGTGTTCCCTTCAAGTTGCACTTTAAGTTTTTCAAGAATTTCTTCATTAAATCTTCTATGTTTATTAGGACTAGCATCCAAAATTACTCCCCCACCTATTGTAATCATTGGTGAATAAGTACGAATGATGAATTTGTCATAATTTTTAACCGCTATTTCATCTTCTAGTCTAAGTTGAGCAAAACTACTCTCTCCTGCTTTTAATAAGTCTGTTCCAAGTGGTACAACCCTTGCCATGACTTCTTCAGTTCCTATATATACACGCACCCTATCCCACAGTTCAAGGTTAGCTCTCTCATCATTGATTAATTTAATCTCACTATCTAACATATAAGTCTTTGTTAATGAATCTGCAGTTGCTAGAGTGTCTCCACGTTTTACATCATCAAACTTGATGTTTGCTAAGTTTATCGCTGTTCTTTGTCCGGCGTAGGCTTTTTCTACATCTTTTGCGTGAACTTGTATATTTCTTACTTTTGTTTTTATTCCTTTTGGATAAATAATAAGTTCATCACCTACATTTACTACACCTTCTGTAAGAGTTCCTGTAACAACTGTTCCAAATCCTTTTACCTGGAATGAACGATCGATATTAAGTCTAGCATTTTTCTCAATATTTTTCGCTTCGATATCTTCTGTTTTCTTATCAATTGTTTCTAACAGATTGTCTAAACCTTTTTTACTAATTGAGTCTACTTCTATAATTGGAGAGTTCTCAAGAACTGTCCCAGCGATGAATTCTCGAATATCTTCTTTAACAAGTTCACGATATTCTTCTTCAACTAAGTCTATTTTCGTCATTACGATAATGTAGTTCTCAATTCCTAGTAACGTTAAAATGTCAATATGCTCTTTCGTCTGTGGCATTATACCTTCTCTTGAGTCAACTAGTAATAATACTAAGTTTATTCCACTAACTCCAGCTAACATATTTTTTATAAATTTTTCATGTCCCGGAACATCAACTACACCACATCTTTTTCCACTTGGTAAGTCAAAATAAGCAAATCCAAGGTTTATCGACATCCCTCTGTCTTTTTCTTCTTGAGTAGTATCTGTTTCAATCCCACTTAGAGCCTTTATCAGGGTCGTCTTCCCATGATCTATATGCCCTGCAGTACCAATAATTACATTGTTGTTCATACAATTCACCTTTACACATTATATTAAGAATAGAGATTATGCGAGAGAACTTTACAAAATAGATTTTAAACTTTCTCTATAATAACCTCTATCCAAAATTTTATTTTAATTTATAATCTTTTAATTCTGTTATTATTCTTTTGATTCCAGCTTTTCTAGAATAATACAAACCACGATATTCGATTTTTTCATCTTCTAACATTTTTACAACATTATCGAAATTATTCCAAGCTGTTTTTAGCATAAACCCACAACCTACACCTATAGATGGATGTGTTGGAATAAGTGACGCTCCCATTTCTCTTTCTAGACAAATGTTATCCGCCTTTATTGAATCGTGTGTACTATTAAAAACTACTAATCCTTCTTCTACCATGCTTCCTCCTACGGTTGAATTACTTTGTTAGCTTTTCTCATGTCTTCTACAATGAAGTACATATTCGTTGGATTCCCAACTGCTAAATCAATTTTGTGATAATCGATACATGCCCCACAGCAAACTATCTCTACTCCGCCTTCTTCTAGTGTTTTTAGCTCTTCTAGTACGTGACTTCGAGTTTTATCTACTAAAATTCCACCATTATTGTAGAAAATAATTTTTTTAGGAAGAACTTCTTGTTCACCTAAAGCATAAAGATATGCTTTAATTAATCTTTTACCTAGTTCTTCACTACCATGTCCCATTTGATCTTTGTTAATCACAACGATATAACTGTCATCTTTAACAACTGGTAAAGCTTCTAATTCCGGAGTTTCTTCTCTTGTAATTTCAACTTTGAAGCCACCTTCAATATCAGAAACTTTAAACTCATAACTGTTTTTATCAGCAAATTTTCTAAGACTTTCTACACTATCTTCAGTTTTAACTAATAAAGTTACTTTTGTATCTTCTTCTAGTGCACGTGTAGCTTGAGTTACGGGAACAACACATTTATCACATAATGTATCCACAACTACACCATCGCTCGCTTCCCCCTTAGAAATAGTAACGATATATTTATCTTTTGCTTCTTCTTTCACTGAGAAATTGAACCCTAATTGTGTAGCCATTTTTTCTAAGTTTTGAGTAGCTATAATATTGTCTACGATTGTTTCTACTACATCATTTTCTAGTAATAATTTTTTTGTTTGAATAACTGGCATCGGGCAAGCTAAACCCTGTGCATCTAAAATTTCTTTTTTCATACTTATATTCTCCTATTGTCTTCTGAGTTATTTAATAATAACTGCTTTTTCTTGTTTTTCTATAACTTTTCCTACTATAGCACTCTTAATTTCAAGAGTATTTAGTTTTTCTAATAATTCGTAAGCTTCACTTTCCGGTAAACTTATTAAAAGTCCTCCAGATGTTTGTGGATCATACATTATTTCTTCTAATGCAAAGTCTTTAATCTGATATTCTACATTTGGCTCAACAAATGTTCTATTAAGTTGCCCCCCTGCAGTAATAACAAATTCATTTGCACATTTATACGCTTCTTCGATATATGGAATATCTTTCGAATATACTTCTGCTGAATGTTTACCATCCAACATTTCTACAAGATGTCCTAAAAAACCGAATCCAGTAATATCTGTACAACTATTAACATTAAAATCTTTCATCATTTGAGCAGAATATTTATTAAGTGTTGTCATTTGTTTAACGCTTTGAGCAAATGCTTCTTCTGAACATTCTTTTACCATATGAGCTGTATTAATAATACTCACTCCTAATGGTTTTGTTACAATTAATAAATCTCCTACTTTACAATTATTGTTTTGTAATATTTTATCAGGATGAACAATTCCTGTTACTGATAATCCGTATTTTGGTGTAGTATCGTGAATAGAGTGCCCTCCTGCAAGAACCCCTCCTGCTTCATGAACTTTTTCCGCTCCACCTTTTAGTATTTGATGTAAAATTTCTAAGTCCATATTCTCTGGGAAAGCTACTATATTTAATGCTGAGATAACTTCTCCACCCATAGCGTAGACGTCACTTAGCGCATTAGTCGCTGCAATTTGTCCATATAAATATGGATCATTTATCATTGTTGTAAAGAAATCTAATGTTTGAATAATCGCCTTATCTTCGGAAATTTTATAAACGGCTGCATCATCCGAAGATTCATACCCAACTATTAAATTTTTATCTTCTTTTTTTGGAAGGTCTTTTAGTATATCTGATAAGGCTCCCGGCCCTATTTTCGAGTTTCAACCTCCACAAACTATCATGTTCATTTTCTTCTCTGACATATTTACCTCCTATACTACTACTTATCTATAATTATACTACTTCACAGTATAATTTAAAAGCATTATTTAGTTTTTTAATGTAAGAATAGACAACTAACAAATAGTAATTTTCATCTGTTAATTGTCTATAATTTTATTTATTATTTTTTGAAACTTACGTGAACGTGGTCATAGTGGTTCGCAGTTACTCCACCACGGTTAGGCATCAAGTTCCATGTATTTGCTGGACCATAGATGTTAAATTGTGGCATATAGAATCTTTGTTTCCAGATAATGTAATAAACTCCAAGTTCATCCATGTGCTTAGTTAAGTACTCCGCAAGTTGATCACCTTGTGCTGAGTTTACTGGTACCATGAAGTCTACAGCCATACCTGAGTTATGTCCGTGACCAGTTCCATCATCATCACCCGCTCTAAATAATGAAAAACTTGTTATACCGAATTTTTTCGCTAAAGCTACTTTCATCTTTTTAGTATGTGGTGTTAATCCATTCATCGCAGGATCTGCTAATTCTGCAGCAGTTACTTCTGGTAATCCTCCAGCTACTGTAGTTGTTTGTTTTGCTTCAGCTGCTTTTTTAGCTTCTGCTTCTTGTTTTAATTTAGCATCAGCCGCTGCTTTCGCGTCCGCTTCTTGTTTTACTTTAGCGTCAGCTGCTGCTTTTGTTTCTGCTGTTTTCTTAGCTTCGGCTTCTTTTTCTGCTTTAGCTTTCGCCTCTGCTTCTTGTTTTAATTTAGCATCCACCACTGCTTTTTCTTCAGCAGCTTTTTTAGCTTCAGCTTCTTCTTTAGCTTTTTGTTCAGAAGTTACTTCTCTCTTCTCAGCAAGTTGATCTAAAGTTGTTTTATTTTCAGTGTTTTTATCTACTGGTTTAGCTGCTTGTTCTTGAGAATCAGCGACTTCTACATCATAACTTACTACAGCGTTGAAAGTATGATCCCCTAAAGTTACAACAGATTTAACAGTTTCTCTTTTAACTGCAGTATGTGGTAATTTTCTAGTAGGTACGGCAGCATTTATGTCGATTTCATACTCTACTACTTCTCCTGCTTTAATAGCTTCTTTTTTAACTACATATTCTTTTCTATCTTCTGTAGTTACTCGTGCAACTACATTAGTAACATTTTTAGCTGTTGTAAGTTTCACATAATAGTGTCCATTCTTTTCATAAACACTAGCTTTTACATCTTTTTTATTAACATTAACTGCTGCATTATTAACTTCATTGGCAATTGTAACTGCTCCAGATGCTCCAACTAATAATACTAACCCTGTTAATATTCTTCTAGTCAATTTCGCTTTATTCATTAAATTTCTCCTAAAATTTATTGTTGAGTCAATTATATCTGATTTACATATTTTAATCAATAGAATTTCTGATTTGTAATAAACCCTAACTTTCATTACAGCAATGTTACAAACTTCAATTTAGTTACATTAGCATCACAATAGGCTTTCTTATGATATAATAAGTTACATTTGTAGATATACTCTTCAATTTAGTAATCAATTTGTAACAATATAAAAAAAGCCAACTATCATCTAACTTTAGAAATCTAATTAGATTTTCTATAATCTTGATGTTAGTTAGCTTAATATATTTAGTTTAGTATTTTTTATTTACCGTTTAGATAAACTTTTGTTGATCCATCTAAGTATTTACCTGCTTTTGCAGTAGTTCCATTAAATACTCCATTTGAGCTTTGGTGTTGTACAAGATATACTTGACCATTTTTAATTGTTACTCCTGCACCAACATCTCTAGCAGTTTCATCTAATAATGTATTTCTGTGTCCATATGGATAAGCTGGAACTACATTACCAATTTCTTTAAATAAAATATCAAATAATTGTTGTGCAACTTGTTCAGGTGTTCCCGAATCACTAGTTATTGCAATATTTGCTAAAATGTAGTTAGCATATCCTGCTGCTCTAGCCGCATTTGTTTCATATTGGATTGTTCCATTTGGTCCGTGAATATTTCCATCAATCGCACGAGTTGTTACATCTGAACTTCTAAATTTAGAAGAAGAATTTAATGCTGCATTCTCAGATAAAGCTGGTAGTCCATTAATGCTTCTTAATTTTGCTACTTTATCTAAGAAGGCTCTTCTTATTTGCTCTTCCCTACTTCCTGCTGTTGGTGTTGCAGGTGTTTGTTGTTTTGCTTTTTTAGCTTCTACTTCTTTTGCTTTCGCCTCTGCTTCTTGTTTTGCTTTTAGTTCTGCAGCTTTCTTAGCTTCTGCTGCTTTTGCTTCTGCTTCTTGTTTTAATTTAGCATCAGCCACTGCTTTCGCGTCCGCTTCTTGTTTTACTTTAGCGTCAGCTGCTGCTTTTGTTTCTGCTGTTTTCTTAGCTTCGGCTTCTTTTTCTGCTTTAGCTTTCGCCTCTGCTTCTTGTTTTAATTTAGCATCCACCACTGCTTTTTCTTCAGCAGCTTTTTTAGCTTCAGCTTCTTCTTTAGCTTTTTGTTCAGAAGTTACTTCTCTCTTCTCAGCAAGTTGATCTAAAGTTGTTTTATTTTCAGTGTTTTTATCTACTGGTTTAGCTGCTTGTTCTTGAGAATCAGCGACTTCTACATCATAACTTACTACAGCGTTGAAAGTATGATCCCCTAAAGTTACAACAGATTTAACAGTTTCTCTTTTAACTGCAGTATGTGGTAATTTTCTAGTAGGTACGGCAGCATTTATGTCGATTTCATACTCTACTACTTCTCCTGCTTTAATAGCTTCTTTTTTAACTACATATTCTTTTCTATCTTCTGTAGTTACTCGTGCAACTACATTAGTAACATTTTTAGCTGTTGTAAGTTTCACGTAATAGTGTCCATCTTTTTCATAAACACTAGCTTTTACATCTTTTTTATTAACATTAACTGCTACATTATTAACTTCATTGGCAACTGTAACTGCTCCAGATGCTCCAACTAATAATACTAATCCAGTCAATATTCTTCTAGTCAATTTCGTCTTACTCATTAAATTTCTCCTAAAATCTATTGTTGAGTCAATTATATCTAATTTACGTATTTTAATCAATAGAATTTCTAATTTGTAATAATCCCCAATTTTCATTACAATTTTATTACAACTTTTTATTTAATTACATTAGCATTATAACAAGTTTTCACAGAGTATAATTAGTTACAATTGTAGATGTCAATGACAATAATGTCTTCAAATTGTAATATAAGAAAGCTACCTAACATCTAACCTTGGTATTGCATCCAAAAAGTTGGACAAAATATTAAGTTATTTTTGTTTAGTATTTTAAACTTTAAAGCCATTAAATTTTATTACTTTTAGTAACTTTCATTCCTTACAGTTATTTTAGATTTTTTGAACTATGTTGTGCCCAGTTAGGTGAGAATGAAATATTATAAGCTATTATCTCCACATTATATCCATCAATTATAGACGCTAAATAAACTTTATCTTCTCCAACTTTGAATTCAGTTACATCTATATAACATTTCTTTATCGGTTCTGAGGTGAAGAAATCTCTATCTATTATATTATCTACATTATCTGCGATTTTTCCAATTTCTCCTTTACATAAGTTGTATTTTCTAGTAGGTCTTACGAATGATAACACACCTAGTTTTCTTGTTAATCTTAAAACTTTTTTATGCTTTACTATAAATCCCATATTTTTAAGTTCTAATGTTATTCTTCTATAAACCATATCTATATTTGTTCTTTTCCTGAATTAATAGAATAGCTTCTTCTGTATTTTTATCTTTGTCTTCTTTATTTTTTGTATAATAATATGATGAACGAGATAAGCCTAAAATCTTTAATAGTATATTCAATTTATGTGTCTTCTTTAATTCTTCTACATATAGTGAAGTAGCGTATATAGAATTTCCTATTATTAAAACTTCATTGATTATATCTAGTTTTAATTCTGATGAATAGTAATTATTTTTCCCTTTAATCAGTATAATTTCATCATGTAAATCAGCTAGTTTGACCATGTACCTCACATTACTAGGGTCAATTTTAAACTTTTTAGCTAGTTCCTTATATAGATATCCTTTTTTCTTAAGTCTATATATTTCTATCTTGTTTTCAGCTACTAATTTCATAATAAATAGCCCTCCAAAATTTGTTCAAATTTGGGGGCTATTACCCTTTAGAAATCTAATTAGATTTTCTAAAATCTTGATGTTAGTTAGCTTAATATTTTTAATTTTTTATCTTATACTGGTTGACCATTTCTGTAAATAGTATTTAATCCATCTAAATATTTACCTGCTTTTGGAGTAGTTCCATTAAATGCTCCATTAGAGCTTTGGTGTTGTACAAGATATACTTGACCATTTTTTATAGTCACTCCTGCACCTACATCTTTAGCAGTTGCATCTAATAAAGTATTTCTGTGTCCGTATGGATATTTAGCTACTACATTTCCAACTTCTTTGAATAAGATATCAAATAATTGTTGTGCCACTTGCTCTGGTGTTCCAGAATCACTTGTTATTGCAATATTTGCTAAAATAGAGTTAAGATATCCTGCTGCTTTTGCCGCATCTTTTTCATATTGGATTGATCCATTTGGTCCATGAATATTTCCATCGATTCCACGAGTTGTTACATCAGCACTTCTATATTTTGAAGAAGAATTTAATGCTGCATTTTCTGATAAAGCTGGTAATCCATTAATATTTCTTAATTGCGCAACTTTTGCTAAAAATGCTTTTCTTATTTGTTCTTCTCTACTTCCTGTTGCTGGTGCTGCTGGTGTTTGTTGTTTCGGTTTTTCAGCTTCTGTTTTTGTAGCTGTAGCTGCTTTTTCTTCTTTAACTGCTTGTTTTTTAGTTTCAGCAGCTTTAGTATCTTCTTTAGCTGGATTTGCTACTGCACTTCTGTCCGTTCCAGTAACTGGTGTTGTTGGTTGTTTAGCTAAATCAGCTGGTTTATCAGATGGTTTCTCATTGTCTGAAGTATTTGGTCTAGCAACAGTTGTTTCAGCTGCTTTTGGAGCTTCAACTAAATCAGAACAACCAGCAGCAACAGCTCCTGCAGAAAATACAACTAAACC
>NZ_CAUTDQ010000035.1:0-19886 GCF_963537375.1 uncultured Gemella sp.
ATATAGCATAGCTTTCTCCTAATTTTCTAAATCAACCGAATTTGACAAAGAACCTAAAAAATCGAGGAATTTGAAAGTAAAATTTTATCAATCTTACTTTCAATAATTTCCTCGATTTATATTTTATTATTCTTCTTCGTAGATTTCTTCTTTGGCTGCTAATGTAACAGTTGCTACTTTTTGATCATCAACAAGATTAATTACTTTAACACCAGTCGCTGTTCTTCCAAGTGTGCTAATTGTTGAAACATCTATTCTAATAATAATTCCTTGGTCAGTCATAATCATTAAATCTTCGTTTCCTGCGATTGATTTAACCGCTACAATCTTACCTGTTTTCTTAGTAACTTTAGCTACTTTAACACCTTTTCCTCCACGGTTAATTACATTAAATTCCGTAGATTTAGAAATTTTACCAATACCATTTTCTGTTACTGTTAAAATTTTCTTAGATTCATCAACAACTTCCATACCTACCACATAGTCATCTGGAGAAAGTGTGATACCTTTAACACCACGACTTACACGTCCCATTGTACGCACTTTTTCAGCATTAATTCTAATTGCTTGTCCATTTGCTGTAACAATCATAATATCTTGATCATCAGTGATTCTTTGAACATCAATTAGTGAGTCATCTTCATCAAGTTTAAGAGCAATCTTACCTTTCTTAAGGATACTTGCATAATCTCCTAATTTAGATTTCTTAATGATACCATATTTAGTTGAGAAGATTAAGCTTGTTCCTTCTTCTTGAAGATCAGAAATTGCTATAATAGAGTTTACTTTCTCTTCTTTTTCAATTTCTAATAAGTTAATGATAGGTATTCCTTTAGATTGTCTACTCATTTGGTTGATTTCATAACCTTTAAGAGTATAAACTTTACCTTTATCTGTAAAGAATAGAATATGATCGTGAGTTGAACAACTTAGCATATAAGCTACATTATCCTCATCGTTTGTAGTCATACCATTTACTCCACGTCCACCACGACCTTGAGATTTATAAGTACTTGCAGCAAGACGTTTAATGTATTGGTTATGAGATAGAGTAATTATAATTTGTTCTTTTTCGATTAAATCTTCATTTTCGATTTGATCCACTTGTCCTTCAATTATTACACTACGACGTTTGTCTCCGAATTTTTCTTTAACTTCTAATAACTCGTCTTTAACTATTTGAATTACACGTTCCGGTTTAGCTAGGATGTCTTCTAAGTCAGCGATAAGTTCCATAAGTTTGCTGTGTTCTTCTTCAATCTTATCACGTTCTAAACCTGTAAGTCTTTGAAGACGCATGTCTAGGATAGCTTGTGCTTGAATCTCAGTTAAACCGAATTGATCTATTAATCCAGCTTTTGCTTCTTCAGCAGTTTGAGACCCACGAATTAAGCTAATAATTCTATCGATATTATCTAAAGCAATTCGTAAACCTTCTAATATATGAGCTCGTGCTTGAGCTTTTTTAAGATCGAATTTAGTTCTTCTAACTACAACCTCTTTTTGGTGCTCTAAATAGTAGTAAAGTACTTCTTTAAGATTTAATAACTTAGGTACTCCATTTACAAGGGCAATCATGTTAACACCGAATGAACTTTGTAATGGTGTTAATTTGTATAAATTGTTTAAAATTACGTTACTATTAACATCTCGGCGTAATTCAATTACAATTCTAATACCTTTTAAGTTACTTTCATCACGAAGGTCTGTAACACCTTCAATTTTCTTATCACGAGCTAGTTCAGCAATTTTCTCAACTAATTTCGCTTTATTTACTTGATAAGGAATTTCTGTAATAACAATTCTTTCCTTACCATTTTTCATTTGCTCAATTTCAGTTTTACCACGCATAATTACAGAACCACGTCCTGTTGTATATGCTTTAACTATCCCACTACGTCCTAATAAGAATGATCCTGTTGGGAAGTCAGGTCCTTTAATTTTAGACATTAATTCAGCAATTGTTATTTCAGAGTTATCAGCTAATGCGATTACCCCATCGATAACCTCACCTAAGTTATGAGGTGGAATATTAGTCGCCATACCTACGGCAATACCGCTACTTCCGTTAACTAATAAGTTAGGTATTCTTGCTGGTAATACTTTTGGTTCTTGTTTAGTACCATCATAGTTATCTTGCATATCAACTGTATCTTTGTTAATATCACGAAGTAACTCAGAAGCAATTTTACTCATTCTTGCTTCTGTATAACGCATCGCAGCAGCTCCATCTCCATCGATAGAACCAAAGTTCCCTTGTCCATCTACTAAAGGATATCTACTGTTGAAATCTTGCGCTAAACGTACAATTGTACCGTATGTTGCAGAGTCACCGTGTGGGTGATACTTCGCCATTACTTCCCCTACAACGAAGGCACTTTTTTTGTAAGGTTTATCATATGTTAACCCTAAGTCATTAAAAGCATAAAGTATTCTTCTATGAACTGGTTTTAACCCGTCACGTACATCTGGTAAGGCACGTGATACAATAACACTCATTGAATAATCTAAGAATGAATTTTCAATTTCAGTCGTTATGTTTCTTAAGGTAATATTATTTTTATTATCTTCCATGTTCTATCCTTTCTTTCTAAATGTCTAAGTTTATAACATTTAGAGCATTATCTTCGATGAATTTACGTCTTGGTTCTACTTTTTCACCCATTAACGTATCAAATGCCGCATCCGCTCTTTGAGCATCATCAATACTTACTTGATACATTAAACGATGTTCTGGATCCATTGTAGTATCCCATAGTTCTTCTGCATTCATCTCTCCAAGACCTTTGTATCGTTGAACAGTGTACTTTTTATCTCCAGCATGTTCTTCAATATTTTGTTTAAGCTCTTCTTCTGTATGACAATAGAATTCTTTTTTACCTACTTTTAGACCGTATAGAGGTGGTCTAGCGATATATACATACCCTGCATCGATAAGTTCTCTCATATATCTAAAGAAGAATGTTAATAATAATGTTCTAATGTGACTTCCATCGACATCGGCATCGGTCATGATAACAATTTTATGATAACGAAGTTTATCAATATTTAATGTTTCCCCAATTCCCATACCAATAGCTGTAATTAATGAACGTACTTCATCATTAGCTAATACTTTATCTATTCTTACTTTCTCTACGTTCAGAATTTTACCTTTTAACGGTAAAATAGCTTGGAATTTACTATTACGTCCAAGTTTTGCACTTCCTCCCGCAGAGTCCCCTTCGACTAGGAATAGTTCACATTCAGCTGCATCTTTACTAGAACAATCAGCAAGTTTTCCTGGTAGATTCGTAAACTCTAATGCATTTTTACGTCGTGTCGATTCACGAGCTTTTTTAGCTGCAATTCTAGCACGTGATGCCTGAAGCCCTTTTTCTACAATTATTTTTGCTATTTTTGGATTTTCTAATAAGAATCTATCTAACTCCTCTGAGAACAATTTATTAGTAATAGTGCTCATTTCTGAGTTTCCTAATTTTGTTTTTGTTTGTCCTTCGAACTGTGGATTTGGGTGTTTAATTGAGATAATCGCAACAAGTCCTTCACGAACGTCATCACCTGTTAACGACTCTTTGTCTTTTATGAGTTTATTTTTCTTACCATATGAGTTGATGATTCTCGTAAGTGCTGTTTTAAATCCACTTTCGTGAGTTCCACCTTCGTGTGTATTAATGTTATTAGCATAACTTAATACATTATTAGAATATCCTGTGTTATATTGCATTGAGATTTCAACTTCTTTTCCATCCATCTCACCATGCACATAAATTGCTTCGTGTAAAGCATCTTTATTTTCATTTAACATTTCTACATATTCTAATAATCCACCTTCATAGTAGAAAGTCTCTTCTTTTTCTTGTCCTTCTCTTTCATCTTTAAGTATAATTGTTATACCTTTATTTAAGAAAGCAAGTTCTCTAATACGTGTTCTTAAAATATCGTATTCATATACTGTTGTTTCTTGGAAAATTTCTGGATCTGCTTTAAAACGAATAGTCGTTCCAGTTCTATCAGTATTTCCTACCACTGTGATTCCTTGAACTACATCTCCTCGTTCAAACTTCATTGTATGAATTTTCCCATCACGATGAACTGAAGCTTCTAGATTCGTAGATAAAGCATTTACTACACTGGCACCTACCCCGTGAAGACCACCTGATACTTTATATCCGCCTCCACCGAATTTACCTCCGGCGTGAAGTACTGTAAGAATTACTTCAAGCGCTGGTTTTCCAGTTTGTTCTTGAATATCTACTGGAATACCACGTCCATTATCTTCTACTCTTATCCAATTTCCTTTTTCAATTGCAACTGTTATTGTGTCACAATATCCGGCTAAGGCTTCATCTATAGAGTTATCTACAATTTCCCAAACAAGGTGGTGTAGACCTTTACTAGATGTAGAACCGATATACATACCTGGTCTTACCCTAACGGCTTCAAGTCCTTCAAGAACCTGAATCTGATCGGCATTATATTCTTGTATTTGTTTTTTTTCTACCATGATTTTTCCTTTCATTTTAGTAAATTTATAAAATAAATTTTCTAGATTAATTCACTAATATTTCCATTTTCTATTTTGAAAACTTTAGCTTTTTTTAATAAATCTTCTTTAATATCTGATATCGAAGGTGTTGTAATGAATGTTTGTACATTTTCATTAATTGCATCTAATAATTTTAGTTGTCTATTTTTATCTAATTCACTTAGTACATCATCTAAAAGTAAAACTGGATAAGTACCTGTTTTCGATTTTAGATAATTTATCTCAGCTAATTTAAGTGATAATACGATGCTTCGTTGTTGTCCTTGTGATGCATACATTTTTGCATCAAGATCATTTATATAGAATTCAAGGTCATCTTGATGCGGTCCTATTTTAGTACTACCGCGCATTATATCATCAAAGGATTTTTTCATCATAACTTTAGTTAAATTCTCTTCAGTAAATCCTTCATCCGTTACATCAACTATATTTAAGGATTCTAGAACTGAACTTTTGTATCTGATTTTTAGTGATTCTTGACCATTAGATATATTCATCATATTTTTATAGGTCAATTCTGAAATATCTTGAACAAACGATACTCTTTCTTTTGTTATATATATAGCCACTTTAGCTAATTGAGAAGTAAGCGTCTCTAAATACGCAAGAGATATCTCATCCTTTGGATTTTTCCTCATATCTTTTAAATAAGAATTTCTCTGTTTTAATAAATGTTGGTACATTAAATAATACTTATGATAAATACGTGAGAACTGATAAAATTCTCTGTTTATAAACTCTCTCCTAAGTGACGGAGATCCTTTTACTAATTGTAAATCTTCTGGAGAAAATAATACTATATTAAGCTCTCCTACAAAATCTGTTAGTTTAGTTTTCTTTACTCCTGCAATTTTAGCACTTTTCCCTTTATTACTTATACCTAACATAATATCGAGATTCTTGTCATTTTTATTAACTACACATGACATCGCAGTAGCAGTTTCGCCAAACATTATGCATTCACTATCACTTTTTGTTCGGTAACTACGTCCAAGCGCTAAACAAAAAATAGATTCTATAATATTAGTTTTTCCATTCGCATTGTTTCCTACTAAAACATTAAGCGAGGGATGTACATCTATATTCATTGATAAATAATTTCGAAAGTACAGTAATTTTAAACTCTTAATTCTCATTAATAATTATGAATTCATTTCCTTCTAATTTAATAATATCGTTTGAATATAACTTTTTCCCTCGTCTATTTTCTAGTTCTCCGTTTAACTCAACTTCTACATCTTGTAAAAAGTACTTAGCCTCTCCTCCAGAACCTATGAAACCTTCTAACTTTAAAAATTGTGCTAACGTGATGTATTCACTATTAATAAAAACTTCTTTCATTTTACACCTCCTAAGTATTTAAAAATGAAACTCTATGTATATAAATATATTTTATATACTTTAATTATACCAAATTTCTACGTTTTTTTCAACAATACTCCATTTATTTTATTATTATGTAATTCAAAAATAACTATATATATCAACTATTTTAAAAGATTACTTACGATTGCAGTTCACATAAAAAACACCGTTATAATTAATAAATTTAAAATACATATTTTGGAAAGTTATTATAAAAAAAATAGTATTTTAATACAAAAATTTATTTTTCTTAATGAATATATTGAAATCGTTTTTCTTTCATATTTATTACCTATATTGTATAATAAAAGTGAAAAGTATATTAAATTTCTGAAATAAAGGAGGGGTATTTTATGTACAGCATAGAGAAATTGGAAAAAATACTAAATGAAAAAGTGTACTCTATCGAAGAAACAAGCTATGGAGTTACTAATAATAATTATATTGTTACTACTGATAAAAATAAATACTTCTATAGAACATCGAAAGATTCAACAAAAATAGTTAATAAAGATAATGAGAAAGAAGCTCTTAAGCTACTATCAAATGAACCGTACTTTCTAAAACCAGTTTATATTAATAATGATAATTTAATTACAGTGTTCCAAACAAATCCTAAAACTTTTATTTCACAAAGAAGTTTATCAAATATTGTAAGAATAGGAAAACTTTTAAAAGAGTTTCATTCAAAAAAATTTCAAGCTGAAAATACCTTTAATCCTATAGATCAATTTAATAGTTACTATAATCAAATCGATGAATTGCCTTATGGATTAGATGATTATATGTATATAATAGATGAATTTAGAATACTATACAAAGCTGATAGATTATGTCATAACGATTTAGTAGAAGGTAATTTCCTATTCTCTAAAGATGCTTTATACTTAATCGATTTTGAATATGCTGGATATAATGATTACTACTTTGATATTGCAAGTTTCATCTCTGAAAATGATTTAAGCTATGAAGAAACAATAACGTTCTTAAAATCATATTTTACTGATGAAGAATGTAATTATGATAAATTAAAAGTCTTTTTAAATTTTTGTGATTTACTTTGGTATACTTGGGCTATACTGTTATATGAAAAAAGAAATGAAGAAATATATAATGAAATAGCTAAAGATAAGCTTAATAGATTAAAGAATCCAAGAAAAATAGTCTATTAATTAATAAATATGACAAAAACTCAAGATAAGATTTGAATTCCTATCTTAAGTATATAAAAAAAGGTTACTTACAAAATTATGTAAGTAACCTTTTAATTAATTTTTATTATTTAGCTAAAGCTGCTTTAGCTTGTTCACAAATACTTGCGAATCCAGCTGCGTCGTGGATAGCGATTTCTGATAACATTTTTCTGTTAATATCGATTCCAGCAACTTTAAGTCCGTTCATTAGACGGCTGTAAGATAATCCGTTTAATCTTGCAGCTGCGTTAATACGAACAATCCATAATCTTCTGAAGTTACGTTTTGTTTGACGACGGTCTCTGAAAGCATACATTCCTGATTTCATTACTTGTTGCTTAGCAACTTTGAATAATGTATGTTTTGAACCAAAATATCCTTTAGCTAGTTTTAAAACTTTTTTACGGCGACGACGAGTCACAGTTCCACCTTTAACACGTGGCATATCTAATTCCTCCTTATGTATAACTTAAATAAGTATTTACGCTATAATTAATCTTCTTTAATATTATTTAACTAATAAAGTTCTAATACGTTTGTAATCACCACGAGATACTAATGAAGCTTTACGTAAGTGACGTTTTTGTTTAGTAGTTTTTCTTGAAAACCAGTGAGAAGTATAAGCACGGCTACGTTTTAATTTACCGCTAGCTGTTTTTTTCACACGTTTTGCTAAACCACGGTGAGATTTCATTTTTGGCATTATCAAATTCCTCCTATATTAAACCTTTATTTCTCTTTTTTTGGTGCTAGAACTAAGAACATACTGCGACCTTCCATTTTAGGTTTTTGTTCGACAGTAGCTATATCGCTAGCTTCGTTAGAAAAGTTTTCTAAAACTTTCTGTCCAATTTCTTTGTGGGTGATTGCTCTCCCTTTAAAACGAATAGAAACTTTAACTTTGTCTTCTTTTGCTAAGAATTTACGTGCATTTTTCAACTTAGTTTCAAAATCGTGCTTTTCAATTGTTGGAGATAATCTTATCTCTTTTGTTGTTACGATTTTTTGTTTCTTACGTGCTTCTTTTTCTTTCTTCTGTTGTTCAAATTTAAACTTACCGTAGTTCATAATTTTCGCAACTGGTGTTTTAGCATTTGGAGCTACTAGAACAACATCTAGGTTCATACGCTCTGCAATTTGCATAGCTTCTGCCTTAGTTTTAACTCCTAATTGTTCTCCATTTTGGCTAATTAAAAGAAACTCTTTCGCTTTAATACCTTCATTTACTTGTGCAGTATCTTTACTAATGATCAGCACCTCCTATTTATAAATTCATTAAATACTAAAAGCATTAAAAAAAACTGAGTGCAAAACACCCAGCATAAAATTCTACATTTCATCTACATTAACCTGTACAATCAAAATTGGCAGGTGAGAAACGGGTGCTTCTACTTTTGTATTCAACATTATTTATTTTACATATTTTTTCTAGATTTGTCAATAGGAATATAATATTTTTTTTATATTCCTATTAACTTTTATCTATTCTTTATTAAATAGAACCTAATTCTTCGTGTAATTCTTCTTCAATTGGTCTACTTAATTCATTATTAACTTCAGTTGCTAATGATTTTTCTGCTTTAATATCAACATCATTGTATCTTGGCATTCCTGTTCCTGCTGGAATTAGCTTACCAATAATAACGTTCTCTTTAAGTCCCATAAGTTTATCAACTTTTCCTTTAACAGCTGCGTCTGTAAGAACACGAGTTGTTTCTTGGAATGAGGCTGCAGATAAGAAACTTTCTGTTTCTAATGAAGCTTTAGTGATACCTAGGATAACAGGTTTAGCTGTTGCCATGTTACCTCTTGCTTCAAGAATTTTTTTGTTTTCATCTGTAAATTTGTGAATATCAACTAATGAACCTGGAAGTAATTCAGTATCTCCAGCATTGATTACACGTACTTTTCTTAACATTTGACGTACCATAACCTCAACGTGTTTATCACTGATTTCTACCCCTTGCATACGGTAAACTTTCTGTACCTCAGTTAATAGGTAACTTTGTACTGCTTCTAAACCTGCAATTGAAAGTAATTCTTTTGGTTCAATAGAACCTTCAGTTAAAGCTTGACCACGTTTAACTTTGTCATCTTCTTTAACTAACATACGGCTTGCACCATAGTCTTGATATTCTCTTTCTTCACCGATTTCACTTAATACGTAAATTCTACGTACGTGGTTATTATCGATTTCTACTTTTGTAACTGTTCCATCAACTTCTGAGATTAATGCCTTACCTTTAGGATTACGTGCTTCAAATAACTCTTGAATACGAGGTAAACCTTGTGTGATATCGGCACCGGCAACCCCACCTGTGTGGAACGTACGCATTGTAAGCTGTGTACCAGGTTCTCCGATAGATTGAGCGGCAATTGTACCAACTGCTTCCCCAACTTCTACTTTTTCACCTGTTGCTAAGTTTTTACCGTAACATTTCTCACAAACACCGTGACGTGAGTTACATGTAAATGCTGATCTAATAACAACACTTTCGATTCCAGCAGCTTCAATTTCTTTAGCTGTATCTAATGTAATTAATTGACCATCTTCAACTATAACTTTTCCAGTCTCTGGGTGAACAACAGTTTCTTTACTGTATCTACCTTCAAGACGTTCTTGTAAGCTTTCGATTTCATCTGTTCCATTTTTAAGTGCTGCAACTCTTAATCCACGAGATGTACCACAATCGTTTTCACGAACGATAACATCTTGTGCAACGTCTACAAGACGACGAGTTAGGTAACCTGAATCGGCTGTTTTAAGGGCTGTATCGGCAAGACCTTTACGCGCACCGTGAGAAGAGATGAAGAACTCTAATACTGTTAATCCTTCTTTAAATGATGAACGTACAGGCATTTCCATAATACGTCCTGATGGAGAAGCCATCAGACCACGCATTCCGGCTAACTGAGTAAAGTTTGACGCGTTACCACGGGCTCCAGAGTCACTCATCATGTAAATTGGGTTAGTAGCTGGAAGAGAGTCCATAAGTTGATCTTGGATAATATCTTTTGCTTTTGCCCATTGAGCAATAACGTTTTGATATCTTTCTTCTTCTGTTAATAGACCACGTCTATATAATGTTGTAATCTTATCAACATTAGCTTGTGAGTCTGCTAAGATTTCATACTTGTTAGGTAGGACGAATACGTCACTTACCCCTACTGTAATACCAGCTCTTGAAGAGTATTTGAATCCTAAGTCTTTCATTCTGTCTAACATCATAGATGTTTCTGTGATGTGGAATCTATTGAAGATTTCAGAGATGATTTTTGATAAGAATCCTTTTTTGAATGGTGTTGCTGGTTCTTGTTCAGCAATATAAGCTTTTAATCCACCTTCTGTTAAGTCAGATGGTGCTACGAAATATTTATCAGGAGTCGCTGTTTCTAAGTTTTCCTTAGTAGGTTCATTTAAGAATGGGAATCCTTCTGGTAATATATCGTTGAAAATTACTTTACCAATTGTAGTAACAAGTAATTTTTTGTTTTGTTCTTCTGTAAACGTTGGATTTTCAAAAGATTTAGCTGCAATACCTACACGAGTGTGAAGGTGAATATATCCATTTTGGTATGCAATTCTTGCTTCATCAGCATCTTTGAAAATCATACCTTCCCCTACTGCCCCAGGTCTTTCTAGTGTTAGGTAGTAGTTACCTAATACCATGTCCTGAGATGGTGTAACTACTGGTTTACCATCTTTAGGGTTAAGGATGTTTTGAGCAGCTAACATCAGCATACGTGCTTCTGCTTGAGCCTCTTTTGATAAAGGAACGTGTACGGCCATTTGGTCACCATCGAAGTCGGCGTTAAACGCTGTTGTAACAAGAGGGTGAAGACGAATAGCACGTCCTTCAACTAAGATTGGTTCGAATGCTTGGATACCAAGTCTGTGAAGAGTCGGGGCACGGTTAAGTAATACTGGGTGCTCACGAATAATATCTTCTAAGATATCCCAAACATGATCTTCCATTCTTTCGATTTGGTTTTTAGCATTTTTAATGTTATTAGCTAATTCACGTTTAACTAATTCACGCATAACAAATGGTTTGAATAATTCAAGAGCCATTTCTTTAGGTAATCCACATTGGTACATTTTTAGGTTTGGACCAACTACGATTACTGAACGTCCAGAATAGTCAACACGTTTACCTAATAAGTTTTGACGGAAACGACCGTGTTTACCTTTTAACATATTAGATAATGATTTTAATGTTCTGTTACCAGGACCTGTTACTGGACGACCGCGACGTCCGTTATCGATTAATGCATCAACTGCTTCTTGTAACATACGTTTTTCGTTTTGTACGATTAGCCCTGGTGCTTTAAGTTCGATAAGTTTTTTCAGACGGTTGTTACGGTTAATTACACGTCTGTATAAATCATTTAAGTCACTTGTTGCAAAACGTCCACCGTCTAATTGAACCATTGGTCTTAATTCTGGTGGAATAACTGGTAATACAGTCATAATCATCCATTCTGGTTTATTTCCAGAGTGTTTAAACGCTTCGAATACTTCAACACGTTTGATAATTTTTACAACTTTTTGCCCTGATTTATAGTTACTTTCACTTAATTCTTTAAGTTCATTTTTAAGGTCTTTAAGTTCTTTTTCAATATCTAACTCAGCTAAAAGGTCACGAATAGCTTCAGCTCCCATTTTAGCTACGAAAGAGTTTGCTCCAAATGTGCTACGTGCTTCACGTACTTCACGTTCAGAAACGATTTGTTTTTTCATGAAGTCAGTTTCACCTGGATCGATAACAATGTAAGAAGCAAAGTAAATTACTTCTTCTAATTGTCTTGGACTAAGGTCAAGTAGAAGACCCATTCTACTTGGAATACCTTTGAAATACCAAATGTGGCTGACTGGGGCTGCTAATTCTAAGTGCCCCATTCTTTCACGACGAACTTTAGCTAAAGTTACGTCAACTCCACATTTATCACATTTTATGTTTTTATATCTTACTCGTTTGTACTTTCCACAAGCACATTCCCAGTCTTTAGTTGGACCAAAGATTCTTTCACAGAATAGTCCATCATTTTCTGGTTTTAAAGTTCTATAGTTAATAGTTTCAGGTTTTTTAACCTCTCCATAAGACCAACTTCTGATTTTTTCAGGAGAAGCTAAACTAATTTTCATATATGCAAAATTATTTACGTCTATCAAGGAGCATACCTCCTTTATTTTTTTGTATAAATGCCTTGAATAGTTCTTTGTGATTGATTGTCAAATTTTTATTATTCTTCATCTGTATCGTCTTCTACATCTTCATACTCATCTGTATCTGACATTAAAAGACTTGCTAAAGCTTGATATCCTGAAGTTTCTTCTTCAGCTTCTTCTTCTACATCTTCATATTCATCTGTATCAGATAGAAGTAAGTTTGCTAAACTTTGATATCCTTCTTCAGTACTTTGTTCAGAAGCTTCTTTCGTTTCTTTAGCTTCTTCTGAATTTTCTTCGTTGTGATCATGGTTATGTGATTCGTGGAAGTCAATTGTATCTCCTAAATCGATATCACCCATATCTACTTCGTTATCTTCATTATCCATTACTCTAAAGTCCATACCTAAAGCTTGAAGTTCTTTCATAAGCACTCGGAATGATTCAGGTACACCTGGACGTGGAATGTTTTCACCTTTAACGATAGCTTCGTAAGTTTTAACACGACCATTAGTATCATCTGATTTGTATGTCAAGATTTCTTGAAGAGTATATGCAGCACCATAAGCTTCAAGTGCCCATACCTCCATCTCACCAAATCTTTGTCCACCGAACTGAGCTTTACCTCCAAGTGGTTGTTGAGTTACTAATGAGTATGGTCCAATTGAACGTGCGTGAAGTTTATCATCAACCATGTGTGCAAGTTTAATCATATACATTACCCCTACAGATACACGGCTATCGAATGGTTCACCTGTACGTCCATCATAAAGAACTGTTTTAGCATCTTTAGCCATTCCAGCCTCAGCAACTGTAGACCAAACATCTTCATCAGTAGCTCCATCGAATACTGGTGTAGCAACGTGGATTCCTAATTGTTTAGCAGCCATACCTAAGTGTAGCTCTAATACTTGTCCGATGTTCATACGAGATGGAACCCCAAGTGGGTTTAACATTACGTCAACTGGTGTACCGTCTGGTAGGTAAGGCATATCTTCTTCTGGTAAGATATTTGAGATAACCCCTTTGTTACCGTGACGACCGGCCATTTTATCCCCTACGCGGATTTTACGTTTTTGTACGATGAATACACGTACAAGTTCATTTACACCGTTAGGTAATTCTGCACCATCTTCACGTTTAAAGATTTTAACATCAGCAACTACTCCATCTGCACCGTGAGGTACACGTAATGAAGTATCACGTACTTCTTTAGATTTAGCTCCAAAGATAGCATATAATAATTTTTCTTCTGGTGTTTGTTCAGTTAATCCTTTCGGTGTAACTTTACCTACTAAGATATCTCCATCTTTAACTTCAGCCCCGATTCTGATAATTCCTCGTGCATCTAAGTTTCTAAGTGCATTTTCACCTACGTTAGGAATTTCACGAGTAATTTCTTCAGGCCCTAGTTTAGTATCACGAGCATCAGTTTCATATTCTTCTACGTGAATAGAAGTATAAACATCATCTTTTACAAGACGTTCACTCATGATAACAGCATCCTCATAGTTATAACCATCCCAGTTTACGAATGCTACTACAAGGTTTTTACCTAAAGCTAATTCCCCTTTGTCCATTGATGGACCATCAGCAAGGATGTCTTTAGGTTCTACTCTATCTCCAACTTTAACGATTGGTTTTTGGTTGTAAGCTGTAGAGTGGTTAGAACGTACGAATTTGTGAATTACGTATGTATCTAAATCACCTTTAATCTCTTTACCTTCTAGAGTTTCAATACGACGTACTTTAATTTTCGCTCCATCTACGTATTCAACGATACCAGGATATTTAGCAATAACAGCTGCTCCTGAGTCACGTGCTGCAAGGTGCTCCATACCTGTACCAACGAATGGTGCTTCTGTAATCATTAGAGGTACTGCTTGACGTTGCATGTTCGCTCCCATAAGTGCACGGTTAGAGTCGTCATTCTCTAAGAACGGAATACATGCAGTGGCAGCAGATACTACTTGCTTAGGTGATACGTCCATGAAGTTCATCATTTCACGAGGTTTAACTGTGTTATCCCCTCTAAAACGACATACTACTTCTTCATCAACGAAGTAACCTTTTTCATCAACATTTGCAGTTGATTGTGCTACTACGTATTTATCTTCTTGATCAGCAGTTAAATATTGTACATTTTCAGTTACGTATGGACGTCCTTCTGCATCAAACTCAACTTTTCTGTATGGAGTCATAATGAATCCAAACTCATTTATACGTGCAAATGATGAAAGTGAGTTAATAAGACCGATGTTTGGTCCCTCTGGTGTTTCAATCGGACACATACGACCATAGTGTGAATAGTGAACGTCACGAACTTCCATCCCTGCACGTTCTCTTGTTAAACCACCAGGTCCAAGTGCAGATAAACGACGTTTGTGAGTAAGCTCACTTAGTGGGTTTACTTGGTCCATGAATTGTGAAAGTTGTGAACTTCCGAAGAACTCTTTAATAATTGCTGTAACTGGTCTTACGTTAATAAGTTGTTGTGGCGTGATTTCATTAGTATCTTGGATACTCATACGTTCACGTACAACACGCTCCATACGAGAAATACCTACACGAATTTGGTTTTGTAATAATTCACCAATACAACGTAGACGACGGTTACCAAGGTGATCAATATCATCTACACGACCGATTAATTCAAATTCAAATCCATCGTTATTTCTACGGTTTCTAATTAATAATAGGTAGTAGTTAATACTTGCTACGATATCAGCAATTGTTAATGTAAGAACATCTTTATTAGGTGCTCCATTACCAATTACGTGTAATACTTGATCATCAGTTAATTCATCGATATCGAAGTCATTACCTACTTTAACTTGATTTACAACTTTGAATAATTGTAATTTAAGGCTATCACTTCCATCAAGACTTTCATTCATATCGAATTCAACTACGTTAGCTGTAGTTCCTAATTCTTCATAAATTCCATCAATGATTTCTCGTGTTAACTTAGTACCTTTTTCTACTAAGATTTCTCCTGTTTCTGTATCAACGATTGGCTCAACTAAAATTTGATTTTCTAGGCGTTCACCAACGTGAAGTTTGTTATTTAATTTGTAACGTCCTACTTTAGCTAGGTCATATCTTCTTGGATCGAAGAATCTTCCGTGTAAAGTAGCTTTAGCAGTTTCTACGTTAGCTGGTTCACCAGGACGTAATTTATCATAAATTACTTTTAACGCAGTTCCTGTGTCTAAGTTTTCATCTTTTTCTAATGTATTTAATAGTTCTGCATCTTCACCGAATAATTTAATAATTGATTCATCAGATTCAAAACCTAACGCTCTAATAAGCGTTGTTAAAGGAATTTTTCTAGTTCTATCGATACGAGCGTAAACTAATCCTTTAATATCTTTTTCAAATTCCAACCAAGCTCCTCTGTTAGGAATAACAGTTGTTTTATAGGCATTTGGAATATTTTTAACTTTAAGTTTGTCATCTTCTGTAAAATATACAGAAGGCGAACGTACTAATTGAGATACAATTACACGCTCTGCACCATTGATAATAAACGTTCCAGTTTCAGTCATCAACGGTAATTCACCCATAAATACTTCTTGTTCTTTAATTTCGTCACGTTCTTTATTGATTAAACGTACGCGCACTCTTAAAGGTGCTGAATATGTAGCATCTCGTTCTTTAGATTCATCTACATCATACTTAGGTGTTCCTAATTTATAGTCGATAAATTCTAAACTTAATTTATCATTATTACCTTCAATTGGTGATACATCTTTAAAAACATCTTTTAGACCAGTTTCTAAAAATTTATCATAAGATAACGTTTGAATTTCAATTAAGTCCGGTAAATCAATTACCTCTGATATTCTAGCATAGCTACGTCTTTGTCTGTGCTTACCAAATTTAACTTTTTGCAACTGTGTCACCTCTCAGCTTTTCTCTTAAAAACTAAAAAGAAAATATATACATTTTCTCTTACTTACTTATATAATTTAGGCAATTCTATCTAAAAGAAAATAGAATTACTTGCAATATATCATTTTATCATAGTCATAGCAAGTTGTCAATTATTTTACGGCTTTCAGTATATAATAGCCTTTATTTTTAGTAACTATTTCTACCATAGAAAAAGTCTCTTCTAATAATTTTTTACAACTAGCCATTCCTTGTTTTTTTTGTATAACCACCCAAAGCTCCCCTTGAGCATTTAGATGTTCATAACTATCTGTCATTATTTTATGTACGATTTTTTTCCCAGCTCTTATCGGTGGGTTTGTTAATACTATATCAAAGTTTCCTTCGACATTATCAAAGGAACTACTTTCTAGTACTTCTACTTCATTATTTATGTTATTAAGTTCAATATTTTTTTTAGATAGTTCTAAAACTCTATT
The DNA here is from genome assembly GCF_963537375.1 of uncultured Gemella sp. Taxonomy (GTDB): domain Bacteria; phylum Bacillota; class Bacilli; order Staphylococcales; family Gemellaceae; genus Gemella. The sequence goes on from NZ_CAUTDQ010000035.1 coordinate 16,651, forward strand.
ATTTACATCTACCATAGTAAACTTAAACGTCGGATATTTTTTTGCTAAAAATATAGATATGACTCCATAACCACATCCAATATCAGCAACTTTAGCATCTTTCTTTTCTGTACTAAAACTTTCTAACATTGTTTTAGTTCCAAAATCAACACTTTCTTTTGAAAATACCCCGTTATCTGTATAGAACTTCAAATTCTCATTTGCTATTGTTGAGTTGATAATTTTTTCACGACTTTCTGTCGTCGGATTATTTGTATAATAATGTTCCATAATAAAGACACCTCTTAAAATGAAAGAAAATAGTATATCCCACAGTTAGACACTTGAGATATACTATTTTTGTTATTATCATCGTATCAAATATTCTCAAATAGAATATTATTGTTTATTTACATCTATCTTTTTATCTACTTAGATTAGAAATTATTTAACTTCTACAGTTGCTCCAACTTCTTCTAATTTAGCTTTGATTTCTTCAGCTTCTTCTTTAGAAACTCCTTCTTTAAGTGTTGCTGGTGCACCATCAACTTTTTCTTTAGCTTCTTTTAGTCCGTCTCCAGTGATTTCACGAACAACTTTGATTACTTTAATTTTTGAGTCTCCAGCGTTAGCTAAAACTACGTCAAATTCAGTTTTTTCTTCAGCAGCTCCAGCAGCAGCTCCACCAACTACAGCTACAGGTGCAGCAGCAGTTACTCCGAATTCTTCTTCAATTGCTTTTACTAAGTCGTTTAATTCTAAAACTGACATTTCTTTGATAGCGTCTAAAATTTGTTCTTTAGTCATTATAAATTTCCTCCGATTTTTAAATTATATATTTTTAATATTGTTATTTATTAAGCTTCTTGTTCAGCTTTTTGGTCTGCAACAGCTTTAACAGCTAAAGCAGTATTGCGCATTGGCGCTGTTAATACAGATAGTAACATTGAAAGTAATCCTTCGCGACTTGGTAATGTAGCGATAGCTTTAATTTCAGCTTGATCTGCAACTTTTCCTTCTATAACACCAGCTTTTAGTTCTAAGTTTTCGTGTTCTTTAGCGAAATCGTTTAAAACTCTAGCAGGAGCTACAGCATCGTCTGTTGAGAAAGCAAAAGCATTTGGTCCAGTTAGAACTTCGTCTAATCCTTCAATTCCTGCTTGCTCCATCGCACGACGAACTAATGAGTTTTTATAAACTTTAAAAGTTAAACCTTCGTTACGCATGTTGTTACGTAATTCTGTTACTTCCGCAACGTTTAATCCACGATAGTCAGCGATAACAACTGAAGAACTTGCTTTAATTTCTTCTGCGATTTGATTTACTAACTCTTGTTTTCTCTCAATAGCTTTTGACATTGAACTTCCTCCTAAGTAGATTTATCAATTTCAGTACCATTAAAAAAACCTTCTTGCATGCGAGAACATACAAAAAGGCACATAAGTTTCTTTTCGAATTTTGTCCTCGGTAGGTTAATTAAGGATTTCTCCCCCTACTGTCTACGGTACATTTTCAACTGACTTAGTTATTTTAATATATATAATTTTATTTGTCAATAGTTTTTTAAAATTTTTTTTAGAAAACTATTTTTAGAATTTTTTAATGTTCTTATTTATTTAATCTATCACTGCAGTACTTTTCTATTGCTTTTGATGTATACTCTGCTACACCTTCACCAAACTTATCTATATTATTTTTAAACTCTGGATTATGAACATATCCTTTTCCTATATAAGAGAAAACTTCTATACTACAATCAAAAGCATATTCATTCATATTATTATATAAATCTTCTACCTTAGATTGTACTTCTTTCTCTGCTACATCTACATTTTCATCTTTGAATTTCGCCATTGAACGAAATACTTCATTGAATTCCTCGGTTACTATTTCTTCTCTTCCACTTTGACGCTTTTTAGATTCTTCAATTGTATCTTTACCATATTTTTCTACTGCTTGATTTTCATACTTATTTAGATCCTCTTTTTTAAATCCATTAAATTTTTCTTCTATTGTCATTGTTTGTTCTCCTTTATAATTTCTAATCGTTTTTTCTATATTATGTAAAATCACTTCAAACTTTTCTTTTTCTCTTAAAATTAATTCACGTTGTTGTTCAAGTATTTTTAAATTATCAAAATCACCTTCCAATAATTCTCTTATATCATTTAACTTAAACTTAAGAAATCTATAAAATAATATTTTTTGTAATTTCTCTAAATTTTCCTCAGTATAATCTCTATAACCGTTATCTAACTTTTGAGGAATTAGTAAACCAATTTCATCATAATATTGTAATGTTCTTGCACTTACTCCAGTAAGCTTCACAACTTCATTTATCCTCATGATCATTCCTCTATAATTTATAATATTTCACTAGTGATATTCTTATTATATACTATGACGTTACGTGAGAGTCAATAATTTATAATAAAAAAATCGCTAGGAATTTTCCTAACGATTCTATATAAATATTATTCGAATACTTTTTTAAGATCAATCGCTTTGTTTAATGCTTCAGTAATAACAATACCAATAACCATAACGATTACTTGTGATAAAAGAAGTGATCCGTAGATAGCTGTAAATGCACCAAACTCGAATGGTACTCTAGCTGAATTATCACCACTAAAAATAGTAATTTCATATGCAATAATTGGCATACAAATAACTAGGTATAAAATAATATTAATGATGTGTCTAGCAATTCTATTTTTTACAAATTTAAAAACAAAAATACTGATTGCTAAAGCCAATCCTGTTCCTAAAGTTCCAAAGAACACATCTACTATACCAAGTGGACTAAAAATATTAGCAATTGCCACTCCTAAAGTAATTGGGAACCAATATTTTTTACTAAACACTACTAATTGTGAAAGTGATTCACTTATACGAAATTGGATTGCACCGTATGAAAATGGCGCGATAGCTAATGTTAAGACAACATAAATAGCTGCGATTAACGCTTGAATAGTTAAAACTTTAACTGTATTATTTCTCATTATATCTCCTTATCTTGTTCAAGAGAAAATAAAAAGTACTGATTTGAGAAACCAGTACTTCAGGTTTTTTTTATAGATGGATCTCTCAAACATCTTTTATTATAATAAAGTCAGAAGACAAATAACCTTACCTATGTAAAATTAAATATCAACGTCATATATACTAACATACATTATAGTCATTAGTCAACCAAAATATAAAGAATTCTAAAAAAATAACTTATAGCAAAAAAAAGTATAAAAATATCTTGCATT
>NZ_CAUTDQ010000036.1:0-19745 GCF_963537375.1 uncultured Gemella sp.
ATTTCGTTTCCTTCTTTATCCTTGAATGATGTTTTAACTTTTTCGTAGATGTGTTTTGTATTTCCTTTTTCATCTACTTCAGTTTTAACTACATTATATCCTGGGATTGATTCTGAAGGTTTAGCACCATCTTTAGATGGAATTAATTCCGTTTCTTTTCCATCTTTTTCGATAACTACATATCTAGTGTCTGGGCGAACTGTTGGAGTATATTTAGCTGTTATTTCTGTACCGTTCTTATCAACACGTTTAACAGTTACTCCTGCAGCTTTTCCTACAAAGTTTGGCTCTGGAGTGAATGTTACTTTTCCATTTTCATCGATTGTGTATGTTCCTTCGTTTGGTACTACTTTTTCAGTTGTTCCATCGTCGAATTTTGGTTTTACATTTTCATCAATTTCTACTGGTACTTCTTTACCATTAATTGTAACTTTTCCACCTGTAAATGTTGGTGTTCCTTCTTGAGATTTTCCTTTTGGACCTTCTGATTCAGCATCTTTAGAAGTTGGTGACACTGGTATTACTACTGGAGTATACTTAGCTGTTACTGATGTTCCATTTTTGTCAACACGTTTAACTGTTACACCTGTCGCTTGTCCTGTGAATGTTTTTTCTGGAGTAAATGTTACTTTTCCATTTTCGTCGATTGTGTATGTTCCTTCGTTTGGTACTACTTTTTCAGTTGTTCCGTCATCGAATTTTGGTTTTACATTTTCATCGATTTCAACAGTTTTTTCTTGACCATTGATTGTTACTTTTCCACCTTTAAATGTTGGCGTTCCTTCTTGAATTGCACCTTGGACATTTGTTGTTATTACATCTGAGCTTATTGGTGTTGCTGGTTTTACAACTGGTGTGTACTTAGCTGTTGCTGGTGTTCCATTTGTATCTACACGACGTACACCAATTCCAGCAGTTTTACCTGTGAATGTTTTTTCTGGTGTGAATTCTACCATACCGTTGTTGATAGTATATGTACCTTCTCCTGGTACTACTACTGGCTCTGTCGTTGGTGTTTCTGTCTTAGGATCGATTAATTCAAGACTCTTAGTCTCATCGATTGGTACGATTTTTTCTTCTCCATTAACTGTTACACGTCCACCTAAGAATTGTGGTAATCCTTTTTGAGTTGCACCTTGTACATCTTCTGTTACAGCATCTGTTGCTGTTGGTGTCGCAGGTTTAACTGTTGGTGTGTACTTAGCTGTCGCTGGTGTTCCGTTTGTATCTACACGTCTAATTTCAATACCTTTAGCTGTTCCTGTGAATGTTTTTTCTGGTGTGAATGTTACTTTTCCAGTCTCATCGATTTTGTATGTTCCTTCGTTTGGTACTGTAACAGATTTTTCGTCTGTTGGTTGTTTAGTCGTTGGATCGATTAATTTCGCTGGTATGTTGTTATCTAATGGAACTTCTACTTCTGTACCCTTAACAATTGCTTTCCCTGTTGTGAATACTGGAGTTGCTTCTTGAGTAGCTCCTTGGATTCCTTCTGTTTCTTTGTTCTCAGCTGTTGGTGTTGCTGGTTTTACAGTTGGAGTATATTTCGCTATCGCTGGTGTTCCGTTAGCATCTTTTGCTTCTACTGTCGCTGGTACTGGAGTTCCTGCGAAATCTTTATTTGGTGTGAACGTTACTTCTCCAGTTGTTGGTTTGATTGTGTATGTTCCAACTGTATTTCCTTTAGCGTCTTTGGCTGGGATTGTTGTTTCATTAGTTGGGTTTCCAGTTTCTGGATCTACTAATTTCGCTGGTTGGTCATTATCAATCTTCATTGGAACTTTATCACTACCTTGAGTGAATGTTGGTGTTCCACTTTGCTCAGCACCTTGAATTCCTTCTGTTGCTACAGGTATTCCTGTTGGCTTAATCGGCGTAATAGTTGGTATGTAAGTAGTTGTTACTGTTGTTCCATTGGTATCTGCCGCTTGAACAGTTACTGGTTTAACAGCACCTGAATATGCTTTGTTAGTTGGTGTTAATACTACAGTTGGCTTACCATCTACAACACTAAGTGTATAAGTACCAATTTCTTCTCCTGCTGGGTTCTTAGCTGGTACTGATTCTGCTGGTTGTCCATTTTCACCTAATAGTTTAAATGATGCTGGATCTATTGCTGCTGTTTTTTCTGTTCCATTGATATCTGCTTTACCTGGTGTGAATGTCACTTCTTTAGATTGTACAGCACCCTGTACATCTGTTGACGTAGCTGGATCTGCTGTCGGTGCTACACCTACGATATGTGGTGTATAAGTTGTTTTCACAGTTGTTCCATTTTCATCTTCTGCTTGAACATTTGCAGGTAATACAGTACCTTTGTATGATTTATCTGTTGGTGTGAATTTCACTGTATTTGTTGCTGGATCGAGTGAGTACGTTCCTACTACTTTATTTGTTCCATCTGCTGCATATGCCGGTACTGTTGCTTCTGTCGGTACACTTCCATCAGCATTTACTAATTTTGCAGAGTTAGTTTTTATTGCTACTGTTTTTTCAACATTGTCGATAGTCGCTTTACCTGGAGCAAATGCTACAACACCTGATTGTTCTTCACCTTGGATATTTGTAGATTCCGCTGGTGTAGCTGTTGGTGTTACCCCTACGATATGTGGAGTGTATGTAGTTTTTACAACTGTTCCATTTACGTCTTCTGCTTGAACATTTGCTGGTAATACTTTACCTACGTAAGTCTTATCAGTTGGCGTAAATTTCACAGTGTTAGTAGCAGGATCAACTGAGTATGTACCTACTTGAGTAACTCCATCCTCTTTATAAGCTGGTACTGTTGCTTCTGTCGGTACACTTCCATCTGCATTTAACAATTTAGCTGAATTTGGTTTAAGTTCTACTGTTTTTTCTGCATCTCCAATTGTTGCTTTTCCTGGAGCAAATGCTACAACACCTGATTGTTCTTCACCTTGGATGTTTGTAGATTCTGCTGGTGTTGCTGTTGGTACTACTGGAACAACTTCTGGAGTATAAGTTGTTGTTGCTGTCGCTGTTACTTCAGTTCCAGCTTTATCAGCTCCTACCGGTACAGTTAACGATACACCAATTCCTTTTGCTTTACCTTTGAATGTTGGAAGTGGCTTGAATGTTACCACTCCAGTTGTTGGATTGATTGTATATGTTCCTTCATTCTCCACTGTTACCGATTCAGCAAGTGAGTTATCTGTAGGATTAATTAATTTTGCAGGATGAGTTGCTGTTGGCGTGATAGCCTCTTCTTTTGTTGTTCCCGCAAAAGCTTTAAATACTGGAGTTCCAGTTTGTTCTTTACCTTGAATATCAATAGAAGTTTTTGGATCTGCAGTAATTGTTTTTGGTGTTACATTTGGAATATAAACAGCATCCATTGTTAACTCTGTAGTAGAGTGGATTCCTGTATTATTGTTTACAAGTCCATTTCTTTCTGTTAAAGCTTTCCATCCAGTTGTTTGACCATTCGCATCTACTGCACGTAGTGCAACACCATCTGCTTTACCAACGAAGTTAGCCACTGGCGTGAATGTTACTCCTGTATCTGTAACATTATACGTACCTTGACCATCTTTAGTATACGTTTTCGCAAGAGAACCGTCTGGTTTAACAATCATAACCCCTTCAGATTGTTTAACTTTAGTTGTTTCTAAACTAATATTATTTCTTTGTTCTGAATAGTATAATTTACCATATGAGTTGAATGTTGTTTTCCCATTTCCAGATCCAACATTAGACGCATCGTCACCTTCAGCCCTGTTAACAAACTCGAAATCGATTGATTGCGTTTCTCCTTGAACACCTGTAGTTTCTTCTTTGTCCCCACGAGGCGGTATTGCTACTTGAATCTGATTATCTTCTACTTCCCCAGAGTACGCGATTCCTACTGGTTTTTCAACTTGAGATTCTTCTTTAGCAATACGAACACGGAAATTAACCGTTTCTTTCGTCGTATCAATAATTTGTGTATTACGGAATCTTAATGTTACTTTTTGATTGTTTTCTGTAACTTTTACAATATCCGACGCCTCATCAGCATCAAACTTACCGTTATTATTGAAATCAATAAATCCTCGAACGTAAGCTGGATCCATAGTACCATTATAACTTGTGTTACCATTTACAGAAGCTCTAATATTCACTTCATAAGTGTCATCCGGAGCTTTTACTAATTTCACTTCTGGTTCACCAGTATCTTTATTTTCATGTACATCCGCGGCATCGATCAGTTGTTTAACGCCTTCATCGGCAGAATCTTTTCGATCATCTGATCCTTCTCCACGCACACGAATTCCCGGTGCTGAATCCACATCTGCTTTTTCAGTTCCTAAGAATGGTTGTTGGATTTGTCTAACTACATTTGTATTCCAATCTGTTGTTTCAGTTCTAATAAAGTGTTCTGCTGTTCCATAAGACGCTGGAAGATCTCCGAAATCAGAGATTTTAATCCCAACCATTGTACTTTGTTGACCAGCTGAAATGATATAAATACCAGCTTCAGTAACATTAGCTGATGATACGATTGGTGAAGCAAAATTTCCACCATTTGAGTAAGAACCAAAAATTTGTGATCCTAAGCCTGCTGTAGCAGAATCTCTAGTCGCAAACATTTTTGCTGCAAGTGCTTTATTAAACTCAGGTGTATTATAAGTAATTGTAGCATTTACTTTTTGGAAGTTTGGTGTAGGTTTATATTGAGTCTTACCATCTCGACCGATAACACCTGCTAAATCCCAAGGTGTCCCGTTAGTAGTATAAATTTCCGCTTCTAATTCTCCAGCACTGATATCCTCACCTGAAGCCATTACAATACCAGGTTGAACCGGCTTATTATTATAAGTTGCTGAAACAGAAAAGATAATCCCAGCTGTAACTCCTCCTACTTGACTTCCTGTATCCGTTACCGGTGCAATCGTTGTTTTATGGTTTCCTGTATTAATCCCATTTCCTCTTTCGCGGATATTTGTGTAAGTATTATGCTGTGGTACCGCTCCAAATCCTGTTGCACGGTTAAATTTATTCTCTTTATCTGCATCATAACTCGCTGCATGTTCAGTTCCTGCTACACGTTGTTTATACGCTTCTGTAGTTTCGAAAGGTTTTAATTCTTTAACGGTTAATGTCACAACATATCCAGGCATTATTTGTTTTTGATATTGTGAACCAATTTGTAATTGAACTTCATTTTTCAAATTTGTCCAAGCTGATGTATCAGAAAAATCAAGCCATTGAATTTGATCATTTAACGTTGCAATTTCTTTTGAGTTTTTCTTAATTGGTACGTCCGCTAATGTTGTATAGCCATGGTCTTCTAACCATTTTTTACCTAGTTCAGTTGTACCATCTGTTAATGCAGTAGTAGCAGTTTCTGCTAAATTCACTTCGAATTTACCATTACGTTTTGACCCTGCAGTTTCTAATTGGCTATATACCGCTTTAATAGATTCACTAAGTTCAGCTAAGCTTTTAGCTACTTGTTCTTTTGTAGCTTCATCATTACCTAATAATTCGTTAGCAAGTTTTAGAACTTCTTCATTTTTCACTACAGCTTTTTCTACTGCTGGTTTCGCTTCTACTTTTAGCTCTTTTTTACTTAATTCTGTTTTAGCTAATTTATTAGTCACTTCTGCTTCTGAAGCTACTTGTGCTAATTCTTTTTTAGCCCCTGATAGTTCTTTTTCTTCTTTTGTAGCTTTAGCTTCTTTGTCTTTTTGCTCTTCAGCTTTTTTCTCTTCTAATTTTTTGTCGAAAGCTTGTGTTTTAGCTTCTGTTAATACAGTGCTTAAAGCTTGCACTTTCACAACTTGAGTATTCACATCTTCTTGTGTCGCTGTTTCGCTAGCTAATACTGCTTTAGCTTCTTCTAACACTTTACGAGCTGTTTCTACTGCTGTTTTATCAGCGTCTTGAGCTGTTTTTAATTTTTCTTCTAATGATTCTACACTAGCTTTTAAAATATCTTTTTTTACTTCTGCTTTAGCAGTTTCTTTTGTAGACTCTGACGCAGCTTTTTCTGCTACTGCAGATGCAACAGATTCTTTAGTGTTTTCTACAGTAGTCTTGGCCACAGTTTTAGGTGTAACTTCAGATTTTTCATCAGACAATGTCTTATCTGTAGTTGTATTACTTGATACTTCTTCTGCTGCTTGTGCTACTGCCCCAGCACCAAAAAAGATACTTGCACCAACTACTACTGATGCTGCTCCTACTTTAAATTTTTTAATTGAGTATGATTCTACTTTTGTACCTTGTTTGGTATCTTTTAAATAATGGTTATTTTTTCCTACCATATTTCTCCTCCTAATAATTTTAAAGACCATATAAATTATGATTAATACATCATAAAACTATTAAAATAGCTATTATTCTATCTTAGTCGCTTTATTTCTTTTATATTATCACAATATGTTTCTAATGTCTACAAATATCTCTAATTCATATGATTTTTTCATATTTTTCTTGGGATAATTTTTAAATCCAAATACTTTTTATATTTTTACTTTTTTATATATCTAAATTCCTTTATGTATCAATTTTTTAAAAACTACAAGAACACTATTAATAATGCTTTTAAAAGGTTTTTATAATAAAGACTCTTCTATTTCTTTTTTAGGACTTTAATCTCCATTTATTATACTTTTTTCACATTCAATTCTAAATTTAATTAATCTTTTTAGAGATATTAAATATCCAAATTTAAATTTGATTTTATTACGAATGATTTACTTTATTTACTATTATCTTATATAACTTTCTTAACTAAGGTTAAATCCTCGTTAAAACCGATACTATTCTATTAAAATTAGTTCTTATAATAATATCCTCTAAAAAATAAGTATTAGGTGTGAATTTATAAAAAATGATGTTATATAATACGAATTTTTACATATATTATTTTGAAATTTAGTAAGTGTATGTACCTACATCTTAATTCTCTTCAGTATTCTTGATTTTCTTTAAAAAACTTTTTATAATATTAATTATAAGATAGCAAGGAGAAAAGTTTATGACTAAAAATAATTATAATTCGCCAACTAACAACAATAATCAAAATAATAATTATGAAAATTATAATCAAAATAGCGAACAAAATTATAATGAATATTATCAAAATAATAATCAATATTATAATCAAAATTCTAATCAATACTTTGAACAAGATCCTAATTTAGGAAATTATAATCAACAGTACAATAATTATAATCAAGAATATAGCAACTACAACCAAAATTATTACAACAATCAGTACAATAATCAAAACTATAACAACTATAATCAAGATTATAGTCAATATAATTCTCAAGGTAATTTTGGACAAGAACAATATTCAAACGATTATAACTACAACACTCAAAATACAAATCAGTATTACAATAATTATCAACAAGGTAATTCTCAAAACTTCGGTTATTCTGAGCAAAGTAATACACAAAATAACCACAATAAAAACTATCAGCAAGATAATTTCAATTATTCTCAGCAAAATACTAATGAGCAAACTAACTATGAGCAAGATTATCAAGTGAATAATAATCAGAGCCTTAAATATTCTGAACAAGATAAAACACAAGCTAACTATAGTCAAAGTTATCAACAAAGTAACACTACGGGTTCTTATAGTAATTATAACCAAGGACCTACTCCAAATGAACAAAAAGCTGTTGAAAATTATAATGTAAATCAAACAAGTTCTAATAATAACCAACAAAGTAATACTCAAAATTACAATTCAACTCAAGGAAATTCGGCAAATCATCAACAAAATTCTTATCAAAATCAAAATAATCAAAATAGAGAGAATATCTCTCCTATACCTCCAGTTATGAATCCAAAGAATTTTAACAATTCTTCTAAACAACCTAAGAAAAAGTCAAAAGGGAAATTAGTCGCGACTGTTTCTTCTCTACTAAGTATATTATTACTTGCTGGTGGTGGATATTATTATTACTCTAAACATTCTAAACCAAAAGTAGTAAATGAGAATGAAATATATGGAACAATTATTCAAAAATATAAGGATGCTATTAACAATCCTGACAATGCAGATAGTTCTATTAATGTTGAAGCACTAAAAGCTGCTCTTAAAGAGAAGAAAAATGATGATTATATTAAATATGTATTCTATGATATAGATGGTAACGGTAGAAAAGAACTTATCATTTCTAGAAATGATAAGCCTAATAACCCATTCGATATTTATACATTTGATAAAAAAAATAAAGTTATAAGATTATTTAATCCTGAGACTATCGATAGTTCTATTCTTAATAAGCTTGGTGTTGATGGGACTAATAATAACTCTGGTTCAGCAGTATTTAAAGATAAAACAATAAGAATTAGAAAATTCGATAAAGACACTGGAGAATACAATTTCCTAAAATTCTCTAATGATGGAGATAAACTGGAGAAAACAAATGTCATTACTTTCACTGGTCTAGATGCGGATGACAGTAAATACAAAGATATTACAAATAATAAAGAATACAATTCTAAGAAAGAATTTAATGATACTTTCCCTATTGCAGAAGTAATGAAATTTGATAATGAAAACTGGCAATCAGTGAAAAAATTCGGTGAAAGTTCTTCTAACGATAACAATGATAAAAAAGACAATAATCAACGTAAGAAACCTGATAACTACGAAACTGCTTATGCTAGTGTACTAAAAAATTATAAAGATGCTATAAGTAGCGGTAAAAATGATGCTAAAGATGTTAATACAGTAGCCATTACTAATTATAAAGTTTTTGGTGAAAAACAAGTTGGTAATAACTTCCTTAACTACGGTTTCTTCGATATTAACGGTGATGGGATTGATGAACTATTACTATTCACTGAAGCTAGTAAGGATAAACCGAATGAGTATAGTCCAATGGATGTATATACTCTAGACAAAGATAATAAAGTAGTACGTATTACACCTGAAAGAGTGAATGGAGAACGAATAACACTTTCAATAACTAAGGATAAAATTTTCCAAGTATATGGTTCAGGTGGTGCAAAAGTACATGGATATACATTCTATAAACTAAACAATGATGGTTTAGCACTAGAAAAAACAGATGCTTTTGATTTTGATGCTGAAACTAATTCAAAAGTTTATAAGAGATCATATCCTTCTGGTAAAAGTGAAGAAATTCCAATAAATGATTTTAGAGAGAAAATGGTAAATTCTAATAATCATATGAAATTTGACTTCAGTAAACGTAAGAGTATTTTTGATTTCAAAGGATAAGATACTAAGAAGGATCACTCTTAAAAAGGGTGATCTTTTCATTTTATCAATTAACTAAAGCCTTTGGTAAAAAACTAGAACTGTGTATTTTTAATCGAGTCACAGTTTTTTACTCAAAATAGAAGAGAGGCTCTAATTTGAACCTCTCTTCTTCTTTTTTATTCTAAACCTTCTACGTAGCTATAAGCACTTTGAGCTGCGATAGCACCATCAGAAGCTGCTGTGATTACTTGACGAATTTCTTTTACTCGAACATCACCTGCAGCAAAAATTCCTGGTACTGCTGATTCTAATCTTTCGTTAGTTGGAATATAACCAGCTTCATCAGTAATACCTAAATCTCTGAAGTCTTGTGTTTGCGGTAACATACCAACATAGATAAACACACCATCAGCTGGAATTGAACTTTCTTCTCCAGTTTTTACATTTCTAATTTCAATAGATGAAACTTTTCTTTCACCTTTAATTTCGTATGCTACACTATCCCATACGAATTCGATATTTTCTTTTGCAAATGCTCTGTCTTGAAGAATTTTTTGTGCACGTAGTTCATCACGTCTGTGAACAATAGTAACTTTTGCTGCTAAATTAGAAAGATATAAAGCTTCTTCTACCGCTGAATCTCCTCCACCGATAACTACTACTTCTTTATTTCTAAAGAATGCACCATCACATACCGCACAGTAACTTACACCTTTTCCTGAGAACTGTTCTTCACCAGGAACATCAAGATTTCTGTGCTCCGAACCTGTTGCAATAATTATTGATTTAGCAACATATTCTTTTTCACCTGCAACAACATATTTAAGTCCGTCTTTTTCACCAACTTTTGTAATATTACCAAAAGCAAATTCTGTTCCGAATTTTTTAGAGTGTTCGAACATTTTTTCTGATAGTTCAGGACCAGTTACCATTTCATATCCTGTGTAGTTTTCAATTTCTTCTGTTGAAAGCATTTGTCCACCTGGATATTTTCTTTCTAACATCAACACTGACATATTCGCTCGTGATGCGTAGATTGAAGCTGTCATACCTGCTGGACCTGCTCCAACGATAATTAAGTCATAAATTTTTTCTGACATATTTTCCACCTTCTTTATTATGATTCTCTATACAAAATCTTTTTATCCTTGAATTTTGTATTAAGCACTATTAAGTATATCAAACTTCCTATTACAAATACTAGTGAAAGAACTTGAGATACTCTAAGACTTCCTAAATAAAGTGAGTCTGTTCTCATTCCTTCTACAATAAATCTCTCTACTCCATATAAAATTAAATATGCAGCAAATACTTCACTTTGAGCTAATTTATTACGTATTAATAATAGTATTACTAATGCTATTAAACACCATAAACTTTCATATAAAAATGTTGGTTGACGATAAGCCCCATCAATGTACATATTTTCTATAATGAAGTTCGGTATAAATCTGTTCTCTAAATATTGTTTAGTAACCATTTCACCGTATGCTTCATGATTAAAGAAGTTCCCCCAACGTCCTAACATCTGTCCTACTAACAAGCTTGGAGCAATTATATCTAATAATTTGATTATTTTAACTCCTCTTCTTCTCGCAAAGAAGTAAAGAACTATAAATCCTCCAATTAAACCACCGTAAATAGCTATTCCACCATCCCAAATAGCTATCATACTACTAAAGTCTCCTGCATAATATTCCCATCTAAATATTACATAATATGCACGAGCAAAGATAAATGCTATTGGTAAAGCAATTAGCAATAAATCTAACATTGTATCTGGTTTTAAGCCACGTTTAGTTGCTTCTCTATCTGCAAGTAAGTAGGCAAAAAATACTGTTGTTGCAATTATTATCCCATACCAATAAACCGGTTTACTGAATAGATGAAATGCAACTGGATCTAAGAAACCTAATGTCATTTTAGTTCACCCCATTGTTCTTATTTTTTTGTTTTATTTCTTCTGCTAATTTTGAAGTAAACTCTTTAGCAGTGTTGATTCCCATTTGATTTAATCTGTAGTTCATAGCAGCTGATTCAATAATGATAGCTACGTTTCGTCCAGGTCTTACTGGGATTGTTTTCTTTTCTATTTTTGAATTAAGGATTTCTCTATGTTCATTTCCTAATCCTATACGATCGTATTGTTTTTGATCATTCCATGTTTCTAGGTGAATATTAAGTTGTAATCTTTTATCACTTCGTACAGCACCAGTACCGAATAATGTCATTACATTTATAATACCTAAACCACGAATTTCTAATAAGTGTTTTATTAGCGTTGATTCACAGCTTCCTATTAAGAATCCTTGTTCTATTTCTTTTATATCAACCCTATCATCCGCTACTAATCTGTGTCCACGCTTTATAAGTTCTAGAGCTATTTCACTCTTACCTACTCCACTTTCTCCTGTTATTAATACTCCAATACCATAAACTTCGATAAATACACCATGAACTGAAGTTGTAGGTGCAAAAACCTTTTGAAGATAATTAGTAATATTCCCCATTAGTTTTGTCGTATCTTGTTTACTTCTTAATACTGGAGTATCATATCTATCAGCCGCTTCTTTTAGTTCCTCAGGAACTTCCAGGTCACGTGCAATTATAATACATGGAGTTATTCTTGTACAAAGCATACGCATTCTTGATTTTTTTTCAATTTCTGGAATTAGTTTAAAAAATGATAATTCACTAGTTCCTAGAATTTGTACTCTCTGTGGTGAATAATGAGAGAAATATCCTGCAAGTTGCAAGGCTGGACGAGATAATTCTTCTGTTGTTATCTCTCTATCTAATCCTTTTTCACCACTAACAATTTCTAGATTTAAAATTTCTACAAGATCTTTCGTTGTAATTTTTGGCATAATTATTATTTCCTTTTATTTATTTTTGAATGTTCTAATTATTATCTTTCTATCATTTGTATTTAATATAAAATTAAATAGCATAATAATTATCACCAAACCAAATGCTGTCCAAAAAGACATTATCTCAAAATGTGGTGATAATATATAAGAAACTAAATACACTAATAACGTCCTTACCAATAGTGAAAAAAGTCCAAAACTAAATATTGTTATCATTATACTAATCAACAATAATGGTCGAATTAGCACAAATAAAATCGTAATGAGCAATGCTCCAAGAAAACCATATACTGGATGATCAACTCGTAAACTTCCTTTAGTCAAACCAGAAAAGGCAATTACAATAAATGTATTTAATATGACCTTTTTTATTATAGGCCAATATAATGTTTTAAATATATGCATATTTTTCCTTCTTGTTTATTATTTAAATAAAGTAGAAAGTGAGAAACATTGTCCTCACTTTCTTAAACATTATTTTTTAGTAATTATTTTGAAAACTCTTCTGTAATTTGAGGAACTACTTGTTTTTTACGAGATACAACACCTTCTAATGTCATAAAGTCATTTTCAAGAGTTTTTCCAAATGCAGCAGCTACTTTATCTTGTTTGTCACCTAATACTAATACTTCTGAATCTGAAGTTAAGATATTTGTGATTACAAACACGTATGCTGATAATCCTTTAGAATCTAATTCTGCTTTAATAGCTGTTTCTAATTCTGCTTTTCTTTCTGCTACTTCATTAGCATCTACAGTGTTAATTTGAGCTACTACAAGTTTATCTTCACCTAAAACGAACTCTTTAGCATCTAGTGAGATTAAAGTTTCAGCAGTTTTATCAGTTGTTGAAGCACCTGCTTTTAACATAGCTAATCCGTATTCTTCTAAGTTAACTTCTGCGATAGCTGCTAATTCTTCTGCTGCTACTTTATCACGTAATGTGCATGTTGGTGATTTGAATAATAATGAATCAGAAATAATAGCTGATAACATTAATCCTGCCATTTGTTTATCGATGTGAACACTTTGTTCTTCATAGATTTTTTTTAGGATTGTAGCTGTACATCCTAGTGGCTCTGCACGGTAGTAAAGTGGAGCTGCAGTTTCGAAGTTAGCAATACGGTGGTGATCGATTACTTCACGAATTACCGCTTTTTCAATTCCATTAACTGATTGTTGGAATTCGTTGTGGTCAACTAAAATAACTTGTTGTCCTTCTGCTACTTCTTCAACTAAACGTGGTTCAAAAACGTTGAAATGCTCAAGTGCATATCTTGTTTCATCATTGATTTCTCCAAGTCTTACAGCTTCTGTATCCATTCCTTGAATTCTTTTTAAGTTGTTGTATACGATACTTGAACAAATTGTATCAGTATCTGGATTTTTATGTCCAAAAATTAAAATATTTGTCATTTTATAACTCCTTATTTTCTTATTTATACCTAATTATATTTTACCTTTTTTTGGTGATTATTTCAAACTTATTTTAATAAATTATAAGCTTTTTTTCGCTAAACTTAAGTCTACGTGACAGTATCCTGTAGGGTTTTTTTCTAAGTATTTTTGGTGATACTCTTCAGCATCGATATAGTTATTTACCGCTTCTACTTCTACAGCGATTTTCTTAGTATAATTTTTTTGTTGTTCTTCTATAAACTTAACAGCTTCATCTCTTGTTTCTTCGTCTACGTAGTAAATACCAGTTCTGTATTGGCGACCTCTGTCTCCACCTTGCTTATTAACACTTACTGGATCAATAATTCTAAAGTAATGACGAAGTACATCATTTAATGGTAATACTGAGTTATCATATGTTAAGTAAATTACTTCTGCGTGATCTGTAGATTTAATATTTTGATAAGTAGTTTCTGCAGTCTGACCATTACTATATCCAACTCTTGTAGATAAAACTCCATCAAGTTGCGCAAAGTAACCTTCTACTCCCCAGAAACATCCACCTGCTAAATATATTTCTTTTTTCATGGTTTAGTTCCTCACAATCTTTAATCAAAATTAAATTTTATTAACTATAATTATACTATAAAACGCTAACTTTTAATATAATAATGCACTTCTATTGTATACTAATTACATCAAATATTTGACATTCATAGTGTATTTATATAATTTTACAAAAATAAAGACAAGTACATAACAAAGGTTATACTTGTCTATTATATATGTTTTATCTATTTATTTTCTATTCTGTAGTATGAGTTTCTTCAAACACTCTATGTTCAACTCTATAATTATGAAATATTGCATTTATTTCTGCTCCGATAATTAGTATATATCCTGTAATATACAACCAAATTATAAACGCCATAAATGCTCCGATTGTTCCATATGTTTTAATATAGCTAGAAAAATGATCTATGTAGTATCCGAATAGCCTACTTATTAAAGTCCAGGAAACTGTCGCAAATATAGATCCTGGTAAAATACTAATAGCTTTTAATTTTAAATTCGGTCCCATTATATATAAAAATACAAATACTATAAAAGTAAATAGTATCGGGAAACTATAATTTAAAACTGACCATAAATTATAAAATCCTTCATCTAGATTAAATTTGTGGAATAAAATATATGTAAGTTGTTTTCCAAATACAACAAGTGCAAGAACTACGAACATTCCTACTAAAAACAACGCTGTAATCACTACACTAATCAATTTTGTTACTATCCATATTCTTCCATCTCTAACTCTAAAGGCATTATTAAAGGCAATAATGATTCCATAAATACCACTAGAAGCCGACCATAAAGTAAATACTATACCCACTGTGATAATCGTATTGTTCTTATTGTTTAATACTTCAGAAATCATATCAAAAAGATAATCACCTAGGTCCCCAGGGGCAAAATTTTGAATCTTTTCTAATAGAAATTGTTGGTCAATTTTAAAGTATGGTGTTAAAGCTAACGCAACAATTAACATAGGGAATAATGATAAAATAAAATAATAACTTAAATTTGCAGATAGTAATGATATTTCATCATACATAAGACGATAATACATTTCTTTTACAAATTTTTTTATTGTTAATTTACCTTTTGGATTATCATCATAAAATGAATAATTTTTTTCTGGTATAAACATAATCTTATAAAATAAATTTAGCTACAGTCTTTGCAGCTTTATAATACATTGGTAATGAAGATACTGAAAGTATGTTTAAACCTCCAACAGGAAACTTAGATTTTCCTGTTACAACATATCCTTTTTCTTCTAAATACTTTTTAGCTTCTTCTACTTTTGCACGTTCTTCTGAACTAAGATTTTCTTTTTTGTGAAATACAGTAGCTGCTAATGCTCCAGCACCTACTAATCCTAACAATAATTTTTTACCCATTAAAATCTCCTTAAAATTTAATTTTAAATTTTTGACAATATAATAATATTTTAAACCATTTAGTTAAACAAAGCAACAAATATTATAATTTTCTATGACACTAATTGATTTACATTAAACCATATCTCACTCTTCTAGAAATTAATTAACATATAATAACAAAACATCCTAACCTCATTATTTGAGATTAGGATGTATGTATATTATTTAGATTTGCTGTTTTCTTGAAGTTGCTGTACTATTTTCTTATCATAATAATCGTTCAAATTTTTCAAACTATACATTTTATTTATGTATATTCCTACAATACTAAAGAGGACTGTTATTACTAACAAAGTTACTAAAAGTGAGGCAACTATGGCATTAGCTTTTTTATGATTTGTTTTTAAGTTCATAGTTTACTCACCTTCCTTCTCGTGTTCGTTATGATAATTTTCTTCATCCTTATTCTTATTTTCTTTTTCCTCTTTAGCCTTGTCTTCTTTTTCTTTCTTTTCTTTTTCTTTCTCTTTGTCAGTTTTCTCATTTTTGACTTTTAAATACATCTCTCGTTCGTGATCACTTTTATCAACAATTGAAACATGTATTATGTCGTTTTCTTGTGATAATGTATAACTCTTCATATTTTTTAGCACAAGAATATATCCTGCAAAGTTATTGGAATCTTTGAACTTATCTATATATATCCTACCACCTCTAAAGTTAATTCTTACATCTTCTACATCATCTTTACTTTTCATTAAAATGTAATTACTTTCTTGATAGACTTTAGCACTATTGTTATACGTTTCTAATATTTTTTTATGAGCAAGAGCATATTCATAATTAGAGTAATCTAGAAATCTTTTTGAAGTTGTCATAGTCGTTTGTATAATTAACATAAGTAGTAATGTCAAAATTATTAATAGAAACAGTGACACAGTTAATTCTAGCAAGGTAAATCCTTTTTTGTTCTTAACTATAGCTAATTTTTTCACCAGTATGTTCATCCTCTATTCTAGCTGATTTTTCATCTACACTTATGTAATAGTCACCTCGTGTTACTGTGAACGTGTGATCTTTGTAATGACTACAAATTTCCTCATATAATATTTCCTTCATTTCTAATTCTTTTTCTATCTTATTTAAATTTGAGTATTGGCGAACCATATTCGGAACCAAAAACACGAATAATAATGAGCATATAAATAGTGCCCCTATCATTTCAACAAAGGTGAAAGCTTCTTTGTTATACTTCATCCAGTGTTATGTATCCAGTATCTAAATGAACAATAATTCTATATCTACTATTATCAAACTGCACATCTACAGTATTTGCCTTAGACACTAGATTCCCCTTTCTGTATTCAAATGTAACCGAGGCTCGTCCTAACTTTGGTTTTCCTACTCTTTTAATTTTTTTCCAATGCTCATGATTATCATAAAATGTATCATACTTATCATCGTTCACAAAAAAGATAATAAATGTTCTTCTTTCATTCAAGCTTCGTGTTTGCACATTGTATATCTCTGAAACTAGTTCATTAACCGCTAATCTTTCTTGATATTTTTCATAGGTGTTTATTGATATTCTAGATAATATTATTACTATAATACTTACTATTAAAAGTACCGCTAACATCTCTACCAAACTAAAGCCCTGTCTATTTTTGTAATGTTGCTTTACCATTGGCTATTACTATTTTTTTACCATTTGGTGCTGTACTAGCTTTGTCTGCTGGGCCATCTAAATAATGTTTTTCAACTAGTTTTTCGAAAGTAACATCTTTGTCTTTTTCATTAATTTCATAAGCTGTTACTTGGGATTGAACCGTTTTTTCATAAGCTTCAGAGCTTTTATCTTTTGCTGTATCTATATTCTTAGTAATATTAGGGATTATAAGAATTAGAAGTATTGCGATTATAAAGAGAACGATTAACATCTCTATAAGTGTAAAAGCTTCTTTATTTTTTAACTTTTTAATAATATTTTCCATATATTCCTCCTTATCTAAGAGAGCTAGCCATATTAAATATCGGTAAAAGAATAACCATGTACAATCCGACAATAACTACGGCTAAAATACCAAATAAAATAGGTTGTAATTTTTTCAAATTTTTATCTAACGATGTTAGAAAAGTATCTAGCATCAGTTCACTAAATAGTTTTAGTTCTTTGTCAATCAAACCATTATTTTTTCCATGGCTTACAAATTTTCTCATAGATTTATCAAAGTATTTAATCTTTCCGATTGCATCCTCGAAGCCTATACCTTGATCTAACTCATTTAAAATATCTTTAGAAAAGAGCGTTAAGTAATAATCATAGTCTTCTTCAACCATGACTTCTAAAGCTGTCTTTAACGAAAATCCGCTCATAAGAAATAAACTTAATTCCATAGAAAATCTGTAAGAAAAATATAATTTAGAATAGTTCCTTACTTTAGGAATGTATAAAAGAGATTTTAAAAATAGATTTGGTTTATATTTAATTGTATAAAAAGTATATCCTATACATATTAGTATAAGTAAAAAAATAATTGAAATAATTTTTGGAATGTAATATAGTGATTTGATTAATATAATAGTCTGGAGATCCATCTTGATATTAGATGAAGTATAGATGTTCTCAAATTGTGGAATTACTAGCGCATTAAACACCATGATAAGGCAGATTAATGTGAGTGTTAAAAATAGTGGATATCGTAAAGTTTTTATTACCTTTTCTTGTTGTATTTTTTTTATTTTTAGATATGTTTCAACTTCAAGTAACATATCTTCTATTCGACCATAATCTTCAGCAAATTTTATTTTACTAACAATTAGTTGTGAATAACCAAGATATCCCAATATATCGGATAATTTACTTCCGTTAGAGAGTTTTTCTTTTATCTTTTTAATTTCGTCATCAGCAACTTCATATTGAATAAGTAAAAATTCTAAAGAATCCTCTAGCATATATCCATGATCAATTAATTCATATAGACGTTTTATAAAATATATTTTATTCTCTTTATCTAGAGCTTTTTTAATATCCCCATTTTTCTTTTTCATCAGTAGTGATCAACCCCTTCTCACATGCTAATTGAAATTTTTGCTCTAAAGAGTTTGCAATAATCTTATCATTATCTATATAATCATGAATATCTTCTTTTTTCAATATTTCGGTTACTAATCCTCTTTTTCCATTTGTTAAGTTGACCAATCTTTGAGAAATTATACAAATTATGGTCTGCTTAATATCTTCTAATGACAGGTTTAAATCTTTCAATCGATTAATTACACCTATAGAATTTTCTGCATGAATTGTACTTAATACTAAATGTCCAGAAAATGATGAAGTAATAACTTGACTTGCTGTTTTAAAATCTCTGATTTCACCGATTACCATTGCATCTGGATCGCATCGTAAGATTGATTTTAAAGCATTGTCATAATTTATTCCAGCTTTTTCGTTCACTTGCATTTGTATCAAAGTTGGTATATTTTTCTCTACAGGATCTTCTACAGTAATTACCTGTTTATCCCTACTAGCTAATTCACTAGATAGTTTATACATTGATGTTGATTTTCCACTTCCTGTTGGTCCTGAAAATAGTATCAAACCATAGGCTCTTTTAGAAAGATTATTTATAAATTCATTATCTTCCTCAAAGATACTGTAATCAACATCTTCTAATTCATTAATAAAAATCCTCACTACACATCCTTCATTAAGTTCACTTAACGGCAAGGTAGAAACGCGTAAAAAATAATCTTTTTCGTTATAGTTATAAACGAAACGACCACTTTGAGGTTCTTTATTTCTTGAAATATCTATGTTGGCATTATATTTCAACAAAGATATAATCTGTTCAATCTCCCTATTGGAAAATTTTTCATATTTACTCAGGTGTCCATTCACTCTGAGTTGTATAAAGGAATCCCCTGATATATGCGGGTATATATGGATATCACTGGCTCTTTTTTCTATTGATTCGTTAATTATACGATTCATTAAAAGCTTTACATCAATAGCTATCACCCCATTCCCTAAAGAAAAGGAAAATATAGGCTAAGTATAACTACTTAGCCTATATTTAAAAACTATTAATTTAACTTACTACATTATAACTCTATAGCCTAAGTATTTGAGTCTGTTATAGATTTATATTTCTAGAAAAAGAATATCCCCTAAATCTTCTCAAAACTTCTTCTACTAATTTGCAATCCTCACTATCAAGTGACTTAATCATATCAATTACTTCAAAGTGAGTGTCTGCCAACTCATCTGGTTCCCCTTTTTCTGTTTTATACCCCACAAGTTCGTCTATAGAAACGTTATATAGTTTCGCAATTGATA
>NZ_CAUTDQ010000037.1:0-17574 GCF_963537375.1 uncultured Gemella sp.
CCGATTACAAGTGAACCGCAGGCACTAGTAATAATCATTTTTTTCTTGTTCATACTATTTTCTCCTTAATTATTTAATTCAAAACAATTCCGATTTATTATATCATAGTGTTCTGAGTTTGTAAATAAAAATGTTTACGATTTATATATTGTAAGAAACATTTGGGAAAATTGAATATTATATTATATTTTTGTAATACTAATTCGCATCGATTTGATAACGAATTAAATTATATTTTTTCAATAATATTTATGTTATAATAAATTGAAAATTAAATTTTAGAGGAGGGTACTTATGACACAATTTGATTTTGAAAAACTAGTTGATGCTGAGTATTTATTAAATAATAGAACTAATAAGAATTTAGTAATAATCGATGCACGTGGTGGAATGCTTGAAGAAGATGCTTTAATGTATGATAAAGCAACAGTTGTTGATTGGACTGATATAAGTTTATTAGATGAATTTGGAGGAGAGAATCTAGGTAAATTATTATCAAAAGATAACTATGAACAAATTTTTTCTAAACTTGGCATTAATGCTGATTCTGAAGTGTTAGTTTATGGTTTTACAATGCCAGAACAAGGATTTGGAGATGAAGCACGTGTAGTTTATACATTCAATTATGCAGGATTTGATAATGTTAAATTTATTGACGGTGGTTTTAAACAAGTTGAGAAGCTAGGATTTAATAAAAATTATGAACCAGCATCTGACCGAATAGATGTTAGCGATGTAGTTCGTAGTGAAGCAACTCAAAACGAAAAAGCTATATTTACAGATGAATTATTATCAAAACTTGGAAATGCAGATGTGCAAATTTTAGACACTAGATTAGAAGTTGAATATAATGGTCGTGTAATTTATGGTGAAAATAAAGCGGGGCATATTCCTGGTGCAATCTCTTTACCATTTAATTCTTTAGTTGATGAAGAAGGATTTGTAAAATCTAGAGAAGAATTAGAAAAATATGTAAATGAAAAAGGTTTAGATAAGAATAAACTTCAAATTACATATTGTACTACTGGAGTTCGTGCTTCTTATGTAGCTGTAATATTAGAAGAATTAGGATTTAACGTGAGAAACTATGAGCCTTCATTTGCTAGATATGCTAATGTTGGCGAAGTTGAATAGTAGATGATTCTTTAATAATTATTAAGTCATGGAAGGATACATGTAATGATTAGAAAAGCAACAAAAGATGATATAAAGGTATTAGAAGGACTACAGGAATTTATTGAATCTTTAGAAATTGACATATTAAAGAATTATTCTATAGTAAAAATTCAAGATATTCTAAAATTTGTATTTATGTCAGAAAATGATAGATTTAGTTATAATAACTGTATAGTTTATGAGAAGGATGGTAATATAAAAGGATTCTCATTTTCTTATCATTATAATGAAGTAGAAAAGATGAAAAATTTCTGGTTTAATGAAGTCGTTAAAAAATTTAATTTAAAGCAAGATGACATTATATTTGATTATAATGAAGTATTGGAAAAAGAGTTTTATTTAGATACACTATATGTTTTTTCTGAGTGTAGAGGAGAAGGTGTTGGGAATAAACTATTAACAAGCTTTGTTAATAGTAGTAATACGTTATTAAGTTTAAATGTTGCTCAATCGAATGTTAGAGCAAGAAAACTATATGAAAGTTATGGATTCTATAAAAATTGTGAGATTTATATCGGACATGAGAATTATGATCATCTAATAAAAACAAAATAACACTTCTATTTTCTGAAAATTTAACACAGTTTTGAAAATATACATTACCAAATTGCTGAAATATGTGATATAATTAAGATTATGTATTAGACATAAGGAGAAATAAAATGGTTGAACTATTAAGAAAAGATCAAAAAGTTGAGAATACATGGGATTTAGAATCAATTTTTAAAACAAATGAAGATTTTTGGAATCAATTTAAAGAAGTGGAAGAATTAATACCACAAATACAAAGTTATAAAGGTAAGGTTAAAGAGGGTGCTAAAGCTCTTTTAGAAGTTTTTAAAGCTGAAGAAGATATGATGTTAAAAGTCGAACAATTAACAATTTATGCATTTCTTAGAAAAGACCAAGATAGTACAAATGCTGAATATGGTGAATTATATGCTAAAACGATGAATTTGAATTCTAAGTTTTATGCAGAGTGGTCATTTTTAAAACCTGAACTTCTTTCAATTGATGAGGATGTACTATTAGGATACGTAGAAGAATTAGATGAGTTAAAAGTTTATAAATTTGAATTAGAAAAAATTAATAAAAAACGTCGTCATACTCTAGATCCAGAACAAGAAAAAATAATAGCAATGGCTGGAGAAGCACTAAATGCTAGTGATGAAACTTTTTCAGCATTAAATAATGCAGATGTTGAATTTGAGCCAGTTGAAGATAAAGATGAAAATAAACATACTTTAACACATGGAACATATGGTACATATATGGAAAGTACAGACAGAGTTCTTAGAAAAAATACGTTCCATTCTCTATATAATTATTTCAAAAAACATAATAATACGTTGGCATCTACATTAGGTGGAAATTTAAAACGAAAAAAATATTATGCTGATGTTTATAAATATACATCAACAAGAAATAATGCATTATCTAACAACTTAATACCAGAGGAAGTATATGATAATTTAGTATCTGTAGTTAATAAAAAAATTCCAGCCCTACAAAGATATTATAAATTACATAAAAGAGCCAAAGGACTTGAAGATTTTAGATTATATGATAGATCTGTATCAATGGTAAAAGGAGAGCCAATTAAATTTACATTTGAAGAAGCTCGTGATATAGTACTTGAAGCTGTAAAACCGATGGGTGAAGAATATGTTAATGATATGAGAAAAGCATTTACAGAACGTTGGATAGATATTTATCCTAATAAAGGAAAACGTTCAGGGGCGTATTCATGGGGTGGTTATACTACAAAACCATTTATTCTATTAAATTTTGATGGAACATTAAATGATGTGTATACACTTATACATGAATTAGGGCATTCAATGCACTCGTATTACACTAGAAAAAATCAACCATACGTTTACGGAAGTTATTCAATCTTTGTTGCAGAAGTAGCATCAACTTGTAATGAAGCATTATTAACAGAATATTTATACAATAAATTTGAAAAAGAAGGTAACAAAAATGGAATGCTGCGTGTCCTTAACCAAGCGTTAAGTGGATTTGTTGGTACAGTATATAGACAAACTCAATTTGCAGAGTTCGAACACAAAATAAACCAACAACTTCAAAACGGAGGGGCTATAACAGCAGAATATTTAAATACTGAATATTTCAATGTGGTGAAAAAATACTATGGTGATGTATTTACTTACGATGAAGATATAAAATATGAGTGGTCAAGAGTCCCACACTTCTACTACAATTACTACGTATATCAATATGCTACTGGTTATTCTGCAGCACAAGCATTATCAAAATTAATACTAGAAGATAGTAAAAATGCTAAAGTTTATATAGATGAATTCCTTTCAAAAGGAAACTCTGATTATCCAATAGAAGTATTAAAAAATGCTGGTGTAGATATGTCTAAACCTGATGCAATTGAATTGGCGCTTCAAGACTTTGAAGAAAAAATAGAAAAATTTGAGAAATTATATTTCTAATAAATAAAATAAGAGATTCAAAATCGGATTTTAAAAAATCACGATTTTTGAATCTCTCTTTTTTTTAATGTAACTAATACTAATTCAATTCTATTGTTTATTCTTATAGGAAACGAGCTATTTCCTAGACCACGAGAAACAATTAATGTCGAACTGTCTTTTCTGTAACAACCACTTGTGTATTCTGGAAAGAATCCTTGACTAGGTGAGAAAATACCTCCTATAAATGGAATTCTCCATTGTCCACCGTGAGCATGCCCTGAAAAAATCAAATCATATTTAGCTTCTACATAGATTGGAAATTTCTCGGGACGATGTGATAACAAGATGTTAAAATATTCTGAAGAATATAGATTGTCTAATGTTCTCTTGAAGTTCGCACGGTGATTCAAATTATCTTCGTTTTTGAAAAAATTATAATCTTCTACACCAACTAGATTTATAAAATCTTGATTACGATTAAGAAGAATACTTTCGTTGTGTAAGTGAGTAATTTTAAGTTTTGACAACATAATTCTTAACTCAGCGTATTCTTTAGGTAATCTAAGTTCATGATTACCAGATATAAAATAACAAGGAGCGATTATAGAAAGTTGACTTAGGATATTATAGGCTACATCCATGTCGTTTTTATAACTATCTAGAATATCTCCAGTAATTACAATGATATCTGGTGAGAATTTTCTGATTTTACTTAAGAAGGTTAAGTCACTTAATCCAACTTTATCGCAGTGAATATCACTCACTTGAGCAATTTTAAAATTATCAAAAGAATCGGGAAGATTATTAAAATCAAGTGTAGTTTTAGTTACTTTTAGTTTTTTATTTTGTTTAATTATCGAACTAGCTACTAGAATAGGAGCTAGTGCCAAAATTTTTCGATTCATCTATTTCACCTATTATAAAAATTTAAGAAAAAGTAATGTTTATTTATAATATTATTTTATAATTACAACTGTGTAGAAACAGTATAAAAATATAATTTTAAATAAATGTCTTACTATCTTAAAATATTATACCATAATGCTTAAAGTATGTTAAAATATAAAGTGATTATTAATATGAAAATAGAGGAAATTTATATGATAAATATTGAGAAGATTGATAATATAGCCGCTTCTAGGAAGTATCCGCCAACACCACCGCAGTGGCAAGCTATAGCTATTACAGGAGCGGATGTTCTCGTTGCGGCCGCTGCTGGGAGTGGTAAGACAGAGGTTCTTTCTGAAAGAATAGCAAGAAAAGTAGCGACAAAAAGATGGGATATTGATAGATTATTAGTCCTAACATTTACCACTGCTGCTGCTAAAAATATGATAGTAAGAATAGAAGATAAAATTAGTGAAAGATTGCTTTCTACAAATAAGGAAGAAGATTTATTATTCCTTAGAAAGCAAAGAATGCTAATGAATGATGCTTATGTTAGTACTATTGACAGCTTTTGTCTAAATGTATTGAAAAAATTCTATTATCTCGTAGAGGAAAAAATTGATAATCAAATTAAATATTTATCACCTAATTTTGGTATATTAGCAAATAGTAAAGGATTATTGAGTGAAACAATAGGAAATGTACTAGAAGAATTAGTTAAAGATGATTCTAGTAGTACAGATTTATTGTTTACAGTTTTTGGCTCTAAACAAAATATAAGTTCTTTTATTATTGATATATACTATAAGCTTTTAAATATACCTAATTTTCAAAAATATTTAGAAGAAGATTTTGAAAAATTTAATTCTCTATATGAAGATAAACTTGCTATTGATAATAAAGAAATTCTTGATAAATTTAGTAGAGTTGATGAATTAACTACAGTAGAAAATATAAAAATAGCATCTGATTTTTGTTTGTATATTAAAAAATATCTAGAAAGTTCTAAAAAAAAGAACGATATAGATTTTATTTCTCTTGTTAGTTTAGATGATGACAAGAAAGAAAAAATCATAAAATATCTTCAACAAGATGAAGAAACCTTAAAGAGTAATCAAGAGAATATTGAGGAAATTGAAGTTATTATTGAGAAACTCAATGAACAAATGAAAGTAGAAGATAGTATATACGACACGGCGATATTAGCAAGTATACAAACTGAACTTAATGATTATATTAATTATTTTAAAACTATAGATAAAATGGGTGAGTTATCAAGAACTATTACAAAAGTTCTTAAGAAATTACATAATGATTTTATTAAAAGAAAAAGAGAAAACAATTTCTTAGATTTTTCTGATCTAAATCATCTTGCTATTAAGGCTTTAACTAAAGAAGAAAATGGTGAGATTATACCTAGTGAAGCGGCAAATTATTATAGAGAATATTTTTATGAAATATATGTTGATGAATACCAAGATAATAATAATTTGCAAGAATATATTCTAAACCTAATTAGAGGAGAAGGTGTGAACTTCTTTAGAGTAGGAGATGTTAAGCAAGCAATTTATGGTTTTAGGGGTTCTAATCCAGACCTTTTTGAACAAAAGTATAATAGTTATAGAAAATTGGAAATTGATAACTATAGTGTAAATGAGGAATATTCATTTGAAGACGATTCTGAAGGTATTTGTGTAGTATTAAAAGAAAACTTCAGAAGTGATGAGAATATATTGAAATCTAGTAATTTTGTATTCAATAGATTGATGGGAAATAAGAATGCTGGTGTGAGCTATGATGAAGATAGCGCCCTTTATTATCCAGAAGCAAAAGAGCGCCAAGATACAGAAATTATTCCAACTAAGTTAATAAATGGTAAAGTGAACTACTTTACAGGAGAAATAGTAGAAAATAAAAAAAATTATAGGGAACAATCTATAGAAAATATTGCATATGAAATATTACAAGGAATAAAGAATGGAAAGAAATATAGTGACTATGCTGTTTTAGTTAGAAATAGTACAAAAATGTCTAGTTTTAAAGAAATATTTAGCAAGTACAATATACCATTATTTTTCAAGGAAAAAGTTGGTTTTACTGAATCAAATTGTTTTAATATTTTATATAATATTCTTAGATTTTTAGATAACACTAATAGGGATGCTAGTCTATTAGCCATTTTGCATACTGAGATTTTTGATTATAGTAATGATGAATTATTGAGAGTATCATTACAAAAAGGAAAAAATCTTTTTGAGAAGTTAACAAATA
This sequence comes from uncultured Gemella sp., assembly GCF_963537375.1. Classification (GTDB taxonomy): domain Bacteria; phylum Bacillota; class Bacilli; order Staphylococcales; family Gemellaceae; genus Gemella. Next base: position 6,783 of record NZ_CAUTDQ010000037.1, read on the forward strand.
GTGAAAATAAAAAAGATAGTCAGACTACAAATCTATTAAAAAAATGGTTGAATTTTAGTTTGAATAACTCTCTACCGACTTTAATAGAATGTATATCTCTAGATACTGATTTTAAAAATTATTTAGTCACAATAGGTGTAAATGACGAAGAGATTGATTATTTCGAGAATTTTGTAGATGTTGTAAATGAATATCAGAAAATTGATAATAAACTATCTGGTTTAATTAGGCAGTTGAAAAATATAAAAAATGAAGAGGTATTTGAAACTAAGAAAAGAACACCAAACGATAGTGTTACCTTATCAACAATTCATATTTCTAAAGGATTAGAGTATAAAGAAGTATTTGTCGCTGATCTTGATACTTCATTTAGTAAAAGAGGTTATACTGGAGAAGGGTTATTCACAGAGACTTTTGGGTTAAGTCTTAATGTTGAGACTATAGCTCAAAGTTTCGGTCTAAACAATTCTAGACTAACAGAATTAAACGAATTATATAAGTTAAATAGTATTTTGATAAAACTACGAGAAAGAGAAGAAGAAATTCGTAACCTTTATGTAGCTCTAACTCGAGCTAAAAATACACTGTATCTTGTAAGTCCAAGTGGAATAGAATTAAATAATGAAAAGGCAAGAGATAAATCACTTTCCCAAGCTATTTTAGAAGATGATAACTTTGAAACTATACTAAATAACTTACTGAGTGATTATGAAGAAGGGTTTAGTTTTGAAAATGAACGTGATGCAAAATTCGAAGTTCATGAAGTTATTCCATCGATGCAAGAACAGGAAAATGGTTTAGACTTTGACTTAGCAGATTTTTATGAAAAGTTTGAATTAAAACAAGAAGTCAATGAAGAAATCCAGGAGAATCCTATTAAATATAAGGTATTCCCAACAAAAACATCATATAGCGCCTTGAAAAAAATTAATGGTGAAAGTAATACTGGCTTTAAGAAAGAAAAAAGAGGCTATCTCGAGTTAACTACATTGAAGAGCTCAACATCTACAAGTAAGGCAATACTTAGGGGTAATATTGTTCATAAACTTTTTGAAAAGATAGTTAATGATGTGAGATCGGGTGTTGAAATTAATGATGTAGAAGTTTACTTAAATAATTTAAAGAAAACAGGTAATTTAATAAAAAATATTAAAGAGAATAGAATATTAACAGAAGAAGAGTTTGATAATATAAATAATAAAGATGATATTGAAAGAATAGGTAACTTTATTAATAATGAATTAATGAATATTATTTCTAATTGTCAATTTTGTCAAACTGAAATAGCATTTACCACTGTGAAAAAAGCTAAAGAACTATACAGTGAAAGCGATAGTGAGATAGATGTAATACTTCAAGGGGTAGTCGATTTATTTATTAAAATTTCTGATGACGAAGCGATTATTGTTGATTATAAGACTGACTATGTGACTAGTAAAACTGGGGAAGATATTTTACGTGAAAGACACAAGGCGCAACTAAGAATATATAAAGAAGCGGTAGCGGAATATTATCAATTAAAAAATATTAAAACATATGTTTATTCTTATGTACTCTCTAAACTGATAGAAGTTGAGTAAAATCTATGACGTTGTTAGTAAGGGATAAATATGATATAATAGTAAGTAATTTGAATAATTACTATATGGAGGTGAAAACATGAAATATATAGTTTGTAACAGTGAAACAGCAGTTCTAAATAGAATGTATGATGAATTTGAAAAAAATCTTGAGGATGGAGCAGTTATTTGCTTGCCTGAAAATATTATTAATACACAATTTACGAATAGAATGATTGATGACAACAAAACAGGGAAGTATCGCTATAAACATGTTATATTATTAGGTCAACGTGAATTTGCTGATATTGATATTGAAGAGAAATTTGGATTATATAGATATGCTAGACATGAGCTATTTAAAAAGTTAGATGTAGAAGCTAAAAATATTTATTATCCACAGGCATTAAATAGTAATGAATGTGATGAAGATTTAAATAATTATAAAGAAGTATTAGAAGAAAATCCAATTGATGTTGCAGTAGTTTTCTTAGGATCTGATGGGGGAATACTTGATTACCGTTTTGCTGATGAGGTAAATAAAAACCTTCATATTGTTGAATTTTCAGAAGAAGAAAAATCTCAATTACAACAAGCTGGAATGGAAATTAAAGGTAATAAATTAATTAGCATTGGATATGAAAACTTAATGTCTGCTAGAAACTTATTTGTTGTAGTTTTAGGTAGTGACAAGAGAAAATATATAGCAGAATTATTCGAAAATGAAGAGTCAGAAAATAAAACGATACTTTCAATTTTGAATAATCACAAAAATTTATTTATTTTTACTGATAAAGAAGCAAGTTATAAATCTGAGGAAGAGGTAAATAGATTAATAAAACAAAGACAAAAAAAATTAGAAATTAAAGAACGTGAAGAAAGACTTCAAAATGAGGAGAAAAAAAAGGATAGGTAATAAGTATGAATGATTATCAGAGAATTATAGATTATGATTTTAGTGATACGGTTCTTGATGATAAGCTTGTTGTAAAATTCAAACTAAAGAAAACATTTAGTGAAGATCAGTTTATCAGTCTGTTTTCGCCCAAAAAAGGTGAAAGATTTATTATAAGAACACCAGATACTAAAACGTCTATAATCGGTATAGGTTATGAAGCAACATGGTTACTTGATTCTAATGATTTTCTAACTAGTTTTGATAACAGTAGTATTTTATCTGGGTTTGAAGAGTTGAGAGCTCAGGTAACAGTTTTAGAAATTGATGAACACGATGATGAGTATTTTGGAATCTATGGTGGTATTTCAGACGGTAATAATAAGAACAGTCAGGAATGGGTAGATTTTAGTGATACATCATTTGTAGTTCCTGGCATACTAGCTGTTTTTAAAGGTGATGATGTCTTCATAACTTTATTCTTTAATATGAAAGAAGAAAAAGAATTTACAGAATTATGGACAGAGAGAATTGCATTTTTAAATAAACTTGATGACGATAATGAGATTTCTAATGAACCGAAAATATCAGTAGTTAGGGAAATCTATCCAGAACTTTGGCAAGAAAATATTAGAAAAGCTCTTCTTCAAATTGAGCAAGAAGAACTTAAACGTATAGTACTATCAAGAAAAAATTTAATATTATTAGAAAATAATACTTCACTAGGTGCAATAACTAAATACCTGTTGAGTAGAAATAGATATTTCATAGCATTTGAATCGAAAAAAAGTGTATTCGTAACTACAAATCCATTGATTTCATTAGATTATACTGATAGAGATTTAAAGGCACATCTGTACTTGAAAAAAGAAAATTTATTTAATAATGATTATTCTATTATGTTTGATGAAGAAGAAATTATTAATGAGTATAAAGAAAACTTTGAATCTCATTTTGATAGTGAATTTAAAGTGTATGATGATAAAACATTGATGGGGAAAAAATTAGATGTGTTTTCTGTCTTAAATTCAAAAGTTGAAGATACTCAAAAAGCTATTAAATCTCTTAGTTTATTATATCCAATGCCAATAATAAAAGGTTATCCAGAGAACATAGCGAAGAAATTTTTTGATGAAAACTATAATGTAGGTTATGGTTTTTGGTATTCACCATTTGGATATATTACTAATAAACTTGATGCTAAGTTTTATACATGTGGAAACATGATGGTAGCTCAAAATAATATGATAACACTATTTACTAGTATCTTATTATCTAAGGATGAGAATTATAATGAAGTAGTAGAAAAATCTAACAAAATTGTAAGTTCAAGTCTAAAGTTGTTTGATCATTAGGAGTGTGTAATTATGGAAAAAAGTACTATGAAAAAAGGTGCTATTCTTACTCTATTAGGAGCTACATGTTGGGGATTATCTGGAGTGTTAGGAGAGTATTTACTTAATATTTCTAAGATAGATTCAACTTGGGTAATTTCCAATAGACTATTTTATTCAGGTGTAGTTCTAGTGATTATTTTATTCTTAAAAGATAAGAAAAGTTTGATGAATGTATTTTCGGATAAGAAAGATATTTTGAGATTATTAAATTTTTCATTTTTAGGATTACTTATTTGTCAAGGTACATTTTTTTTAGCGATTAAGTATACTAATGCAGGTATGGCAACTGTTATTCAGTTTACCGGGCCAGTAATGATTATGACTTATTATTGTATTATAAGTCGAAGATGGCCGATGCCTCGTGAAGTCGTTGCAATAGTATCCTCATTATTTGGAACTGTTCTTATGGCTACGCATTTAGATTTTAGTAAATTAAATATCTCCACTTTGGGATTATTCTGGGGAATATTTTCTGCTTTTGGACTAGCTAGTTATAATATTTCATCAGTAAATTTAACAAAGAAATATGGAGTAATGCCGATAATGACCTGGGGGCTATTAATTGCAGGGTCTGTAGTATATTTTGGTACAGGTAGCAACTATATACCTTCAAACTTTTCCCTTATGGACTTTTTATGTATAACGGGGGTTATTATTGTAGGAACAATAATGTCATTTTCACTGTATTTAGAAGGGGTAAGATTGATTGGAGCTGTTACAGGGAGCATAATTGGATGTTTTGAGCCGATAGCAGCAATAGTCTTTTCATTCTTATTATTAGGAACAACATTTGGTCTAATAGATATAATCGGAGCTGCATTTATCTTATCTGCAGTGGTAGTACTTAGTAAGAGATAAAAAATTTAATATTAAATAACAAGAACTTGAAAATAACATTTAGTGTGAGTTATTTATTCAGGTTCTTGATGTACTTTAAAGATAATTTTTAATTAAAATCAACGATTTATATTGGTGTTAGAATGAATTTCCATGTGATACATGGAGAAAGGAAAAAAATGAGTAACGTAAAATTTGATGAAATGTATAAAAGTATGAATACTAAAGAACTTACAGCTTTGGCTAAAGAACTTGGTGTTCCAAGATATTATACATTAAATAAAAAAGAGTTAGTATTAGCGATTTTAGAAAAACAATCAGTAAGTGAAGAACATTACTATGCTTCTGGTATTTTAGATGACATTCACCCAGAAAATGGTTTTGGTTTCTTAAGAACAGTTGATTATAAAAAAGGAGAAACAGATATTTATATTTCTGCTTCTCAAATTCGCCGTTTTGAGCTGAAAAAAGGTGATGAGGTTTATGGTAAGGTTCGTAAACCTCGTGAAGGCGAAAGATATGCAGGTATTCTCCAAGTTGATAAGGTTAATGATGTCGATGCAGAAGTTGCAAAAGGTAGAGCACATTTCCAAGCTTTAACACCGATTTATCCGAATAAAAAAATTGTTTTAGAGACTACTAAGGAAAAGCTTTCTACAAGATTTGTTGATTTGGTAGCGCCGATTGGATTCGGTCAACGTGGATTGATTGTTGCACCACCTAAAGTTGGAAAAACAACATTATTAAAAGATATAGCAAATTCAATTAGAAAGAATTATCCTGATAAGAAGTTAATTATTCTTCTAATTGATGAAAGACCAGAAGAGGTTACAGATATGGAAAGATCTGTAAGAGGAGCAGATGTAGTAAGTTCTACATTTGATGAGACTTCTGAAAATCATATCAAAGTGGCAGAACTAGTAATTGAGCATGCTAAACGTCGTGTAGAACTTGGTCAAGATGTAATTATACTTATGGATAGTATTACAAGACTTGCTCGTGCTTATAACATTGTAGAGCCTAGTAGTGGAAAAGTCTTAAGTGGAGGGGTAGATCCATCAAGCCTTCACAAGCCAAAAGCATTTTTCGGAGCAGCAAGGAACGTAGAAGGTGGAGGAAGCTTAACTATAATAGCAACTGCCTTGATTAATACTGGTTCTAGAATGGACGATTTAATATTTGAAGAGTTCAAAGGAACTGGGAATATGGAGATAGTATTATCACCAGAGCTAGCTTCAAGAAGAGTTTATCCGGCTATTGATTTCTTGAAGAGTTCTACAAGAAAAGAAGATTTATTACTAACAGAAGATGAAGTAAAAATATTATGGCAAACACGTAGAAAACTTGAGGATGTTAGTGAACCAACAATTGGAGTGCTTAATCATCTTAGAAAACATGAAAGTAATGCAGACTACATTGCTGAAATGAAAAAATTCATAAGAGATTAATTTCTAGGTTGTATGATTAATAGACAGGTTATGTTCTCTATGGTATAATCTCATAGAACATATTTATTTTAGGAGGATTACATTGGAAACAATTAAATTTTTAATTGATTTTGTATTGCATATTGACAAGCATCTTGGTGAATTAATGATGCAACATGGACCATGGTGGATGTATGGGATAATATTTCTAATTATCTTTATTGAAACTGGTGTTGTATTCATGCCATTTTTACCAGGTGATTCATTATTATTTGCTAGTGGAGCACTCTGGGCAGCAACAGGAAATAATATCTTTTTACTATTATTCTTATGTATAAGTGCTGCTGTTATTGGAGATAATTGTAACTATTTTATCGGAAGAAACTTCTCTGATTACTTGAAGAGTAAAGCATGGTTTAAAAAGTTTGTGTCTGAGGAAAACATAAAAGACGCTGAAAACTTCGTGGCAAAACATGGAGGAAAGTCTATTTTCTTAGCTAGATTCTTCCCAATCATTCGTACGATCGTTCCATTTATCGTAGGAGCTGGTAAGATGAAATATTCTAAGTTTAGAATTATTGATTTCTTCGGAGGTCTTTGTTGGTGTACATTATTTGTATCAGTAGGGTACTTCTTTGGGAATATTCCATTTGTTAAGAACAACTTCTCTGTAGTTGTAATTGCTATTATTCTAATCAGCTTAATTCCATTAGTTATTGGAGCAATTAAATCTAGAAAAAAAGCATAAAATAATAGGGTGTATAATAATTAGTGTGGATGAGAAAAATCCATACTAATTATTTTTTTATTAATTAAGAAAGTAGTTACAAAAGAAATATTTGTACGTTTTGTTATACAAAAAAGTAAGCCCATCAATTAAAGATGAGTTTGCCAGTATGAAGATAACTAAATATAAAAAATAAAACAATCTATCAAATTTGATAGGGAGATAAATTCAAAGTTAAATTAATTATATAAGGGACTTGAATTTAAAAATGTATTTATAATGAATATAGATGAGAATTATCCTTATTTGTATAAAGCAAACTATAAAAAAGTTAGATAAAAATGTATTGTTATAAACAAATGTAGAAGAAGAAAGACGATTGCTTTATGTAGCAATGACAAGAGTAGAAGAAAGATTGTATATATAGGGCATAAAAATAGTAAGTTTATAAAAGAATTAAAAGAAATAGAAAGTATTTTGACAGAGTGTAAAGAGTGATGTTTTAACAAATATTTTAAAAAATTAAATAAAAGACTTGTATTTTTTATTTTTTTATCTTAAAATAAATCTAATAATTTATTTCTAATATCAAAAAAAATGTTAAAATTTCTAAAAAATAACAGAAAGAAGGTTCTATTATTATGAAAAAGAAATTATTTTTTGTTTTATTATCAGGTAGTATGTTTTTAAATTTTAATATAGCTGATGCAAAAGGAAGAACAGAAGTTACTATTTTTCATCAGTATACTACTATTACGAATGATGGCTGGGGTAGTGCTGGTGGTGGTTCACCATTGGAACCAACTATTAATTGGTAATTATTAGGAATTTTATATGTTTAATTATTGTCCTAAAGAAGAAGAAATTTTAACTGATTTATATAATTTGATATTAGATAAAGAGGTTGGAATAAAAGAGAGAGAATTGTATAAGAAAGCTATTTTGTTAATTGAAAAAGAAAATGAATATTATGAAGCAGTTTTATTTCAATTAGTACCTGCTTTAGCTTATTTAGCACGACAAGAAAGTATTTCTAGTAATGGTTGTATTTTTATGACTAAAATTAGTAGATTTACTAGTAATTCTATAGGATTTTATTTATTTGATTCTATATTAAAAAAATAATTTGTAAAATCAAAGAAAACAGTGTAAAATATGTATATAAAGCAATTAGTTAGTATGTTGAATAGAGTAAAGACCTAAGGACTCCATTCCTTAGGTTTTTTAGAGTCTCCAAAATTTAGGACTGATGAGAAGGGTCATGAGCTTAAAGCTCATGATTCCTTTTTTTATGCAGAAAAGTTGCTAGTGTAAGTTTATAAAGATATAATTAAAGGATACATAGTAGTTTGGAGGAAAACATGAAATTAGGAATTATTGGTTCTGGAATGATAGTGAAAGATTTTTTATCTTTTGTACATGAACTTCCAGAAATAAAATTAGAAGCTATAACAGCTAGAAATATTGATAATTTAAAAGAATTACAGTCTAAATATAATATTAATAATATATATACTGACATTGATCTTTGTCTAGAAAATAAAGAAGTAGATACAATTTATGTTGCAGTACCGAATAATCTGCATTATTCAGTTGCTAAGAAGGCTCTAGAAGCTGGTAAAAATGTTATTTGTGAGAAACCATTTACGTTGAAGTATGACGAAGCTGTAGAATTGTTTGAAATTGCTGAAGATAAGGGCTTAATATTAATTGAAGCAATAACAAATCAATATCAAAAGAATTATCTTGATATAAAAGATAATATTGATAACATTGGAGAAATACGACTTGTTGAGTGTAATTTTTCTCAACTTTCTTCAAGATATGAAGCATTTAAAAATGGAATCCTTGCACCTGTTTTCGATAAGAGTAAAGGTGGAGGAGTACTTGGTGATTTAAACATTTATAATATTCATTTTGTTGTTGGATTGTTTGGAAAACCTAATGAAGTACATTATTCACCTAATATTGTTAATGATGTTGATACTTCGGGTATTCTTTTACTAGAATATGATAACTTTAAAGTAGTGTGCATAGCAGCGAAAGATACGTTTAATAATAGTTATGTTAATATTCAAGGTGATCAAGGTATAATTAAAGTAATTGGGCCTACAAATGAAGTTCCTAATTACAGTATTCAAACAAAAGATAACTTAATAAATGAAAACAAAAATATTCATTCACACAGAATGTTTGCTGAATTTAAAAAATTCGTTGAAGTCATTAATAATAAAGATTTTGATTTCATGAATGATCAAAAAGAACATACTTTGAATGTTATGTATATTTATGAAGAAGCAAAAAAATTTATAGAAAATTAAAAAGGAGAAAATCACATGAAAAAATTTTTTAGTAAACCATTTGGAACAGAGGAACAACCTATAGAGGAAGGAAGATACAGATTATTCTGGACTCCTTTATGCCCGTATGCACATAGAGCGGTTATAGCAAGAGAGATACTAGGTTTAGATGATGCTATTAGTTTAGGAACATTGGATTATCGTCGTGGAGAAGAAGGATGGCAATTTAGCTTAGATAAAGATGGGCTAGACCCAGTTTTAAAACAATCTAAAATTAAAGATGTATACTTAAATAGTGATTCAGATTATGAAGGGCCGTATTCAGTACCAGTACTTGTAGATGTTACTACGGGAAAAGTAGTTAGAAAAGAATCAGCTGAGTTACTTCATGAATTTGCAACAGTATTTAAAAAATTACATAAGAAAGATGGAGTAGTTTTATATCCTGAACATCTTGTAGGTCAAATCGATGAGTGGAATGAAAAATTAGCCGTAGCTATTAATGATGGTGTATATGGAATGAGATTTGCTGAAAGCCAAGAAAAATATGATGAGGCATTTGATAGATTCTTCGACATGATGGATGTTGTAGAGGATCGTTTATCAAATCAAAGATACTTCCATGGAAATACAATAACAGATACAGATATTCGTTTCTATACTACGATGATTCGTTTCGATGTTGTTTATTACGGATTATATTCTGCGAATAAAAAGAGAATTGAGGAATATTCTAACATATTCAACTACTTAAAAGATTTATATCAAACACCAGGATTCGGATCTACAACAGATTTTGAAGCAATAAAGATCGGATATTATTTATCAGCAGGGAAAACTATTGTGCCAAAAGGACCAGAGGTAGATAAGTGGAGTCAAAGTCACGATAGAGCTAGATTTGAAAAATAAAAAATGAAAATAATAGATGTAGAAAAATATAACTTTTCTAAGGAACAGCTAAATGGATTTGGATTTAAGGATGAAGCGGAAAAGCTAATATATCGAAAAGAAATTTTAGACAGTAGCTTCTTAATAGAAATCTCATTTGTAGATAGTCAACTTTTAGTAGAAGTTTATGATTTAGAATTCGATGAGGTTTACTCATTGTATAGCGTAGATAGTGCTGTAGGAGAAACTGTTCAAAATATTAGACAACATGTAGAGAACCTACTAAGGTCTATATTAGGGTTAGCTGATCAATCAGGAAAAATAAGTTCAGAAGTTATCGATTATTGTAATAAATATGGTGGAGATCATGTTAATCCGTTTAAAAAACACCCAGATATATTGGCATTTGTAAATGAAAAAAATAAATGGTATGCTTTGTTATCGGCTGTAGAGTATAATAAATTAAATAAAAATACTGATATTACAACTAAGGTGAAAATTTTAAATCTAAAATATCCTACGGATAAAATCTTAGATATTATAGACAACCAAAATATTTTTCCAGCATACCATATGAATAAAAAGCATTGGATTAGTATAGTGTTAGATAAAAATATTAAATTGGAAACTATTAAAGAACTAATCGACATAAGCTATTCTTTAGTTAAATAAAATAAAAGGGAGTGACTCAAAAATCGTGATTTCGAAGAAATGATATGTACCCCTTTTACTGGACAATCCAGTGAAAGGGGTATTTTTATG
>NZ_CAUTDQ010000038.1:0-16938 GCF_963537375.1 uncultured Gemella sp.
AATATAGCATAGCTTTCTCCTAATTTTCTAAATCAACCGAATTTGACAAAGAACCCTTACTTTTTAGATAAAGAGGGGATAAGTTTTAATATTTTATTTTTCTACAAATGGGCTGATAGCTCCGTATAGAGCTGCATCGTTTCCTAGCTCAGCAGCTAAGAATTTAGTTTGGTTATTTTCGATTGGGTGTAGTTCACGTACTTTAGCTTCAAGTTTATTTAATAAGTAATCACCTTGAGCAGATACGGCACCACCGATTACGATGTATTTTGGATCTAAGATACATAGTAAGTTAACAATACCACGAGCAAGCTCGAATAACCATTCGTCTAGTACTTTTAATGCACTTGTATCTTCACGTTTACAAAGATCGAAGAATTCGATAACACTTAGACCTTCGTACATTTCAGATTTAATTTTTCTATCTAATGCGATAGTAGAAGCACGTTGTTCGTATGTAGTTTTAGTATCGAAATCATAAACAGATTGTCCGATTTCCCCTACACCGAAGTTAGATCCGAAAGGAAGGCTGTTTAAGTAATAAGCCCCACCGATTCCAGTTCCTAAAGCCATACAGAATACTTCATCAAGGCCTTTAGCACCACCAAGCCATTGTTCACCAAGTAAAGCACAGTTAACGTCGTTATCAGCATATACTGGAATACCTAGTCTATCTCCAAAGTCACGTTTAAAGTTAGTTCCAAGGTAGTTTTTAATAGTTGGAGCTGCACGGATTACTTCCATGTGTATATTATCGATAACTCCAGCTGCAGAAATTCCTGCTGCAGAGAAGTTGTAAGTTTCACGAATTTTGCTTGCTATTCTGAACATCTCATCAGTAATTTTTACAGTTACGTTATCAGGTGTCTTACAAGTTTCGTAGTGGATGATTTTGTAGTTATCATCAAACACAGCAAATTTTATACTTGTTCCACCAATATCAATTCCTAAATACATATTATACCTACTTTCTAATTAAAGACATATTGTTCTTTAAAATTTATTAATGTTAAAAATCTTTACAACGATATATTACCATAAAAACGTTTTTTTGAAAATAAGTTATTGAAAAAAATATAAGGTATCTGCTATATAAAGTACCCTACTTAGTGTATAATAAAAGCGTAGGTATATAATAAAAGGAGAAGAAAATGGATAAAATTATATTTTTAGAGCCTGTATTTTGTGAAAGAATATGGGGAGGACGCAATTTAGAAAGTTTTAATTTTTCTATTCCACAAGGAAATATTGGAGAAGCATGGGTGATTGCAGCTCATGATAATGGAAGTTCAAGAATAATAAATGGACAGTTAGAAGGATTAACACTAAAAGAAGCTTACGAGAAACAACCTACGTTATTTACAGAAAAAACATATGACAAGTTTCCATTATTGATTAAAATCTTAGATGCTAGTGATAATTTATCAGTACAAGTGCATCCTGAAGATGACTATGCGAGAGTAAATGAGAATGGTGAGTTAGGTAAGACTGAATGTTGGTATGTGTTAGATGCTAAAGAAGGTGCGAAATTAGTATATGGACATACTGCTAAAACAAAAGAAGAGTTTAATAGTAAGATAGACGATGAGCAATGGAATGAGTTGTTTATTGAGAAAAATGTAAAAGCAGGAGATTTCTTCTATATTCCAGCGGGGACACTTCATGCGATTGGAGAAGGAATTTTAATTTATGAAGTGCAACAGAACTCTGACACAACATATAGAGTTTACGATTATGATCGTGTTGATAAAGATGGGAATACTCGTGAACTACATATAGAAAAAACAAAAGATGTTACAAAAGTTCCTTTTGAAAAAGTGACTACAAGTCCTAAAGAAGAGAAGTTAGATGGAGCTACTATAACATACTTAGCAGATGAGAAGTATTTTTCTGTTTATAAAGTAGATGTAAAAGGTCAGGTTTCGCTAGAAAAAACTGCTACGGGAAATTTATTTACTGTTCTTGATGGTAAAGGTAGAGTGATAATTGATGAAACTAGCTATGATGTAAAAAGAGGAGATAGCTTTATTCTAACAACGGCTTGTTCATCATATTTATTAGAGGGAGATATGTTCCTAATCGGAAGCTATGATAGATAGAATGTTCTAAAGAATATGAAACTTAAATTAAGAGGGGTTGAAAAGTTCTAAAAAAATTTATATAAGAACGTATAGACGCAAGAATTTACTGATATTTAAAGAAGGTTTTAATATCTAATAAACTTAGCGGGAGTGACTCGACAAAATCGATTTCTTTGAAATTATGATTTTTGAGTCGCTCCTTTTTTTATATTTAAAAGTTTAATGCATTAAATAGATAGTAGAAGACTAGACAAATAATAGATAGAGAATATATATAATAACACAAGGATACAACAGGTGTGATTCTTTTAGATGTAACATTCAAAGCAACTAATAAAAGGTTTTCAAAAAATATTGCAATTTTTATTTTTCCTATTGACAAATAACAGAAAACGTTTTACAATATAAGTGTGTTAAAATTTAATGTGTTAAATAAAGACAAAAAATAAAATAATAAAAACAAATAACGGAGGTTATAACAATGAAAGATTTAAAAGGACTTTATTCAGCTTTGCTTATTCCATTTGATGAAAATGGTGAGGTTAAAGAAGAAGGATTAAGACAAGTTATTGAGCATAACATTAACGTAAGTAAAGTTGATGGATTATATGTTAACGGGAGTAGTGGGGAAAACTTCTTATTAAACACTGCTCAAAAGAAACAAATTTTTAAATTTGTAAAAGAAGTAGTAGGAGATAGAGTTAAACTTATCGCTCAAGTAGGATCATTAGATTTAAATGAAGCGGTAGAATTAGCTAAATATGCTACAGAATTAGGATATGACTCATTATCAGCAGTTACTCCATTCTACTACCCACTATCATTCAACGAAATTAAACACTATTACAAAACAATTATCGATGCAACTGACAACAGCATGATTCTTTACTACATTCCATTCTTAACAGGGGTTAAAATTAGTTTAGATCAATTCGCTGAATTACTAGAAGATGAAAAAGTTATCGGTGTTAAATACACTGCAGCAGACTTCTATCAATTAGAAAGATTCAGAAAACGATTCCCTAACAAACTAATTTGGTCAGGATTTGATGAAATGTTAGTTCAAGCTGCTATTACTGGAGTAGATGGAGCTATCGGTTCTACATACAATGTTAACGGACAAAGAAGCCAAGAAATCTTCAGACTTGCTAAAGAAGGTAAAGTTGCAGAAGCTTACGAACTTCAACACGAAGCAAATGACGTAATTGAAAAAGTTTTAGAATTAGGATTATACCAAACACTTAAAGAAATTCTTAAAGTTAAAGGTATTGATGCAGGAACTTGTAAAAAACCTATGAAATCATTTGATCCCGCTAAATTAGCTGAAGTTGAAAAATTAGTTAAAGATTATAACTTGTAATTTTTAAAAAATAAGGGATATATTAGGGATAAAAATTAAAAGAATAGAAAGAGGAGAATTTCTCCTCTTTCCTAAACAGAAAAATTTTTCTGTAATAAAAAATATTATTAAAAACAATAAAATAGGAGGAGAGTACCATGGACAAAATAGGATTTGGTACACTTAACAGTATAGTATTAGGAGTTTACTTAATAGCTATGCTGGCAATTGGGGTGTATTTCACTAAAAAAGCAGGTGAAAGCACGGATGAATTCTTTAAAGCCGGAGGGAACATTCCATCTTGGGCAGTAGGATTCTCGATTTATGCAACAACATTATCAGCCATTACATTTATGGCTACACCGGAAAAAGCATTCAACGGAGACTGGACATATGCAGCTGGGAACTTTTCAATTATCGCAATTATTCCTATCTTAATCCACTACTATGTTCCATTCTTTAGAAAACTAAATGTAACTACAGCGTATGAATATTTAGAAGAACGTTTCAATCCTAGTGTTCGTGTAGTAGGAAGTGTGTTATTCTCACTATTCCACATCGGACGTGTAGCTATCGTTATTTATTTACCGACAGTTGCCATTACATCAGTATCAACACTTAACCCATTCTTAGTATGTGCGGTAATCGGATTACTTTGCGTAGTTTACTCATTCTTAGGAGGGGTTGAAGGGGTTATCTGGACAGACGTTATCCAAGGTATTATTTTACTTGGAGGAGCTGTTTTAGTAATCATCTTAGGAGCTTACCACGTAGGTGGATTTGGACACATTACTCAAGATGCTTTAGCAAATGGTAAAATTATAACTGCTGAGAAATTTAATTGGTCATTAACTGCATCTACTATTCCAATCATCTTTATTGGATCAGTATTTAACAGTTTACAACAATACACAGCTTCTCAAGACGTAGTTCAACGTTATAGTACTACTGAATCAGTAGAAGAAACTAATAAATCACTTTGGACTAACGGATTATTAGCATTCATCTCTATTCCAATTTTCTATGGAATGGGAACAGTTCTTTACAGCTTCTACAAAGGTAGCCACGCTGTAACTAAATTACCAGACTTCATGAACGCTGAAGTAGTAGGTAAAGCAGCTAACACAACAGCTTTAGTACCTTACTTCATCTTAACAGCATTACCAGCAGGTATCGCTGGACTAGTTATCGCAGCTATTTTAGCAGCTGCTCAATCAACTATCGCATCAAGCTTGAACTCAATTTCTGCTTGTATTACAGTTGATATCAAACAACGTTTCTTCGGACTAAGTAAAGATGCTAAACAAGATGTACTATTAGCTCGTGTTATCATTATTGTAGCAGGTGTACTTGGAACAATCGCAGCATTATACTTTGTTAACACTAACCAAAAAGAAACTTGGGATTTATTCCTTAAATATATCGGACTTCTAGGAGTGCCTTTAGCTGGTACATTCGCACTTGGTATCTTTACGAAACGTGCAAACGGAGCTGGAGCATTATTAGGATTATTAGTAGCAGGTGTTGTATGTTGGTATATCCAAGACTACACAACTTATGCTAAACAAAGTCCATTTATCTTCTCAGGATTCTCATTCTTAAGTGCATTAGTATTCGGATATATCTGTAGTTTCTTCTTTAAATCTACAAAAAATATTACTGGACTTACTATTCATACTAAAGATCAAGAATACGTAAAAGAAGCAAAATAATAAGAATAGACCTTAAATATAATATAACAAACTTACGAAAAACAATCTTCGATGTAAAAACCGGAGATTGTTTTTTTTTTTTTTTGTTCTACAAAATTTAGGACTGATTTTTCCATCAGTTTGATTTTTTGATAAGCCGTTTTTTGATGAAAGTTTATTAGAAGTTTGAATTAATGAGATAGTATGCTGTTTTTATAAACTTTGTTGAGGTATAATTGTATTGAAATGTAGGACTAGGAAGGTGAGAGAATGAAATTAGAGAGAGAACGAGAAGTAAATTATAAGGTTAGTATTTTAAAAGACTATGTTGAAGTGCAATTATTGTCGATTGAATTTGAAGCCATAGACAATTCAAAAATTTATGCTGAACTTGTTGTGAAAAAAGATAATAACAAAGGACTAATATTAGAAATTCCAGATTATGAGGAAGTGCCGAGTAGAGAGGTAAGTCTTATGAGGTACGGTGTGCTGGGATATAGTTGTGGATTACTTCATGTGAGGGGAGATAGAGGAAGAAGTGAAAATAAGCAACCAGCTTCAATATATTTCCCATTTTTAAATAATAATAGTGAGGATGGTTTATATTATAATTATGCTTATCAAGATGGGATAGATTTAGTGAATATTCTTAAGAAGGAGTTTCCGGATTTGCAAGTGACGATTGTTGCTAAAGGTCAGGGAGCGGCTATAGGGATTGTCACAGCTGCAGTTGGTAAAAAAGTTCAAAATTTATTTATTTCAAATATTCAAAATGTAAATTTCAAATTTATTTTTGATAATAATCTTGATGTAGGAGTTTATGATGGTATTCGAGAATATAATCGTAATTATCCTGAAAAAGAGGAATACTTATTAGAGAAATTAGAAAAAATTGATGTGTTAAATTATGCAGAGGATGTTGAAGCGGAAGTTAACTTCGGTTATTCAAGTTTAGATGATGAGCGAAATATTGTTATTAATAAAAAGTTAGCTAGTTTATTTAAACGAAAGAAAGTTACAGTTTTTGAGTATCAAGATTTAAATATTCATGAGAAACTGTTGGAAGAGTGGCTGATAAGTTAGAATATGAACTAGCAATAAATCTAAGTGTAAAATAAAATCCGAATCTAATAGTTATGCAATCGCAAGGTTCAGGCTTGGGATAGTTTATACCGTATTAGATTCGGATGTTTTTATTATTTAAGTTTTTCTATTTCTTTAGTTAGTGATTCTTCAGTAACGCCGCCAGCAATTCTAGTTTCAAACGTACCGTCACTATTGATTAAAATGTGAGTAGGGAATGAACGAATTGCGTAGTTTATAATGAAGCGGTCGTTAACATCGAAAAGAACAGGATAAGTTGCACCAAGTTCTTTTGCTTTTTTAAGAATTACATCTTTACTTTTATCCTGAGGACTTTGGTTTTTAAATTCTGCATCATTAGGTGAAGTCATTGATAGAAAGACGATGTCTTTATTGTCTTTATATTTTTGATAAACTTTTTCTAATTCTGGGATTTCTCTCATACAAGGTCCACACCAGCTTGCCCACATGTTAATATAGACTTTTTTACCTTTGAAATCACTAAGTTTTACAGTTTTTCCATCTTTATCCATTGCTGTAAAATCAAAGGCTTGAGTAGCTTTAGTTTCACTAGATGAAGATGTAGAAGTTTGTTTGTTTGTCTCTTCTTTTTTTTCAGAAGCGTTCGAGCATGCACTTAAGATTAGAGCACTACTAAGAAGAGTTGCGCTAAGTATTGTCAATTTTTTCATATTAATTTCCTCCAATTCAAGTCACAAGTTTAAGTAAAGTATCTAGTTAAAGTGATAAATGATCCACTTAGGATTAGAATACCGATTAAGATAAGGATAATTCCTGAGATAACTTGTGTATATTTTAGAATGTTTGTATGTTTTTTGAATAGTTCTAATAATTTTGAAGCGAAGAATGCTACAAGGATGAATGGTAAGATAAATCCTAAGCAATAAGCAAGAATTAGAAGAACACTCATTATTCCAGTGTGACTAGATGCATATAAGAAAACACTAGCTAAGATTGGTCCAATACATGGAGTCCAAGAAAAGCTAAATGTGAATCCCATTAGAAAAGCAAGAATAGGAGTAGTTTTATTTCCTTTTCTCTTAACTTTATTTTTTATTGAAAATTCTTGTTTTAAAAATCCTATCTTGAAGACACCTAGTTGTAATAATCCCATAAAAATAATTAAGACACCACTAACAATTTGTAAAGTTTTAATATTTTCGTTTAAGAAAATGCTGATAAAACTAGTTGCAAAAGCTAGGATGAAGAAAGTTGAACAAATACCAAGTACGAATGATAGTGTATTTGTAATAGTGTTACGTTTATTAAAAACTAGTTCTCCATGTTCATTCATCTCTTTTTTTCCAGCTAAAATACCGATATAGATTGGTAATATAGGTATTACGCAAGGAGAAAGGAAAGAAAGAAGCCCTTCTAAAAAGACAAGGCCCATCTTTAAGACAGAACTAGCTGTATTAAAATCTGTCATAAAACCCCCTAAATATTAAATTTAAAATTACAGATTTACTATATTATAAAAACGTTTCAAATGCAATTAAATTGCCTGGAAAAAGAATTAATATTACGATAATAATATAATGTAACAGGGAGTTATCGTTATTATTACAAAACTGTTACAAATATTGAAAAATGAGTATATTCAACATATAATGGTATTATGTCAAGGTTATAAAGTAATCGAAAGTGATTCAAGAGAAAATCTAGACGTTAGAAATTAGATATGAAAATTAGAAATTAGAAATTTAAATAGAATTTAGTAGAAAATGAGTCACTTGACTCGAACTTAATTTTAAGGAGATTAGAATAGATGAGTAAATTACAAAAATTAGTGGCCGCTACGGCGATCGTATCAACAGTAGGCGTTGGTTTATCACAAATTGCTGATGCAGATACATATACAGTAAAAAAAGGTGATACTCTTTGGGATATCGCAATCAACAACGGAACAACTGTTGATCAACTTATGCAAGATAACAACTTAACAAGTTCTTTAATTTTCCCTGGGGACAAATTAACTTACAATACAACAGTAGCTCAAGTAGCTCAAGCTAAAGAAGAAGGTTACTACACAGTAGTATTAGGAGACACTTTAGGAAAAATTTCTAATAGATTTGGTGTTTCAGTAGATCAACTTGTTAAATTAAACAAACTTGAAAATCCTAACTTAATTTATGTTGGAACAGTATTAAAAGTAAGTGAAAATGCAGCTGCTAAAGCTGAAGTTTCAGTACCAAAAGCAGAAGCAACTGTAGCAAAAGCAACTGTAGTAGAAAACACTGCAGAAAAAACTGTAGCTAAAGTAGACTCAGTTCAAACTGTACCTGCAAAACCAGCAGCAACAGTAGCAGCTACTCCAAAAGTGGAAACTCCAGCAGTAGCACCAAAAGCTGAAGTTAAAAAAGAAACTCCAGCAGTAGCGCCAAAAGCAGAAGTTAAAAAAGAAACTCCAGTAGCAGCGCCAAAAGCAGAAGTTAAGAAAGAAACTCCAGTAGCAACAGCAGCTCCAAACGTAGCAGCGAAACCAGCAGCACCAGCGGCAGCAGCAACTACTCAAGCGGCTTCTTCAAACAAAGGAGCAGCAATTTACCAAGCAGCATTAGCTCAATTAGGTAGATACCAAGACTGTACAATGCTAGTAACAAATGCTCTTAAAGCAGTAGGAATCAACTTCCACGACTGGCCAGCAGGATATATGAGCTTAGGAACTGTAGTTCCAGCATCTCAAGCCCAACCTGGAGATTTAATCTACTATGCAAACGGTGGATTAGGAATGGCTCACATTGCAGTTTATGCAGGTAATGGTCAAGCAGTTCACGGTGGATGGTTAGGTAACCAAACGGTACTTAACTCTGCAAACGTAGCTGGTGGAGCAGTATATATCCGCGTTAAATAATTAGAAAATATAATGAAAAGTGATTGGAAGCTCCAATCGCTTTTTTATTTTACACAGCCTGATTATTCAAATATATGTATTAAGAAATCGGACTGATGGATAGTATCAGTCCGATTAAATTATTCAAATCTGTAAGTAAGAAATAAATTTAAAAATAATTATTCAAAAGTCCCCCAGGTGCTAGTTCTTTTAGTTCCATCATGGGTTCCTGTAGCTAAGTAGTGACGTTCTTTTGAATAGGATAAGTAGCTAATCCAAACAAAACCTTCTTTTATTACATAGCTATCATAATATACTTGTTCTCCTTTATAATATGTATTAACAATTTTCCCTAGTTTACTTGGTTTAACCCTGACATTTATTGACGGAACTTCTATGGTGAAACGACCATTCTCAGGGATTCTAGTCCATTCTTCACTAGAATCGTAGCTGGGTCTTATGAATCCAACTAGATAAGTATCATCACGGCTCATGATACGAGCGATACCTCCACGTTCTGGAGTACCATCAACATTTTGTTCTACAGAGGTAATAGTACTACCGTTCACCTCAATGACTATTCCTACATGTCCATATTTATCCCAATCTCCCCAATGCCAGATTGCTATATCTCCAGGAGCTATTGCTATATCTCCAGGAGCTATTTCTGCATCCCCTTTATAGTATCTTTTCCATCCAGGAGGGATAGAGTTAGTTAGATAATCTATTGCATTACCGTATATTTGAAAGTTCGCAAAGTTTTTTATGTAGGCCATAGTAAGATCGACGCATTGTGCACCATACATACCATCCATATCAATCCATTTATATACATTATCTTTAGCCCAATTTACCATTGTTTGTTGACTTGTCATAATATTTACTCCCCTTGTTTGTGTTATTTATTATTAATATCTAGATTTAATTTTGTTTCGATAATACGAGTAAGTTCATTTAAATTCTTACCTATATTTTGAAGGGTGTTGTCTAATTTTAATAAAAAGAATACTGCAACAAAAATAGGGAAACCTACTGTATTAATGAAATTTAAAATATCCATAAAAAAAGGTGCGGATTATTCCGCACCTCCCTCCCTTCTATTATTGAAGTTCGCTTGCTTCACGCGTAATGTAAGTAGCTTTTTTGAAACCTGTAAGGGTATGTTTGTCGTTGTTAAATACTTTTGTATCAACAATTTTTTGAGCAACAGCCTCTACAGTAGCTTTACTTAAGTTTTCTTTTGGATGTGATAAAGCGATGTGATAAGTTTTTTTATTTTCAGTATTAAAATAAATGTTTAATTTTTTCTCCATAATGTATTTTTCCTCCTAAATTATAGTGCTTCTTTTGTGTTGGTTGTAATAGTATCAATATTTTTATCGATAAGTTTTTTTAATTCTTCACCAACTTCTTTTAAAGTATTGTCCTCAGTGTTTGGAGCAACTTCGAAGTTATAACTTTTAATAACTTGTTTTTGGTTTTTCTCTTCATTATAGTTTAAATGTAAAACTTTTTTTAATATACTCATTTTGAAATCTCCTTTGTTGTTTGTTATTTGTCTTTGGCCTCTGACATTATACTTACCGAAATAACTAGCCATGATTTGTCAAAAAATAATTCTTTTTTTAAAATTTTAGTTTTAGTGATAGTTTTAAGTACAATTTAATTTGAATAGAGTATAATAAAAAAGTAGTGGAAATATGCTAGAAATAGTATTATAATATATTAGTAACAAAGGAGGGAAATATAATGAAAGATAATAGATTGTTGAAAGTATTGTGGGGTATAGTATTAGCTATATTCTTATGTAGTGCGCTATTCATAGGGATAAGTTATTTTACAGGTGGAGATAGCTCGAGTAAGAAAAAG
Organism: uncultured Gemella sp.; assembly: GCF_963537375.1. Taxonomy (GTDB): domain Bacteria; phylum Bacillota; class Bacilli; order Staphylococcales; family Gemellaceae; genus Gemella. The sequence goes on from NZ_CAUTDQ010000038.1 coordinate 10,918, forward strand.
GATAATGATACGACAGATGTATCTTCATCAAAAACTAAGGACAAAGATGACTCTAAGTCTAAATCAAAAGAGAAAAGTGATGAGGAGAAATATAGAGAAAATAAAGATTCTAATAATGGAAATAGTTCATCATCTTCAAGTGCTTCTAAATCAGAAAGCGACAAGTCAAGTGATAATAACAGAGCTGTAAACAATAGATCAACTAATAACAGTAACGTAGCTTCAAATAGTAATGTTAACACTGCTAAGAAAGAAGAGGTAAACACTGATAATAAAGAGGATAATAGTAGTTCATCTCCTAGCAACACATCATCACAAGGAACATATGGAAGTTCAGCTGACGCTAAAAAATATGCTAATGATGAAATAGCTAGATTAGCAAAAGAAAATAAAAAACACTATAGTTATACTGTAGACAGAAATAACAAGGGTGAATTTGTTGTAAATATTAAAGAAGGTTAGAATTTAAAGGCACAGTCTTTAGGAATACGCTAGAGACTGTGTTTTTGTTATTCGTAAAAAAGGGAGAATAAATATCTGTTTATTTTAGCAAAATAGTATAATAAGTGGTATAATATAGGGTAAGTATGAAAGAGGATATTGAAGTTATGAAAAAAAATAAAATCACTAAAATTATGATATTTAGCATTTTATCGTGTATTATTGCGATTATTATTTTTTTAACAATTGGTTATTTTGGTAAGGAGGAATCTGTTCAGAAAAAGGGTTTATCACAAAGCGAAAAGAAACAAGAACAGGTGGAGCAGACGAAAGATAATAAACAAGATACAGATAATAGTCAATCTATAGAAGTAAAAGAAGAGAAAAACTTTGAAAAGAAAGATGCCGAATCTAATAATAATGATAATAAGGTCACAAAAAATGGAGAAAAAAATATAATTAGAAATAGTAGTAATGAATCACAAAAAAACACTAGGATCCAAGAGTACAACGGAAAAAAACTTTCGGATTCAGAAGGTGTTGGAACTACTGGTAAAATTTTTAATTCTCAGAAAGATGCTTTAGATTTTGGGAAACAAGAGGTTAAGAAACTGACTGAAGGAGATAAAAAACCTAGACAGTTTTCTATAAGTAAGGTTACGGCGAAAGATGGAAGTTTAGTAGGTTGGACTGTAGATATATTTGAAGATAATAGTGTTGAGAAGGTAGTATCTAATTCAACAGAGGGTACTAATAAAAATAAAGAATAGGAGAAAGCGAGGGATTACTTAGTATTTAAGAGTATTAAGTAAAAAACTCGCTATCTTTATATTTACACAAAAATAATAAAAAACGAGGTGGGAAAATGAGGATTGGAATAGTTGCAGAATTTAATCCATTACATAGTGGACACAGATATTTAATAGAATGTGCAAGGAAAATAGCTGATGAAAATAATGGAGCAGTTGTCTGTGTAATGAGCGAATTTTTTACCCAAAGAGGAGAAGTTGCGATAGTAGATGGATATACTCGTGCTAAGGAAGCTGTTAGGTGTGGTTGTGATCTAGTCACTGCCTTACCTTATCTCGGAAGTGTTGCATATGGAGATGACTTTTCTAAAAAGAGTATAGAGATGTTATCTGGTGCTGGGGTAACTCATTTAATCTTCGGGACTGAAAATGAAGATGTAAGTATTTTTGAAGAAATTTACACAAAACAGCAAAATGCAAACAGAGAAGAATATAAAAAATTATTAAAAACAGGTCTTAATCATGCTAAAATCAATAGTCTATTATATGGATTGGAAAATAATAATCCGAATTTCAGCTTAGCGTATAGTTATTATAAAGCTATTAGAGGAGCTAATTTAGATATTAAGCTGATTCCTGTGAAAAGAGAAGGTCAGGGGTTAAATAGTGGTGATGTTTCTGAACAAGTTCATCTTAGTGCAACGGCTATAAGGAATAATATAAATGATGAAAAGATAGAAAAATATCTTTCAAAAGAGATGCTTGCTGATTTGAGGAAAGAAAATATAGCATCTGAATCAGGGTTATTCCCATATTTAAAATATAAAATCTTAACCTTAGGTAAAGTGGGAATCGAGAAGATTTATGATGTTAGTGAAGGACTAGAAAATAGAATTTATGAAGCGGCGCTTAAGGCAGAGGATTACAGTGATTTAGTAAATTTAATAGCGACAAAAAGGTATAGTAATAAGAAGATTCAGAGGGTGTTACTGCATATTCTGACGAATACGACTAAAGAAGACTATAAGAAGAATTTCTCCACTAATGATTTTAGAGTACTAGCTGTAAGAAAGGACAAAGCAGCGATTATTAGAGAAATTAATAGAGATGGTAAAATTAATCTTCATCCACTTCTGAATAGTAAAAATAGTATGAACTTCGAACAAGATATTAAAGTAGCTAGAATATATGAATTGCTGTTTAGTAAGAAAGATGTTTTTGGAGAAAATATACAAATAATAGATTGATTACAGAGTAGAGGATTATGTAGTGTGATTCTCTATTTTTATTATAATCAAGAGAAGTCCAATTTATGAAAAAATTGAGGGTTTAATAGTAGTTAATATATAAACTTTAACTAAAATTTATGTAATTATATTATAATATTTTATACTGGACTAATAGTAATGGTTTTAATAAAACTATAATTAAAAAATATTTTTCGAATTATATGATTTATGTGAACAGGAGTAAAAGAAGTAAAAAAACGTTAAATTTCAAAGAAAAGAAGATATTTCTCAGAGATCATAAAAATTAATTTTCATCATTATTTTCAAGTATTTTTGATGAAGAGTATAAAGTGGAAATATTAATGATGATTTAGTTTGTTTATACCGGAAAATATATTTTATAATTTAATATATATTGTACTATTTATGAGTGTTTATAATTTGAAAAAAGTTTTGGAACTTGATAAGATGTAAGTTATGAAATAATGATTATAAAATGGGATAGTAACGCATATTTATCTATATTTTATTATTCATTGAAATAAAGAAAAAAGTCAATTAAGTCGAAGATATAATTTTTTAAGGAGGGAAATATAATTGATAGGAAAAAATAATGAATATTTAAAGAAAACAAAAGAAGGAACAAAAGTAGAATCATACTCAATTAAAAAATTTAAAGTAGGTACTGCATCAGTAGTGATAGGTGCAAGTATCTTTTTTGGTGTTGGAGCAGTAGCACAAGCTAGTGAAGATGTATCAAAAAACACAACTACAACTATAGATAACTCAAAAAATGGGGGTGCGACATTAGGCGGAGCAATTTCTGAAAAAGTAGTAGTTAAACCAGTTGTTAAGGAAGCTGCAAAAGAAGAAGTAGTATTAGGTGTAGCTGCGAAATTAGGAGTAAAAGAAGTTGAGAAAGAGTCTATAAAAACATTAGATAAAACACAACTTTCAAGTTTTATTAGTGAAATTGAAGGAAAGATTTCAAGTGGTGCTTATGCGAACAAAACAGAAGAAAGTGTAACTAATTTAGTAGTCGACTTAAATGTAGCAAAAGCAACTTTAGAAGGAGCGACAACACAAGAGGAATTAACTAAAGCATATCAAAAGTTAGTGATTTCTGTTAACTCAAAGTTAAGAAACAAATCAGTTGAGAAAAAAGAAACTCCAGTAGTTGAATCTACAGCCTCGAAAGAAACTGTAGGTAATAAAGCTGAAAACACGGAGAAAAAGGTTGAGACTAACTCAATTGAAAATACAGGAGCAAAAGATCCGCGTAATGGAAAAGAAATAGAGAAAAACACTGCATTTCGAGCAGCTGTTGACCAAGATCCCAAGGTAAACTTCACATTCTCGATTCCAAATGAGAAAAAAATCTATATCTATAACGAAGAGCACTTTTCATTAGAAATTCCGGTATACTCTGAAACTGGAAAGATTCGTTATGCAACGATTAAGAAAGGATCAAGACAAAGATTCCCTAATGTTACAGGTACAGACAATGATTTGGATGTTGAATTTGGGTTTACAGCTACGGTAATAAATCGTGCAGAAACAGCAGGAGTAACGTCAGATGCGAGTCAAACAAATCCTGCGAAAATAATTATTACAGGTCGTCCAAATGATGCACTGAAAAGACACCGAGATTATACAAAACAAGAAACTCAAACACTTAACATAGGGACACGTTATGTGCAGGTAGTTGATGATCAAGGAAGAGAAAATCTTAAAAAAGGTATGGATATAACAGATCCTGGGTACTTTTATCTAGTTCTAAAAGCTCAATCTAAGAAATATGCCTTAAGATCTCAAGGTGCAGATGAAAAGATTTCTGTAAGTAGTTTAACTAATCCAACAGCAGAAGATTTAAAGAAAATTAAAGATAGTATTCAATTAGAATATTCAACAACGAATGAAGACGTTCGTTTAGAAAATAAGAAGGGAACTTTGGTAGAAAATCCTGAGGATGTTATTCAATCAGTTAATATCGTTGGAAATAATATTGTTGTTACATTTACAGACGGATCTACTAAGACAAAACCAGTGGGAGAAATTGTGAAAAAAAATATTCCACCGGTTGTTAATCTACCGTATTCAAACGAGGCGAATAGAAATATATATGTATATTCTGGAGAAGAGACAGATCTGACATTTACAGCAACGGATGAATCTAAGATTAAAGATTTAAAACTTCGTGGTTCTGGTACTACAACTGAGAGTAATGTGGGTGCTGGATTAACGGTAGGGAAAATAGCTGATAGTTCTGTTGCTGCAGGTGAAGGTTCTATTTCTGAAGATAAAAAAACAGCAACGATTAAAATGACTGGAACGACTAATTTAAGTGCTGGTCAAAAATGGACAAGTGTGATTGTTGCTAAAGATGATAATAGTGGTGAGAGTGCATCTTTTGATGGTAGTATTGTAGAAACTAGTAATTCTGCTGAACGTCAAAATATAGCTGGATACGTAGAGTTTTTAGTTAAAAATCAAACTTCAAAATATGATATTAAAGCACCAGAAGGTAAGGTAAGTGTAGTCGATCCTTCAAACCCTACAACTGAAGAATTCGAGAAAATTAAGGAAAAAGTAAAAATCGAATACTCTCAAACTAATGATGATGCAAATCTTACAAGTAAGAGAGGACAAGCTGTAGACAATCAGGCGACAAGAATTTCTACGATTACAAAAGATGCTAATGGAAATCTTGTTGTGACCTATAAAGATGGTTCAACTGATACAAAACCTTTATCAGAATTCACAAGTTTAAATAAACAACCTGCAATTGATGCAATTAATACAGCTGCAGACAATAAAATTGCGGAAATTAATTCAAATACAAACGCAACTGTAGAAGAAAAAGCAGCAGCAATCGAAAAAGTTAATGCTGATAAGACAAAAGCTTTAACAGCAATTAATGATAACTCAGTAACGACAAAAGCTGCATTAGATAATGCGAAAATATCTGGAACAACAGCGATTAGCAATGATAATCCTGTAGTAACGAAGAAAGATACAGCCAAAGCAGCTATCGATACAGCTCTAAGAGAGAAAGAAGCTGCAATTGATGCGAATAATACTCTAACAACAGAAGAGAAGAATGTAGCGAAAGCAGATGCACAGGAAAAAGCAACTGCAGCGAAAACAGCAATCGACAACGCGACAACAAACGCAGCAGTAGACTCGGCTAAAACTGCAGGTACAACGAGTGTAAGTTCAGTGACACCAACAGCAGTAGTGAAACCAGCAGCCAAGAACGCGATAGATGAGGCACTTAAAGCAAAAGAAGCACAACTTGATGCCCGTGCGGATTTGACAGATGAAGAGAAAAAAGCGGCGAAAGCAGATGCGCAGGCTAAGGCAGATGCCGCAAAAGCAACTATCGATAATGCGACAACAAATGCAACTGTAGATAGTGCTAAAACATCGGGTGTTACGGATGTAGAAAGTGTTAATCCGCAAGCAAGTCAAAAGAAAACGGATGCTAAAAATGCAGTAGAAGACGCGTTAGCTGAGAAAATCAAAGCAATTGAAGCAAACAACGACCTAACAGACGAAGAAAAAGCAGCAGCTAAGAAAGAGGCACAAGCTAAGGCAACAGA
>NZ_CAUTDQ010000039.1:0-16875 GCF_963537375.1 uncultured Gemella sp.
CTTAGGAGTTTCAGTCGCTGGTTTTGGTTCCTCTTTCTTAGGTTCTTCAGCTGCTGGTTTTACCTCTTCTTTCTTCGGAGCTTCTACTTCTTTACCATCAAGAGCATTTTCAGCTTGTTGTAATTTTTCTAACACTGCTTTAACTTCTTCTACAGTTGCATCTTTGTTATCAAGAACTGCTGTCGCTTCTTTTATAGCATTTACGAAATTATCTTTTTTATCTTGTCCAGCATTTTTAAATTTAACCTCAGTTTGAAGTTTCTCAGTTTCTTTTAATTTTTCAATTAATTTAGCTTTGTCTACTTCTTTCTTAACTTCTGGTTGTTGTGAATTAGCTAATGTTACTTTAGCTGCGTTTAAACTTGCTACCGCACTGTTTACTTCTTCTTGAGTTGCATTTTCATTTTCAAGAACTTTCTTAGCTGCCTCTAATGCTTTGTTATATGCATCTTTAGCTTCGATAGTTGCATTTTTATACTCTTTAGTTTCATCTAACGCTTTATCCGCTTCTATTGCTTTTTGAAGCTCTTCTTTATTTACTTCTGCTTTTTTCTCTACTGGAGCATCTTTTGGAGTTAATGCTACGAAGTTACTGAAGCTATCAGTAGTAAATGTTAGCTTACCATCTGCATAATTAACACTGCTTACGGCTGTTAATTTTCCATCTTTTTCGTGGAAGAATCTTTCTGGCGCTTTCGCTAAATCTAAAGTTACCGCTCTATCACCAGGAACTTTAACTTCTTTTCCTGTTGCATCTACAATATGAATATCAAAGTATTCAACATCATATTTACTTAGATCTACATTACCTTCTGTTAATTGTTTTTGAATATTTGCTTTTTCTTCTGCAGTTGGTTCTGTTACGACAAGTTTGTAATTATTATAAAGTTTTTTCTCAGTGAAATCTACTGTACCTTGTGCTTTAGAATTCTCAGTAGTTCCTACACTTGCTACTTTTTCTGCAACATTTAGAACAACTTGTTTCTTGTTGTGCCCATCTTTTACTACTAATTCAAAATTATTTTCTGCCGGAGTATATCCTTCAGGTGTTACTATTTGAATTGTGTATGTTCCATTTTCTAAGTTTTTCTGGAAGGCATTTTTTCCGTATAAACTTCTTGGAAGTAATACTTTAGTACCATCTTGAGCTACTGCATAAACTTTTGTTCCTGCTGGAACTGGCTTGTCAAAGCTGATTTCTGTAGCATTTCTGCTAATTTCATCTACCCTAAACTCAACCTCTTTTGTCGGTTTATCTTTAGTTATTTCAAAGTCAACTTTTGATGGTGTAAGTAGTTTGTACTCTCCATCAACCATAACTACTTCAACAGTATATTTACCAAACGGTAATGCTTGGTATGTACGTTTATTTCTAGAGAAGTCTTCCCCTACGATTTCACCTTTTTCATTAGTGATCTTGTAACGTAAACGACGTGAATTGTTTCCTGTTCCATCACCTTTCTTAACTTCTACTTCTAAACTTCCTTTACCATTACCCTCAACATTTGATAAATTAATACTATCTTTGTTATCTGCGAAGTCTTTTACTTCAAAAGTAAGATCTTTTAATTCTACACCTTCTGGAATTGTGTAACTTCCATCTTCATTTGCTGCAATAGTATTTTTACCATAGCTTAATTTTTTGTAGAATACTCCACTTCCATCTTCTAGTACTGGATATGGTGTGAATTTACGAGTTGCTTCATCGTAGTAACCACCGTTAGCACCTGTGATTTTCGGAGCTTTTCTATCGATTACTACATTGAATGTTGTCTCTTGCATATCTGCACCACTTACTGCTGCACTATAAGAAACTACATATTGGTATTCTCCATCTGGAAGAGGGTTACCGTTATTGTCAACACCTTTCCAGTTTGTCATAGTTAATGATGTGTATTTTTTACTTGTGTTATTGTAGAAGTTTTTGTTACCAGAACCATTACCATTTTGGTAAAGTGGGTTCTTACGTTCTACGTCATCCTTAGCATATACTGAAAGTTTTAGGTTTTCAAAGTTACGGTAAAATACCCCTCTCATTCCTATCTCATCATAATTCTCATCACCATTTGGCGAGAAGAAAATTTTATCAGTAAAGAATCTTTCACCAGTAACAGGATTTACATACGCTCCTGCTAGTGTTCTCTTATCTTTTTTATCTTCTTTGTATGTTGTTAACATTCCAGTGAAGTTCATTTCCGTTAATGAATCCCAGTTATTAGGATTTGAAGTATAACCATACTCATATGTTGGTTTTTCTCCATTTTTCATAGAGTAGATTGGTTTTTCTAACACTGGTAGATTTTGGAACTGACCTTTAAATCCTACGAATGGTATATTAGCTTTTAATGCACTTTCTTCATCATAGAAAGTTACAAATCCTTCTAGATAATAACCATTAGTAAATACTTTTTCTAGCTCTTCTTTAAAGTTCGTAGCATCAACTGTGATTTCTACTTCTTTTTCACCTTTCGCTGGAACTTCAACTGAAGCCCAATCAGTTGTCACTAACTTCTTAGGTGTCATCGTAAGTTTTCCACTCCAATCAACACCAGCATCTTCACCGTAATAGTTATCAGTAGTTAAGTGAGCTGCATATTGTAAGTTTTGAGCTTTGTCTGATAGATTGTGTAATACTAATTTAAAAGTAAATTTACCTCCAACATTTCCTAGAGAGACACTTCCGTAATTGTTTTTTCCAGTTACATAAAGGTCTCCATATGCTGCTTTGTTTGCATCGATTAGACCTGCACCTTGAAGACGTGGTGATCTATATGCTGTTGTATAACCATCAGAATATACCTGAGGATTTGCTGTACTCATGATTAATCTCTTCGCTAATCCTTGAATTTCTTCTGCACTTAAGTTCGGGAATCTTTCTGATAATACTTGTTTCACAAGAGTTATAGCTCCCGCAACGTGTGGTGAGGCCATACTTGTTCCACTATCTAGACCATATCTTCCATCATTATAAGATGATAGTATATCTCCTCCTGGTGCTGTTACATCAGGTTTTAAGTATCCATCGACACTCATTCCCCAACCAGTAGACTCATCGAATTCACCTTTCTTAGGATTATCTTGCTTATCCCAAGTACCATTAAATGTTATTTTATATTCCCCTTCATGAGCAGAAAGTTCATTACCAAATTTGTAATAAGTTGTAACTACAGGGAAATCTTTATCCTGACCATTTAATGTTAGATTATAAATAGTATCTCCTTCATTGAAGTAGATTACTGCTCCAGCTGCGCCGTATTGTTTAGCTAATTTAACTTTTTCTTCAAAGCTATTACCACCACGTTGGATAAGGGCGATTTTTCCAGTTAAATCTTTGTCAGCATAGTTTTCTGCTTTACCAACTCCAACATATACATAATCATATGCTTTTTTCTCGAATTGTTTAGTATAACTGAAAATCGGCATTTTTCCATTATCAAAATCAGCATTGTCTTTAAGCTGCTCGATATTCGCTATTTCTCTGTTAAGAACACTATTACTAATATTCGCCACAGAAATTGCATCTTCAGAAACCGATGGTCTTCCTACAGTTCCGTAATCAGGATTAGCTGCACTTGGATTTGTTTGTCCACTAGCAAAGAATGCATTGTTTCCTGCCGCTGCGACTATATTAACTCCGGCTTTTTTCGCAACATCCATTGCACGAACTAAACCATCTCCTACTTCTACTACTGAACCAGCTGGTGAACCTAAACTTAGGTTTATCGTGTCTGCGCCTAATTTAATAGCATCTTCTATAGCTTTTGTATAGATATAAGACTCTGTTCCTGAATTTTTAGTATCTGAGAATACACGCATAAAAATCAACTGCGCTTCTGGTGCTATACCTGTTACATAATCACCATTTGTGAATTTCTCCTTAGGATTTCCTACAGCAGTCCCAGCAACGTGCATACCATGTGATTTATAAGCACTTTGTTTAATATCATTATTCCAGTCGTTATAGTTAAATGCAAATGGTAATTTTTCACTATACCACTTACCGTAGTCTATACCCGCTTCTTTTTTTATTTTTTCAATTTCATCTTTAGTTTTATATTTAGATTTTGAATTATCTGATAATCTAAGCACTGGATGATTCGGATCAAGCCCAGAGTCTAATACTGCGACAACTTTTCCTTGTCCTCTATATCCTTTATTCCAAAGAGGTTGTATATTAATAAGATTATAACTGTCTAAAGCTTTAGAAAAATCATTAGCTTCAGTGCTGTCTTTCTTCTCCTCTTCGCTTGCTACATTTTCTGGTTTATTGTAGCTAACACTCATTTCAACAGTGTCTACAAAATCTAACTCTTGAATTTTTTTAGCATTCGAGAATGTAGTCTCTAAGGCAAAACCATTCATCAATGTATCGTACTCAAACAGTTTTTTATAATCGATACCTTTATCTTTAATATCTTTTAACGCCTTTTCCCTAGGCGCTTTTGTTGATTCGGTAACTTCTTTAATTCCTTCTTTAGTTTTTAACTTATTGGGATCAACATCACCCTTTAACTTAACAATAACTTTTACCTTATCATCGTTTTGGAATTTATGTTCTTCGCTTCTTGAAACATTTGATAGCTCATCTTTTTTTTCTTCTTGAGCTAATGTTATCTTTGATGATACTCCATAATTAAATGTACTGATATTTCCTAGTAGTAATGCTGCACTTAGCACACTTACTGCTGTTTTCTTAGCCAGCGTCATTTCTTCATCTCCTATCTTTTTAAGTATATTTAAAGTATATTTCTATATTTTAACATATAATTTCTGAAAATCAAAATCAATATTCAAATATATAGATAAAATTAACTAATAGATTTTGCGTTTCTAATTTTATTTTCATTACTCTATTCCACTTAAATTTTACAAACACTATAATTTTTAATACAGTATTCTTTAATTTTCCAAACTATACTAAAGTGTGATAAAATAGAAACTATTAAAAATATAGTTATGGCGGAGGTAGAATGAAATATTTAACTAGTGAAGAAGTAACTAAAGCGAAAAAAAATATTAGTGAAATTAAACCTTATAAAACTACTAAAGAAATTATCTTTTCTAATATCTTTACTTTTTTCAATGCTATGAACTTAGTTTTAGCAGCATTTATAGCTACAACACTTAGATTTGAAAACATGCTGTTTTTAGGTGTAATTACTATAAATACTGCAATTGGTATTTTTCAAGAAGTTCGTTCGAAAAATGCCCTTGAAAAGTTGAGTTTACTAGGTAGAAGTAAATACCGAGTAAATCGTGATAACGAAATAATAAATATAGATTCTGAAGAAATCGTCCTTGGAGAATATCTACACTTAAATCTCGGTGATCAGATTCCTGTTGATGCTGAAATCATTGAAGGTAGTATCGAGGTCGATGAATCACTGCTAACTGGTGAAAGTGACAATATCTTTAAGACTACTAATGACAAAGTAATGAGTGGTAGTAACGTAGTTAGTGGTAGTTGTTTAGTAAGGGCTATCGCTGTCGGAGAAGATAGCTATATCAACAAGCTTGCTAAAAGCACTAAAGAATTTAAGAAATATCCCTCTAAACTTCGTGACTATATGGATAAAATCTTAAAAGTTATATCTATTCTATTAGTACCTGTCGCAATTATGCTATACATCCGTGGTGCTAGTCTAGGACGTGGTTATGTAGAAATAGTTCTACGTAGTGCTGGAGCTTTGGTAGGTATGATTCCAGAAGGTTTAATACTTCTTGTCAGCGTATCTCTTGCGGTTGCTGCGATGAAACTTGCTAAAAAGAAAGTTTTAGTTCAAGAACTATACTGCGTGGAAACTCTTGCTAGAGTAGATGTTCTTTGTTTCGATAAAACAGGAACTATTACTACAGGTAATATGAACGTTGTAGAAATTGATGATAAGGTTGCAGAAAAATTATCAAGTTATCTTGCATACTTCGATGATGAAAATGCAACATCTAGAGCTTTAAAAAACTATTTAACATGTGAAAAACAGTGGGATGTAGAAGAATTAGGAGCCTTTTCTAGTAAAAATAAATATTCATTTATAAAACTACAAAATGGTGGAACATATTTCTTCGGGGCATATGAATTTTTAGGTTTCTCAGATGAAATGGATCAATATTACGAGAATCTAAAAAAAGAAGGTTATAGAATTTTATCATTAGCCTATACTGAAGACAGTACAAATGTCCCTACTAATATGAAACTTGTAGGACATGTAGTTCTATCGGATGAAATAAAAGAAAATACAAAAGAAACATTCAAATACTTTGAATCTCAAGGTGTTGAAGTAAAAATAATTAGTGGAGACAACCATGTAGCCGTGTACGGTGTCGCTAAAAAAGCTGGATTCAAAGAAGATGCTAAGGCTATCGATATGACTAAAGTAACTGATGAAGAGTTTGAAAAAACTGTTCTTGAGAATGATATTTTTGGACGTGTTACTCCAGAACAAAAACAAAAAATGGTAGCCGTACTGCAAAAAGCTGGCAAGACTGTCGCTATGAGTGGTGACGGGGTTAATGATGTTCTTGCATTGAAAAAGGCTGATATTAGTTTTGCTATGAATGGCGCTACCAGCGCTGCAAAAAGCGTATCAAACATCGTATTCTTAACAGATGACTTCGGAGTATTCTACGATATTCTTATGGAAGGACGTCGTGTTATTAATAACATTCAAAAAGTAGCTTCACTATTCTTAACAAAGACATTCTTCTCGATTGTCTTCTCAATACTTAGTGTGATCTTCGCCTTAGAGTTTGCGTTTATTCCGATTCAGTTCACGATAATTTCAGCGATAACAATCGGTATTCCATCATTCTTCCTAACTTTCGAAGCGAATAAGGAAAAAGTAAGTAATAACTTCATGAAGGACATACTGACAAACGCTGCAATCGGTGGTGGTATTTTGGTAGCTACAGTGCTACTGACAAACTTTGCTATCGCGGATAATTCACAAGCGAAATTCATCTGTTTCCTTCTTGCGTTAATAAACGGACTTTGTATGGTTGCTAAAGTCAGCCTACCTCTTAATAAATATAAAGTTGCACTACTTTCTCTGTTGAGTATAGCTGCAATTATAGGTGTGGGAGTTAATATATTTATCTTGAAAAATCACTTTACACCATTAGTATTTTCTCAAGTAATTTATATAGTCATACTTGCGCTAGTAATCTCAACAGTTCACTTTTTTACGAGAAGAAAAATCAAATAAAAAATAAAAGATATCAGAAAGGAGTGACTCAAAAATCGTGATTTCGGAGAAATCGATTTTGTCGAGTCACCCTCGCACAGTTTATTAGATATCTAAAAAGCTTTTAATAAGCGTATTTAGATGTCAATAAACCACTGCGTCTATGGGTTATTATATAATTTTTAGAGTTTTTAGGACATTTCTTTTATTTCTCTCTGATATCTTTTTATTTATTTTCTTAGCGAGTATCTTCTATTCTTGTTTTCTCCATGAGATTCTAATAGCTCATACTCAACAAATTTCGCAATATATCTTCTAACAGTTGGCTTAGACTTTCCAATTAGTTCACAGGCTGTTGCTACAGTAATATATTTCTCGTTTTTTAAGTATTCTCTTATCTTTTCAAAAATATCCTGTTCTACTTTTGATAATTCTTTTATTTTTTCTTCAGGTTCCCTGTATGCTAGTAGAGTTTCTAATATGACACCTAACATAAATTCAATAAATACTGTTGAATTATTGTTTCTATCTGCCTGCGCTAAAACCTTATAATATTGTTGTTGTTTTTCATATATTATCATTTCAATAGGAATCCAACTGAACAACGGATTCCAATTAGCTAAAATAACATTTTTCCATAACCTTCCCATTCTACCATTTCCATCTTCAAAGGGGTGAATCATCTCTATTTCATAGTGAAATACACAACTCTTTACAAGTTCTGGAGTATCATCTTTACGTCCCCAGTCAAATAATTCTCCCATTAAATCGCCAATAAACTGAGGTCTTGCTCCTAGATGAACCATATTCCCCTGTTCATCAAAAATCCCTACATCAGAATTTCTATATTTCCCAGATTGTCCTACTATTTCTGTAGTTAATAATTTATGAGCGAGTAAAAAATCCTTCTCACTATATGGATTTAAATTTAATATTTTTTCATATGCTTCATATGCATTTTTTACTTCTTTTATTTCCTTTGGATCCCCTAGAACTCTCTTTCCATCTATAATTGCTGTAATCTGCTCAATTGATAAGCTATTATTCTCTATAGCTAAAGATGAGTGGATAGACTTAATTCTATTTTCTTTTCTTAGATGTAAATTTTTCTTTGTTTCTATTTCAAGATTACCTAATACTTTGGAAATTTCTATAAGATAATTAAGAATAGTACTCGTAATGGTAAATGGTGGTTTCATAGTATTCTCCTATCAATTTCTTTTATTTATTATATCATAAACAATAATTTATCACTCATTTATCGCTCACTTTGGATTATGAATATCAACATTGATATAATAACTTTTCAGGTTGTATACTCTAGCTTTAGTAATTTCAGGCTACACATTTTAATTATGTCTAAATTATGTGTTTCTGAATAAAAAATAATGTTAAACTTAGTAAAAGTAAGAAAAAATCTAAGCAGCAAACTGCCGCCTAGATTTCTAATGCGATTTTCCCCCATCTCCTACATTTTACAAAGGCCCAAGACAAAAAATCTGGGAAACTATGAATCACTTTTGATTCATTTCCCAGATTTTCTATTTTTGTATATACAGGATTCCACGGTATAAACCTATCTCTTAATTAATTTTCTTTAAACTTAACGCCATTATTTTTTAGCTTTTGTATAACTGTAGCTCCTATGCCACCTAGTTTTTTCAGTTCTTTTTCTGTATAAGACTCAATGATTTCTTTATTATATAATTCAGCATCGATAAACTTGTTTAATTGTCTTTCCATACCAGAAAAAACAGGGTCTTTTTTCATCATTTCCTTGGAAATATTCAAACGTCCTTCCACTATCAGAATTACTCTATTTTCTATTTCTTCTTTATAGAATTTTTCTAATAATTCATAATGATATTTGCTAGTCAGATAATCTTTAGCTATACTAGCTGCAAAATGCATTTCAAACACTTCGGGTTTTTGCAAGTCTTTTTCATCCTGTAAAGTTCCCTCTATAAAGCTTTCAACTTTTTCAAAACCACCCTTAAAGATTATACCAGCGTATTTATTAAGTTCTTTAAGCTTCGTCATATAATAATGACATTCATCAAGTTTATCTTGATTTATACTAAAGATACTTAAAAGCAACAGCGTAGGTTCTGATTCTAAATAATCGAATCGTTTAATATGATTTTTCATCAAATCATCTCTATTTAGGCGAACATAAACATGTGTCAGTTCTTCTGTAACCTCAGAAAAATCCGATGGACTAGCTTTTAACAAAAGTTCATACAGTTTCGCAGCTTCTTCGTACATACCTGCTTTAACATAATACCCTGCAAGAGCATCCGCTAATATCATCTCTTCGGTATCTTCGTCACTTTCTGAATATAAAATATCCTCTCCAAGCTCAATAGCCATCTCTATACCACTGTGATTTTCCTCATGCAGTTCTCGTAAAGCATTAACCTTGTCAAAAACACTCATATCACTATCATCAATCGCATCGACAATATCACCAAGAGGACCATCAACATCATAACCGTCTTCTACCATATTATAAATATGTTCAAAAACCTCGATAGCATCTTCTCTATTAGAAAAATTCTTCCCTTCAGTTTCTATAAATTCTTTAAGTAATAATTCAAATTTTTTATCACGTTTTACCATAAGTCATCCTCCATTAACTCCATCTGGATATCAAACTCACTATCATCAGCAAACATTACACCATTCATATGTAAGTTCCTGATTGTTCCCTTACCTAAACCTTTTATTTTCAAAAACTCAGCCCTAGTAATTTCTAAGAAGTCTTCTTTTGTTAATAAAAAGTTCGCATGCATAATTTTTAATTCAGTATCTCGAATAGCCATAAACGATCTATCTCGTTTCATATCGGCAACTGTTATTTCCTTACGATCCGCATATTTATCCAAATCATCGCCAATAACATATTCACTTTCCCTAACATGCATAAGAAAGTCAAAATAATACTCCTTACTTAAGAAATAATCGAACTTCATAACAGTATTAAGAGCCTCTAAATACTTACAATCATCATCCGTACTAAACTTAATTAACTTAGGATTAGTTATTCTATCTAAAACATCAGAAATATATTTATTAACTTTAATCAATTTGTTAAAAAATGCAACAGCTTCTTTCTCTTCTCCCTGCATCAAATGGTAAAATACTTTTGATAGTAAAATAATTTCATCTTCATTTTTACCATGTTTATTCGCCAGTTTATAACAACGATTAACCTCTGTAAAATCATTCAGTATAAGACTAGCAACAACAAAATTGTGATGCATCGGCATCATGACTTCATTGTCCATATCTAAACTGAAATAAAACGGCTTATAAGCATACCTAACCTTATTATAGAGCTTATTTCCTAAGTAAAATTCCGAAAGATGGTGGCAGGCTCTTAGGTATAGGTAATTAATCGGAAATAGGTTACCATCAACAAAACCTTCTTCAAAATTGTAAGCTTCGTCTCTTAGTCGTATTAATCTTAATTCTGTTTCATATTCCGTACAATCTTTACTAACTATTTCCCAAACCCTAGCATCCACATTATACTTAGATAAATCTATAGCCTTTTTTACATTAGATACATATTTAGGATCTTCAAAATTCTCGATAAATTCCGAAAAAAGTTTTATCGATTCATTAAAATTAGACTCAATCTCTTTAGAAGAGAACTGTATTTCACCATAACCTTGATTGAGATTAAACTCTCTATACTTACTACTTCTTATTCCTGTATATCCTTTTTTATCAACAGGAAATTTAATAATTTTTTTACTATTCATGCCTGTTCCCTCCTTTGATATTTTGAGTAATTCTATAAAGTTTACAACGATTTCAACAACCATCTTTTATAATAAAATCTTTATAAAATTCACTACCTTTCCAACTTTATTCTACATCAAAACACAATATAATACAAACATAACAGTTAAGAAATAATTAAAATAATAAATATAAAATAATTTATTAGGATTAACATAAAAGGAATCTTATTCTATATTTTCAAAATAAAAAAGGCTGATAGTTAGCAATTAACCTGAGTAAATAAGATATAAAATATAAAAAGCCAATTGAACTAGACCTTCAATTGACTTTCGTGATGAAATTTGATAGACATCATTCACTTCTTATAGTCTATCGCATGATTTAGCTATCATCCAAGCGCAAATCATCTTCGCCTATGTCTAATATAAATTGATACCTTGCCCAAAAGAAGGTGGTTGCATGTACGATATAATCGTCCAAATTCTTGTTAGTTTATTATCAGGAATACTAATCCTAATATATAGTGTTATCCTCTTAATTTATATCAACTTACTTTTAGACACAGCTCATAAATTCCACACTATACGTGATTTTCACCACTAATCTGATTAAAATCAAAGTTAGGGCTTATATTAAAAAGTATTAATACTTCCTATTCACTTGTCTATACTTTATCATATCTTTTCAGCTCATGTCAAATATTTTTCATTTAAAATCACTGTTTTTTTATTGAAAACCACCTTTTTCATTCTTTGTTTATATAAACTTAAAAATATAATTTTAATCTCAACACCAATAGGAAAACCTTTTCTAACATGACTTCTAGTGCTATAATAAAGATAGGCTACTGGCTCCAAAAGGAGGTGATGAGATGAAGATAGACATTACCCAAATCCTCGTGAATTTGTTATCAGGAGTTATACTTCTTTTAATAGAATACTATCTGCTAAAAGATAATCACGGGAAGAAGTAGCCATTTTAGCTCACGACGCATACTCGTCACTTTGTGTGTGAATATTAAATATTAATATAAAAAGCCAATTGAACTAGCACTTCAATTGGCTTTCGTGATGAAATTTGATAGACATTTCCCATTCACTTTCCTATATTCTATCATACACCTTCTCTTGTTGTCAATTATTTAGAAGAGCTCCTCAATCACCCAATCGACTCTTTCTACTGTCCATTTTTAGCGTAATTGGCTTCTACTGCTTCTTTTTGTTCTTTCCACCAAGATTCATTTTCTTCATACCAGCGAATAGTGTCAGCTAGCCCTTGACGGAAGTTTGTAAGCTGTGGTCTCCACCCTAATTCATCTCGTAATTTAGATGCATCTATTGCATAACGAAGGTCATGTCCCACACGGTCATCTACATGTTCATAAGCATTCTTATCTTTACCCATTAGCTCAAGGATTAACTCAATAACAGTTTTGTTATCCTCTTCTCCATCAGCTCCAATTAAATATGTTTCTCCTATTCTACCTTTTGTTAAAATAGCCCAAACTGCTGAAGAGTGATCTTCCGTGTGAATCCAGTCCCTAACGTTCTTACCTTCACCATATAGTTTTGGTGTTATTCCTGTCAAGACATTAGTTATTTGTCTTGGAATAAATTTCTCAATATGTTGATATGGTCCGTAGTTGTTTGAACAGTTAGATATAGTTGCCTTAAGTCCAAATGAACGTACCCATGCTTTTACAAGTAAGTCTGAACCTGCTTTTGTTGATGAGTATGGACTCGATGGATTATAAGGTGTTTCAGCTGTGAATTTCTCTCCTATCCCTTCGCCTTTTCCTGGTAAGTCTTCACGTAAAGGAAGATCTCCATATACCTCATCTGTAGATACGTGATGATATCTAACATCATACTTACGACAAGCTTCGATTAAAGCATATGTTCCGATAATATTCGTATGTATAAATGGATATGGATCTTTTAGTGAGTTATCATTATGAGATTCAGCTGCATAATGAACTACTGCATCAGTCTTGCTGACAAGTTTATCTACTAGTTTAGTATCCGCAATATCACCAACAACTAATTCAAATCTATCTTCCGGAAGTCCAGACAGATTTGCTCTATTTCCCGCATAAGTCAATTTATCCAGAACAGTCACATGAATATCTGGATGATTATTTATAACATAATGTACAAAGTTAGAACCGATAAATCCAGCCCCACCCGTTACTATAATATTTTTCATCTTATTTACCTTTTCAAAAATATTTAACACAAGATTACTGATACTAAGTCAGCAACCTACTTTTTCTTACACTTCCCATACATAAAATCATTGTTCTTTTCAAATTCTTTGAATGTAGGAAGGTTTTTATCTTTCTCTGAAATAATCGCTTTTGATAAATCAACCTGCCAATCAATTCCAAGGTCATTATCATCAAATGCAATTCCTGCATCTGCTTCTACATTATAATAATTATCACACTTGTACATGAAGTTAACATTAGGTGTTAATGTCACAAAACCATGACCAAAGCCTCTAGGAACTAAAAGTTGTCTTCTATTATGTTCTGAAAGGATAAAACTCTCCCACTGTCCATACGTAGGACTTCCTTTTCTAAGATCCACAACAACATCTAGTACTTCACCAGTCACTACACGAATAAGCTTTGTTTGCGCAGCATTTCCTCTTTGAAAATGTAAACCACGAATAACACCAGCTTCAACTGATAATGAATGATTGTCTTGAACAAAATTAAAATCTATACCTAGTTTTTTATACTTTTCTTCAGAATAACTCTCCATAAAGAAACCACGTTCATCTTCAAAAACATCCGGTTCTATTATTTTTACATCTTTTAATTTTGCACCAAAAACTTTCATTCGAAACTTCTCCTATCCCATGATTAGACTAATTCTTTCATTCTTAATTATACTGTATTTAATACTTTTTTTCTAATGGGAATTTCTCCAAATCTTAAAAAATAAATAAAAAACCAACCAAGTTTAAACTCAGTTGGTTTTCTACAAAATATATAGATTAGAGTGCCTAAAAAATCTTGGTCTTGAAGAAATCAATTTTGTAGAATCATTCCCTCAAAGTTTATTGACATCTAATATGAATTTAGATATCAATACCATTAGTTCTTATTTAAATCTTTTAAAATTCAGATTTTCTAAGGCACAATTCTATTCGCTTCACTTTTCAAAATTATCAAATCTAGGAAATTCATTCTTAAAATATTAAATAATCATTTATATATGAATTAGTTACGCTTAATTTCTTCAATAATAGAATATAAAGTATTAACCATATTGTACTTTTCTAGATGTTGTTCAGTATCATTCAATTTATATACGTGTACTTTCCCTATTTTTGACGAAACAAGAATATCTTTTTCTTTTAAACTATTTAAATATTTAATTGTTGTCGTTTTCGAGATTTTCAATTCTTTTTCTATCTCTGCCCTAGTGCAGAATTTATTTTGTATAATTAGTTCAATGATTCTTTTTTCAACTTCATTAGATATATTTAAATTTTCTATAATTGACGTATCCCATATAGTAAGCTCAAATGAATCTATTTCCGCTTTGACTTCCGGTTTTTTTAATTGATATTCTTTAACGGCGTTCATAATTTTAGGAACCCCAGTACCCGCTTTTTCGCATATATTGATTAACCTGAAAATTTCTTGTATATAATGATTTCTTGGTGTAGAATGAGCGCCTGTAAAATAATCTTCTTTACTGATTCTCAGGCTTCCTCCATTTATAAATATCATTCTGTCTGAATATCTAATAATAAGAACCCCTTTATGATTTAAAAAATCACAGTGAATTATAGAATTAGCTAATGCTTCTCTTATTGCTATTATCAATTTAGAATTACTTTCTCTAGTCAAATAATCTGCTGAAATTTTCGAATTATCGGAAATAGTTAATTTGAGTTTCTCAAATGCTGAGAACATGAAATTAAACAAGTTATCTTCCCCCCAATACCCATCATATATTAATCTATCAGAATAAGAGGAATTTTCAGTATTACTAGATTTTCTAATATATTCTACATTATAATGTGGTAAATATTCTTTTATCGATGCATGTTTCCCAAATACTAAAAGTCCTGCTAATGTCAAACATTCATTATTGTTTTTCCTATTTTTCTTTATCACATTTATTTTTTTTAAAAATTCTATTGTAGATAAGTTGTTAAATGGATGATCAGGATTATTTCTCATTAAAATATCCTTATACTTTTGAATAGATAAGTTATCTAAATCATCAATATTATATCCATCCAATAACTTGTTATCATAACTATCTCGAGAAGCATCTCTTATCATAGATTGTATAATTTCTTCAGTTGCTAAATAATCTCCTTCTCCTTGTCTAATATAGGTCTTGTTAGGATTATCTTTTAAATATATTGGTTTGTTTTTATAATTCTCAGGAGCTACATGGATAACAATAATAGATTTATCTTGAATTTGGACAGAATAAACATCATCATTACTTAATACATTCCTACTAATCTCCCTTGGATTGTTCATATGATTAAATAATTCTTTTATTTGTTTTTGAGGGTTTACAACACCAGAAATGATATTCTTTTCTTTTTCACTAATACCCAAAATAATTATTCCTCCATCTGTATTTGCAAACGCACTTATTGTCTCTAGAGCATTTATTGGAAACTTATTTTCGGATTCTTTAAACTCTAAATTTTGATTTTCTCCTAATTCTAAATATTTTTTTATATTTTTTTCATTAATCATAAGTACCTGTCCTTTCTATTTATTCGTTTATTCGACCGCCTATGGGAAAATAAGTTTACTTTTCGGCTTTATTATAAGCTTTTATCCGACCGCCTATTCGAACGCGTTGTGGTTCTTTATTACTTTTCCTTTTAAAACTTTTTACAATCAGCTATTTATTTCAAGCAATCTTCTAATCTTATAAATAAATACAATTATTAAATAGTTAGTTACTCTATCTTTATGCGGTACATTAAATACTTCCTAATAATTTTCAACGATATCTAATATTTGAGTATAAGTGTAGCAGAACGCTAAAAAAGAATAAACAAATTTTTGTATAATAAACCTAAGGATTAGTGACTTGAAATTTATTTACACTTTTACTTTAATATCTATAACTAACTTTACTCACGTAACTTCATTATAACAAACCCAGACTAGATATACAATAAAAGCATTAACTGATATAGTAAAATTATTACGGAAAGGGTTGAAAAAAAGAATAAATTCCTTTAAATCATAAATTACGACACTCACATAAAGGAACTTATTAATATGAGTATCTCAACATAGATTTTCATTATAATGAGAGTAAAACAAAAATCATGGTTTTGATTATCGAGTCACCACCACGAAATTCATTAGACATCTTAAAAACTCTTATAAAGAACATTCAGATATCAATAAACCACTACATCTTTGAATTCTCGTTTAAATCCAGGACTTTAGGAAGAACTCTGAAAAAATATCATAATTACACTTCCCCGTACACAAAATCATTGTTCTTTTCAAATTCTTTGAATGTAGGAAGGTTTCTATCTTTCTCCGAAATAATCGCTTTTGATAGGTCTATCTGCCAATCAATTCCAAGGTCATTATCATCTAATATTATACCTGCATCTGCTTCTTCATTATAATAATTATCACACTTATACATGAAGTTAACATTTGGTGTTAAAGTCACAAAACCGTGAGCAAAGCCCCTAGGAACTAAAAGTTGTCTTCTATTATGTTCTGACAGAATAAAACTCTCCCACTGATCATATGTAGGGCTATCTTTTCTCTACTTAAGACATTATTAATTTCCATTCAGAAAATATTTTTTTCAATTTTCCATCACAATTTTTTTAAAATCTATTTTTCTTAATAATTTGACTTTAACGTCTTTAAACATGTACATTTGTAAATGATGTGAGACAAAAAAAGTTAAAAATAAATACCTGATAT
>NZ_CAUTDQ010000040.1:0-16379 GCF_963537375.1 uncultured Gemella sp.
TGCTTTCGCTTTAACTGCTTCATCTAAACCAGTGCTATCTTTAAGAACTGTTACTCCAGTTGGTGTTACTTTTGGTAAAACAACAACATCTACTTTAGTTGCTACTGAAATTGTTTCAGTCCCTTTGGTATAAGTAACTGTTGCAGGAGTTGGCAATGTTTGACCTGCTTTACCTGCAGTCGTTGGGATATCTGTAATATCATTTTTAGTTGGAGTAAAGCCTTCTACTGCTGTAGGATTTACTTTTTCTTTCAACTGATCATTTGTTACTGTATCATCTTCAACTGTATACAATTTATTAGTTGGTTGATCTTCAACTGTAATTCTGTATGTAGTTGAATTTACAGCAGTTTCAGCACCCTTATCAGTTCCAGTTTCAGTATCAGTATTGGCAGTCACAACATTTCCATTGCTATCTTTCACTTCAACTTTAACTGTGTAAGTACCTACTTCTGATAATAGATGAGCTTTTGCTTGCTCTATATCAGTATATTCTGTTTGTTGTCCTGATGGTGACGTTACAGTTACTTTAGTTATAGTTGTTTCTTTTTTAGGTGATGTAGTTGCATCATCTTCTGTATCTCTAATTGTTACTGCAGCTGATGCTTGTTTCACTAAGTCCACTGTAGCACCTTTTACTGTAGTATAAGAAGTTGAAGTTGCTGTTGGAGCATCATTTAGAATTGATGCCTTATCATCACTTTCAGCAATGCTACCCTTAACCAAACCAGTAAATCCAGATTCTGTTCTAATATTCCAGAAATTTCCTTCCTTAGTGGCAGTAACTCTTGAATTATCAGATGATGTCCAAGTTTGAGTTACAGGATTGTATTCAACAACAACAGCATTTCCCTCTTGATTTTCTGTATTTAATCTTGGAACAACTGTTTTATCTCTCCTTACTTCATTAACACTTACTATTTCATCATTAGCATTATAAGTTCTAGTATAAGAATAGATGTAATAATTTTTTGTTCCATCATTCTGTACTTCTGTAAATACTTGTCGCTTAGTTAGTTTATAACCGCCGTTCGGAGTTGATTCTTTTACTTCTCTATAATTCTCATCAAGCTCCCAATGACCTGTCGTTTCATCTAAACGAGCTTTATGTACTCCATTATTATCTGTTAAGCTTAGTTCATTTCTCAACAGAGTAGCTTTAACATTTTCAGTTATCGCTTTAGCTACAATTGTGTCAGTAGAAGCAGTCTTAGTATCTTCTTCAGAAACTGGAATATTAATTTCAGAACCTACTTGTCCTAATGCAGTCCCTTGAACAGCTTTTTCATTTGTTGTACCAGACGCTACTACCCATTGTCCATCTCTAACCTCAAGCTTCGTAATTTTACCATTAGGTAATTTCACTTCCGCAGTTGAAGCTCCATCTGATATTGTTACTGGTATAGTTGTAGCATAAGCATGAACGTTTTTCACAGTAATAGTTGGTTTTACAACAACTGTAATATATTTCTGAACTTCATGTCCTGAATGAATCCATGTAGAATCTGATTTTTGTGTTGTATTATAATCCTTAGCAAACACTGATACTGTGTAAATTCCCGCTGTTGTGGCTGTCCCAGTCAATTTACCCTTATCATAAATTGATTGATCACCATTTGCATCAGTTTCTACTGGAGTTCCATCTTGAGACAAATTATAGGAGATACCTGGAATAGAAGTCTTCGTTCCATCTAATTCACCAGCTTTATTTGTAGTAGCATATCCAGCTAATCCTGAAACAGCTTGTCTGAAATTTTGATTAGGAATGGTTACAACTTTTCCACTTGCTAATTTATAATTAACTTGTCGTCTACTACCAGAAAAATTAGAACCTGCATCATCTTTATATGCGATATCAATGTTCACATTCTGTCCTACTTGTGTTTCATAAGCATCATCTGAAACTTCCAATCTCGGTGGTTTTGAATCTTGCCACGCAATCCAGCCAGATCTTAGATTTTTAAACTCCATGCTAACAATTTGATGAGTTTTCTCATTCTCAGCTTGAACAGTAAATCTTAGGTCTTGCACACCATTTTGAACATTCGAAACAACTCTACCTTGAATAGAATCGCTCTCTTTATCGTAAATCAAACCACTTGGCAGATTAGTTGGAGTTATTGATTTTATTTTCCAACCCGCTTCCTTAGCTTTATCTGTCACAGCAAAACGGTTTGATATATTTGGGATATATGCACGATCTACTCCTTGTTCATAACCCATCTTATAAATTTCTGTCGCCAAAAATTCATAAGCTCCTGAACTTCCAAAAACTGTTGCAGGATTGTTTGAGATACTATTACCATCAGGTTTTAACTTATTTCTCCATAGTTTAGCTTCTTCTTGTAATTTTTGAACCTGTTCTTTTGAAAGTGGGTAATCCATTCTACCTGGAGATGTAACTGGTTGTCCATTTACTGTTGACATTGCTACTGGGTTTTCCGTTTTACCAGTACGCTGAGAAGAATACATCTCTATTTCTAAATCTGTAGGAGCAGCTCCAGTTCCTTTTACAACTATATCTCCTGCTTGCCCACCTGCTATCGCAATAACTCCAGAATTCCTTCTCGAATCATTTTCTGGTAAAGCTACAAATGTGAATTTATCAGTTCCTGTTGTAGCTGTATCTGGCACTGTAGTAGTGTTGCTTTCATTAACAATAAACGTATCTGCTCTAAATCCACTTTCACCTTTTCCAGGAATGGCTTTTCCATTTCTTGGATCTTGGTTTTTGTTTACTTTCTCTTCTGTAGATTTATCAGCTTCTTTAGAAGTTGCTTTTTTCATACTTTCTAATACGAATGCTTTATTTTTTAGAGCTACTGTTTCTCTATCAACTTCAGCTTGTGTTGCTACTTCACTCGCTTCTAGAGTTTGTGCTGTTGCTAATTCTACTTTTGCATCTTCTATTACTGATGCTGTTTTTTCAGAAACTCCAGCTTTAGCGATTGCCTCTTGAACACGAGCTATTGCAGCACTTAAATTAGCTTTATTTGCTTTTGCTGGTGTCACTGTTGAGACTTCTTCTTTATTTGCTGTTACATTATTATTAACAGTTTCTGTATTAGTTGCAGATACCGAAGCATCATTGCTTGCTAACGCACTACCTCCACCTAAAAATGCGAATCCAGCAGCGATTAAAACCGATGCTGTACCAACGTTAAATTTCTTAATACCGTAGTAATTTATTTTCTCTTGTTCTTTCTGAATAATCATTCTCTTATTATTCTTACCAAACATCTTTTCCCCTCCTAATTTACAATATAAATATAATAAAAACAAAGTTATAATAAAAATAAAATTGGTTTTTTTAGTTTTTTTTTTTTTTTCGAATAGCATTCTATTTTTTTTATGTTATATGTTAGTCTTTTTGCATTGATATTTTTTATTGTTTTTTTTAAAAAATATAATCTAATTTTAAGCCTTAAACCAGCTTTTGTCAATACATACAGCAAAATTTTAACTTAATTTTAAGTTTTAAAAAATATTCAATATTAATAAAAATAAATTTGAGTATACTTAGGATATAAATTCTATATTTATTTACTTAAATTATGTAACGTCATTTGTTATATTATTTCAATTACTATTAATCCTCCATCCAGTTACACTGGAACTCGTGCATTTCCTTTACACTCAGATTATAAGAATATCATTAAAAATAGCGCAGTAATCATTAGACTACTACGCTACTTTTTAACTAATTCCTATGTTAGACTTTTATTTTATATTATTTTTGTTTACGTCGTTTTAACATTGTTAAAGCAAATCCCAACATTGCCAAACCATAACCCGATAGTGAATCATTTTCAAATCCGGTATTCGGAAGTTTTTCAATCTTAGTATTTTCTTTTCTGGTAGTTTCTTTAGTTGAATTATTATTTTCATTCCCTTTATTTAATTCAACATTACTATTATTAATATTACCTAGATTATTTGTCTTACTATCTTGTTTTTTATCTTGGTTATGATTTGATCCATTATTTCTATCTACTACCAATACTGGAACTTCCACTGTAACTTTACGTCCATCCGGTAATCCGATTTCTACAGTTACCGATGGTTTTGTTCCCGGAGTAGATGTTGTTGGTATCTCTCCTACTTTTGTAATTTTCCATCCTTCAGGTAAGTCTACATGACTTATTACATCTTCGTTTGTTATAGGTGTCCCAACTTCGACTACTATTTGTCTTGTTACCGGTGTTACAATAACTGGAACGTCCACTTCAACGATTTCTCCACTCGGAACTTTGATTTTAACTTTAACGCTTGGTTTCACCCCTGCTGGTATAGTCGTTGGTATTTCCCCTATTTCTACTATTTCCCATCCACCTTCTTTTGGTAGATCAATATGACTTATTACATCTTTTGGAGTGATCGGCGTTCCTTGTGGTACAACGATTGGTATTACTTTCGGTGTTACTATTACAGGGACTTCTACCGTAATTTTACGTCCATCTGGCAATTCTATTTCCACCGTTACCGATGGTTTTGTTCCTGGAGTAGATGTTGTAGGTATCTCTCCTACTTTTGTAATTTTCCATCCTTTTGGTAAATCTATATGTTTCTTAACATCTTCTACCGTAACTGGTGTTCCTACTTCAACTACTACAGGAGTTATTTTTGGAGTTACTATTACTGGTACTTTTATAGTTACACGTTTCCCATCTGGTAACTCTACTACAACTGATATACTTGGTCTTTCTCCCGGTATATCTGTAGTTGGTTTATCACCTATAGATACTATTTTTCCACCTTTTGGTATTTTGATATGTTTTTCAACATCTTCATTAGTAATAGGTTCTCCTAATTTCTTAACTATATCTTTAATAGGAGTAACATTCACCGGGATTTCTACCGTAATTACTTTTCCATCTGGAAGTTTCACTTTTACTTTAACTGTTCCTTTATCTCCAGGAGTATTAACTTTTGGAATATCCCCGATACTTATGACTTCTCCACCTTTTGGAAGTTTAATTTGTTTTTCAATATCCTCTTTTGTCAGCGGCGTATCTGTCACTGGAGTTTCTATTCCTGTTGTTGGTGTAACAGTTACTGGCACTTCTACTGTAATTACTTTTCCATTTGGTAATTCCACTGTTACTCTCACTGGTTCTTTCTTACCTGGTGTTGTTAAGTCCGGTATATTTTCTACTTTTGTTACTTTTCCACCTTCTGGTATCGTTATTCCTTTTGTATAATATTCTGGTTCTAATGGTGTTTTAGTTACCGGTATTTCTATAGGAATTACTGGTGTTACATTTACTGGTACTTCTACTGTGATTACTTTTCCATTTGGTAATTCTACAGTTACTCTTACTGGTTCTTTCTTACCTGGTGTTGTTAAGTCCGGAACATTCTCTACTTTCGTTACTTTTCCACCTTCTGGTATTGTTATTCCTTTTGTGTAATCCTCTGGTGTAAATGGTGTATTCGTTACTGGTGTTTCCACTGGTTTCACCGGCGTTACATTTACTGGTACTTCTACTGTGATTACTTTTCCATTTGGTAATTCTACAGTTACTCTTACTGGTTCTTTCTTACCTGGTGTTGTTAAGTCCGGAACATTCTCTACTTTCGTTACTTTTCCACCTTCTGGTATTGTTATTCCTTTTGTGTAATCCTCTGGTGTAAATGGTGTATTCGTTACTGGTGTTTCCACTGGTTTCACCGGCGTTACATTTACTGGCACTTCTACTGTAATTACTTTTCCATTTGGTAATTCCACTGTTACTCTTACCGGTTCTTTCTTACCTGATGTTGTTAAGTCAGGTATGTTTTCTACTTTCGTTACTTTTCCACCTTCTGGTATTGTTATTCCTTTTGTGTAATCCTCTGGTGTAAATGGTGTATTCGTTACTGGTGTTTCCACTGGTTTCACCGGCGTTACATTTACTGGCACTTCTACTGTGATTACTTTTCCATTTGGTAATTCTACAGTTACTTTTACTGGTTCTTTCTTACCTAGTGTTGTTAAGTCCGGAGTATTCTCTACTTTTGTTACTTTTCCACCTTCTGGAACTTTTACATATTTAGAAACATCATCTTTTGTGAATACTGTATTCGTTACTGGTGTTTCTATTGGTGTTGGTTTCGCTTCTACAACTTTAATAGTAGCTGGCACTTCTACTAATACTTTTCCATCTTTATCTTTAACAACTACTGTTACTGGTTTATCTCCAACCGTTGTAGAGTCAAATGGTTCTGTTTTTCCATCTGGAACTTTATATTCAAATGTTGAACCTTCAGGATAATTACTTGGAGTAATACTATCTCTTGCTTGTGGTTTTTCAGTCGGATTTACAGGTATTAATTGTTCTTTACCTTGAACTACTTTAACTTTAGATGGAACATCCACAAGTTTATCTTCTCCATTTTTAGCAACAACCACTACATCTTTTTCTCCTGGTGTTGTTGTATCTACTGGTGTTTTATATTCAAATGTTGTTCCTTCTGGATATTGTTCTGGATCAATGCTTTTAGATGCATCTGGTTGTTTTTTGTTTTTATCCACAGCGACATATTGTGTCTTAGGTTCAACAACCATCACTTTCGCTGGAACTTTAGTTATCACACTATCTCCTTTTTTAGCAACAACTACTACATCTTTTTCTCCTACTGTTGTTGTATCTACTGGTGATTCATACTCGAATGTTGTTCCTTCTGGGTATTCTCCCGGTGTAACACTATCTTTTGCATCTGGTTGTTTTTTATCTTTATCAACCACTACAAACTGTGGTGTACTTTCTACTACACGTACTGTTGCTGGCACTTCTACTAATACTTTATCCCCTTGTTTAACAACTACAGTAACATTTTTATCCCCTGAACTTGTTGTATCTACAGGTTCTTTATATTCGAATGTAGCATCTTCTGGATAATCATTCGGTTCTATACTATCCTCAGGAGACGGTTGCTTATTACTTTCATCTACTGGTACAATTTGTGGATATCCTTTAACAACTTTAATCGGTACATTTACAGTTTCATCACGTTTATTTTCACCTGTACCATAAGTTACCGTTACTGGAGCTGATAAGGTATCATCACCAACTTTACCATTTGTTTCTGGTATTTTTGTTTCATTTACTGTTTTTTCGTTTCCTTCTGTAGTGACAGCATCTTTTAGTTTTTCTACTGTAGGTTTATCACCTTCAACAACATATACAGGTGTTGCTGTAGAAACTTTTGGAGATAATTTTATCGTATAGTTTTGACTTACATTAGTTGCAGTATCTTTTTTTGCATCAAATACTGGATTACTATCAAATGGATTTTCTTTTACTGTATATCCCATTGATTTTAATACATCAAGACGTGCTTGAATTCCATTTTCTGGTATTACATCACCTGTTTTACCAGTCAGTTCAAGATTGTATTTCTCACTCAGAGGTGTTTCCTTATTATTAGCATCTACTGAAACAAATCTAACTCTAACTTTTTGATCATCTTTATCATAAACAATTTTAATATTAGCTTTTGGATCTGTAATTTTCGGTGGATGATATCCTTTATCTAAATGCTCCGGATCAATTGGTGTTAATGGATTTCCACTTCCATCTTTTGGCGTATACCCATCTTTATGAGGAATAATTTGTGTAATCTCTCCTGCCTTAGTTGGATCTTTAGGATCATTAGGGAATGGAATTGGAGCTTCTTCTAGACCTGTTGTCGGATTAATTGGTGTCCAACTTCCTATTTTTGTATAAGTAACTTTTTCCGCTTCATCAGGAATAACTTTCGTATCTTTTGTAGGCGTAACTACTTCTTTGGCTGGAATTTCTTTCTTATCAGCAATATAACCTGTTAAAGTTTTAACTTCTACTTTAGCCCATGTTTTATTTGAACTTTCCCAATCTGTGTATTCTACAGTTTTTTCTACAAGATTTACTTTTGCTTTTCTAGTAAACGTAACTACTTGTTCTGTAGAATCTTTAGCTTTTTCTTCTGTTGCTGTTTCTGACTCTTTCTTCACATATGAAATAACACGTTTAGCAGTTGTTTTTAAATCAGCTTCTGTTAAACCTCCTGGCCATTTCAATTCTGGATTACCATTTGGATAAACTGGTGTATCTTTTTCATGCGGAGAAGTTGATGGAACTTCTACAATTTTAGGTTTAACAACAATTCTAAATATTTGAGAAGGTGACGTAATTCTATCTGCCTTATCTGAATCTTCTTGATCATCGAATACTGGATAGTGATTATTAGCTAGGTGATATTCGTCACTTTCTACTTCATAACCTTTATTTTTCAACTCTTGAATTTTATTATCTATTTCTGTGCTTGCTGGTATTTCTTCACCAGATTTCCCCGTCAATTCATAACTCTTAACCTCTTCATTATCTTGACCTTCTACTTTTTTCTCAATAATTACTTTTGCTTTTTGAGTTGACGGAGTATAAGTAATTTGTGAATTTCCAAAGTTATCTATTGGATTGAAGCCTTCAGGAACTTTATATCCTTCTTCTGGATTAGCTGGGTTTTTCGGTGTTAATTCTACACCATTATATACTGGTGTATAACCTTGTACATATGGAATAGTAATCGTTCCAAAATCACCAACTTTCGTTGGGTCTGTAGGATGATTTGGATAATGAATTTTATCTGGTGCATCATTTGGCTTCTTACCATCTGGATAATTTGGCACAAATGAACCTATCTCTTTATAAAGTACTTTCTTAACTTCTGAAGTAACTACACCATTTTGATCTGGTACAGGTGCTTCTTTAGCTGGTACTATTTTATCTGCATTATCTACTAATAAATAATTGTTTACTACAGGTGAAACTACTTCATTATACTTGCCTTTTGTTCCATCTACTGTTGCATCTGTAAGTTTATCAGCACCTTCATAAACTGTCCAGTCAGAATAAGTTACTTCTTTCGTTTCAGGATTAACCGTTGCAGTACGCTTGTACGTTACTTTTTGAACTTTATCAACTTTATCTACTTCAATAGGTTGTGCATCTACTTTATCTTTATCCTCTTCTTTAAGATACTTGATTGTACGAGTGACTTCTTTTACTAAATCCTCACGCGTTACACCCGCTGGGTAAGTTCCTCTGTTGGCATCTCCTTCTTTTACCGGTGTTCCTTCTGTTTTTGGAGAAACTGGAGATGTTGAACTAGGATCCGTCGGATCAGTAGTTACCGTCGGATCTACAGTAATCAAATCTAAGACATGTACATTTACTGTCATTTCTGTAGATTTTTTACCTTCACTATCAGTTGATTGGACTTTTACCGGATAAGTACCTACTACTGTTGTATTTAAGTTTCCTGAATCACTAACAGCTACTGTCGGCTTAGTTGATTCTTTTCCATCACGATCATCTTCTAGGTCAGTTGCAGATGGAACAGATTTTTCTAAAACTTTTTCATTATTCCATTTATCTGCTTCTTTTGTTTTATAAACATAGAGTTCAGAATTTTTAACTGCCACTGTAGGAGCTTCATTTTTTACTTCTCCATATGCAGGATCTGACTCATTTCCTGCTTTGTCAAATACAGTTACTTTAATTCTCTTATCTGGATTTGTACTTTCACTAGCTTCATCTAAATTAACATTTTCAGGTAATGATAGTACTAATTTTCCATCTACCTCATTAATTTTTTCAGAACCATTATACCAACCATCAGCTTTTTTCGTTAAAGTAATCGGTTTTGCTCCATTCGGTAATGTAACTTTTAGAGATGTCACTCCTCCAATAGCATGGTTAATTCTATCTACCTTCGTAGTAGCTTCCCCATCGGTTAAGTTGTGTTTATTGTTATTTTTATCATTTTCTATTAAGTCACGTTTTTCACGATCTTCATTTGTTACACCAGTTTCTTCTTCCGGAACAGATATTAATAATTTTTTAGGTTGATTAGTATCTTTTCCTTCACCTTTTACTCCATCTGTATGAATTGCTTCTACAGTAGGGGTTGCTGGTTTTGTAGTATCAATGTAAATTGTTTTATTGTAGTAATATTCTGGATTATCACTATTTCTTAATCCATTAACAACAGGATGATACTTACCATCAGAGTTAGAGACATCTCCTGTATTCAAAGCTTGGTTATCCTGACCATCACTTAAACCATTTGGTAAGAATGTTCTAACTTTGAAAGTTGCAGTTCCTTTATAATTATCAGCAGTTGTAAATGGAATACTTAGATTTCGAATTCCATCATTGTTACCGTTATTAGAACCAATACCGATATATGGATTAGATCCAGCATTATTACCTGACGTTTGATATTTTATTCTCAATTTCCTAGTTGCAGCATCCCAAGAAATATTTTGAGGTGCTACTGGTACTCCACCAAACCAAACCCAACCTGTTGGTTTTTTAATATTATCAGGTAATTCTACTCCTTCTGGAATTTCTACTTCTGTTTCTGCATGACCATAGTGACGAACTCCACCAACACTTTTAACAGTAATATCTAATGTACCTTGTTGTTTAGCTTTATAAAGATTATCTTCACCATATTTTCCTGATACTTTGTTTGTTTTAACATTGGTAGTCAGTTCAGCTCCTGATCCAACCGCTAAGTTTACTGCACCGACAAAATAACCATCTGTTACAGTACTATTTGTATTTTTTAAATAAGAATTATTAATAGCTGTACCATCATTTAAGGCTTCAATTTCAACTCTTACACGTGTTGTTGTTTTTGGAATTTCATAAATTGCACGATATTCTGTCCAACCATCTCCATTACCACCGCTACCAGTTGGTGTTGAAACATGTTCAGTTTCCAATTTTTCACCAATACTATGGTCATCTCTTACACTTGAAATTTTTTCACCTGTTGTTGCATCATAAACGGTAATTTTAACTTGTTCACCTGTTCCAGCAGTACCTGCATTTCCGTATGCACCACCGGTAATTGCACTTAACATCACTCTTGAATTACCATTTACAGCATATTCTTTAGAAATCTTTGTTCCTTTTTTACCCAGTTCAAGATAGTAACCTTTAGGTAAACTGTGTGTACCTACCATACCTGAGTGATTTACACCATTGGCATAGTTTTGATTTGAGGCATTCACTCCAAGTGGATGATTAGGTGCTGGAGTTTCATTTTCATTAGGATGAACTTTCCCATTTAAATCATAGACTTTAGAAGGTTTAGCAGAAAATTCTGCAGGTCGATCCGCTGGAACATTTGTTGGTTCTTCTGGTTTAACAGCTGTAACTTTTTCCCCACCTTCAATTTTCCAACCATTTAAGGCATTATGATTATTCGCTTCATCTGCAGTAATTTCTTTTTCTTTCCAGTTATAAGTTACGCTTCCTAGAATTTTTGTCTCTCCACCTTGAGATGCTGTACTTCTTGACCATTGTTTATTTACTGTTTTATTTTTAGCAGTGGCATTGCTAAAATCTATATCTCCGAATTGATTTTTTGCACTCTCAAATACACCATCAGCAGGGTTATTTCCTGATCCAAGTTTATTATTATTTGTTGGTCCTTCCACTGCTGGAATAACTGGTTTAGTAGTTCCAGAAGCTTCTCTAAATCCACTTTCACCCTTTCCAGGAATAGCTTGTCCATTTCTCGAATCTTGATTTTTATTTACTTTTTCTTCTGTATCTTTGTCAATCTCTTTTAAAGCTGATTTCGGCATACTTTCCAAAACAAATGCTTTATTTTTTAACTCTATCGTTTTTCTATCAACTTCAACTTGCGTTGCTACTTCACTTACTTCCAGAGCTTGTGCACTTACTAATTCTACTCTTGCATCTTCTATTGCTGAAGCAGTTTTTTCAGATACACCAGCTTTAGCAATCGCCTCTTGAACACGTGCAATTGCCGCACTCAAGTTAGCTTTATTAGCTTTAACAGATGTCACTGCGGAACTTTCTTTATTAGATTTTTCTAAATTGTTATTCACTGTTTCTGTGGTAATATTTACAGCAGCATCATTACTTGCTAATACACTTCCTCCACCTAAAAAAGCAAATCCAGCTGCTATTAATACTGAAGCGGCTCCTACTTTGAATTTTTTTATTCCGTAATAATTAATCTTCTCATGTTCTTTTTGACTAATCATTCTTAGGTTATTTTTACTGAACATACCCTTACTCCTAAATTAATATTAAAAAATTATAGAAACATCTACCTTTAAATACAAATATTTTTATTATTTTATTTTTGAAATCTAATTGGCATTATTTATATTTTTTTGGTTCATGTTACAACTTTATTTTATGGTACACTATTTGAAAAGTCAATACAAATGTTAAAATTTTAAGTTTATTTAAGTTATCTATATTAGATAGTTACATATAATTAATTATATTTTTCTTAATTTTTATATTATAAGCATTTACATAAAATAACCATTTTTTATTCTTTTTTTCTAATTTATAGTATTTTTTAAGATTTACATAATTATTTATTCATACTATATATTTGTAATTAATTTACTATATTTTAGTTTTAAAAATATAAAAAGCTAGTATCTTTATAATCGATAACCATTATCGATTATCCTGAAAAAATAAAACAATAGCCATTTTTTAGCTATTGTCTTTATCTTTATTTTAATATTTTATTTTCTAAATAATCACAGTATTTCATCTCAATATTCTGGACATATAAATTCGGAGCTTTATTTTTTAATTTTCTAGCTTCTTCAATTAGATCCATAGCTTTTTCATCATCTAATTTTATTCCCCATTCATATGTCGCGAGTATATTTTTTGTCTGTGGATTTTTTTGTTTAAGTCGAACTTTCAAACTTTTATCATTCATTAGTTCTTCCAATAATTCATCTTCAGGATTAACCAAGCTTATTAATTTCACTAACAATGCCATAAGTTCAACTTTATAAACTGGTAACAAATCCTCTCTTTCAATATATAGTTTTCTTGATTCATTATATAAAGCATCAAACTCAAAGAAATATTCTAGCCCATCTAATTTAATAAACTCTAATGAATCAGTTAAATAATTGGTATTAATTATTTCTAATGAATTTATTTTCTCAACTATTTCTGGTTTTTCTATTAATAAATTCTTACCAATACTTTGATAATATACGTACTCTAATTGTAAGTATAAAACAAATCTAGTAGTTTCGTCTTTACTAGCGTGGTAGAACGTCATACCATCGTTGAATCCCATTGGAATAAGGTTCAGAAAAGCTAATGTAAATCCTATTAAAGCAAATAATAATGTATAATAACTTGGTAGGATTAGCCAAGAAACAATAGAAAATACAATATTAAATATTACACCACCTAGAAGATATAATTTATACTTAAACTTTCCTTCAACATACTCAGGCGCTCTCATCAAACATTGACCACCAGTACCTGCTAGTCTTTCATATCTAATTTTTAGTTTTCCATTTTTATCTTTTATAATTTTGAAATCAAATACTCTAAAACTAATAAATTTATATCCTGATAGCAATCCAAAAACTAAATGCCCCGCTTCATGAACTATAACTTGTAAAATAAAAGCTATTACTCCTGCAATAAATAAAAATATGATATTTGGAGTATCCACTTTCTCAAGTGAGCCTCCCGCAATTTTACCAACTGCATATCCTATAATTGCACCAATGATTGTAATTCCTAATATTTGTAAAAGTCCCTTAATAAATTTATTCATCACGAACAATTCTCCTATTCATATTTTTCATGAATATAATTCATCATTTCGCTAATATTTTCAATATTTTCGTCTACTAAGATATACATCCATTCTCCCATAGCTGTTGCAAAAACCGCTGGTACTCTATCTATTAAACGAATTTCTTTTGAATATTTATTATAAATATCTTCATTAGAATATTTATAAGTATATTTATCACGTCTTGATAAAGCAATACCATTATAATTATTTTGGACTTTCTTCGGTTCATTTCCTACGACAACATCCGCATACATTTCAAACAGATCACACTCATATGTATGATTATATAAATCTATTGTATACCCTCCAGCTATACGATTATTATATTCTAAAGCGATATAATCGTTATTTGGCAATTTGAAGAATTCAATATGGAAAAATCTCTCTTTCATACCAAACTCCTTAACAATTTTTCTCCCATAATCTCTTAATTTAGGATCTATTTCTTTTGAAATTATGTTTCCATAATCAAGGCTATCGTTCAATAAATCTAATGTAGGTTTTGTGTAATAAAAACTAGTTTCAAAAACAACTTTTCCTTTAGAGTCAATTAGTCCATCATACGTACAAAGAATCCCATTGTCTACATAACTTTCAATAAAGTATACAACTTCTTGAGTCCATTGTTTTTTAAAGTTTTCTACATCTTTTTTTGATAAAAGTTTATAAGTATTATTTGCTCCCACTCCATTATCTGGTTTAGCTATTACTGGTAATTTTATCTCTTTAATTGCTTTTTCAAGTTCTTTAATATTCTTTACAGCACGCCCCTTAGCTACTGGAACATTGGCTTTAATAAATCTTTCTTTCATTTTAGATTTATATTTTGTAAAATCTAGTTTTTTCGGTTTCACACCAGTTATATTAAACTGTTCTCTAATTATTGAATCTAAAAATAACCAATGCTCATTATTAGACTCCACTCTATCTATAACTCCGTGTTTATAGATTAAAAACGCTACTCCTCTTAAAACTTCTTCATAATTTTCTAAATCATTTACTCTGTAATATTCAGTTAAAGCATCTTTTAAAGCACTAGAAAGATTATCATAACTCTCACTTCCTATTCCTAATACTTTAACTCCTTTTTCTACTAACTTTCTTGCGAAATTTTCCTGTGAAGTTGGAAAATTTGGTGATACTAATAAATAATTCATAACAATCCCTTCCTTCCTGATTTTATCTACTAGTTTAACATAAAATCTACATATTTTCTATTAAAAACATAAAAAATAAGAATTATTTTCATAATCTTTAGAAAATAATTCGTATTTGATTTTATTCTTTTACATTTACTGTTAAATTTTGTAGATATGTCTTAAATGTTGAGTTAACCTCTTCACTTAATCCTTTTGTAGCATTCAAGTCTACAATGATTTCTACTTTCTCATTATATGTTTGTGTCATAATAATATTACTTAATACACAGATATTAGAA
Organism: uncultured Gemella sp.; assembly: GCF_963537375.1. Lineage (GTDB taxonomy): Bacteria > Bacillota > Bacilli > Staphylococcales > Gemellaceae > Gemella. The sequence continues at coordinate 15,080 of NZ_CAUTDQ010000040.1, forward strand.
ACTAAACCACAAAATTCCACTTCTTTATAGTCACTACGCGAAATATAATGTGCTAAATCTATACTACCAAAAGATGTTTTATTAAATACTCTTTTCGCATAACTTTCATAATTAGCAACATCTCCATATAAATTATGACCTTCACTATCAATAATACAATGCTCGATTGGTAGATGTTTACCTTCACGAGTTGAAAGATAGTTTGTATAATGTGTATCTTTAGTAAATATTACATCTTGCCCAGCTTTTAAATATTCATCAATTTTATTAGCAATGACTTTATCTAATTGATCAGCAGTTTCAAACCCCAATGCACCATCAACAAAATCTTTTTGATAGTCGACAACTACAAGTAGCTTTTCAGATGTATCATGTTTTAAAGTTACTCTTAGATATAGTAAAAATGCTACAAATGCTAAAAATCCTAAGCAATAAAATATAATATCGGATTTAAATTTAGGATGCGCTCTTTCATCTAATACTACAAATTTCATTAATACTGCAGCCTCTACTATTAAAAGTACTACTAGATATTTAATTCGTTTTTTAAAGAATACTGCAAAATCTTTTGCCCCTAATTTTTTAAATATTAAATAAATAAACAATGCAGTTATACCGATAATGAATAACATTGTTCCATATTTATGTAATAATTTAAATGCATGTGGAGCACTTGGTCCTAATACATATCCTAAAGTAATAAACACTACTACCCAGAAAATCCCTCCTATTGTTGAATATAGATGGAATTTTTTGGAATCAATTCGTGAAATACCTGAGAAATACCCAAGTATATGTCTAACTCCTGGTAAAAAGTATGCAATTACTATTACTATGTTACCAAATTTATTGAAAAATTCAGCAGCTTTAGTCATCCTATATGGTGTTAGTCCAATATACGAACCATATTTATCGACTGCTTTAGTTCCTAATCTTCTCCCAACTTCATAAGAAAATTGCATCCCTATTACAGTTCCTAACGCACTTGCAATAATCATCCCTATATAACTACCATGATTATTATATGCCATTATTCCAGCTACAACCATCATAGTTTCACCTGGTAAAGGCAAAGCTGCAAATTCTAAGATAAGTGACACAAATAATATTAAATATACATGCTCAGCTAATAGTTTAAATAACATATCCATATATAAACTATTCTCCTTTTTATTTATTTTCTAATAAATTATATCATATTTTACTTTTAGTTAAAAGCTAAAAAGATAAATTCTATATGATATAATGTAGTGTTACAATTGATGTGAGACAAAATATAAAAAAAGAAGAGTAAATCCTG
>NZ_CAUTDQ010000041.1:0-16251 GCF_963537375.1 uncultured Gemella sp.
AGTAGGAACACCAGTTACACCAGAAGATGTTCAGAAACATATTGAATTACCAAAAGGATGGAAAGTAACAAAAGTAGGAGAAATTCCAACAACTACAACTCCAGGAACAAAACCAGTCGTTAAAGTGGAAATCGAATTACCAGATGGACGTAAGATTACTGTCGATGTACCAGTTATCGTAACGCCAACTGTAAGACAAATAGTAGTACCACAAGGAACTCCAATCACACCAGACGATGTGAAAGGGCATATCGATCTTCCAAAAGAACCAGGATGGGAAATTGTAGAAGTAGGAGAAATTCCAACAACAATTCCAGCTGGAGTGAAACCAAGCGTTAAGGTTAAAATTAAGGTGCCTACTGGTGAAATCGTAGAAGTAGACGTACCGGTAATTGTAACACCGAAAGTAACGCCGATAGTGGTACCTGAAGGAACACCTGTTACTAAAGAAGATGTTATGAAACGTGTAGATTTACCAGAAGGATGGAAAATTACAAAAGTAGGAGAAATTCCAACAACTACAACTCCAGGTATAAAACCGGTTGTTAAAGTGGAAATTGAATTACCAGATGGACGTAAGATTACAGTAGATGTACCGGTAATCGTAACACCAACTGTAAGACAAATAGTAGTACCGCAAGGAACACCAATTACACCAGATGATGTTATAAACCACATTGATTTACCAAAAGAACCAGGATGGGAAATTGTAGAAGTAGGAGAAATTCCGACAACAATTCCAGCAGGAGTAAAACCAAGTGTTAAAGTTAAGGTTAAAGTACCAAGTGGTGAAATTATTGAAGTAGATGTACCGGTATTAGTTACTCCTAAAGCTAGACCGATAGTAGTTGAAGCAGGAACACCAGTAACTAAAGAGGATGTTATTAAACAAATCGATTTACCAGAAGGATGGGAAATTGTAGAAGTAGGAGAAATTCCAGCAACTGTAACACCAGGACAAAAACCAAGTGTTAAAGTTAAAGTGAAATTACCGAATGGGGAAATAATTGAAATTGAAGTACCAGTAACGGTAACACCAAAAGGAACTCCAGTTCCACGACAAGAAATTCCAACAACGCCAACACCTACAAATGCAACAAATCCAACGAGTAAGGAAGCTCATAATGTACCTGTAGCAAAAGATGGTGCAAAAGTATTACCTAACACAGGTATTAACGATAGTAGCTCACCTCTAGCAGGATTAGGACTTGCAATTCTAGGATTAGCAACTGTAGTAAGAAGACGTAAAGAAAAATAATTTCTTCTAAAATAAAAGAGAAGCATTAAATTTTGCTTCTCTTTTTGAATTTTAAAAAATTGATAATAAAAAAACTCTAATCAATTGTAATTAGAGTTTTTTCTTGAATTATATTTATTCAGGCTTCTTCGATATTAATGCTGAAAAGTCTAAATCATCATATTTGCTTTTATTAAGACCAGTTAATGAATCGAAATCTGTATCTGGAAATAAGGGATCGAAATCATCAAGTTCTATATTTGCTGAAGTAGTTTCAGAAGATTTAGAAATCAAATTATCTATCTTAATATCATTATTGGCGTATTCTTCGATATTAAATTCCTTAGATTGAATAGGATTATTAATAAATTGTGAGGTTATACCATCACTATTATCATAATTATATTCAATAGAAACTTCTCCGAAATTAGAATCAACAGCGTCTTGTTGATTGTAAAATAATACTCCATACTCTTCTAAGAGTTCTTCTTTTGAATAATTCTTTAGTGGATCTTCTATAGGTGATATTGTACTTTCGTAAATTTTCTTGACTAGATTTTCATCTGTTTGAACTTTATTGTCCTTAATATTCCAAGAAGAAATAAGTCTATGAATAATATCTAATTGATCACTTGAAAGAAGATGGAGTTTTGTTTTAATTTCATTTAGTTTGTCCATAACTTTACACAGCTTCTCTAGTTTCTTTTAAATAATCGATGTAATCATTCCCCCAAATTTCTAATTCATTAAGTACAGCTTGGAATTTTTTACCGATATCCGTTAGGCTATATTCAACTTTTGGTGGTATTTGGGCATAAACTTTACGATTTATTAATCCATCTTGTTCTAATTGTTTTAATTGTTTTGTCAATGTTGCTTGAGTAATTGTCCCTAGTGATCTTTGTAACTCATTAAATCTAACACTTTTATCTTCTAGAAGATGAAGAATAAGGATTGTCCATTTTCCAGATAATATTTTTTGAGTTGTAAAAAAAGGGCATTTTCCAAAAGGTTCTTGTTGTTCCATAAAAAAATCTCCTTAAAATTCTGTTGATATTATACAATTCTATCTTAAAAGATACTTACTATTGCAAAAAAACGTACTTGTTATTTTTGAGGTAAATATTATAATAATATATATAACAATTATAAAACAAATAATAAAGTTTAGCAATAGCTAAAAAACGGAGGACATAATAATGACAGAAGCAAAAAATTTATATCAAAATAGAAGAAGTGTATACGCATTAGGTAAAAACTTACCAATTTCAGAACAAGAAGCATTAGAAATTATTGATAATGCGGTTAAGCATTCACCAAGTGCTTTTAACTCACAAACTGCACACGCTGTAGTATTATTAGGTGAAAACCACCAAAAACTTTGGGATATTACTTTTGGAGAATTAGAAAAATTCTTACCAAATGAAGAAGCTAAAGCAGCTACAAAAGGTAAAATTGACAGTTTCGCTGCAGCTTACGGAACAATTTTATTCTTCGAAGATCACGATGTAGTGAAAGGTCTTCAAGAACAATTCCCATCATATGCTGATAACTTCCCAATTTGGTCAGAACAATCAACAGGGATTGCATCATTTGCAGTTTGGAATGCATTAGCAGAAGCTGGTGTTGGAGCTAACATTCAACACTATAATCCAGTAATTGATGAAAAAGTTGCTGCAGAATGGGATATTCCAGCTAACTTAGTACTACGTGCTCAAATGCCATTTGGTGAAAAATTACAAGAAGCTGCACCAATTGAAAGAACTTCAAGAGTAAGAGTAGTAAAATAATATTTGATTTAACAACAAATTAAATGAGTAATAATAACAGTGCTTACTCAAAAGTACTAGATTTTAAAAATAGTTTACATGAAAACTCATAGAAATAGTGGTTTATTGATATCTAAATTCGCTTTGTAAAAGTTTTTTAGATATCTAATAAATTGTGCGGGAGTGACTCTACAAAATTGATTTCTAAGAAATCACGTTTTTTGAGTCACTCCCGTTTTTTTACGTTACTAATTACGCTGTTAGTTGTTGGAATATACTGGTAAATATGGTATTATAGTAGATGGTAAATAAATTAAAAATTTAGAAGGTTTAACAATGTTAAAAATAGTTATAAGAGATTTAGAAGATACTAAACGTTTAGCGAAAATTGTTAGTGAAGGTATAGAAGGTAGATTAGTACTTTTGTTAAATGGCGATCTAGCTGCAGGTAAAACAACATTTACGAAATATTTAGCAGAATATTTAGGAGTAAAAAGTGTAGTTAATTCACCAACTTTTAATATAATGAAAGAATATAAATATTCTAATGGGAAATTATATCATATTGATGCTTATCGTTTAGAAGATAGCGATGAAGATTTAGGATTTGAAGATATTTTCTTTGAAGATAATGTTAGTATTATTGAATGGGGAGAATTTATTGAAGAATTCTTACCGAATGAAAGATTAATTTTCAATATTCGCTTAGTAGAAGATTACAGAGAAGTTGAAATTATTTCTAGTGGTGAATATAAAAAAATTGAAGAAAGGATTCGTGAAAATTGGTAAGTTTAATAGTAGAAGCTTCTAATGGAGTATGTTCAATTGCATGCTTTGATAATGAAACAGTATTAGCTGAAAAAAACTTTGTATGTAGTAATAATTTATCAGCGGTGATTTTAGAGGAAATCGATAATTGTTTAAAAGAAGCTAATAAGAAAAAAACGGATTTAACTGAAATTATATCGAGTGAAGGACCAGGATCGTATACAGCAATTCGTGTAGTCGCAGCTGTTTGTAAAACTTTAGCTTACACACTAAAGATTAATTTGAAGAAAGTATCTTCTTTAAAATTGCAGGCTTTATTAGAATTTGATAGCAACAAATTATTAGTTCCATTTATCGATGCTCGTCGTGGTAATGTTTTTGGAGCTGTATATAAAAATGAAGAAGGAAAATTAGTAGAGGTACTGGAAGAAGGATACTACTCTCTTGAAGAAATTAATAACTTTTTATTATCTCAAAGTGATGAATTTGTCTATATTAGTAAAGATATAGAAAAGTTAAATGATTTTCTTTTAGAAGGTTCAAAAAATAATAATATGGTTCGTGTAGCCAATGTTTTAAGAATTTATGATTCATTAGAAGATGTGGATTGTTATAATATGAAACCACAATACTTAAGGAAAACTGAAGCAGAAAGGGAACTTGAAAATGATAAAAATAAATAAAGTTGATGTAAATGATTTAGATGTATTATCAAGAATAGATGTAGATAATTTTGAAGATGCTTGGACGAAAGAAATGTTTAAGTCTGAGCTGGAACATGAAAACGCAGAATATTATGGATTATTTAATGACGGAGAAATTATTGGATTCTGTGGTGGTTGGCTTGTTGCTGATGAATATCAGGTTAATAAGATAGTTGTTGATAAACCGCATCAAAATAAAAAATTAGGACAAATTTTCTTCACTTATGTAATGCAACTTTTAAAACTAAAAGGTGTAAAAAAAGCTATTGTTGAAGTTCGTGTAAGTAACATGCCTGCGATAACTGTTTATGAAAAATCTGGCTTCACAACAGTTGATATGAGAAAAAATTATTACAAAAACAATGGCGAAAATGCTTTTGTAATGGTAAGGGATTTTAGTAATGAAAGAATTTAAAAATTTAGATAATGTAACTATCTTAGCTATAGAAACAAGTTGTGATGAGACAAGTGTAGCGGTAGTTAAAAATGGAAAAGAAGTACTTTCGAATATCGTAAGTAGTCAAATTGAAACTCATAAGCAATTTGGAGGAGTTGTTCCTGAAATAGCAAGTAGACAACATATAGAAGTAGTAATGCAAATAGTTGAAGAAGCTTTGGAAGAAGCGCAAACTTCTCTGAGTGATGTAGACGCAATTTGTGTAACACAAGGACCTGGATTGATAGGTTCATTACTAGTTGGTGTTAATGTGGCGAAAACATTAAGTTATGCTTTAGATAAACCATTAATAGGTGCACATCATATTGCAGGACATATTTATGCTAGTAATATAGACAGTGATATAGTTTATCCATCATTAGCTCTTGTTGTTAGCGGGGGACATACAGAACTTGTTTATTTGAAAGATGAACTTGATTTTGAAATAATTGGTTCAACTCATGACGATGCTGTGGGTGAAGCTTACGATAAGGTAGCTAGACAGTTAAATCTTGAGTATCCTGGTGGCCCTAAAGTAGACAAACTAGCTAAGTTAGGTAAAGACAAGTATAAATTCCCTCGTGCTATGATTGATAGTGACGATTATAATTTTAGTTTTTCAGGTATGAAGTCAGCAGTAATTAACTTTGTTCATAATGCAAAACAACGTGGAGAAGAAATTGTAGCTGAAGATTTAGCTTGTAGTTTCCAAACTGCCGTAGTAGAAGTTTTAATCACTAAAACTAAGAAAGCTATTGCGAATCTAGGTGTTAAACAGTTGATTTTAGCAGGTGGGGTTGCAGGTAATAGCGAACTTCGCAAGAAAGTATTAGAACTAGAACAACAATTAGGAATAGAAGTACTTATTCCAAAAATGAGTTATTGCAGTGATAATGCAGCGATGATGGGAGCAGTAGGATATTATTATTATAAAAATAATATATTTGCTAATCCGTTAACGCTAAATGCGAAGTCAACATTAGACTTAGAAGAAGTTAGAGGATAAGAATTCTAAAAGGGACGGATTCAACAAAATCGATTTTACTGGAATCATGATTTTTGAGTCGCTCCCTTTTTATAAATCGTTTGATGTAATTATGAAAAAACAACTTGATGAATTATTAGATACTAATTTACAACAAATAAATCATATTTCGGAAAATATGCATTTTAAAGGATTTTCTAAAAGATTAGGAGAAAGAGTATTCGTTAAAATTTTTAAGGATCCATTAAAATATAGATTAGAGTATAGAGTTTTAAGAAATAAAGGTAATTGTTTATTAATTTTTCCTGAGTATTCTGCACTTGTATTGAAATATGAAGACTATACTCCTCTAAATAAAGAAAATGTAAATGCTGAAGATATAATAAAAATAGCAGAGTTAATATCTGATTTTCATAGAGAAAATTGGCTTGAAATAGAAAACGAAAAAGAAATTTCATTGGAAAAAGTTCTAGAAAAAAATGTATATAGATTAGCTGATAGAAAAGAATATACTGAAATAAGTGAGCTTCATTCTAAGTTTCTAAAAAATATTAGTAAATTAGATGAAGAGTATGAAAAAACACTAGTTTTAATTCATGGAGATTTTGGTTTTAGAAACATTATGAGAAAAGCTGATGATGTAGTATTAATAGATTTTGAAAGAGTAAAATATGCTAGTTATTATTTAGATTTTATTAAGTATTTTTATCAAGATTTAGATAATGATAAATTTAAAAAAGAGCTATTTTTAAAACATTATTATGAACATTCGAGTGAGGAAGTTCTTTCTGAGGAATTAGAGTACTGCATGATTTTTATCTCGGCATTAGGAATATTAAACTATACCAAACGTGTTGAAGATAAAGAGTTTGAGGAGTTAGGGTTAAAGATGTTAGAAGATATTGGAAATTATTATATTTAAATAACTATTAAGAAATAGGAGAGTTGAAGAGTGAATAATATTAGTGAAAAAAAACTAGAAGAAAGTCGTAGCCAAGCTTTATTTTTAGTAAATAAGTTGAAAGAAAATGTTAATGATTTAAAAAGTGTGAGAGAACTGTCAAAAATAGTTTCTAAGGATTCAGAAATGAATGATGATTTTTGGACAGAAATATGTACTATTGATTTTACAAAAATTAAATTTTTCCCTGTAAGGTCGCTGTTAGCAGGTATATTGAAAAATAAACAAGATAATTCAAATATTTCAAATATATATAATTATTTGGTAGTAGTAAATACAGAATATCTTGATAAATATGAACAGAGCGCTTCTAAAAATACACCCGCATGGTTAGTGATATATTTTGCAGGATTCTTGGGAGCTGGATTATTTGTAATCGTTAATTTTATAATGTTAATGTTAGCACGAGGGAATTATCAAGAAGTTCTTTTTAATTTAATAGCAGGAACATTTTTAAATGCCCTTATTCTAGAAATAATTGATAGACAGTACATATGGGAATGGGAAGTACCATATTTTGAAAATAGTAAATTTCTAGCGTATGTTTGGACATATATTCCGATTATAATAATGTACGTATATATGAATATTTCTACATTTATTACACAGGGATTTGACTATAGTATTAGTAACGAAATTAAACTTACTATAGGTAGTTATATTTTAATTTTAATTATTGTTAATGGTTTATTCAAATTAAAAAATTCTGTGGAATTTACGTATAAAGTATATACAATAATTTTTAAAATAATAGCTTTCATGAGTTTTATTTGCATCATTCCAGCTTACTTTTTCGGGAAACTACCAATTGATTGGATGTATATCCTGGTAACTGTTGTGATTGTAAGCAGTGTTAGAGTGTTAAAGAAAGTTAGTGCTGGAAGATCTGTAAAACTTCTATTTTATCCAATGACGTTTTGTTATTTAGTATATACTCAACCACGAGTGATTAATACTCTTATCTTAGAGGAACAAAGTATATTGTTATATGTTTCAGGAGTATTAGCAATATTAATAATAGTCATAAGTAAACTAAGAGAAAAAACTAAATAAAATTAATATTACTCCCTTTCTATAATGATAAGAAAGGGATTAATAATTTTTATACATAATAAATTTATATTGTACAAAGTGGTTTTGATTTTATTTGACTATTATTTGTGTTAAAATATAATATGATTAATATTAGGAGGCGATGATATGGCGAATATTTATTTAGATTACGCAGCAACATCAAGAAAACATTTTGATATCATAGAAAAAAATATGAATATACTAAAAGAAGTCTATGCTAATCCAAGTAGTGGCCATACTCTAGGAAAGAAAAATGATAGGCTAGTTCGTGAAGGGCGCGAGAAAATAGCTAAAACTCTAAATGCAAGTAGTAATGAAATTATTTTTAATTCGGGTGGTACTGAAAGTAATAATACAGTATTTAATCATGTATTAACTAGATTTGAAACTGGAGAAATAATAATTTCATCTATAGAACATCCATCTGTTAAAGCAAGTGCTAAGAGATTAGAAAAATTTGGATTTAAGATTCATGAATTATCAGTAGATGAAAGTGGAGCAATATCCTTAGAGGAATTAAAAGATAAGATTAATTCTAAGACGGTATTAATTTCAATAATGCTTGCTAACAATGAAACTGGGGTTCTAAATCCTTTAAAAGAAGTAAAAGAACTTATTGCTGATAAAAACATACTATTACATAGTGATATTGTTCAAGCATTAGGAAAAGTTGAAATTGATGTGAAAGAATTAGGTTTAGATTTTGCTTCAGCATCAGCTCATAAATTAGGTTCACTTAATAACTTTGGATTTTTATATGCAAAAGATGGAGATGTTGAACCATTATTATTAGGCGGAGGTCAAGAAAATGGTCTTCGTTCCGGTACAACGGATTTGTTAGGGATATTAGTTCTTAATGACTGTTTATCAGAGACATTAAACTCAATTCCAACTCTTAGAGAATTGAAGAATTACTTTATTTCTGAACTTGAAAAAAATGGGGTTGAATTTGAAGTAAACGGATCTATAGAGAATTCATTGCCGAATATATTGAATATTTACTTTAAAAATATTGAAGCACAACGACTTATTACGTATCTAGATGCTCGAGACATTTATATTTCTGGTGGATCAGCTTGTAGTTCAGGGAACATTAAAGGAAGTCGTATAATTACAGAAATGTATAATATTGAACGTGCTGCACATTCTGTTAGAATTAGTGTAGGATTTGATACTAGCAGAGAATTAATTGATGAAGTTATTGAAAAGATTGTAACTTTAGAGAAAAGAATAAAAGAAAGGAACTAATAATGAATAGCAACAAAAAAGTAGTAGTTGGAATGAGTGGTGGAGTAGATTCATCTGTAACAGCATATCTTTTGAAACAACAAGGTTATGATGTTATCGGTGTTTTCATGAAAAACTGGGAAGAAAAAGATGACAGAGGAGTTTGTCTTGCAGAAAAAGATTACGAAGATGTAATTAAAGTATGTGAACAATTAGATATTCCTTATTACTCTATTAACTTTGAAAAAGAATACTGGGATAAAGTATTTACGTACTTCTTAGATGAATATAAAAAAGGTCGTACACCAAACCCAGATATTATGTGTAATAAAGAAATTAAATTTAAAGTTTTCTTAGAATATGCTGAAGATTTAGGTGCAGATTATGTAGCGACTGGGCACTATGCACGAGTTAAAGATGTTGATGGAGAACGTTTAATGTTACGTGGTGTTGATAATAATAAAGATCAAACTTACTTCTTATCTCAATTAAAACAACACCAAATTAAAAATATCTTATTCCCTGTAGGAGAACTTGAGAAAAAAGATGTGCGTAAGATTGCTGAAGAAGCGGGTCTTGCGACAGCGAAGAAAAAAGATTCAACTGGTATTTGTTTCATCGGTGAGAAAAACTTTAGAGAATTTTTATCTCAATACTTACCAGCTCAAGGTGGTAAAATGATTGATTTAGATGGTAATGTTCGTGGAGAACACATTGGTTTAATGCATTATACAATCGGACAACGTCACGGATTAGGGATTGGTGGAACTAAAGATACTGAAGGTGAAGCATGGTTTGCATGTGGTAAAGACCTTGAAAATAATGTACTGTATGTTTGCCAAGGTTTCCACAATGAAAAACTATATTCAGATAGCTTACTAGCTAGTTCACTATCATTCACAACGAAAGACCCACAACCTAATAAATTTACTTGTACAGCAAAATTCAGATATCGTCAACCAGATACTGAAGTTGAAGTAGAAGTATTAGAAGATAACAAAGTAAAAGTTGTTTATAAAGAGCCAGTGCGTGCTGTTACTCCAGGACAAGCGGTTGTTTTCTATGATGGTGATGTATGTTTAGGTGGAGCAATTATTGACGAAGTATATAAAGACGGAAAAAAACTTCAACTTTAATAATTAATAAAATCCTAAAAGTTAGAGGAAATCTCTAATTTTTAGGATTTTTAGTTTTTTAATTTTAAGTAATAAGACTATAGTATGTATTGAGCTAATAGTGTATCAAATCTTCGAATATCGATATCTTTTTTTAGATTAATTTTTATTTTTCCAACTTTAGTCCAAAGTTCTACTTCAGCATTTAGGTCGAAGATTTTACCTGCATTTTCAGTTGACCACATTAATATAGAAGAGTACGGTAGAGAATAGATTTCTACTTTTTTCCCTGTTAATCCTTGGGCATCTTTTACAATAAGTCTTTTATCTGTAAATACAGCAACATCTCTTATTGTTGCAAATGCAGCAACTGGTTGTTCGCCGTTTATCAATAAGTTTGCAATATCTTGTGGAATAGTGACTTCTCTTAAGAATGTCCAATTTAATAAATTCATTTCGTTAACCATAGTAACTCTCCTGTCTATTGTATGATAATGTTTACTTTAGTATAGCATAGATTATAAATAATAAGAAGGTTAAGTTTTCAGTATTATTATAATAAATTTAATGATATAATATTAGTACTAGGGGGGAGAAATATGAAAATTAATAAAGAAGATGTTGTTTTATTTTTTAAACAAAATGTTAAGGCGATTGTTTTAGCATTACTCTGTAGTTTACTTGTTATAATTGGAGGACTTTTGTATTTTGGTCATGATAAAACAGAGGACTATAATGATGTAACCTTTTCTAATTCTCAAAATTCAGAAGTAAGTAAGGATGACAAAAAAGAAGAACAAGATTCCAAAATTTTTGTTGATGTAAAAGGGGCGGTTAAACACCCTGGAGTATTTGAAACAACGAAGGATAAAAGGGTAAAAGATTTAATAGAAGAAGCTGGTGGTTTATTAGAAGATGCTGATACTTCTACTTTGAATTTAAGTCAAAAAGTTAAAGATCAGATGGTTATTTATGTTCTTAAACACGGTGAAAAACCAAAACAAATATCCGATGGTATTACTAGTTCATCTAGTGGAGACGTGATTAACATAAATACTGCTAATAAAGAACAACTTATGAAAATTTCAGGAGTTGGAAAGACTAAAGCTGAAGCAATTATTTCATATAGAGAAAAAAATGGGGATTTCAAAAAGAAAGAAGATATAACAAAAGTACGAGGAATAGGAAAAGCTACTTTTGAGAAAATTAAAGATAAAATAGAGGTATAGTTATGCAAAGAATTAGTTGGGATGAGTACTTTATGGCTCAAAGTCACCTGCTTTCACTTAGATCGACTTGCAGTAGGTTATCTGTTGGGGCGACAATAGTTAAAGATAAGCGAATAGTTTCAGGTGGTTATAATGGTTCAATTAAAGGTGATGAACATTGTATAGATGTTGGTTGCAAAGTAGTGGAAGGGCATTGTGTTAGAACGATTCATGCCGAAATAAATGCTATTTTACAATGTTCTAAATTCGGTGTTGGAACTGAAGGTGCAACAATTTATGTTACACACTTCCCATGTTTGAATTGTACAAAATCTATCATCCAAGCAGGGATAAAGGAAATTTGCTATGCAAATGACTATAGAAATAATGAATATGCTCGAGAGTTATTAGAAAAATCAGGTGTTGTCGTAAGAAAAATAGATTACGATGTAAATAATGTAGTAGAAAGGTTACTAGATAAATAGTAATGGTTTACTTACAACTTTCTTTACTAGCATTAGGGGCGATATTATTAAATTATAATTTAATGATATCTATGCTATGTATTGTTATTTTTCTACTAATAACTTGGAAAAATAAAAATCTTAATGCTAGGAAAACTATTATTTGTATAATAGTCTTCTTAGCTTTTTTTATTCGGGGAGCATATGAACAAAAAAATAATATTTCTCATTTAAATAATGTTGAAAATAATCATCTAGAACTAGTAATTTCTGACAGATTCAGTATTAATGGGGATTATATGTCGGGAATTGGACGTAATGGAGATGAGAATGTACTAATTAATTATAAAATTAAGAGTGAAGAAGAGAAGAGGTTTTTTAAAGAAAAATTTTGGGGCGGAAAATTATCTGTAGTTGCTAATATAGAGGATGTTCCAAGTAAAACTAATTTTTATTCTTTTGATTATAAAAAGTATAATGAAAACAGAGGAATCTTTAAAAAAGTTTCTATTAATGAAATAACTGAGGTTAAGAATGTAAATTCTCTACTTTTTAAATTCAAAACTTTTAGGAACAGAATGAGTTTTAAGATAGATAGAGATCTTACTTTTGATAAAAGTGGATATTTTCAAGCTTTGATATTTGGTGATAAAGGATATTTGTTGAGAGATGAAATTAATTCTTTTAAAAACCTAGGTACTAGCCATTTGTTAGCAATTTCTGGTTTGCATATTGGGGGACTTATATCTTTAATATATTTTATTTTATTGAAACTTAAAGTAAGTGTTGATCATATAGAAAAAATAATCTTAATAATAATTCCGTTATATATGTTATTAAGTGGGGCTAGTGCATCTGTTCTTAGAGCGGGTTTTATGATTATATTATATATAATTTTCAGAAGAAAAAGTATTGATAAATTGGATAGTTTACTTCTTACATTTTTTATCTTGTTATTCTACAATCCGTTATATGCTTTTAATATCGGTTTTCAATTATCATTTTTTATAACGTTTAGTTTATTGATGTCAGAGAGTTATATTAAAACTTCTAGAAATAAACTACATATGTCTTTGAGAATTAGTATTATTTCTACATTGGCAAGTATGCCGATATTACTTTATAATTTTTATACTATAGTTTATATTTCTGTACTAAGTAATATAGTTTTAGTTCCAATATTCAGTATAGTACTGTTCCCGTTAGTATTGATAAGTTATATAATATTTTTAATAAGTATTCCTATATTTAATATTCTGTGTAAACCGTTATTGAATTTTTCCTTTAGTGTTTTCGATAAACTTCAAGAAGTATTCTTATATGTAAAACCGTTAAGAATTGGAAAGCAAAGCATATTTATAATAATTGTTATTTTTATAGTAGTTGTATATATTATGGTAGAATTAAACAGATTTAAATATTTAAGAGCTGCAGCTGTAGTTACGACAGTCGCTATAATATTACTTATTACGAGTTATATTCCTAGAAATTATATAGAGGAGCTAAAAATAGGAAAAGAAAATATTTATTATATTAGAGGAAATAGGAATAATATGATAATAAACACATCAAGTAATATGAAAAATTTTTATACAGATTACAGAAAAAAAGATAGAGAGTATGATATAATGAATGAATATGATTCACTCTTGAACTATGAAGGTAAAGATAGATTCAATTATTTACTACTTACTTCAGCTAAGAAAAATAAAAGTGAATATGCAACAAATTTATTAGCAGATGGCTTAGTAAATAAGATTGTAGTAGTAGATAGTGTGAATAGGAAATTATTAGAATTAAAAGATATAGCTCAATATAAGAAAGTAGATTATATTGTTTTAAATAATGGAACTGAGATGAAATTGGGTAATACTTCTGTTTATTATTATAATAAAAAAGTAAAGGTGAAAAATCAGGATAGAGAATTTGAGATTGAGGTAGATGATTGATGAAAAATATCTATGTGATATATGGAGAAAATTTTGAAGCTATTAATGATTACGAGAAAAGTTTAGCGAAAAAATATCTTAATGAACTAGATGAATTTAATTATGTAAAAATTAATATGCATGAAAATACAATAGAAACATTAGTCTATGAATGTAGAAGTAGTGGATTATTTGGAAATGAAAAAGTTGTCGTTGCTGAGAATTGTAATTTCTTATTAGCGAAACCTAAAAAGATTAAAGTGGAACATAACGTTGATGCATTGATGAATTATTTAGAGAATATTAATGAAGAAGTTGTGCTAATTTTAAAAATATCGGATAAGATTGATAGTAGAAAGAAATTAATAAAGAAAATTAAAGAAGAGGGAGAAGTTAAAGAATTTTCTAACTTTAATGAGAAGGAGATTTCAGAGTACATTGTGAAAACAGTGGCAGTGCATGATATGAAAATTTCTAAAGTAGATGCGGAATTTCTAGTGAATTACACTCGTTTGGATTTTGCAAATATAAAAAAAGAATTGGAAAAACTACTTTTATATTGTAACGAGAAGAAGATAATAACTCGAGATGATATAGAACTATTAGCAACTAGAAGTTTAGAGTATGATGTTTTTAGCTTAACCAATGAATTGTTTGGGAAAAATTACTCGAAGTTAAGAGTTGTCTATAATTCATTAGTATTAAAAAAAGAAGAACCTATATTTCTATTATCTCTAATAAGTGGACAATTAAGAATGTATTATAAAGTGAAAGTACTTCTAAATGAGCATTATTCGCAAAAAGATATAGCTAAGGAATTAGGTGTTCATCCGTATAGAGTGCAGTTGGCAGCTCAAGGGATCAGAAATTATAGTGTTGATAAAATTATGAAAACATTAATATTATCAGCTGATTACGATAAATTATTGAAATCTTCATATATGGATAAATACATAATATTAGATCTTTATATTAATAAATTGATAGATGAATTAAAATAAAAATAAATTTTTGGGGTACTAGTTACCCTGAATATTTTAAATTTTTAAAATGGTTTATCGATAGCTAAATTTACATAATAAATGGTTATTTGAAATAAGTTCAGATAATCATTTATTTTTTATTCAGATAATTGATTGGTGTTTAATAAAAAATATTTCGCAAAAAACAAAAAATTCAGATAAATTAGTTTATTATAATTTGATATAGTGATATAATAATATTGTTAAAATAGAAAAATAAAATGAGGTATTGTTTAATGAAGAAAATAGAAACTAAATTAGCTCAATTAGGAAACAGAAAAGATAAGGTGACTGGAGCAATAGTGACACCGATATATTTATCGACGGCTTATGCTCACCCTGGATTAGGAGAAAGTACAGGATATGATTATACGAGAACTAAAAATCCAACTCGTACAATTTTAGAAGAAGGTTTATGTGAACTTGAAGAAGGTTGTCGTGCGATAGCGACTAGTTCAGGGATGAGTGCTATTCAACTAGTTTTTGAACTATTTGATTTAAATAGTGAATTCTTAGTGTCTAGAGACTTATATGGGGGAAGTTTTAGATACTTTGATGAGTTAGAACGTAAAGGCGCACAAAAATTTGTTTATTTCACAGATGAAAAAGATCTTGAAGATAAAATTACAGATAATACAAAAGCGGTATTTATAGAAACACCAACTAATCCATTAATGCAAGAAGTTGACATAGAGAGAGTTGCTCAGATTTCTAAGTCAAAAAATGCGTTATTAATTGTTGATAATACTTTATTGACACCATTAAGACAAAAACCGTTAACATTAGGAGCAGATATTGTTGTTCATTCTGCAACTAAATATTTAACAGGTCACAACGATATACTTGCTGGTGCTGTGATTACAAATGATGAACAAATTGGAGAAAGATTAGCGTGGATTTCTAATACGACTGGTGCTGTATTATCAGCATTTGATAGCTGGTTATTTATTAGAAGTTTAAAAACATTGCCACTTCGTTTTAATCAACAAGAAAAAAATGCTAAAAAATTAGCTGAAGAATTAGCAAAACATCCAGAGGTGAAAGAAGTATTGTATCCGAAAAAAGGAGCTATGCTTAGTTTCAAATTAAATGATGCTACTAAAATTGATAAATTTTTACGTTCATTAAGAGTTGCTACTTTTGCTGAGAGTTTAGGTGGTGTAGAAACGTTAGTAACTTATCCTACTACTCAAACTCATTTTGATATACCAGAAGAACTACGTTTATCTTATGGACTTACTCCAGATTTACTAAGAATTTCTGTAGGTGTAGAAGATGCTGAAGATTTAGTTGAAGATTTTCTAAGAGCATTAGAAGCATAGGGGGAGAAAAAATGACTAGAGTAGAAGAATT
>NZ_CAUTDQ010000042.1:0-15312 GCF_963537375.1 uncultured Gemella sp.
ATATCAGGTATTTATTTTTAACTTTTTTTGTCTCACATCATTTACAAATGTACAATAATGGATTATTGGATCTGTGTGAATGATGTGTTAATTCCAAAAGTAAATTCCAGTTCAAATAAAAAACTGGAATTTAGCCTAAAACTATTTTTTAAACTGAAACTTAAGTTGAGACTTCAATGGTGTCATTCCCAGTATCCTAAAAAGAGCTAGATAACAAAATACTAATAGATTTCTTTATTATTTACTACAATTTTTCTAAAAGTCCTTTGATTTCAAATATTAATGATAATTCTTAATTTAAAATTGACCAATAACAACAGCAGTAGCTCTATCTAATGTGATTGAATCCACTGCATCTAATAATTCATTATAGTAAAAACCATCTTCTAAACCTGTTTTATCTGATAATGCGAAAACTTCAATTGTGTATCTATGATCCTTATCAGGTGGTGTGGGTCCAACAAAAATTGAATCAATTTCAGTAAAATCCATCCCCAATAGTGGACTAGAAAAACTATTTTTCCCCTGTTTAATAGAATTTTTATAGTCTAAACTATAGTTTTCAGGAATAATAACCTCATTATCCACTACCTCTATATCAGTGACAAGCCAATGAATCCATGGGAACGAACAAACTGGAATAGCATCATAGTCTATTAATGTAATAGCTACATACTTTGTTCCTTCTGGCAACTCTGTTATCTCAAACGGAAATGAACGTACTGGATTATTCTTAATAACATCACCAGGTTCTGCTTCTTTCCCAAATCGTTTAGGTAAAATATTTTCATTAAAAGGTAAGTTAATCTTCATTTTCAATCTCCTTTACAGATAAAATTAAATAATATATGAATTATATTATAAATTCAATAAACATGTCAAGGGTGAAGGAAACTCGCCAAAAAGCTAAACAAACTTATTAGTTCCTCAAATAATAAAGTGATTCTAAAAAAGCTTTTATAAAGTTGTACTTACATATCGATAAACCACTACGTCTATGAATTCTCATAAAGATTTTGAATCACCCCCTTTGTATTTCGCCTAAATATACCATAGTTTTAGGCGATTGTTAAGGGTTTAGGCGATTATTTATTTCCTTTCTTCTGTGCATTTTAAAATCAAAAATAACATACAAAACAAGGCGATTCATATTCTAAATTTTCATTTATTCATTCTCATTCTTTTCTTTCCATCTCACACTAGCAACCACAGCTGATACAAAACCTAATATTAAGAATGCAGCTATAATAATTTTTATCATAAATTCCCTCCTAAATAGTTTTATTATTTTCTAATTTATTCGAATTTCAGTACTTCTTTATTCGTAATGTTTATAACCTTCGTTGCAACATTATCGATAAATTCCATATCGTGACTCACCATAATTAGTATACCAGGATATTTCTTTAATATCTTCTCTACCGCTTCTATCGCAACTACATCTAAAAAGTTAGTAATCTCATCTAACAACAGTACATCTGTTTTCCTAAAGAGTAAACTCACGAAATAAAGTTTAACTTTCTCACCTTTGCTTAAGACTTCTATCTTTTTATTTATATCATCACCTCTAAAATTTAGTAAGGCTAGTATATTTCTAAGTTCTATATCATCTGATGTAGTAGATTCTTTCACAAATTCAAACAATGTTTTTTCTTTCTCAAAAATATCAAATCTATTTTGTTCGAAATATGCTACTTGCAAGGAATTCGGAATGGACTCTTTCACATAATTTAGAAAAGTAGTTTTCCCCGAACCGTTTTTTCCTTTAATTAAAATCTTCTCACCACTAGAAAAAGTAAAACCAGGTGATTCCCAAAGAAATTTTCCATCTATTTCACATCTTTTCTCACTAATACAAAAACTCTTCTTATGGCTTTCTTTAAATATTTCTAGAAATTCAATATCATATTTATCTTTTAATGGCTTAGGTTTAATATTAGCCTGCAACTTATCTTCTTGTCTTGATATTTTTTTCTGTAATCTCTTTTGGTTTTTTGAAATTTTATTTTTTACACTTATAATTCTATAATCTGATCCACTCATATTCTTTGGCTTTCCAGATTTTTTCCCCTGTTCCTCTTTCATCTCTTGAATACTTTTCTTTATCTTCTTAGTTTCTTTATTGTACTTTTGCAGTTCAGCTTCATACTCAGTAGTCTCAATTTCTTCTTGAAGCTTATACTCGTGATAATTCCCATTAAATTCTCTCACGGTATTATTTTCGATTATCCATAACTTTGTACAAACATTATTTAAGAAATTCCTATCATGACTTGCTATACAAAAAGTTGCTGGAGTTCTTTTTATAAGATTAGCTATTTTGTTAGCATTATTATAATCTAAGTATGTTGATGGCTCGTCAAGTAAATATAGCTCAACATTCGATAATAAGCTACTTCTAATCTTGTTTACAACAACTTCTCCCCCACTCTTTTTAAGAAGGGAATTCTCTCCAAATTCTAAAAACTCTGATAAAATATTATTTTTGTCTTTAACTAAATCATCAATATATTTTAACAGCGTTGTCTTTCCTGAACCGTTTTTTCCTATTAAACCAATAACATCACCAGTATTTATACTCAATTTTTCAATTTTGAATAATATCTTCCCTTGTTTCTCAAACTCTATGTTTTTAATATTTAATATTTGCATACATTAACTCCTTTTTAATAAAATCTCTCTATTAATCTAATGTATCCATGCTCCCACCCCCAAATTGAGTTTTACCAGTGTTTATTTACCCATATTATACCAAAAATTAAAATAATTGAAAGCAATTTCTTTAACAATTCTCTATTTATTAAAATATTTGTGCTATAATTGTATTTATAATTTAAAATAGTAATCTGGAGGTTTTTATGATTGAAAAAATTATACAAGATGAACTTGAAAAATTTTATCCAGAAATGATTGAACTTCGTCGCTATATGCATATGCATCCTGAAGTTTCATTTAACGAAAAAAATACAGCGAGATTCATTAAAGAATATTTAGAAAAAATTGGAATTACTAATATTAAAACAAACGTTGGCTTAAATGGTGTAGTCGCAAGAATCAAAGGACAAGATTCTTCAAAAACAATCGCTTTTCGAGCAGACTTCGATGCCCTACCTATAAATGATGCAAAAGATACCCCATACAAGTCTACAATTCCTAATGCAATGCACGCTTGTGGTCATGATGGACACACTACAGCATTACTTGCAACGTGTAAAGTTCTAATGGATCATCAAGAAGATCTTCCACATGATGTTGTCGCAGTTTTCCAATATGGAGAAGAACAAGCTCCAGGAGGAGCAAAACCAATGATTGATGCTGGTTGCTTACATGGAGTCGATGCAATATTCGGTGCTCATCTTTGGACACCTCTCCCACTTGGAACTTTAGGATATAGTTACAAAGAACTATGTGCCGCTGCTGATAGATTCGAAGTGAAAATCAACACTAAGGAAAATGCAAACATTATTGCTGCAGAATTTGTTAGTATGACTCAACAAATAGTTTCTCGTTTTTCTAAACCAAGGGAAACACTTGTTATCACCTTAGGAAAATTAGAAAGTTCTATTGAAAAAGCTAGTATTACTGGAACTATTAGACATTTCAATAAAGAACTTCATAAAATGGTGCTAACTAAACTTCAAAACTTATGCAAAGCATTAGAAAGTGAATATTCTGGTACTAAAATAGAATTTATTTATTACGGAGGGTATCCACCTCTTATAAACCACAAAAAAGGAACGGTAGAAATACAAAAAGCAACTTCTAAGATTCTTCCTGAAATTAAACAAGTGGAAATTGAACCGTTAATGATCGGTGAAGATTTTTCGTATTATGTTGAAGAAATCCCTGGTGCATTCTTCTTAATCGGTGCAGGTAATTCTACCTTCGCTAAATATCCACACCATCACCCAAATTTTGATTTTGAAGAAGAAGTAATGAAACAAACAGCTTCCATATTCTTAACACTAGCATTTAATTCCGCTAATGTAATAAAAAATCTAAAGGGGGAACAGTAATTATGAATACATATTTAGTTACTATCTACGGTAAAGGCGGACACGGTGCTGAACCTCATGAAGCTATCGATACAACTGTTATTGCTGGTGAATTTGTTAGAAAAACTACAAAATACAAAAATATAGAGATAATCTCTGTAAAAAGTGGTGATGCTTTTAATGTAATCTCAGATATGGCGGAAATTATTTTAAAAACCGATAATTTAGAACAATTGAAATCAATACTATCTTCACTACTTATATATTATGGTGAGCAGACTAGATTTGAAATAATAGAAAATTAAAAAGACTGAGAGTAGCTTGAAATCACGATTTCATAGAAATCTTCAAGTTACCTCAGCCTTTTTTTAATAATTTATTTCCCTAGTATTTCCTTCACCCTTTTTTGTAATTCAGGAACTACTTCTTTGATAAACCACGGATTTTTGTTATGCCAACGAAAATTCAATGGTGATGGATGAACAATTGGAAAATAACGGGGCAAGTACTGTTTATAATTAAATACAGTTTCCGTTAAATTTTGTTTTTTATCATTTCCCAAGTAATAATCTTGTGCATATTTTCCTACAAGAATAATAAGTTCAAGATTAGGCATTAGTTCTAAAACTTTCGAATGCCATTTAGTTGCAAAGTTCTTTCGTGGTGGTAAATCACCACTTTTACCTTTACCAGGATAATAGAAGTCCATCGGTACTACACCTATTAATCCAGATCTATAAAATACCTCATCATCTATTCCCATCCACTCACGAAGTTTAACTCCACTTTTATCATTGAAGAAAATCTTACTCTCTTGAGCTTTAATACCAGGCGCTTGACCTACGATTAATATTTTTGCTGTACTAGGGGTAGAAAATAAAGGTTCTATTCCTTCATCCGTGTATTTTTTATTATCACTATCTGCCATTATTTCTTTTTTCAATTGCTCAAAACTATCCATATTTTTCCCTCTAGAAATTATTTTCTTATCAATTCAACTACCGCTTCAACTGCTGCTGTCCCTGGGAACATGTCTACTGGTTGAATACGTCTAATTTTATATTTTCTTGTTAACACTTTTAAGTCACGTGCTAATGTAGATGGGTTGCAACTTACATATACAATCTTCTTAGCATCAACTGCTAATAAGTTTTTAGCTAATGGTCCAAGCCCTACACGCGGCGGATCTACTATTGCTACATCAAAGTTGATTCCTTTTTTCTTCCAACGTGGAACTATTTTATTAGCATCTCCTGCAACATAAGTACAGTTTGTTAAGTTGTTTAGTTTCACATTGTCATTAGCATCTTCAATCGCAGCTGGGATAATATCTACACCATATACTTCTTTACAGTTACGGCTAACATATTGCCCAATTGTTCCAACTCCACAGAAAGCATCTAATACAACATCTGTTTCTTTTAACGCGGCAAATTCAACTACTTTATCATAAAGTTTTTTAGTTGCCGGTGGATTTAATTGGAAGAACGATTTAGCCGAAAGTTCATATTTAATATCGCCGATTTTTTCAACGATATAATCTGAACCATATAAAGTTACACTTTCTGTTCCCATCACTAAATGATCTTTATCATTAGTAATATTTAATATAATACTTTTAACGATTCTTTCACGCTTAAGTTCATTAACGATCTTATCCATGTTCTTAATCTTATCAGTATTCGCTACAAATGTTACTTGAACATCTCCATTATAAAATGAAGTTCTTGTGGCAATGTACTTCACACCATAATTCTTTTTATTCGTAGAAACTTCTACTTTATATTTTCCAAGTAATTTCTTAGCTAAGTTTGTTATTTTATTACCATTTTCGTGTAATGCTAAATCTTCATTAATTTCAACTAAATCATTAGAACCTTCTCTATATAATCCTGCAATAACACGCCCATTTCTAACAGCTAAAGGAAATTGATTTTTGTTACGATATCCTTCAGTTACAGGACTAGCTAATGTTTTTAATACTAACTTATCAGGTTTTGGTAGCCTATAGTATTTATCAAAAGCATCTAACAAAATTGTACGTTTATATTCAAGTTGTTTTTCATAGCTAACATGAGCTAAACCATAAGCTCCACTCTCAGCATATTCTCTTTTGATTTCTACTCTATGCGGACTAGGTTCTTTTACTTTAACAAGTTTACCAATAATATATTTTGGTGTTTCCTCAACTATTTCACAAACTATAACTTCGTCAGGTAGTGCACCTTTTACGAAAGTAATTTTCTTTTTATAATATCCTATCCCCTCACCATTAATTCCTATTTTCTTAATTGTAAGTAAGACGTTTAGTTTTTTACCGTTTTTATTTTTCATCGTATCCTCATTCATAAAGATAAGCTGAGTAAAAGCAAAACACTCCCACTTCAGCTTATCCAATTCTACTATTATTTTATAGTTTTAATTTCGTTATCTAATTCTTCTACTAATGCAATTAATCTATCAATTTGAGTTAAATCAACTTTTTCAGGTTCAATATTTTCTAACTCGCTTGCAAAATCTTCAAATTTCGTTTTTAATTCTTCTAAAATATTATTAGGCATAACATTCTCCTTTTTTGTTCTCTATTCCATTATAATATAAATTCATAAAAATTCAACTCATATCACAAAAATTAATCAATAATTTTAACTATTACTAATCCGCATACATTCAGAAATAAATAGTCCATCTTATATTAGCGTTAATTATATATTATTAGTAGAAAGAAAAATCACTATTTACGTAAATATTATTAATAGACTTTTAATATATTTTAAGGTACTATTAAATTAGGAGTGGTATATTATGAATTATATTAATTTACAATTATTAAACATTGATATTTCAAGTGTTTTTTACTATATAACTTCTATTTTTAACGATATAAACTTTGATATTGTATTAACTATATTTTTAATAATAAATACTTTATTAGCATTTTCTATTGTTTTTATAGAATATCAGACTACTACGTCTTCTTGGGCATGGATATTAGTTCTATTTCTATTTCCATACCTAGGTTTTGTTCTTTATTTAATATTTGGAAGACCTATATATAGGGAAAAAATCTTTCCTTTTTCAGATGATGAGAAGATAAAATATCAACAAAATCTATTGAAAAGGGAAACTCCTTATGAAATCTCAAAAAATGAACAAGTAATACACAAACATAGAAATCTAATAGAATTAAATTTTGAAACAGATAAATCATTCTTGTCAAAAAATAATAAAATACAAATTATTACAGATGGAAAAGAAAAATTTAGATTATTATTTGAAGATATTAAAAATGCTAAAAGCTATATTCATATTCAATATTATATCTTAAAAAAAGATGGAATCGGTAAACAACTCTTTCACCTACTAGAACAAAAACTTCTAGAAGGTGTAGATGTATATATTCTTTATGATGATATTGGTTCAAGAAAATTAAGTATTTCTTCATTAAGAAAACTTACTAAAAACAATGCAAAAATAAAACAATTCTTTAAATCAAAACTTCCACTGATTAATTTTCGTATGAATTACAGAAATCATAGAAAAATAATTACAATAGATGGTAATATTGGTTATACTGGTGGATTTAACGTTGGGGATGAATATCTAGGATTAGATAAAAAATTTGGATACTGGCGAGATACACATCTTCGAATTGAAGGAGAAGCTGTAGGATCTTTGGAGTATCGTTTTATAGATGACTGGAATTCACAGTCAACTAAAAAAACAGAACAACTAGAATTAACTTCTGATCATATTTCAACACCTGTTGATAATTATTTACCAATTCAATTAGTTTCTAGTGGCCCTGATAATAAACTTCAAAAAATCAAATATAGCTATCTATATATGATTTCGAGAGCAAAAAAATACATCTATATTCAGTCACCCTACTTCATTCCTGATGAAAGTGTTATGGATGCATTAAAAATGGCAATATTATCCGGAATTGATGTTAGAATTATGGTACCTAATAAACCTGATCATATGTTTGTTTATTGGGCAACATACTCATTTATTGGAGAATTAGCTGAATTAGGTGCGAAAACATATATTTACGAAAATGGATTTATTCATACAAAGATGATTATCATCGATGATGAAGTCTCAAGTTTAGGAAGTGCAAACTTCGATTATAGAAGTTTCAAACTAAACTTTGAACTTAATGCATTTATGTATGACTATAAAACTACAAAAGAATTTAGACATCTTTTCTTAAAAGATATAGAAAAGTCTTCACTAGTTTCTTTTGAAAAATATCAACAAAGAAGTTTACTAATAAGAATTAAAGAAGCCTTTGCAAGGTTGATTTCACCGATTCTTTAGTTGTTTTATATTAAAAAATATGATATATTAATACATATGTACACATAGGAGGACAAAATTTAATGAAGAAATTTAAAAAAGCTATTTTACCTATAGCTCTTAGTATATCAGTTATAGGTTTAGCAGGATGCTCTACTGGAGGAACAAAATATATTTCTAGTAAAGCAGGAGATGTAACAGAAAAAGATATCGTAGAAAGTATTGGGGCTAGTCAACTTTCAAAAACAGCTACTAGTATGATGATTCAAAAAGTACTTTTAGACAAATATAAAAATAAAATCGATCAAAAAACTATCGATGAGCAACTTCAAAAAGCTCAAGAACAATACGGTGGTAAAGATAAATTTGAACAACTTTTAAAACAACAAGGATTCACTCTTGATAAATATAAAGACGGTCTAAAAGTTAAAGCTGCTCAAACATTATTAATTAACGACTACGCTGGAACTAACGATGACAAACTTAAAGAAAGCTATGAAAAAAATAAACACCAATATCACTTAGCTCACATTCTTATAAGTGTTAAAAGTGAATCAAATCCAAATGGATTAAGTGATGAAGAAGCTAAGAAAAAAGCAGAAGAAGTACTTAAAAAACTTAAAGATGGTGGAGATTTTGCTACATTAGCAAAAGAAAATTCTAACGATACTGCTAACGCTTCTAACGGAGGAGACTTAGGATGGTCTTCTAAAGAAGATAATTCATTTGTTAAAGAATTTAAAGATGCAGCATACTCATTAAGTAAAGATAAAATATCAGATGTTGTAAAAACTTCATTTGGATATCACATTATTAAAGTATTAGATGAAAAAGACTCATCATTCGACGAATTAAAACCAGCATTAGCTGAAAAAGCTGCTGAAGAAGCTGTTAAGAAAGATAGCACTATCGTAAGTAAAGCTCTTAAAAAATTATTTGAAGAGTACAATGTTAAATCAAGTAACAGTGATGTTGAAGCATACATTAAATCAATGTTAGAAGGAAATACTTCAGCTCAATAATAAAATTCATAAAGACGACTAATAGCAACTTAGCTTTTAGTCGTCTTTATATAAATATATAAGAGGTTGCAAAAAAATAATTTTCCAACCTCTTATCTTAATTAACTAACATCATCACGTGCACCTAGAATCTCGATAGCATTTTTTATTCTATCTTTCGTAGGTGGATTAATATCATTTAATTCGTAATCTATTCCTAATTCTTTATATTTAAATTTTGCCATATCGTGGTAAGGTAATACTTCTACACGCTCAACTCCATGTAATGTATCAATATATTCACGTAATTTTTTTAAGTAATAATCATCATCTGTCCATTTTGGAACAAGTACGTGTCTTATCCACATTTTAGCTCCATGTTCACTTAAGAAATTAGTAAATTGAATAATATTTTTATTTGTACGTTTAGTTAAACGCATATGGTGTTCATCATCAATATGTTTAATATCTACTAAGAATAAGTCAGTTAAAGATATTAATTCTAATACTTTTTCATTCATACTTGGTGCATTTACATAGAAACCACCACAAGTATCAACACAAGTGTTTATACCAATTTTTTTCAATTCTCTAAAAAGCTCTAAAATGAAATCAATTTGCAGTAAAGATTCTCCACCACTTACTGTTACTCCTCCACCTTCACTAGCTTCAAAGAAATCACGATATTTTACAATCTCTTTTGTAAGTTGATCTACTGTCATAACCTTAGCATCAGGATTGTGCATTTTCCAAGTATCTGGATTATGGCAGTATTTACATCTTAACATACATCCTTGAAAGAATACTACATATCTTATTCCAGGACCATCTACATTACCGAAAGATTCAACTGAGTGAACATTTGCTGTTAATTCTTTTTTCTCTTCTGCAGAATTCACTTTTACTTTTTCCATTTCCATATGCGATCTCCTCCTTCTGCTATTTATAGTTCAATTATAACGTATTCATTGCTATTTTGTAAACACTTTTATAGTTTTATTTATTAATCTAAAAAAGTGGAGGCCGTAGCCTCCACCTTCTTACTTTTTCTTAATTACATGAATTGGTGCATTGTACGGCTTAATACGTCACGTTGTTGTTCTGGAGTTAAACTGATTAGACGTACAGCGTATCCTGATACACGAATTGTGAAGTTTGGATAATCTTCTGGAGATTCAATAACTTTAAGTAATGTTTCTTTATTGAATACGTTAGTATTTAAGTGGTAACCACCTTTTTTGAAGTATCCATCCATCATTGCTGTTAAGTTTTTGATTTGATCTTGTTTAGTTTTACCTAATGAGCTTGGTGTAAATGCAGCAGTTAAGCTGATTCCATCACGGCTGTATTCATATGGTAATTTAGCTACTGAGCTTAAGCAAGCTAGAGCTCCACTTTGGTCACGTCCGTTCATTGGGTTAGCACCTGGAGAGAATGGTTCTCCTGCACGACGTCCATCTGGAGTGTTACCAGTTTTTTTACCGTATACTACGTTTGAAGTAATAGTTAAGATAGATGTTGTTGTTTCATCTGCACGGTATGTTGGGTGTTTTTTAAGTTTAGTCATAAATGTTTTTAGTAATTCAACAGCGATTTCGTCTGCACGGTCATCGTTGTTACCGAATGTTGGGAATTCACCTTCAACTTTGTAGTCTACAGCTAATCCAGTTTCATCTTCGATTGGAGTTACTTTAGCATATTTAATAGCTGATAAACTATCTACTGCTACTGAGAATCCAGCGATACCAGTTGCCATGAATCTTCTAACTTTAGTATCGTGTAACGCCATTTCTAAGCTTTCGTAAGAATATTTATCGTGCATGTAGTGGATTACATTTAATGTATTGATGTATAGTTTACATAACCAATCCATGAATACATCGAATTTAGCCCAAACTTCATCGTAGTTTAATACACCACGTAGAGGTTCTGTTTTAGGTCCAACTTGGATTCCTAATTTTTCATCGCGTCCACCGTTGATAGTGTATAGTAAAGCTTTAGCTAGGTTAGCACGAGCTCCGAAGAATTGCATATCTTTACCAGTAGTCATACCACTTACACAACATGCGATAGATTTGTCACAAGTTCCTAAGAAGTCTGCTAATAATTCATCACTTTCATATTGGATAGCACTGTGGTTGATTGAAGATTCAGAACAGAATTCTTTGAATCCAGTTGGTAATTTAGAAGACCAAAGGATAGTTAAGTTTGGTTCTGGAGAGTTACCCATGTTATCTAATGTGTGGATGAAACGGAAGTCAGTTTTAGTTACTAATGATCTTTCAGCGTCTAACATTTCACCTACGATTAATGTAGCCCAGATTGGGTCACCAGAGAATAATTGGTTATATTCTGGAGTACGAGCGAATTTAACGCAACGTAATTTTAATACTAAGTGGTCAATTAATTCTTGAGCTTGAGACTCGTTAATTGTTCCATCTTGTAAATCTCTTTCGATATAAATATCTAAGAATGTAGCGATGTTACCGATTGACATTGCAGCACCGTTTTGTTGTTTGATAGCTGCTAAGTAACCGAAGTATAACCATTGAACAGCTTCTTTAGCTGTAGTAGCTGGTTCAGAAATGTCGAATCCGTAGATTTTAGCTAATTCTTTTAATTCACCTAAAGCACGAATTTGTTCGTTAACTTCTTCACGGTCACGAATAACGTGTTCAGTCATAACACCATCAGCTCCGATTTGAGCCAAGTCTTCTTTTTTCCAAGCGATAAGTTGGTCAACACCATATAAAGCTACACGACGGTAGTCCCCGATAATACGACCACGTCCGTATGCATCTGGAAGACCAGTGATTACACCAGATTTTCTTACTAAACGCATTTCTGGAGTATATGCATCGA
This sequence comes from uncultured Gemella sp., assembly GCF_963537375.1. Taxonomy (GTDB): domain Bacteria; phylum Bacillota; class Bacilli; order Staphylococcales; family Gemellaceae; genus Gemella. The sequence continues at coordinate 12,161 of NZ_CAUTDQ010000042.1, forward strand.
ATACACCTTGGTTGTGAGTTTTACGGTAGTCAGTGAAGATTTTAATAACTTCTTCGTCTACTTCGTATCCGTATGCTTTACAGCTGTTAACAGCCATGTTAATACCACCGAATGTCATTAACGCACGTTTAAGTGGTTTATCAGTTTGTAACCCAACAACTTGTTCTAAATCTTTTTCAATGTATCCAGGTCCGTGAGAAAGGATAGTTGAAGGAATGCTAGTATCCATATCTAATGTTCCACCAGCTAAACGTTCTTGACGCATTAAATCATTGAATTTTTCTACTAATTTAGTAGTTGCTTCTGTTGGTCCTGCAAGGAAAGATGCATCTCCTCTATATTCAGTATAGTTAGATTTAATGAAATCTACTAAATCTACCTCTGTTTGCCATTTACCACCAACGAATGCTTTTTTTTCTGCAACTGTTGTCATATTAATGTCACTCCTTAAAATTTTTTATTATATATGTGATAAATAAATTTATTAATTAAACTATTTGTTACACTCTTAGTGTACCGCATACATATTACTAAGACAATATTTTTCTTATTCAAATTGTGTACATTTTGTGAACTCCAGTATTAATACAGTAATTATAAATTCTGAATTGTCTACCAAATTAATAGTAAAATATTGATGTAATTCTTTGGAAATCCAATTGTAAAAATAATGAAAACGTTAACTTTCAATGTTTATTTTTTTATGGATATTTTATATCTATAAAAAATCTGTTATTATACTGTAACTATTTATATCGAATTGATTTGGTAGACATATATTAAAAATATCTTATTTTTTTACAAAAAACAAGAAGTAAACGATATCATTTATCATTTACTTCTTTAATTTGCTATTTTTCAAATAATTCTAATAGATTTTTATAACCCTCTTTTTCTAAATCTTCCTTCTTAATAAACCTTATAGAAGCACTGTTTATACAATATCTAAGCCCTCCTAATTCACTTGGACCATCTGGAAATACGTGTCCTAAATGAGCATCTCCCACTCTACTTCTAACTTCAATTCTTTCTACAAGATGCGAGTTATCTTTATAATATCTAGTAACTTCTTTTTCAATTGGTTTTGAGAAACTTGGCCAACCGCAGTGCGACTTAAATTTATCTTTTGAAGAAAATAATGGTTCACCTGTTGTTATATCTACATATACACCTTCTTCAAAACTATCCCAATATTGTCCAGTATACGGACTCTCAGTTGCACTTTCCATAGTAACTGCATATTCTAAATCAGATAATTCTTTTTTTAATTCATCTTTAGATTTTCTTTCAAATTCTTCTGGATTAATTTTAATTTCTTCACTCATTTTATTTCTCTCCTTTATTACTAATGTATTGTTTTAAATCTTCTATTATATTCTTACCGTCTTTTAATCCTAAGTTATAGACATGATTTAATTTTCGTGTATCTTTCTCTAATCTTTTTACAGTAATATCCTCACTTGGTCGAATAACAAATACTTTCCCTTGTTTTTCTAATTCTAATATTCGTTCAACAGTTTCATTATAGTCTTTATATCTATTCTCCAACTTTTCAATTAGATGCGGATATTTCTTATAAAATAACTTGAATTGTAGACTCGTTGATTTTTTCTTTCTATATGTAATTGGTCTTGTTAGTATTACAATTATTTTATCAAAGTTTTGTTTTTCAAAGAAGTCTATCGGTATACTATTAGCTATTCCACCATCTAAATACTTTTTCTCATCTATTTCAATTATTTCCGATATGAACGGAAGTGCAGAAGTTGCTCTTAACGTCTCCATTTGTTTGTAAGGATCTGTTATTTTTATAAATTCCGCTTCTCCAGTTTCTATATTTGTTACAGTAGCATAGAAATTTGTCTTAGAATTTTTAAATGTTTTATTATCAAAAACATCAAGTTGAAATGGAACTTTATAGTACGTAAAATCTTTATTTATTAGATTACCTGTTCTAATCCAACTTTTTAAACTCATATATCTTTTATCATTAATATAATTAACATTGTATCGTAGTGCTCTTTTAGGTTGTTTAGAAACATAATTTACTCCGAACAGTGTTCCTGCAGAAACTCCAACAATATCAGTAACTTCTATATCATTTTCTAAGAACACATCAAGGACACCTGCTGTAAATAATCCTCTCATCGCCCCACCTTCTAATACTAAACCTATTTTCATTCAATCACACTCCTTTTTAAATTGATACTATTATATCATCTTTTTTTCATTAGTTTAAATAAATTTACTCGGGTACTAAGTTATGTTACTATTTTAAATGAGAAAAATAATTCAATTCGAGGTACATATGAACATACTACTAATCGGTGGCAATGGCTTTGTTGGAAAAGCATTAATTAAAGAATTAAAAAAATACAACGTAAAAGTTAGCTATTTATCTAGATCTCAAAACTACTCTATCTCTAAAGATGAAGCAACTTGGATACATGGAGATATTTTTGATATCGAAAATATAATAACCAACGAAAAATACGATATCGCCATTCATTTAATTGGAACAATTAAAAATAAAAAGCTATATTCAAAACTAAATACAGAGAGTGTAGCACAGACAATTAAACTATGCCAAAAACAAAATATCAATAAACTTGTATATTTTTCTGCAAATGGTGGCTTTAAACAATATATAGAAAGTAAACGCAACGGAGAAAAATTAGTAGTAGATTCAAAACTAGAATATCTAATAGTACGCCCAGGCCTTATGTATGGTAAAGAAAGACTTACCTCTTATTTCAATATATTACCTATTAAATTCTTTTCAAAATTAGGGATACCATTTTTCAAAAATGTTTATCCTCTTCCAGTTGAAAAAGTAGCAAGATCAGTAGTAAAAGGAATTTTCGACAATACTGATTCACCTATTATTGAAATAAATGATATGAAATAACTATATACACCGACTTAAAGGGAGTGACTCAAAAATCGTGATTTCGAAGAAATCGATTTTGTCGAGTCACCCCGCAAAGTTTATTAGATATCTAAAAAGGGTTTTTATAAAGCGTATTTAGATATCAATAAACCACTGCGTCTATTAGTCTTCATATACACTTTTTAAAATTTAGGGCTTTTGGGTTCGTGTACCGACCCCAAAAAGTTAGACCAAAAAATCTAACTTTTTGGAGGTCGGTATT
>NZ_CAUTDQ010000043.1:0-14615 GCF_963537375.1 uncultured Gemella sp.
TATATATTGCACAGATAAAAAGGAAATGTGGAATAGAATTACGAGAACATTACAACAAGTCAAAAAAGGAGAAACAAATTATTCCACAGTGTACACCTGAAAAAGAAGAAGCCATCATGGATGCTTTGAGACACTTCAAAATGATTTAATAGAAAAGAATGACAGCATATGACTTTCTGCATTTATTACATTCCTACTTGGTATTGGAACGGCGTTGTTGTATATCATTATGGTGTTCTGCTTATTTTGGGCGTTAGCTTCTTTTATTGCAAGTTTAAGAGTAAGTTAACATATTTTTAGAAGTGTAAGTTGAATGATTGGTAAAATAGCAGGTATATATCTCTAAGTGTTATAATATATTATTAAGATGAAATATATTAGTTATTTAAAGATAAGAGAAACGAACGGGTAGAGGGGAGAAATTAAAATAAAATTATATTAAAAGAACACGCTAATTATAAAACTGGGATTTGTTATGAATCCCAGTTTAATTTTTATAATTGGATTAATAGAATTATTAAACTATACAATAAAATCAATTTAAAGAAAAATAAATATTAGATAATCTTAGACGATAGAAATTAAAAACTCTATTGTCTATTTTTATACTCAAAAGTTGGAGGGTATGATGATGAGGAAAAAATTCTATATTAGGTCAAATAAAAAGCTTTAAGATAGATGACAAAACTAAGTCTAATAAGAAAGATCATAGCAAAGGTGCAGAGAGATAAATATCGGTAGTCTCCGGACTGCCTTTATTTTTTTGCTTTTTTAAAGTGATGTATCAATTGATTAAAAATAACCTATAGTTAATGTTATAATAAATTTGTATGTAATAACAAACATAAGTATTTTTTTAATGTATATATGTACGAGATTAGCTATCGAAAAAATAATCTTGGAGGTTATATGGAATTAAGTTATAAAAGGTTATTTAAAAAACTTATTGATTTAGATATACAACATAATGAGCTTATGGAAAAAGCAAATGTAAGTAGGAGTACATTTTATAAATTAAAGAATGGTGAGAATGTAACTACCGATATTTTGCTCAGAATTTGTGATGCATTGGATTGCGACATATCAGAAATTATGGAGTGTATTAAAAATGATTGAAATAATAAATGGAGAATGCATAGAAGGATTGAGGAAGTTAGACTCATCTACGGTTGATTTAATTATTACAGATCCTCCATATAATATTGCGAATTTCATGAACGGGAAATATACAAATCTACAAAAAATGCGTTCTAATTTTTTTGGTGCTGCTGGTTGGGATGATTTAGATTTTAATGATTGGAAAGACCATATGAGATTGTTTTTAAAGAATCAAGTAGGATACTTAAGAATGGTGCTTCCATGATAGTTTTTATGTCAATATTAAGGGTTGAAACTCTTGTTGAAATAGCAAATGAATTTGGTTTTTATTATAAAACCACTGGAATTTGGCGCAAAACAAATCCAATGCCTAGAAATATGAATTTACATTTTGTTAATTCAAATGAGTGCTGGATATATTTTACTTATAAAACAAAAACAGGAACATTCAATAATAAAGGTAAATTGGTTCTAGACTATATTGAAACATCTGTCACGACTGCTAGGGAAAAGAAATTAGGTAAACATCCAACACAAAAGCCAATTATATTATTCGAACATTTTATAAGATTGCTTTCAAATGAGGGCGATTTAGTAGTAGATCCATTTCTAGGAAGCGGTTCTTCTGCAATTGCAAGCTATAGATTAAATAGAAATTTTATCGATGTTGAATTAGAAGAAAAATATGCTAAATTAGCGAGTATGAGGGTAGAAGATGAAAAGACAAGTTATTGATTTGTTTTCTGGAGTTGGTGGACTATCTAAAGGATTTTTCGACTCAGGATTTGAAATTGTTTTAGCAAATGAAGTTGACTATTCTATAGCTAATTCTTATAAAAAAAATCATCCTAAAGTGAAAATGATTAATGAAGATATTTCAAAATTAGATATTGATGATGTTTTTAATGAGTATAAAAATATAGATGTAATTGTTGGGGGACCACCTTGTCAAGGATTTTCTCAAAAAGGGAAAAGAAAAATAATGGATGATCCACGTAATTATTTATTTAAATATTTTTTTGAGGTAGTTAGTGTTGTTAGACCGAAGTATTTTGTGCTAGAAAATGTACCCAACATATTAAATGCAAATAACGGACATTTTAAAGACGAAATTTATAGCTTATGTTCCAGTAATGGTTACACGTTATGATGATACCCTAGTAAGGAAGATTATCCAGAATGTTAGTGTTTATGATGACCACTTTGTAATATACTTTAAATCTGGAATTGAAATGGAAGTATGATTTAATACTAATATAAACCGTCAATTAAGAGTTAGGTTCTCTTGATTGGCGGTTTTTGCATTGACTTTTACATGATTTATACATGTGATATTATCAAAAATGTTGTTTTTATAAGGTTATTGATAAGGAGTTGACCACATGAGTGATGTAATAAGCTGTTAGATGAAGCTATTAAAGAAACCGAAAACTTGTACGAAGGAGAAGTCTTTATTTTTAAGGAATTGTTTAAAGGATATGTAGGAACAGGATACCGAGAAAGGACTGTACTAATGTCTTAGTAGATGTTTTTGAGATATTTTAAATAATATAAAAACACTTGAACAAATGCTCATATAACTATTGACACAAGAGAAAAATAATAATATAATAAACATACAACGTATGAATGCTTGTTCAAGTAATCAGATGAAATGATTTAAAAAGAGGTGATAATATGACTAAAAAATTTAATTCAATTGAAAGATGTGACTGCAATGTAATTCATGAGGATATTGTAAATCAAGTTAGAGATAAAATGCCTCAAGAAGAAAGCCTTTATGATCTAGCAGAATTATTTAAAGTATTTGGAGATTCAACACGAATCAGGATATTATGGGCTTTACATGAAGCTGAAATGTGTGTTTGTGATATCGCTGTATTACTTAACATGACACAATCAGCAATTTCCCATCAGCTGAGAGTCTTAAAACAAGCTAATTTAGTGAAAAACAGAAAAGAAGGCAAAGTAGTATATTATTCATTAGTTGATGATCATGTAAGAGAAATATTTGACCAAGGTCTAATTCATATCAACGAGAAGTAGTAATGCGGTAGAATAGAATATTTTTTGAAGATATTTGGGCATATAATTAAGTCTTCATTTCAAATGAGCAATGCTTCAAGAAAATTTGAAAAAGACTTGTAGTATTCAAAATAAAATTACAAATAATATTTAGGAGGATTTAATAATGAAAAAGAAATTTATACTTGAAGGTTTAGATTGTGCAAATTGCGCGGCAAAAATGGAAAAGGCTATTAATGAGCTTGATGGAGTGAAAGAAGCTACTGTTAACTTTATGACCACAAAACTCGTTATTGATGGTGAGGATGAAAAAATGCCAACAATAATAGCAGAGGCCGAAAAAATAGTTAAAAAAATCGAACCCGATACAACTATGAAAAAGGCTTAAAGGAGGCTATTTAGTATGACAAAACGACTATGGCGAATAATTATTGGTGCAGCCGTGTTAGCTACAGCAGTATTGCTTAGTTTAAATAACGAATGGTTACAGATTGCTCTCTTTATAATAAGTTACATTATTGTAGGTGGAGATGTTGTAAAAAGAGCTGTAAAAAATATTTTTAAAGGTCAAGTTTTCGATGAAAATTTTTTAATGAGTATTGCAACAATTGGTGCATTTTTTATTGGTGAGTATCCTGAAGGTGTTGCAGTTATGCTGTTTTATCAAGTTGGAGAACTGTTTCAAAGCTATGCAGTTGGCAAGTCGAGAAAGTCAATTGCAAGCCTTATGGATATTCGACCAGATTATGCAAATGTTAAAAAAGGTGATGAACTTGTCAAAGTTGACCCAGATGAAGTACAAATTGGAGATATTATTGTAATTAAAGCAGGAGAAAAAATTCCTCTTGATGGAAAGGTAATTGAGGGAAGTTCAATGATTGATACATCGGCGCTAACAGGCGAATCTGTTCCTCGTGAAGTAGAAGTTGGAAGTGATATCCTAAGTGGGTGCATCAACATTAATGGGGTTATTACAGCAGAGGTTACCAAGGAATTTGGAGAATCTACTGTAAGTAAAATTCTTGATTTAGTTGAAAATGCAAGTAGTAAAAAATCCAATTCAGAACAATTTATTACGAAGTTTGCGAGATATTATACACCGGTTGTGGTTATAATTGCAGTTTTTCTAGCTATTATACCACCTCTTGTTATAGACGGGGCGACTTTTAGTGATTGGATATATAGAGCACTAGCATTCCTTGTGGTATCCTGTCCGTGTGCTTTAGTTATTTCAATTCCTTTGAGTTTCTTCGGTGGAATAGGTGGAGCCTCAAAAAAAGGTGTTTTAGTCAAGGGTAGTAATTATTTAGAGGCATTAGCAGAAACTGAAATTGTTGTTTTTGATAAAACTGGAACACTAACGAAAGGTGTATTTAATGTACAGGAAATTCATCCAGAAGGAGTTTCCAAAGAAGAGCTATTAGAATTAACTGCACATGCGGAAAGCTATTCCAATCATCCGATTTCACTTTCACTGAAACGTGCATATAGCAAAGAAATAGACAATGGTCGTATTTCAGATGTAGAAGAGATATCAGGTCATGGTGTTATTGCAACAGTAGATGGCAAAAAGGTTATGGTAGGAAATATCAAACTTATGAAAATGATGGATATCCCTTATTTCAAGGGAGAGCTGATCGGTACTATTGTACATGTTGCTGTTAATAACAAATATATAGGTTACATTGTAATTGCCGATGAGGTAAAGGAAGATTCAGCACAAGCAATCAAGGAACTTAAGGCAGCTAATATTAAACAAACAGTTATGTTGACAGGTGATAATAAAAGTATTGGTTCAAAAGTTGCTAAAGAGCTTGGTCTTGATAAGGTTTATGCAGAACTGTTGCCAGCAGACAAAGTTGAAAAACTAGAAGAATTATTTTCGCAAAAATCTAAAAAAGGTAAACTTGCCTTTGTTGGTGACGGAATCAATGATGCACCTGTATTAGCTCGTGCAGACATTGGAATAGCAATGGGTGGTTTAGGTTCTGATGCGGCCATTGAAGCTGCTGATGTTGTAATTATGACTGATGAGCCATCGAAAATTGCTACTACAATGAAGATTTCTAAAAAGACACTAAAAATTGCACATCAAAACATAGTATTTGCAATTGGAATAAAAATAATTGTTCTTATTTTGAGTGCTTTTGGAATAACTACTATGTGGGCAGCTATATTTGCAGATGTAGGTGTAACTATCATCGCAGTATTAAATGCTTTTAGAGCTTTGAATGTAAAGAATCTATAAACTATTTTTCATATTCACCCCTTGAATGATACCGATAATTGACGATACAATCAAGGGGTATTTTTTAATTTAAAAACTATAAATGAAAATTGGTTGGGATTTACCTTGAATTAAATGGTTTTAAAGATATGGAGGTTATGTAATTGAAAGTTATTGATGAATGTTGCTGTGAATGTATCACACAAAATTTAAACAGAACAAAGGAGAGTTGCCCTGTCTGTAATAATGAAGGAGTAACAGTTAGTAGGATAACCGTTGAACATTTGGTGACAGATGGTTATCGTAATGCCGTTGATGGAGATCAATATAAGATATGCATGAATGAGGACTGCGACGTTATTTACTATAACTTAGATAAAGAAATAAAATTTTTAAAAGACCAAGTTAGGGTTCCTATCTAGTTTAAGAAAGATGCAGATCCTAAGTATGCTTGTTATTGCAGCAAAGTCACAGAAGATCAGGTAATTGAAGCAGTTGTAAAGCATGGTGCGAAAACCGTTAAAGAAGTAAATGCCATAACTGGAGCAATGAAAAATTCGCTTTGTAAGGAAAACAATCCTTTGGGGGTATGTTGTCATAAGATTATTCAGGAAGCCATTGATAAGGGATTAACCATGAAATGATTTGAGTTGATATGTTCTCACGAACAGACAAAACCGTTGATATCTTCCCACAAACGAGAGCCAATGTTGGATATGTTCCCCTTAACCATAGGGGTTGAGAGGAGTAACACCAACAGGAAAAAATAGAATACCTAAAATGTCATTTTTGGTAGAGATACTTGGAAAAGTAGGACTAAAAAAAGTAAAGACTTATATTCAAAGTGGTAATGTTATTTTGGAAACAGAGTTGTCAAAAGGGGAAACAGCAAAGTTAATTCATGACACAATAGATAAAGAAATAGGAGCAGATTTAAGTGTCATTATAAAAGAAAAAATCAATTACAGATAGCTATTGAGGAAAATCCGTTTAATGAAAATTATGATTTTTCAAGAATACATTTAGTATTCACTAACGATAGTATGGGAGAAGATGAACTAAAAAAACTGGAAAATAAAGACTTTGGAGATGAAAAGTTTATTATTGGTTCTGAATGTTTATATATGTATTTTCCAAGAGATGCAAGTCCCAAAAGATTGAATACTAATTATCTTGAAAAACAGCTTTCAATAACCATGACAATGAGGAAATTAAATGTTGTTGAACATTTAGTCGAATTATGTAAGAAATAGGAATAAACACCAGCTTATTGAAGTAACAATTAAACATAACTAATACAAGAACAGTAAATCAAAAAAGGTTTACTGTTTTTTCTGGGTCTATAATAAATACGGTTGATAATAAATATCAGCCGTATTATTATGGCAGTGTCAAGATTTTTGTGTAAATACAATCTGATGTTTTAAATAAAGTTAACTATTTATAATTTTATTAGTTTTATGGCTTTTATTCCTTAGAGTTTAATAAGATTTTTCAAGAGATTTTGTCAAGAATTCAAAGAAGGCTTGCCCTTGTTCTTGACAAAATCATAGGAAAATCTAAACTCTAGAAGGGAATAAAAGCTAGTTTATATATATTTCTTCTATCATATTCTCTAATTCTTCTTTCGCCATACTAAAACCGTAGTGCGATATATCTGCATATTTTACGTTATATTCACATGCTGATACACAAACATATCTGTTTAATGATCGCTCATTAGGAATTTGTTCTTTTTTCTTTATTCCTTTTTTTAAATGTTTATTATAATTTTCTATTATATTTGTTGTATAAATACTTCTCCTTATTGATTTTGGAAATAAATAATATGTAAATAGACTATCTCTAACATCTAATAGACTATTTGTTACTTTAGGATATTTTTCTTTATATTTATCTATAAATAATGCTAGATTTTTTTCTGCCTCATCTTTTGTCGATGCTTGATACACTGCTTTTAAATCTTCTGATATTTCTGTTTTATCTTTTTACCTTACTTTTAGTAAAGCATTTCTTATTACATGCGTCCAGCATGTTTGATACTTTGCTTTAGAAAAGGCTTCTTCAAGCTTTTCTTTTATTCCTTTTAATCCATCTGTGACAAACAATAATACTCTATTTAAACCTCTTTTCTTAAGATCTTCTAACATATCTTTGTAGTTTTCTGGTGATTCTGTTGGAAATAATTCATATGATAGGATTTCTTTTTCTCCGCTTATTGTTATTCCTATTAATATATGTAGTGCTTCTTTTCCTACTGTTCCTCTTTTCACACTAATATATGTTGAGTCTGCATATACTACCGCATAATCTTTTGTTATTTTTCTTGAATGATATTCTTTAACTTTTTCATCTAATTGTTTAGTTATAACACTTATTGTTTGTGGTGAATAATAGTGTCCATACAATTGTTCTACAATTTTACCTATTTCTCTTGTAGTCATGCCTCTTTTATACAGTAATATTATTATTTCTTCTAAATTTTGTGTGTTTCTTTTATATGGTACTAAAGTTTGAGGTGTAAATTCACTATTTCGATCTCTTGGGACTTTTATTGATAGTTTCCCATACTCACTGTATATTGTTTTTAAATAACTTCCATTTCTTGAATTTCCTGTATTATATCCTTCTACAGAGTGTTTTTCGTAATTTAGAAATCCTGTAAGCTCAGCTTCTAATACTGTATTTATAGCTTTTTCTACTTCAGCTCTAAATATTTCTGAAATATCTTCTCCTTTTAGTAGTGCATTTACTAATTTTGTGTTATTATTATTCATGAGAGATTCCTTTCGTAATGAGTTGTGGTTAACTTTATTTTACACCTAGGAGTCTCTTTTTTCTATGTCTTTTTTTCAACTTCTCTTGACTTTTCTGTTTACACAAAATATTATACACTATCAGTTATTCTTTTATTTTACATTGTATTATAATATTGACTTTAAAGTGGATATTTGATAAAATATGAATGAATAAAAATAAATATTCATTCATTAAGCAAGAGGTGGTTATAATGGATAAAAAAAAGATTTTAAAAGAAGCGGCATATGAGGTATTTTCTAAAAAAGGGTACAAAGCAACGTCAATTTCAGAAATAACAAAACACGCAAAAATGGCAGTAGGTTCTTTCTATAACTTTTATGATAGTAAAGAAACAATTTTTTTAGATACCTATATAGAAGAAAATAATCGTATTCGACAACTGATGATAAACAATATCGATTGGGAAGGTGATGTAGTTAAGCTAACAGAACAACTTTTTGGTCAATCAAGAAGTTTAATATCAACTAATAAGATTTTATCAGAGTGGTACAATCCTGCTATTTCTAGTGAATTACACAACTATTATTCATCAGAAGAAGGTAAGGCATCTAATCAATTCTATAAATTTTTAGTTGAAAATTTTACTAATCGATTGCAAACAGAAGGGTATTCTCAAGAAAAGATTCAAGAGATTTTGAAAATTTATACTCTTTTTAACTATATAGATATGAACGTTACGGAAAAAGATATTCCTAATGTTAGTGAAACAACAGAAAGATTAGCAATTTATTTTGTAAAAGGATTATTTAATGGGGAGCAACAAAAGTTCTAAATTCACATGAGAACACATAGATAGTGGCTTATTGATATTTATTTTCTCTTTATAAATGCTTTTAGATATCTAATAAACTAATGCGGCAAGTGACTCGACAAAATCGTGTTTCTTAAGAAATTTCGATATATGAGTCACTATCTTTTAAAACAAAAATGAATGAATTTTAGAAAATATTCATTATAAAGAATTGTATTTTAAATAGAGTTACAAATCTGGTTAATATTATTGTATCTTATGCTACATCATATTAACTATAGTTTTAAGAAAGAGGAAGAAAATGAAAAGAGGTAGAAAAATGTTAACTATTATTTTTATTATAGCGGCGATTCTGGTAGTAATAATGTCTGGAATATTCGTATTTCTTGGACGTAGTCAAACTATATCTGTGAAATCAATAGATAATGTAAGTGATAATCTTTATGTGTTTCGATTTGAAAAGCCACATAATATGAGTTGGAATGCAGGTTCATATATAAAAGTTACAGTTCCTAATATTGAAGATAAAAAGGAAAATAACCGTTGGCTTACTATTGCATCTAATCCAGATGAAAATGAGATTGTTCTTTTGACTCGAAATAGTGGAAGTAAGTTTAAACAAGAACTAACTAATTTAAAAATTGGTGAAAAAGTTGACGTTAGTTGGTTAGATAAAAACTTAGAGGTTGTAGATGGTCAAGAACCTATTGTGTGTTTTGCATCTGATGTTGGTATTGCAGCGATTAGACCAATTATTAAAGAATGGAGTTCTAAACGTTCGATTATACTAAATCATTTAGATAATGGGGTAAGGGTCTTTAATAAAGAGTTGACAGAGTTATCTAATAAAGGACAAGATTTTACTTATGAAACTAGTGGAAGTATAGAACAAAGTCAAGATAAACTTAAAAAGGTAGTAGATAAGTATGGAAATAGAGTAATATATCTTTTATCGGGCAAACCTGATGATGTTGAGACTATGAAAAATTTTCTAGAATCCGCTGGAATAAGTAAGGAAAAAATAAAAATGGATAGTTTTAAAGGATTAAAATAACGTTTTGATATGAAGCTCTTTTATTGAACAAATCAGTAAAAGAGCTTCATATCTTTTGCATTATAAATTTAATATGTTTTGATATCTATTTATAAGATTAAAAGACTATTCCAAAATTTTTGTATTTTCATTGAAACTTTCTTTTTTAATATTCAATTACATTTATGTTATAATAAGGAAGTTAATGTAAAATTAAATGAGTCTAAAAAAATAGGGCACAAAATTAATTTTACAATGAATAATAAAATTTGATTGTATAGAAACATTGAGGTAATTTATGCAAAAGAAAAATAAAATTGTAATACAAGGAGCAAGAGAAAATAATCTAAAAAATATAGATTTAGAAATTCCACGTGATCAGTTTGTTGTTATTACAGGACTTAGTGGTAGTGGAAAAAGTTCACTTGCATTTGATACTATATATGCAGAAGGACAACGTAGATATGTAGAAAGTCTTAGCGCCTATGCGAGACAATTCCTTGGTAATTTAGAAAAACCAGATGTTGATCTTATAGAAGGTTTATCACCAGCAATATCAATAAATCAAAAAACAACATCAAAAAATCCAAGGTCGACAGTTGCGACAGTAACGGAAATCTACGATTACTTACGTTTGCTTTATGCAAGAATAGGAGAAATTTATTGTCCAAATCATCATGAGAAGATAGAAAGTAGTTCAATAAGTCAAATCGTAGATGCGATTATGCAGATGCCAGAACGTAGCAGAATACAAATCGTGGCACCTATCATAAAAGATAAAAAAGGTACACACAAAAAATTAATAGATAAATTAATTAAAGACGGATACATTCGATTCAAAATAGATGGAGAGCTATATGAAGTGGGTGATCTTCCAGAATTAGATAAAAATAAAAAACACTCTATTAGCGTAATTATTGATAGAATAGTAATCAAAGAAGGAATTGAAACTCGTTTAGCAGATTCGTTAGAAACATCATTAAATCTATCTAATAATGATTTAGTAGAAGTAGATGATGTGAAAGAAGAAACTACTCAGTTATTTTCAACAAAATATAGCTGTAAACATTGTGATTTCACATTAGGTGATTTAGAACCACGTATCTTTTCATTTAACAATCCTCAAGGAGCATGTCCTGAGTGTGATGGATTAGGGATGCATGAAACCGTTGATATTAATAAAATAATTGATAAAGATTTATCAATAAATGAAGGTGCAATTCTAGTTTATAATAATGCAACATCTACATACTATCCAAGTCTAATAAAATGTGCATGTGAACACTTCGGAATAGATATGGATACTCCGTTTAAAGATTTGAAAAATGAACAACAACAAATTATATTATACGGAAATGATCAAGAAGAAATTACTCATAAGTATATTAATGATGAAGGTATTATGCGTACACGCATAGTATATTTTGAAGGTGTAGCGAATAACATCCTTAGACGTTATAAATCAGGGATGACTAGAGCGACGAGAGAAGCTATGGCTAAGTATATTAAAGAGGATTCATGTCGCAGCTGTAAAGGTCAACGTTTAAAACCGGAGATATTATCGGTTTACGTTTCTGGAAAAAATATCGCAGAAATTTGTGAGATGTCTATTAAAGATAGCTATGAATTTTTCCAAGGTATAAAATTAAGCGAAAAAGATTATGCAATAGCCAAACTAGTACTTAAAGAAATTAAAGCCAGATTACAATTTCTAAATGATGTAGGACTAGATTATTTAACATTAGATAGATCTTCAGGGACATTGTCAGGAGGAGAAGCTCAACGTATTCGCTTAGCGACTCAAATTGGTTCGAAACTGATGGGAGTTACATACATACTAGATGAGCCGTCAATTGGTTTACATCAACGAGATAATGAAAAACTAATTAATACTATGTTATCTATGAGAGATTTAGGAAATACAGTATTAGTAGTTGAACATGATGAAGATACAATGATGGCTTGTGACTATATTGTTGACATTGGTCCTAAGGCTGGTGAACACGGTGGTCAAGTAGTAGCGGTTGGAACACCAGAAGAAATTATGGCTAATGAAAATTCTATAACTGGAGCATATTTATCAGGACGTAAAAAAATACCAGTACCGACTGAAAGAAGAGAAGGTAATGGAGAAAATATAGTTATTAAAAAAGCTAGAAAAAATAATTTGAAAGACGTTAATGTGAAGTTCCCGCTTGGTAAATTCATTGGAGTTACAGGAGTATCAGGAAGTGGAAAATCAACTCTAGTTAATGAGATATTATTTAACTCTGTAAAAAATGTTCTTAATAAAGAAGAAATTGATACAACGGTAGTAAAATCGGTAGAAGGAATTGAAGGTAATATTGATAAAATTATTGATATAGACCAAAGTCCTATCGGAAGAACCCCACGAAGTAATCCGGCAACTTATACTGGCGTATTCGATGATATACGAGATTTATACGCTAGTACAAATGAAGCAAAATTACGAGGATACAAAAAAGGACGATTCAGTTTTAATGTAAAAGGTGGCCGTTGTGAAGCTTGTAGTGGAGATGGAATACTAAAAATAGAAATGCACTTCTTACCAGATGTTTACGTACCGTGTGAAGTATGTAAAGGGAAACGATACAATAGAGAGACTTTAGAAGTTAAATATAAAGGTAAGAGTATAAGTGATGTACTCGATATGACGATAAAAGAAGCATATGAGTTTTTTGAAAATATTCCAAAGATAAAAAATAAACTAGAAACATTAGTGCATGTAGGGCTTGATTATATAAGATTAGGTCAAAGTGCGACAACATTATCAGGAGGAGAAGCTCAAAGGGTAAAACTAGCGAGTGAACTTTACAAGAAATCAACTGGAAAAACATTATATATTCTAGATGAACCGACAACAGGTTTACATATTGATGATATTAGTCGATTAATTAAAATAATTGACAAGTTAGTTGATGGTGGGAATACTGTTGTAGTTATTGAACATAATCTAGATGTTATTAAATGTTGTGATCACCTAATAGATCTTGGTCCAGAAGGTGGAGTAGGAGGAGGAACAATTCTAGCAGAATGTACTCCAGAAAAACTAATAAAAAATAATGAAAGTTATACAGGAAAGTTTCTGAAAAAACTTTTAAATTAAAATAAATACATTAAATAAAATAAGTCTAAAACAAATTAATATTAGAAAAATATTTTAAATATTTTTATCTTATGGAAACCTTTTACTAATAAGGTTTTAAATTAAAATACACAAAAACAACAACATGATTATACAAATTTTGAGGTTGTTTTAAAAGATTAAGTGTGGTAAAATATAAATATACAACTAAAGCGCTTGTAAGACTTACCTCACATTCGGGCCTAACACTTTTTGAACGGGAACGAAAATCGCTTATCAGTATAAAATGCTTCCTTTGAGAAGACTTTAGAAAGTAAGGCTATCGTACCCACCTGATTATATCAGGACCAATTTAGGTAAGAATCTACGGCGTTTTGGTTTTTTTAGACTGGTTATTATTTCCAGTCTTTTTATTATTTAAGTTTAGAAGAATATGGAGAATAAAATGTTACATCAATTTTCAAGAAATGAATTAGTAATAGGAACTGAAGGTTTAGAAATATTAAAAAATAAAAGAGTAGGAATACTAGGTATAGGAGGAGTAGGATCTTTTGCTGCTGAATCATTAGCACGTTCAGGAGTCGGTTCATTAGTATTAATGGATAAAGATAATATTGAGATTACTAACGTAAATAGACAAATACATGCAACAACAGAAACAGTAGGTCACAGTAAAGTAGAAGAGATGAAAAAAAGAATTTTAGCTATTAATCCAGAATGTGAAGTTATAGCTATTCAAGACTTCTATACAGAAGATACTTATCCTATTTTTTATGAGAAACCACTTGATTTCGTAATAGATGCATGTGATACGGTGACGTTTAAAATACATTTAATAAAATATTGTTTATCTCATAATATCCCGGTAATCAGCGTAATGGGTGCTGCTAATAAGCAAGATCCAACAAAATTCCAAATAGCTGATATTAGTAAAACAACAGTTTGTCCTTTAGCAAAAGTTATAAGAACAAAATTTAAAAAAGAAAAAATTCGTGGAAAAGTACCGGTAGTATTTTCTACAGAAAGTCCAACAATCGCCAATGAAAAATATCTAGAAAAAATTGGAAAACAAGATTCAGAAATACGTAAAGCTAAAATACCACCAGCTTCTAACGCATTCTGCCCCTCAATCGCAGGTCTTATAGCAGCCAATTATGTTTATACAACTTTATTAAAAAATATAAAAATATTAACTGTTGAAAAACCTATTTAAAGAATGAAAACAACGCTAATTATAGCGTTGTTTTATTTTTTCTCAAGGTTGACATATCAGAGTTTATACTAATTTTTCTGTAAAAATTACACATAATTTACAAACTGTATTTCATATTAGTATAAAAAAAAGGTTCGAAAATTTATAATTTAATTTGATTTTTTATAAAAAAAAAGGTATAATAGTTATAGATGAGAAAGGAGGATTACTTTGAAGAATAAAGGAACATTACTGGCACAAAACTTGAAAAAACTTCGAAAAATGAACAATTACTCTATGTCAACTGTAGCAGATAAACTAGAGTTATCATCTCATGGTGTTTATGCTAACTGGGAATACGGT
>NZ_CAUTDQ010000044.1:0-14045 GCF_963537375.1 uncultured Gemella sp.
AAATACTAAACCAAAATAACTTAATATTTTGTCCAACTTTTTGGGTGCAGTACCCTTTTTTCGGGGGTATTTTTATAGTTATCTAAAATAATCCAGATTAGAATTACAATAAACAGTTTGATATAAGAAAGATGTGTACTTTTTAATTGTTAAGAAAAAAATTCTAAGTAACAAATGTTGATGTTACTTAGAATTTTTTGTTTATTATTTTGCTGAATTCACAACAGCTTTATTATTCTTGTTGTTGTAAGAGATGTAAGTAAGAGTTAAGAATATTATTCCTAAAACAACTAAGATTAATATAGAGTTGTTGTAAATTCCATCAGTTAAACCACCAAGAACAGCGTGACGAACTGCCATGTCACCGTAGTAAACAGGTGTGAAAGGAATTAATCCACTGTATAGAGAAGGTAACATTTCTTTAGGGAATAGTGGTGTAGTTAGAACGAATTGTAAAGCTACAAATCCGATACTAATAGCATTACCAACTTTTCCAAACGTGTATGATAAGAAGTGTGTTATTATCATAAACACGATACCTGAAAGTATTAATCCGAAGAAGTACATTCCGAAGTTTTGTATTCTAAAGTCGAATAATAATTTCATCGCTACAACTTCGATAATTGTAGCTAATACTGCGAATGTAGACATTGATGCAAGTCTTGAAGTGAATAGACTATTTGTTGACTCTCCGTATTCTGCTTTACGAGCTGGGAATAGGATGTTAAATACCGCAGCTGCGATTAGAAGTCCGAATACTAAGAAGAATGGAGCCATTGCGTTTCCGTAGCTAGTTTCTTCTGAGATGTCGCTAATATTAGTTTTGATTGGGTTAGACATCATGTCTACGTTTTTGTCTCCAGTTTTAGCTGCTGATAGTTTATCAGCTCCGCTAGAAAGTTTATCTGCTAATAAACCAGAACCATCTTTAGCTTTATCTAATCCTGCGATTAACTCAGGAGCTTTAGCTTGCATTATTGTAAGAGCACTGTAAAGTTTATCAGATCCAGCTTTTGCAGTGTTAAGTCCGTTAAGTAGTTCAGGAGCTTTAGCCTGCATAGCAGTAAGTCCGCCGTGAAGTTTGTTAGCTCCATCTTTAGCGCTATTAACTCCATTAATTAATTCTGGGGCTTTGGCTTGCATAGCAACAAGTCCGTTAGAAAGTTTTTCAGACCCGTCTTTAGCAGTGTTAACTCCGCCTATTAATTCCGGAGCTTTAGCTTGCATTATTGTAAGAGCACCAGAAAGTTTTTCAGACCCAACTTTAGCGTTGATAAGTCCGTTAAGTAGTTCCGGAGCTTTAGCTTGCATAGCAGCTAAACCGTTAGAAAGTTTTTCAGACCCATCTTTAGCAGTGTTAACCCCGTTAATTAATTCTGGAGCTTTAGCTTGCATAGCAGCAAGTCCATTAGAAAGTTTTTCAGATCCAGCTTTTGCGGCGTTAACTCCGTTAATTAACTCCGGAGCTTTAGCTTGCATAGCAGCAAGTCCGTTAGAAAGCTTTTCAGATCCCTCTTTCGCAGCGTTAATCCCATTGATTAATTCCGGAGCTTTAGCTTGCATAGCAGCTAAACCATTAGAAAGTTTTTCAGCCCCTTCTTTAGCAGCGTTAACTCCATTGATTAATTCCGGAGCTTTAGCTTGCATAGCAGCAAGTCCGTTAGAAAGTTTTTCAGATCCAGCTTTAGCACTGTTAAGTCCGTTAATTAATTCCGGAGCTTTAGCTTTCATATCTGTTAGTCCTTGATATAATTTTTTACCACCATTATCAAGTTCTTTAATACCGATACTTAATTCTGGAAGTTTAGCTTGAAGTTTGTTAAGTCCTGCGTTGATTCTTGCATTTCCATTAACTAAAGCATCGATTCCACCAGCTAATTCCGGAAGTTTTTCATGCATTATGCTGATACCACCACCTAGTTTATCGAATCCTGCTTGTAGTTCAGATCCTTTAGCTGCAAGTGTTCCAACACCTTGTGCTAGTTCACCTGTAGTCATTGATGTAGTTAGAGCACTGACACCGTTAGTATAGTTTGTTACTCCATCTTTAAGTTTTGGAGTCGCACTAGCAAATTGGTTAAGTCCGTTTGCTAAGTCCCCTGTTGTTAGAGAAGATACAGTAGCATCTACTCCGCCTTTATATTGATTGAATCCTGCCATAAGGGTAGGTGTTTTTTCATTCATTATTGTTAGTCCAGCTTTTAATTGACCACTACCAGCAGAAAGTTTACCGACAGCGTCTTTGATGCTAGAAAAACCACTAATTGTTCCTTCAAGTTCAGAAGAAAGTGTATTTACATCGAATTTATCAAGTTGAGTTTGGATGTAGTTTAATCTTCCTACACGATATTTCATGCTTGAATATTTTGAGTTTGCGCTAGATACTGCTGAAGAAAGTTCAGCTTTAATCTGGCTATTGTTGTTGCTGCTATTTTGAACAGTAGTAGTTGGTTGAGCAGCAGGTGCTGGTGTAGCAGCAACATCGTTACGAGCGGCAGCAAGGATACTTGCTTTTTGCTCAGGTGTTAATTGCATTGATGATAATGTTTGCTCCAAGTTTGAAAAATTAGTGGCTGCAGGAGCTGGAGCAGGTGCTGTTGTAGTTGTAGTAGTCGTAGTAGATTGTGTTTCTATACGATCTACGAGAGCTTTTATAGATTCTAATTGAGAACCTAATTCTGCAAAAGCACTATTAAGTGGATTAAAATGAGTTCTATAAGTAAGTTTTAATCCTTTTAGTTTATCTAATGTTGAATTTAGACTAGATTTCTTAGCAGCTAAATCGCTGTCGCTAGGTAAGTTAGCGTTTAATGCGTTTAATCCTGTGTTTAGTTTATCAGCTCCATCTACAAGTTTTGGAGTACTTTCAGAAAGTTTAGCTACTCCATCACCTAATGCAGCTCCACCTGCAGTAAGTCTATTAAGATCATCTTTTTTAGCTGCAAGTCCAGAGTTGATTTGTGAAATACCGTCTGATAATCTATCGATTCCATTGTTTAATGTAGCACTTCCGGCATTTAGTTTTTCTAAATCTTCTTTTTTAGCTAGTAATTTTTCATTAAGTGTAAGAACACCGTTAGTATATTTTAAAAGTCCAGCTTGAAATTCTTTGCTTCCGTTGTATAGAGAATTGAAACCAGAAGTAAGCATAATACTCTTAGCTTTGAATGTATCGAAACCGATAGTAAGTTTATTAGATCCTTCAGTTAGTTCATTTACACCAGAGATTAATGCGTCTTTTTTATCGTTTAATGAACTTAGTCCATCTGATAATCTTCCAGCTCCACTTTGTAATTGAGATACTCCATCACCAAGTTTAGCGCCACCTTCACTAAGACGAGAAAGTCCGTCAGTTAGACGTTTAGAGCCATCAGCAAGTTCGTTAACTCCATTGTTAAGTCTTTGCCCACCTTCACTAAGACGGCTTAATCCAGAGCTTAGACGTTTAGAACCGTCAGCAAGTTCATTAACTCCATTGTTAAGTCTTTGCCCACCTTCACTAAGACGAGAAAGTCCGTCAGTTAGACGTTTAGAACCATTAGCAAGTTCGTTAACTCCGTTGTTAAGTCTTTGTCCACCTTCACTAAGGCGAGAAAGTCCGTCAGTTAGACGTTTAGAACCATTAGCAAGTTCATTAATTCCATTGCCAAGTTTGGCGCCGCCATCGCTAAGGCGAGAAAGTCCGTCAGTTAGACGTTTAGAACCATTAGCAAGTTCATTGATTCCATTACCAAGTTTAGCGCCTCCATCGTTAAGACGAGTTAGTCCATCAGATAGACGTTTAGAACCATCAGCAAGTTCATTAATTCCGTTACCGAGTTTTATTCCACCATCGCTAAGACGATAAAGTCCAGCAGTCAGTCTCCATGATCCTTCGGATAGTTGGTTAATACCGCTGCTAAGTCTTATTCCACCATCGCTAAGACGAGTTAGTCCATTAGAAAGTCGGCCAGAACCGTCAGCAAGTTGGTTAATACCACTGCTAAGTCTTTGCCCACCATCGCTAAGGCGACCAAGCCCATTAGAAAGTCGACCAGAACCATCGGCAAGTTGGTTGATACCACTACCAAGTTTTTGTCCACCTTCACTAAGACGACCAAGTCCGTTGTTCAGTGTATTTGAAGCATCGGCTGCTTTGTGAAGAGATTCACCAATCTCAGAAAACTTACTGTATAAAGTAGCTGTATAAGTTTTTACAACTTGATCCTTAACTGTGTTTGTTAAGTTACTTGCTACAGTTTCCATAATTTTTTCACCATTTTTACTTTTCGTAAAATTGGTAGTAAAGTCGATGTTCATTTTTTCTGGGTTATCGTTTGATAAAGATGTAGCATTTTTAGAAAAGTTCTCTGGAATTGTAACTACCATGTAGTAGTCTCCTTCGCGAAGTTCTTTATCGGCTGTATCTTTATCGACGAATTGCCAATTTACTTTTTTGTTTTCTTTTAGTTTATCGACCATTGAATTCCCGACTTCTAGAGTTTTTCCATTAAAATCTACTTTTTGGTCTAGATTAACAACTCCGACTTTCATGTTTCCGGTGTTGTCATATGGATTCCAAACGGATTTTAGGAAGGTTCCTGAATATAAAACAGGAACTAGAAGAACGGTAGCCATGGTAGCTTTTAAACCTTTGCTCTTTAAAAGGCTACTAAATTCTTTTTTTATCATAATTCCTCCTAAGAATTTCGTTGGCGAAATTCTACTATATTGAATTTGATGATATGATTTCATATCACTTAAAATATTTTACAATCTTATATACTAAAAGTCAAAATATTTTAAAGCAATAGTGAATTAATAATATTTAATATTGAAGTATATTGTGTATAATGGGGATAGAGGTTATAACTATTTAATAAGTATTCTATCCGGGGAAACTCTCCATTATTGAGTTTGTAGCGAATAGTATAATTATTATGTAATCTTATGAAAAAATATATATTAATTAAAATAAATTTGTTGAAATATAATAGAAATAATCCTAATTAATGAAAAAAATAATTCACTAATAAAATGGAAAAATCTGAAGACATTAGACTTGAAATATGAAATTGATAGAGATAATAGCTATAAATATTAAAAAAAACAGCTATCTCTATTTGGTGGATAACTGTCTTTAAATTCATATTATTGTTTAGGCTGTTGCATGAGCAATTTTATGTTCTAATAAATTTTTAAAGCAAATTTGTGCATCTTTTAAGTCTTTTGGATCTGGATGTTTTTTAGATTCTTTAACCATATCTACAAGATCTGGTGTAACTTTGTGAATGAAGTTAGGGTCATGCCAAGTAAGAATTTTGAAAACTATCATAACCTTTGGATCAACCTTACCTTGGCAAACAAATGTCTCATGGATTCTATTGTTTCTTTCTTTCATAAATGCGATGTAATTATTAATAGAATCATCAGCGTGATAATGTTCACGAGGGACACCGCAAGTTAAGAACAAAGCGACATCTTTTCCGTGTATCTCTTGTTGATCTACGAAACGTTGCATATTTTTATTAGCATTTGTTTTATCTGTCCATGCTCCTAAAATATAAAAGTCGTATTCTTTCTCTAGTTTTTTTCGTTGTTTTTTTATGTCGAGTAGATCAACTTCCCCTTGATCTTTTATCTGTTCGTAGATAGCCTCGGCTACTTTCTTAGTATTTTTTGTTTTACTAGAATAAGCAAGTAAAATTTTCATAATTTAGCCTCCTACTTAGGATATGGAAATAACTATCCTGTAAGTTGATTCCGTATTTATTAAATCTATACAATTATTATATCAAAAATAATTATTGATTTAAATAGCTAATTGAAAATCATAATCAATTATGGTTCTGTTTTTAAAAAAATCAAAAAAAATTGAAAACTTAATTTGAGAAAGTACTATTTATAATGAAAAAATAAGAAAAAATTAATTGTTTGTGATAAAATACTTATTAAGAAATATTGTGAGGATGGATATAAATAGTAATGGATAGATTGTTTGAAGTGACAAGTTACGCATCGTTTATAGTGTACCATATAGAAGCGATGGATAAAATCAAAGTTCCCAAAAGTGTGATACGAGAGTATGTTAATCTTCAAAAAGCAGTAAATAATTTTCCGCAAGAGTTGAACTATGTATGTAGTTTTTATGATGGAAAAACAGGAAGTAGTGGGACGTTATTTGAGAACACTATAGAAGGAAAATATATTTTATCTTATACAGGAACGAATTTTTACTTTGATAGACAAAAAGATATGTATGCTGATGTTGTAGGGATTTGTTTAGGACAAGGGGAACATTTAACTCCGTGTTACAGATTTTATACAAGAATGAAGAAAAAATATGGTGATGATATCATACTAACTGGGCATTCTTTAGGTGGAAGTATTGTGCAGCGAGTTGCAATTGAGTACGACGTGA
Organism: uncultured Gemella sp.; assembly: GCF_963537375.1. GTDB lineage: Bacteria > Bacillota > Bacilli > Staphylococcales > Gemellaceae > Gemella. The sequence goes on from NZ_CAUTDQ010000044.1 coordinate 6,401, forward strand.
ATGAAAGCATAGTTTTCAATGCCGCTCCTATATATTTAATAGGTGGTATAGATATTTTTATGAATAAAGAAGTTGATGGAGAGTTGTACACTACGCGTATGAAGAAATATCTTAGAAATATGAAAAAAATTGCTATTAAGAAAGCTTCTTTTACGGGTTCTGTTAAGAGGGTTGTTTCGGAGTATGATATATTTACGCGTATAGCCGAGTTGCTTTCTATTGGTTATTATGTAGGTGATGAAATTATAGTTAAAGAAGTGGGAATGCACGGAATTAAGAGCTTTTTAGATATATATAAGAAGTCATTCGGAAGTTCTTTTGAGGGTGAAGAAAGTCAAGGCGAGTATTTATCTTCAGAATATAAAGATTTTGGTTTGGCAGAGGTAGGAATATTAAGTAATTTATCTGAGGAACATATAGTAGAGTTAGAAAAACAATTGAATACACTTCTTACTAGTGATACTGTGATCTCTAATTTGAATAAGAATCCATACAATGTTAACTTCGAATTCTTCATAAAAGCCATATTAAAAAATATTGAGAAAGCTAAAGAAAAACAATAATAGATTCCTTGTCTGACGTTTTTGTCAGATGAGGAGTTTTTTTGTATGTGTATAGTGGCAGGTTCATATGTTTTATAGGTTGTTATAAAAACTTTGTGTTTTCTCGTAAGTGATAGAGTGTTAATCGCTTGCTTAAAGTTGTAACTTATTCAAGAAAAATGATATAATATAGATAGCTATATGCATTCTTGCGACTAAGTAAGAATATATAATAATACTTAGTATTAATCTAAGGAGGAAGATGATGGCAGAATATAAAATACTAGTAGTCGATGATGAAGAACCGATTGCTAACATACTAGATTTTAATTTAAAAAAAGAAGGTTATGATGTAATAGTTGCTAATGATGGAGAAAAAGCGGTGGAACTTGCTTTTAGCGAAAATCCTGATTTGATTCTATTAGATTTGATGTTGCCGAAAAAAGATGGAATGGAAGTATGTAGAGAAGTACGTGCTAAAAAGAATATTCCAATTATTATGCTGACAGCAAAAAATAGTGAGATAGATAAGGTTTTAGGATTAGAATTCGGAGCTGATGACTATGTGACTAAACCTTTTTCAACACGTGAACTTATGGCGAGGGTTAAGGTGAACTTACGTCGTGTTACTAAGCAACAAGAAGAAGTTGTAGAAGAGAAGAGTGGTAGTGACCTTGTAATTAAGGATATTGTAATCTATCCAGAAGCTTATGTTATTAAGAAAAATGGAGAAGAAATAGATTTAACACGTAGAGAATTTGACTTGTTCTACTACCTTGCTCAACACCGCGGACAAGTTTTAACGCGTGAGAACTTACTGCAAACAGTATGGGGTTATGACTACTTTGGAGATGTTAGAACGGTTGACGTGACCGTGAGAAGATTACGTGAAAAAGTAGAAGATGATTCATCTCAACCAGAATACATAATGACACGTCGTGGTGTTGGTTACTTTATAGGTGAAGAGTAATGAGTTTTTTCGGTAAGAAATTTAAGAAAAGATTCTTTTCATCAATTCGAACTAAGTTCGTAATAGTATATGTATTGGTCAACATAATATCATTACAACTTATCGGATTGTTCTTTACAACACAATTAAGAAACAGTAATATAAATACATTTGAACAAAATATTATCGAACAAGAAAAAATATTGAATTACCATGTTCGTGAGGAGCTTGATAAGGCTAGTGCAAAGAGTGAAGAAGAGTCGACGGATGCGGAGAATAATTCTAATCAAGATTCCACAAGTAGTAAACGAGATTCAAAAAGTGGAATAGTAAAACTAGTTAGTGAATTTAATATTCAGAAATTACTACTTGTAAATGTTATTGATAATAATTCGAAAATTTTAGCAAGTTCATCAAGAAATGGAAATGATGATTATCTTGCTAAGAGATCGTTTGATCCGCTTGTTAGTCAAGTTATAAAAACGGGTGAGAGCACTAAACAAATTCAGAACAATGCTGATAGCAATAAGCGTGTATGGATTTATGTGAGTCCAGTGAAAAAAGATAATGAAGTTGTTGGTGTAATATCACTTATGGCAGATATAGAAAGTGTTTATCAAGAGGTAAATAGTATTTCGCGAATCTTTATAGTAGGTACTATATTATCGATATTAATTACTACTGTAATAGGGTTTGTCGCTTCTAAAACCGTAACGAGTTCTATTGAAAAAATGAGTTCTCAGGTTAAGAAGATGGCTTTAGGAAATTATGGTACTGTAGTTGGTATAGATGCAGATGATGAAATCGGTGATCTTGCTAAAGTCTTTAACCAGATTTCTAAGAGAATCGAAGAAGAGCAGGCTGTAACGGAGACGGAACGTAGGAAGCTTGCAACTATTATCGAGAGTATGATGGATGGGATTATTACAACTGATAATAATGGTAGAATAATCCTTATAAATACCAGTGCTGAAGATATGTTAGGTGGACGTGATGATGAAATTTTTATCGGAAAAGATGTTCTAAAAATTCTTAATATTACAGAATATGAAAGTATTGAGGAAATACTAGAAGCGGAAGATAGCCTTCTTGTTAACGCGTCTAATGATAATGATGAATTACTTTTACGAGCAGAAATCTCTAAGATAGAAAAAGAAGATAAAGAAGATCTAACTCAGATGTCAACTGAGCTAGAAGGATACATTATCGTTCTTTATGATGTAACAGATCAAGAACGTCAGGAAAAAGAACGTCGTGAATTCGTATCGACCGTATCTCATGAACTTCGTACACCTCTAACGACTATGAATAGCTATATTGAAGCATTAGAAGAAGGTGTATTAGAAGATAAGGAACTGGCTCCTCAGTTTATCGATACTATTCATAAAGAAACTACTCGTATGATAAGAATGGTAAATGAACTTATGCAACTTGGGAAAATGGATATTAAAGAAGAGCATTATGAAAAAGAGTTCATTGATATAAATAAAATGCTTGAGCAGATTACAGATAGATTTGCATTAACACATCCAGAAAAGAACTTTATAAAGCATATTTCTAAAACGCCGATATTTGTCGAAGGAGATCAAGATAAACTTACACAGGTGTTTGATAATATTGTTAATAATGCTATAAAATATTCTCCAAACGGTAAGAATATTACCATAAGAGTTAGACAGAATTACCATCATAATAGAGTTAGTATTTCTATAAAAGATGAAGGGGTAGGAATACCTTTAGTTCACATTGATAAAATTTTTAATAGATTTTATAGAGTTGATAAAAGTAGACAAAGAAGTATGGGTGGAACTGGTTTAGGGTTAGCTCTAGCTAAGACTATAGTAGAAGCTCATAAAGGACGTATTTGGGCGCAAAGTAGAGAAGGTTATGGAAGTATAATTTTTGTAACACTACCTTGTGAACAAATAGATGATGAATGGTTATAGAGGTGAGTAATATGAGAAATAGAAAAAAGGAAACTGTAAAATCAGTTATTTTAGGTATACTTGTTTTACTAAGTTTAACTTTATCTTATCTTATTATTACTTATCAACCAGATTACGAAATTTTTACGAAAAGATCTACTCAGAAAACAGTTGATTCAAATAAAAATGATCTTCTGAACTTCCTTATTCCAGATAGCGTGGTGAAAAACCAAGAAGGAACTAGGGAAGAAGCTATAATTCAAAATACAATAACAAAAGTAGCTAGCGTAGAAGGAGTCAAAGATAAAAAAGTATTAAAAGAGTTATTGTCTCTTCTTTCAGATAGTGAGAGTACGGAATCAAGGGTTAGAAACCGTAACATAGAAGATATTACGACTAATAACGTTGAAAAAATATTGATAAATTATCAGGTTACTTTGGACTCGGCACTACTTAAACCGTTATTCTTTTCTGAAGACAATTCAAATGTAAGTTTAGAATTTGATACTATAGTTTTATTGAAAGATAGACCTAATATGATTTATCTATATAAGAAAGATGATAAAAACTATCTTCAAATTACTTTAAAACAAGATATATATGAAAAAATAAATAGTAAATTCAATGAGAAAAAGCAAAATTATGCCAAATATAGTTTAAATAATAAATTTATATATCTAAAAGAAGGCGATGAAGATAATGTTATTGATGAATATAGTGCTGAAGATGTTAGTTTAAATAAATTGGCGAGAGATATTTTTGAGAAAAAAGATAATCTTAGAATCAGTAATGAAGATGAAGTGACTGATGGTTATGGAATATTAAGATCTATAAATAATAGATTAGTATATACAAATCCATCTAATGAAGGTGGACGTGAAGTAGGAGCTACTATTGCTATAAATAATACTATTAGTTTCTTAGAGTTAGGTTATGTAGGGGATACTAATTACCAACTAACAACAGCTTTAGACGGAATTAGTATTTTCCAAGAAGCGTACAAGGACTCTATAGCTTTTAGTAAAGATGGTTTTGCTGATATAATATCAGAGGATAATAGTAGTGGAATATATAAACTGACATCACCGAAAAAATTAACTAAGACTTACCTTTCATCGAAAGAAGCGGAGTTATATTCTGTAGAAAAAACAGAGTACGTAATAAACTATCTTTACGAGAGGGTTAATCTAAAAGAAATTGGTGATATAGTTTTAGGTTATGATAAAACTTATAATAAAGACAGAAACAGTTTCAGTTATACACCTGCATGGTATGTGAAGTATAATGACAGATATATGAGTTTCAAAAAAATAAAAGAAAAAATAGACAAGGGAGAGAGACTATGAATTGGGGCAAGATGAAAACATTATTTATTTATCTATTTGTCGCTTTAAATGCAGTCTTATTAACTTTTTATGTCTATACAGTTCAAAAGAATAAAACTGAAATAGTTCAAGAAAAAGAAATAATAGAACGATCTATGAAAAATGACAATATAACTGTCGAAGAAAACGCCACAAAACGTGATAATCTAGGTTATGTTAATGTAACTATTTCAGATTTGAAAGATTATAAAAAAGAAGATAATGGATTGAAGATTGAAGTTGAAAATGTAGATAAAACATCAACTCTAAAGGTTAGTTCAGAAAATGCTATAACTAATGTTAACAAAGGTAGTTATAGAGCTGAATTAGACTCATTTTTACTTGAAAAATTGAAGTTGAGTGCAAATTATGTATTCTCTAGTTATAATTCTAATAAAAATGAGGTTATTTATGAACAGCAGATTGATAGTTTCAGAGTATTTTCAAATAAAAATGCTAGAATAGTTTTTGAAGTTGAAAGTAATGGAGACATCAAGCGATTTACTCTAACAGGAGTTTCTAATATAAGAAAAGATAAAAATGAAACCTTAGTTACATCTAATCAAGCTATAAACAGGTTGTACCATGAAGACTTGATTCCAAAAAATTGTAGAGTTCGTACAACCCTAGGATATTATACTTATATTTCTCAGACAGAAAATCAAGTATTAATACCGACTTGGAATGTTGAAATAAGTGATAAGGATGGACAGGTAAGCAACTATTATGTAGATGCTATAAACCTAAACATCTTAAATAGAAAAGGTCGCAGTTCATAAACAAATATAAAAAAAGCTATCTATCGCAATAGAGCGACAGATAGCTTTTACTATTATGTATATTAGTCTGCTAGGTAAGAACGTAACATCCATACATTTTTTTCTAATTGAGTTTTTAGTCCTAATGCTAGGTCAGAAGTACCTTGATCTCCTTCATCTTCAGCTACACTCATAAGGTGAGTTAAGTCGTTGATTAATAATTCGAAGTCGTGGAATACAGCTGCAACCATTTCTTTAGTTGTTTCTTTTTCAGTTGCTTCTTTGATTGTTGCGATTTCTAAAGCACCTTTAAGTGTAGAAACTGGGCGTCCTCCGATTGCTAATAATCTTTCGGCAACTTCATCTAAAGATTCAGTTGTATAGTTGTAATAGTTTTCAAATACTTCGTGTAGTGTGTAAAAGCTACGTCCAGTTACATACCAGTGGAAGCTGTGTAATTTTGTGTATAATACTGTTAAGTTTGCTACAAGTTTGTTTAATTCTGTTGTACGTGTCATTATAAATTCTCTCCTTTAGTTTGTATTTTATGCTTAAATTATAGCACCATGAATACGTAATGTAAAGTTTGGAGTCTTATAATAGTTATTGAGAATTATTATCTAAAATAAATGTTGATATGACAATGTTTTCCAAGGTGAAAAAATATAAACGATAATCATTATCGATATATATTTTTAATCTCATAGAGCAAAAAGTTGAAATTGGGGAGGTGAATTGTTAAAATTAAATAGAAAGGAGTGCTTTTAATGGCGAAGTTATGTATATTTTTAATAAAATTGTATAGAAGGTATATATCTCGTTATACAAAACCGACATGTAGATTTTCACCGACTTGTTCGAGTTATGCAATGGAAAGTTATAAGAGATTTGGCTTTTTTCTTGGAACATACCTAACTATAAAGAGACTTTTGAAATGTCACCCTTTCTATAAGGGAGAGTATTTTGATAATGTTCCTTTATTTAAAAGAGAAATATTTAAATTTAATAGAAAAAAATAAAATAAAGAGGTAGCTGAAACCAGCTGCCTCTTTATTGGGCGAAATTGTTAATTTTGGATAAAAATTTGGAATGTTGATTGATCTGTTGAAAAATAAATAAGGGGTTGTTTCAACAATATAACAATTAAAATATTATTTAATTAGAGTATTCGTAGATAAATCCTCATAATTATCCACAAATATTAATTTATATTGCAAAAGTGAGGTAAATCCTCATAATTATCCACATATGCAAGAGGTAATGTTATTTATCAATGCTATTTCCAGCATCTAACCATGCGGCAATTCCGCCCGGGAATCTATAGACATTTTTATATCCAGCTTCTTTTGCTAATACTGCTCCGACATGGCTTCTTTCACAAGCAACAAAACCACAATAGATAACAATTTTTTTATCTTTATCAGTACCTAAAGTTTTTAAGAATGCTTCTTTTTCTTCTGGTTTTAAATCTTTCATTTCTTTAGGTAAGCCAGCATTTACAGCACCTTTGATTTTTGTTTTTTCGAAGCGATCCGAAGGAATAGTGTTGATTAAAATCATATCTTCTTTGTTATCGATAGATTTTTTCAATTCATCAGCATTTATTAAGTTATAATCCCCAGTTTTTGTAGCTTTAACAAGTTTGATAGATGCTTTTTCCACTTCGTTTTCTTTACCATCTTTTGCAGAACGGTTAAGACCATCGCCGCTACTGCAACCTACTAAAGATACAGAAAGTAATATGCTTGACAAAGCTAAAGTTATTTTATTTCTTTTCATAAATTTAATCTTCCCTTAATTTTCACTTTTATTATAACATAAAAAATGTTTAGTATAAACAAATTATATAATAAAATTTAATTATATTAAAATAAACGATAATTGTTATTGTAGTGTTATTTATATGTAAACTAAAAAATATACAACAGAATATATAAAAATTAATAAAAAATTAATGTGTTTATTAATTTGGTTTATAGAAGATATAGATGGTTTTATTTATATTTTTTGTGTAAAAAATAACTCTATTACTAGCTAGTAGTAACAGAGTTATCAGGCTGTTGACAAATAGGTCAACAGCCTGTTTTTTAACTGAAATAAAATCCTT
>NZ_CAUTDQ010000045.1:0-13072 GCF_963537375.1 uncultured Gemella sp.
TTTATATTTTAACATTTTTAAATTTCTTTGTCAAGTCTTTTTTAAAACTTTTTTTTAAAATGTTTTTTTTATCTTCATCAGAAGACTTTAATTATTTTATCATTTCTTCGAATGTTTGTCAAGAAGTTTTTTATATTTTTTAAAACTTTTCAACCGTTTACTTCGTTGAAATGATAAGTTTTGTCTTTCTTCAAGACTTTTATAAGTTTATCATTTCTTTTTTATTTTGTCAAGAACTTTTTTATATTTTCTTAACATTTAATTATTAGAAATCTTATATTGTTCGTCTTCTTGAGAAGACTTTTACTATTCTATCATCAACTTTATTACTTGTCAACATTTATTTTCATATTTTTTCATTTTTATTTCAATATTTCTTTCTATTTGCTATTTATAATCAAATTTTATTGTGATATTATATAAGTATACAGTATAAGGAGGAGCTTTTATGATTATTTTTAAAGAACCTATTAATGTTTCTCTTCAACAAATAGAAGACTATAAAAACGAATTTATTCTAAACAACGAAACAATTCCTGGTGCAGCCAACTTAACAGTTTTAGCTACTAATGAATGGGTAAAGTTTGTAGAAAATACTAAGTATAAGAAAACAGTAACCCCTGGTTTTGTCACTGCTCATACTTTTTTTGCACTAGATAATGATAAGATTGTCGGTGTTATTAATGGTAGACATGAACTTAATGACTATCTTTTAAACTTTGGTGGGCATATTGGTTATAGTGTTAGAAAATCTGAAAGAAGAAAAGGTTACGCTAAGAAAATGTTAAACTACACTTCTGAGTTTTTGTTTTCACTTGGTCTAGAGAAAATCTTAATCACCTGTGATAAAAATAATATTGCTTCAAAACGTACTATAGAATCATGCGGTGGTATTTTAGATAACGAGGTAATAGAAGAATCTAGAATTACACTAAGATATTGGATATATAAAAAATAAGGTTAGGTTGGAATTTAATCCAACTTAACCTTTTATTTCATCTCAACTACAGTAGCTCCCATTCCACCTTCGTTTTGACCTCCGGTTCTATAGCTAGCTACATATCTATTATTTTTAAGATATTCTCCGATATTTTTACGTAAGATACCAGAACCTAAACCATGGATAATAGTAAATGTATCATACCCTTGAAGTATTACTTTATCCATATAGTCTTCTATTTCCCTTATAGCTTCTTCTGTATTTAATCCTATTACATTAATATCAATACCTACTTTTTTGCTGCTAACACTACTTGTACTTACATATCTAGTAGCCACTTCAGGTTCACTATCTATTTTTCTAACTTCTTTTTTCTTAATATTTAGTTTCATAGCACCCATTTTTATCTGTAACGTATTTCCTGAAATTTCTAAAACTGTCGCTCTTTGATTATAACTTAATACTAATACATCATCTCCAACTCTAATCTCACTATTGTCAAACTTAGGTTGGTTTTGTAGTTTTTTATGAAGTTTAATATTATTTTTACTTCTATCCATTGTATGCAGCAATTCATTAACTTCATGCTGTTTTAACGAAGAACTATTTTTAAACTCTTTGTAAATCTCAAGCATTTCTGCTTTCTTCTCTTCAATTTCTCTATTAAGTTCAATACTTAAATCGTTATATAGACTTTCTCTATACTCTTCATATTTTTGTAGATTGGTATCTAGAGTTTGTCTTACATCATCTATTTCATCTAGTGTTTTATTTATATACTCTAATTTATAATCATATTCTCTAATACTTTCAGAAAGTTTATCTATAAACAAGTTGTTTTCTTTAGTATTTATCTCTAGTAACGAACTAGCCTCATCTATTACAGACTGTTCTAACCCTAATTTAGCAGATATATTTATTGCATTTGATTTACCTGGTAAACCTATAATAAATCTATATGTTGGTTTTAATTTTTCAAAATCAAATTCCATTGAAGAATTTTTATAATACTCAGACTCAAAACAATAATTTTTGATTTCTGGATAGTGCGTTGTACATAATATAGTTGCATTCATTTTTTTGAATTTTTCTAGTAATGCAATAGAAAGTACTGCCCCCTCACTAGGATCTGTTCCTGAGCACAACTCATCTAGAAGTATCAAACTCTTGTTATTCGTTTTATTTAGTATATTAATAATATTAGTCATATGAGAAGAAAAAGTAGATAAGTTATTTTCAATAGACTGTTCATCACCTACATCTACAAATACATCTTCAAAAAATCCGACTGTTGATTCCTCTAATGCTGGAATATAAAATCCTAGATGTGATAAGTACACACATAATCCAACTGTCTTTAAAATTACAGTCTTACCACCAGTATTAGGACCAGTAATTATTAGTGAATTTCCTTTATTGTCTAGAATAACATCATTTTTCACAACTACGTCTTTATCAATTAAAGGATTATATGCTTTCTTTAGATTAAGCTCTTGTGAATTTACTATGTTTTGTTTATTAAAGCCATTTCTAGCACAAAAATTCATTTTTGAAAATATAAACTCTATTTGAGAAAAGTTCCAAAGAGAATTTATAAGTTCATCTGCTTTTTCTTTAATTACTTCAGATGCTTCTTTTAGTATTCTAAGAATTTCTTCTTTTTCCTTACGTTTTAGAATTCCTATTTCATTATTAATCTCTACATTTTCTTTTGGTTCAACGTAAAATGTATTTCCTGAGGCACTCTCATCATGTATTATCCCGCCAAAGTCATTTTTATATTCGGGTTTTACTAAAATTACATCACGATCGTTTCTCTTTGTTACAATTGCTTCTGTTAATTTTTTTACATTTGAACGAAGAATATTTTTTAGTATCTGATCACTCTTATTTTTCAACTTAGAAATATTCACTTTTATATTTTTTAATTCAAGTGATGCATCTGGTCTTATATATCCATCTTCATCTATTATTCTATCTAAATATTTTTCCAAATCGCTAAAATCATCTAATTTAACAACATATTTTGTTAAACTAGGATAATTAGAATGTTCTTGTAATTTAATATTTTCAAATCTTCTTGAGAATCTATCATAAGTTATAATATTTCGTAATATATAAAAAAGTTCCTTTTCTGAAAGTACACTATCAATTTTAGCCTTCTTAACACTAGCATTATAATCAAATATTTTTAATTTGAATTCGTTTGGGTATTTTCTAAGAAGATCATATCCCTCTTCATTCTCCTTATATACTTCGACTAATTTATCAAAATTTGTAATATACTCTAAATTTTTTATTTTTTCATAAGACAACTCTGAAAAACAGTATTTTTCTACATCTTTTAATACTAAATCTAAATTAATTTTCTTTTGAGTAATTTTATTCAATCTAATCTCACTCCTTCAATCTATATTTACATGCTTTATCTTTTTATAACACAAACTATTATACACTAAATAAAAGTATTAAACAATTTCTTTTAATTAAAATCGTCTTCTTACTCATATAATAGAAAAATTCGGAGCACCTCAGGAACTCCGAATCTAATTTTATTTATTAAAGAATAAACTAATAAACTGTTTTGATAATACTGGTGTATTTTGAATTATATAATCTGGTAATGTAGAATCTTTAAATATCGCTATCTTCCAATCTGGAGCAGGCAATACCGTTACAAGGTAAAGTACTACAAACACAATCAAGTAAATCTCCACGAATCCTAGTATAGCACCAAGATATCTATCAGTCGTTTTTATTAATGGTAATTTTCTAATAACGCCCAATGTTTGAGCTAGAATTTGTATTATTAATCGAATAACAATAAATAATACGATAAATGATACTATACGATAGTATGCTGTTGGAATATTAAGTCCTTTATATATTCCCTCAAGCCCTTCCGTAACATCTGTTGGAATCGGAATCATACTTGTAAATAAATATGCCAACCTTGAACTAAATAACATAGATACTGCATAACCAATCACTATAGTACCTAAATAGAATATTTGCATGATTAATCCACGTTTGTATCCTAAATATGCACCCGCAGCTAATAATAATGCAATAATTATATCAACCATTTTTTTCTCCTTTCAAATCATTATCTATTTCTTAATGACTTATAATTAATATATAAGTATTTTAATCTACCAACTTTAAAGTAGCATTAATCTATTTTAGACTAATGCTACTTTTTTAAAAAATTTAAATTATTATTCAACTCCGATAATGTATGGATATACCGGTTGCCCTGATTCTATAAGTTCTACTTCTACGTCAGGGTATTTTTCTTCTATTAATTGTTCTAAGAAATCAGTATATTCTTCTGTACTTTCTTCACCTAAGTAAAGAGTTACAATTTCTTTATCTTCATCAATAGATTTTTCTAATAATTCTTCTAATACTGTATTCAGAGATAAGTTAGAAACCACTATTTTTCCATCTTTAATTCCCATGAATTCATCTTTTTTAATTTCAACACCTTCGATATTAGTATCACGAACAGCATGTGTTACTTCTAGAGTACTTACTGTTGATAATACTTCTTGCATATTAGCGAAGTTTTCATCAGCTGAAGCTTGAGAATTAAACACCATAACCGCAGCTAAACCTTGAGGCGCTGTTTTACTTTCAATAACAAAAACACTTTCCTCAGCTAACTCAGCAGCTTGTTTTGCTGCAAGTTGGATATTTTTATTATTAGGGAAGATAAAAATGTTCTTAGCGTTAACTTCTTTAATTGCTTTCATTATATCTTCAGTTGATGGATTCATAGTTTGTCCACCTTCCACGATATAATCAACTCCCATAGAAGTTAATACTTTACTTAATCCAGCTCCCATAGAGATAGAAATCATTGCTTGTTCTTTTAGTTCTTTTGGAGTAGTCGCTTGTTTAGCTTCTTGTTTTCTCAGAACTTCACGGTGCTGTTCTCTCATATTATCAGATTTAATTTTGATAAGTTCTCCATATTGTTGACCATAATTGAATACATCTCCTGGAGTTTCTGTGTGAACGTGAATTTTTACATACTCGCTATCAGAAATAACTAGAAGAGAATCTCCAAATTTACTCATATCTTCACGGAATTTATCTTCGTTGAAATCTTTTTTCTCTTTATCAAGACGAACAGTAAATTCTGTACAGAATCCATACACGATATCTTCTGGAGACATAAAGTCCATATCATGATCATCTTCAAACTGCATATCAACAACATTAGTCTCTACAGATTCTAATCCTTCAATTTTTTCACCTTTAAGTGCTGCTACGAAACCTTGATATACACAAACAAGCCCTTGACCTCCTGAGTCTACTACACCAACTTCTTTTAGAATTGGTAATAAATCTGGAGTTCTTTTTAGTGAAGCTTGAGCTTCAACATAGATTGCTTCCATTACTTCTACTACTGATGTAGTATTTTCAGCTGCTTTAAGTCCAGCTTCCGCTGCTTCACGAGCTACTGTTAAAATAGTTCCTTCTACTGGTTTAATAATCGCTTTATAAGCAATACTCACACCATTTTGAATAGCGTCTGCAAACTCTTTAGCATTAACTTCTTTTTTATCAGCTATGTGCTGAGACATTCCTCTAAATAGTTGAGAAAGGATAACACCTGAGTTTCCACGTGCTCCCATTAATAATCCTTTAGAAAAAGACTTACCTAATTCACCGATGTTTTCTACAACATTTGCAGCTGTTTCTTTAGCACCTGATGACATTGAAAGGTTCATATTTGTTCCTGTATCACCGTCTGGTACAGGGAAAACATTTAATGAGTTTATTTTTTCTGCATTTTTAGCTAAGTTTTTTGATCCTAAATCAATCATTTCAGCTAAAACGAGTCCGTTAATTTTCTCCACTATCTTTCCTCCTATTTATTTACCTTGATGCCTTGAATATAAATGTTGATTTCATCAACTTTGACACCTAAAGTTTTTTCAATTTGATATTTTACTGAAGACTGAACATTATTAGCTATTTCTGAAATTTTTGTTCCATACATAACTATGATATATAAATCAATTACAAGTTTTTCTTCATCTTTTTTTACTACTATTCCTTTTGCGTAATTTTCTTTACGTAAAATTTCTGTAATTCCATCTTTAACTTGATTTTTACTAGCCATTCCTATAATTCCGTAACAACTTACAGCTGCACCACCTGCAACTGATGCGATTACATCATCACTAATAGAAACATGACCATATTCATTATTAATTTCTAATGACATATCTTTTCCTCCTATTTTAAAAATAGTCAACTGAACATACGAACTATTATACCTTTTTTAACAGAAAAATACAAGTGAAACATTGATAATTCTTTACTTAGAGCCTTTTGGCATCCCTTTTATATTGCTAATATTATTTATTATTATTAATAAATTCCTTAGAATGAATCATTAATGTAATGACATCACACACTGGTGTAGGAATATTATGAATTTTTCCAAGTCTTGAAATTTCTCCATTAAGATAATCTATTTCCGTCAAACGACCATTCTTCATATCTTGATATAAAGATGGATAATGCGCCCCAGCAGTCTCTAATGGAAAACAATTTTTTATATTATTTTCGATTACATCTTTCTTAATATCAATCCCTTCAGCCTTACCTACTGCTGTAATTTCATTTAGAACCGCCCTAGTTAATTCTAAATTCTTATCATAGCTTCCATACTGATTAATATTACAATCAATAAGCGTACAAAATGTATTAAGTACACAGTTTAACCCTGCTTTATGCCATATTGATTGATATGTATCTGCCGAATATCTAATATTTAAACCTGCCCCATTTAATCTATCTACAAGTTTCAAAGTTTCATCTAAGTTAATCTCTCTAACTTGTTTTAACTCTATTTTTCCCGTTCCATGAGCATTTAATACACCTGGACCTCCTAGCCCACTAGTCCACACTGTTACACCAATAAGAATGTTCTCTTCTTTTATATAATCTTTTAAAGTCTCAACGTGACCTAAACCATTTAAAATACAAATGATTTTAGTATCATCGTGAAATAAATGTTTAACTTTTTCTAGCATAGCTCTTAATTGCATAGATTTGGTTGCAACAAAAACTACATCATATTTTCCTCTAACTTGATCAGGATGATATGTCGGTATATAATAATTACCTAAATCTACCTCATCAATTATTACCTTTAATCCATTATTAGTAATATTTCTTACATGTTCCTCCCAAGCATCTACAAATGTTACATCTTCATTATTTTTAAATAACATATACCCAAATCTTGAACCAAGAGCTCCTGCTCCTGCAAATAATATTTTCATAATTAATCTCCTTAAAGCGTACTCTACCTTAATTTTATAACTATAAAATAACTTTGTCAATGTGTTATCAAATCAATATATATAATAAAATAACCTAACAAAAACATCTCTTAAGAAACGAATTTGTTAAGTTATTTTTTATATACTATAAATTATAGATTTTCTGGTTTATATGCATCTTTCTTATATAATTTCAATACATCAGAATAAAATCTATCTGCTAAAAATGCAACTGTAAATGGAATTACGAAGAATGCCAATAACACTGGTAATAAGTTACCATTATTCATTGCATATGATTTAGAAGGTCCGATTAAACCGATAATACCAAATCCTGCACTCTCGTGTGTCCCAAGAATTTTTAGGAAATATCCTGAAAGTCCTGTGATTGCTGCTGTTGTTAAAATTGTTAATAATAACTGTGGTTTACGTGCACAGTTTGGCATCATAAGCTTGATTGCACCTAAGATGATAGCCACACTAGCACCTTTACTTTTCGCTCTATATGTACCGATAGCTAGAACCGCTGCTGCTGAAACCAATCCTAATGTTGCAGCTCCTGCTCCCACATAGTTTTCATTAGAAAATAATATTAATCCCATTGCAACTGTTGATACAGGTGTAACGATTAAGAACGAAAATGTCATCGTTATTAAAATACACATTAACACTGGTTGTAATGTTGTAAATTCAAAAATGATCGATGCTAAAAGTTTAGTTAAACTCTTAGTATATGGTAATGTTACTAATCCTAATGCTGCTACTAATCCTCCAGTGATTGGTAAGAAAATAATTGTAACAGCTCCAAATTTATCTTTAACAAGATTAATTGCTAAAGCTCCAATAATTGTAATTAAAATGACGTTAAATAAATCTCCCATTGGAACCCCAGTCCATGCTTTTGCTTGTGCATTAAAAGTTAAAGATCCACTTGCTGCTAAGACTGTCGCTCCTAATACTGCTGACTCTAATGGTTTGAATTTTAAACTTTGTCCAACAATAACTCCTACTAAAACTGGAATTGCAAATTGTAATAAATACATCGCCTGAGTTAATGTAGTGAATAATCCAGGTGCAAATAATGTTCCTAAATATTTAAATAATGTACTTAGAACTGCATTTGGAATTAATCCTGCAACAACTCCTAAAGCTGTACCGTTTAAAATTATATTAAGAAAATCCCTTACTGATTTCGTCATATACATCCTCCTTTGTTTGTTTTTAATGAATATAATAAATATAATAATATAAAATCAAATAAAAGTAAAGAATTTTTTGAAAATTTATCTATTTTTTCTTTATTTTATTATGTAAAGCGTATTCAAATTAAAAAGCAGCTTACATCATTAGGTATAAAATGATATTTAGCTACTTTTTAAATACTTTTACTTCATCACAAAGTAACACTATAATAATGGTTTTTTATTTGGTGTACCTGCTTTTCTAGGATATTTGTTAGGTGTCTCTTTAGCTTTTCTTATTTCTAAAATATGACGCTCTTCACCTTCAATATCAAATTCTAAATCTTGTTCTAACTTTCCACCTAGAAGTTTTATTGCATTAATCGCTTCTTTAGTCTCTTCTTCCGCCTTTTGTGCTTTTAAACTTAAGAAATATCCATCTTTTTTGACTAATGGTAAACACAATTCAGCTAAGACATTTAATCTTGCTACCGCTCTAGCAGTTACTATTTCAAAATTTTCTCTGTAGTCTTTATTTTGTCCAAACTCTTCTGCCCTAGCATGAACAAAATTACAATCACTAAGTCCTAGTTCATCTTTGACTAAATTTAAGAATTTAATTCTCTTGTTTAACGAATCAACAATCGTAACTTTTAAATTTGGAAATAATATTTTCAACGGGATTGAGGGAAATCCTGCTCCACTACCCACATCGCAAATACTTTCAATATTAGAATAATCTTTATAGAAAGCTAGTGAAATTGAATCAAAAAAGTGTTTTGTATAAAATTCATCTTCTTCGATAATAGCAGTAAGATTTATCTTCTGATTCCATTCAACTACTAAATCATAGTATTTACTATACTGTTCTTTTTGAAGTTCCGATAATTCTATCCCTACCTTTTCTTTTACTGCAGCATAAAACTGTTCTTTATTCATTATTTGTTCCTCTACGTTGTTCTAAATATACTAATAAAATAGAAATATCCGCTGGATTAACTCCTGAGATACGAGATGCTTGACCAATAGTTAACGGTAATACTTTTTTTAGTTTTTCCCTTGCTTCTAAAGCTAAACTTGGTACTTCATCATAACTTAGATCTGTAGGTATTTTCATCTCATTCATCTTCTTAAGTTTTTCTACTTGTTGAAGAGATTTTTTAATATAACCTTCATATTTAACTTCGATTTCAACTTGCTCTATTACATCTTTAGGAAGAACTGTTTCATCATTAGCTAAATATAGAACATTCGCATGAGTTAGTTCTGGTCGTCTTAGCATATCAACCGCCAGAATACCGTCACGAATTTCCGCACTATTTAATTCTGCTAGTTTTTCTAAAGTAGCAGCTGTTGGAGTTATTCTGAAAGTTTTAAGTCTTTCAATTTCGTCAGCAACCATCTTACGTTTTTCACAGAATTTATTATATCTCTCTTCAGTTACTAAACCATAGTTATAAGCTTTTTCTGTTAAACGCATATCAGCATTATCATGACGTAATAACAACCTATGTTCTGCTCTTGAAGTTAAAAGTCTATATGGCTCATTTGTTCCTTTTGTTACTAGGTCATCAATAAGAACTCCAATATATGCTTCATCACGGCCAAGGATCATTGGTTCCTCTCCTAGTACTTTACAAGCAGCGTTTATTCCAGCCATAATACCTTGACCTGCTGCTTCTTCATAACCACTCGTACCATTAATTTGTCCGGCAGTAAATAATCCATCAATTAATTTTGTTTCTAAAGTTGGCCATAAAGTTGTTGGATTTACAGCATCATATTCAATCGCATATCCATTTCGCATAATTACTGCATTTTCAAGTCCAGCAATACTACGTACCATGTCACGTTGAACATCATCTGGTAAAGAAGTAGATAGACCTTGTACATATATTTCTTTCGTATTTCTACCTTCTGGTTCTAAGAAAAGTTGATGTCTTTCCTTATCGTTAAAACGAACATATTTGTCTTCAATACTTGGACAATATCTTGGTCCTGTTCCTTTAATCACTCCAGAATACATAGCTGAACGTCCTAAGTTCTTATCGATAATTTCATGTGTTGTTGAATTTGTATAAGTTAACCAACATGCTACTTGATCTTTAACAAATTCTTTAGTTTCATAACTAAATGCATGTTCTTCTTCATCACCTGGTTGAATTGCTGTTTTAGAAAAATCTACACTGTCCGCATTAACCCTTGGTGGTGTCCCAGTTTTAAACCTAACTAAGTCAAATCCTAATTCTTCTAATTGTTTCGCAAGATCGATAGATGGCATCTGGTGATTTGGTCCAGAAGAATATTTAATATCTCCAATTACAATTTCACCACGTAAATATGTACCTGTAGTTATAATAATTGTTTTTGCCTTATACGCTGTTCCAAGCATAGTTCTTAATCCAACTACTTTATTATCTTCAATAATAAGTTCACGTACCATTGCTTGCTCAATATCTAAGTTTGGAGTATCTTCTAAAATTCTCTTCATTTCTAATTGATACTCAACTTTATCAGATTGCATTCTTAGTGCACGAACTGCTGGTCCTTTTGCTGTATTTAACATTTTACTTTGAATATTAGTCTTATCAGCTACTCTTCCCATTAGACCACCGAGTGCATCTACTTCACGTACAACAATTCCTTTTGCCGGTCCTCCCACACTCGGGTTACATGGCATAAAACCAATAGTATCTAAATTAATTGTAATCATTAGAGTCTTAACACCTTTTCTACTAGCGGCATGCGCTGCCTCAATTCCGGCATGTCCCCCTCCAATTACAATAACATCATATTCTTTTAAAAATTCAGTCATAGTACCTCCATATATTTTAACGTAATTGCAAAATAATGCTTTGACCAAAATTTTGATATATTACTAAATTTTTACCTTTATAATATTATCACATCGTGAAGAAAAACACTAATAATATACATATGTTCATAAAAAAATCGTAGCACTTTCGTACTACGATTTAAATTATTTATTCTGTTACTTTATCAAACTCATAAAATTTATCTTTGTTAAATAAACCTAAGTGTTTATCAACCATTATTGAGTTTGTCATACCACCACTAACATTTAAGCAAGTACGTCCCATATCTAAAATTGGGTCTACTGCTAAAATAGGGTTAATTTGATTGAATAATGCTCCAAAACCTACTCCATTAACTGAAACTGAAGCAGCTGTAATTGCTGTTCCAGGAACTCCTGCGATACCTACAGAACCTAATGTTACTACAATAACAGTCATGATAAATAATGTTGCATCAATTGTTATTCCATTTGCATTAGCTAAAAATACTACTAACATTGTTGGATAAATACCAGCACATCCTTGCATTCCCGCTGTAGAAGAGAACGAAGCAACAAAGTTTGCTGTTGACTGGTTAACCCCCATTTCTTTAGTTAAAGTATTAATAGTTAAAGGTAATGTACCTGCACTTGAACGTGAAGTAAATGCTAAAACTAATGGCTTACTTGCTTTTTTGAAATATGTAACAGGTGAAACACCATGTAGTAATAAGAATAATCCTTGAATTACAAATTGAATTACTACTGCTACATATAATAATCCGATAAATAATAATACATCTTTAATTGATTTTAATCCTCTTTGTGCAATTGTGTTAGCTAGCAACGGAATTACAGCATAAGGTAATAATCTAATTATTAGTACTGTCATTCGAGATACAATAGCATGTAAATTGGCAATATAGTCAATGAAAGTTTTTACTTTACTTTCATCTTTATTTTGAATATATCTTGCTGCTAGTCCGACAAACATAGCAAAGATTACTACACCAATTACATTAAAGTCAACCATTGCTTTTATAGGATTTGAAGGAATCAATTCACGAATAATTGTAACAACATTTTTTACTTCTTTAATTTTGCTATCTCCATTACCTAAAACGATAGAACTACTTCCAAGTTTAAATACTGCAGAAACTACAAAACCAACAATAGAACTTATCGCAACCATTCCTAATGTAATAATTAGTGTTAATCTTGTTAATTTTTTAACGTCAGTATTAGCATTAATATTTACAATAACATTGATAATTGAAACTAATACTAATGGTACGATTAACATTTTAATTAAATCAATAAATCCATTCCCAAACAATGAATACCATGTAGTTGTTTCAGCAACATATTTAATCTTCATCGGTTCATCACTAAATCCTGAATATGCTTGTATACCAATCCCTAGAAGTAAACCTATTGCTGTTGATAATAACGTTCTTTTTGAAGAACTAACCCTTTTTTTTGCTAAATAATACATTAAGTAAAATAACGCAAAAAGTACTACTAAAAATAATAACGTTTCTTTTGTAGAAATCATAATAAATTTCTCAAAAAATGTAAATTTGTTTTCCATTTTCTATCCTCCAAATGAGTTTTTACTCATCTTCTTTTTTTGGTAAAATTTTAATCTTAAATTTTACTCCATCTACAGATAGAATGGAAAAGATAATGACCTTTTTCCATGTTGTACCTCCATAATGTAAAAGATACTTAAATTAAACTACAATTTTCAGAAATTTTCAATAGTTTTGCTCAAAAAAAAGTTTATTTTATAAATTCTTTGTATATTTGTAAATGATGTGAGACAAAAAAAGTTAAAAATAAATACCTGATA
>NZ_CAUTDQ010000046.1:0-12882 GCF_963537375.1 uncultured Gemella sp.
TCATTTGCAGATTTCTTTTGTTATTCTCTTTTTTCTACTAATTTAGATAAGTAGATAGAACCAACCGTTAATAAAATTACTAATAATGATGCTATTAAAAACTCTTTACTAAAGACATTTGTACTTGTAGCTCCGAAGTTTAAAAACACTACTGTTCCTGGAATTATTCCAAGTACACTCGCTATCATATATTTTGTTAAACTTATATTAGTTAAACCATATCCATAATTTATCATATTATATGGCACTAAAGGAATAAGTCTCAAAATTACTAGACTCATCATCAACTTCTCATCACCAACATTAAAAATTCTATCATGTTGCTTCGGTGTCATTTTTTTCTTAAGGTAGTTTTTCACCCATTCGCGTCCAAAACGACGAGAAATTACAAACATAATATAACAATTTAATGAAGCTCCAACGAAAGTTAGTAAACTTCCCTCAACAAAACCAAACGCTACTCCACCAGCAACAGCAAGAATCGGTACCGGAAAGAAAAATACCGGTAAGAACATAAACATTAATACATAAATTATTGGTGCTAAAACACCAAAACTTTGAATAAACTCAGTCATTACTCTCCTCCTATTTAAAGTATGCTGATACTTTTTCTAAAAATTCTAATTCAATATATGAAGCTATTTTTTTTAATGTAGTCTCATCCATCAGCATCTTATCATTTTCACTATACTGTCTAAACGCCATACTACACCATGTCACACCTCTTAGACAATTAAATATTAAATACCTTTCAAATCTCTCTCGATCAAAAGTGCGATATTTATTATACTCTTCTAGGAATTCATCAATTTCTTCTTTCGTTAAAATAATATCAGTCTTCCAAAATGTTGTCGTCGGCGCTAGAAAGTGAGCTAAATCTTGTTCACACTCTCCTATTAATGCCTTTTCCCAATCAATAACATAACTATCTTCTTTTCTTTCTCCAATTAAGAAATTCCCTGAATTTAGTTCGGTATTTATAATACATGGATTAGCTATATTATACTTCTCAGGTATAAGAGTTAAACATTTATCTAAGAAAGATTTGACGTAGGTGCTAACCTTATCATCAGCTTTATCCCAAGCTAAATATTCACCTGCCATTTGTTTACATTCATCAAACATAAGTTGGAATGGATTTGCTGCATTGATTAAATTGTTGTCACCATATGGTGTATTGTGTACCTTACTTAATAAATAAGCTGCAATATGCATATCTGTTTTATAATTAAGTGCTCTACCTTCTAAAAACTCCATCGTCAAATATTTATATGGCAGTAAACTTGTTTCCGTCACTAATTTATAAGGTTTTGGTGTAACTCCACTATCTTTCAATAATTGCAGAGTCTCATATTCATACTCTATTTGATTTTTAAGATTCATCTGGCTCTTCATATTTATTCTAAGAACTTTTTTCAAATCTCTATCGTCAAAGATAAAGTTAATATTATATTCTCCTGCACCTAGTAACTTAATATTCTTATAACCTGTTTCCGCAAATAAAAGATCTTCTTTTGTATCTATATCAAGTCCACTTTTACCTAAATAATAACTTAATCCTTGTTCTTTACAAACAGCAAGCAGATTCTCTAAAACACTGTTATCTCCATAACTAGGAAGATCAAATACTTCTTTAATGGCATTCTTCATACCTATTAAAAAATACCCACCGTCAATACTAGGGTTTATAACAATATCAAAATTATCTAATTTCTCAAAAGCAGTATTAATCATATCTTTTTTTAAATTATAGATATCAGAACCTAGTAAAATCACCTTGTCACTAGTTTTTAATTCTTGTTCAATAGCATTATACATCTTGTCACCAAGTGTTTTTCCTTCTTGATAAGAAAATTCTCTATTTTCTAGAATATCCTTCATCGTATTATCCTCACTAATCTGACCATCGTGATAAACTATTACTTCTTCTCCACTTTCTTTTAAAAGTCTATAATTCAACTTCATTAATTTTTTTTGAATTTCGATAGCATTTTCTGGTGAAACAAAGTCATATAACCTTGTTTTTGTTGTACCTACCTTAGGTACTCTTGTAAAAAATATTATTTTGTTTTTCATTTCTGAAACTTTTCCTTTAATTTAATCTCTAAAATTATTCTAAATTTACGATCGATATTATATATAAAAAAGGGGGACTCAATAACAATATTTCTAATTGAAATTTCAATTTTGAGTCACCCTGTACTTTAAATATTAATGATTATGCCCTGAATGATCATCTTTCTTATCTGAAGAGTGATTGTGTCCTTCATGACCTTCCTTATGCTCTGCACCTTTTACTGCGTCACTTGGATCTTTACAGCAATCTGCAATTTCAAATTTATAACTGTGCTCTTTAGTTCCATCAATTGCATTAAATACATTTTTGTATCCTAAATCAATAAGTTTTTGAGCTACTACTGAAGAACTATTACCTGTAGAACTATACACATATATTGGTAATTCTTTGTTTTCTGGTAAAATTGATTTTAAATCATCCAATTTTTTAACATCGATATTTTTAGCACCTGCTGCATGTCCTTTTTCAAAATCAGCTTTATCTCTTACATCTAAGAATACATTGTTTGCAGCTGTATCTAATAATGCATCTTGGAATTTACCACTACTTAATGATGAATATTTTACAAGATCATAACTATAATCTTTTAAATTTTGAGCTCCAGAAACATCTTTAAACCCTTGTTTTGTTAGTTTTTCTATAGCATCTTTTGTTTTATCAGATTTATCACTATAAATAACTACTTTCTTCTCTCTCCATGTACGAATTTCTTCTATACTTTTATCTATTTTTGACAATGGAATGTTAATTGCATGTTTAAGATGCCCTTCTTTATAAGACGCCTCATCTCTTACATCAATAACTAGATAGTTTTCTTTTTCCTTATCGTCTTTTTGAATTTTGTTTAACTCTTCACCTTTCAATTCTTTTGCAGATGAAGTAGTTGAACATCCTACTAAAGCTAATGATAACACTGCTGACATACTTACAGCTAAAAACTTATTATATTTCATTTATCTTCTTCCTCTCCTTATTTAATAAAAGACAAGGTAGTACCTTAAATTTTTTGTGTATTTATGTAGAACCTCGTCTTCTATTAGTATAACTTAAAAATAATTTTTTTCCTAATAAATAATTTTATTTTTTACTCTTTTTTTACAATATTTCTTAGAATTTGTATTCGTGTTCTTTTGTACCATCCCATGCGTTATACACATTTGTATAACCAAGTTCTACAGCTTTTTGTGCTGCTTTTGAAGAACGGTTACCGCTATAGCAATATGTATAAACTGGTGCATTTTTATCTGCCGGTAATAATGCTGCTAGGTCTTTATCAATGTTTTTAACATCAATATTTTTCGCTCCAGCTACGTGCCCTTTTTCATAATCTTTTGCTTCGCGAACATCGATAAATGTTCCTTCTTTTTTGTCAATTGCTGCTTGGAAGTCACTTGCTAATAATGTTGTAAATTTAACTATTTCATAGTCTTTATAATCTTTGACACCTTGTGCATTAGAAACTTTTTTGAATCCTGCTTTAACAAGTTTATCAGCAGCTTCTTTACTTTTCTTACCAGTATTACAAACTGTTACTACTTCTTTATCTTTCCATGCACTTAGGTGCTCTGCATGTTTTTCGATATCAGCTAATGGAATATTAATAGCATGTTTTACATGCCCCTCTTTATATTCATTAGCGTCTCTTACATCGATAACAAGATATTTTTCTTTTTCTTTGTCATCTTTTTCTATTTTATTTAATTCTTCCCCTTTTAGTTCTTTTACAGCAACTGTCCCATTGCTACTGCTTGAGCTACTATTCGAAGCTGAAGAACAACCTGCTAAAGATAAAGATAATACGGCTGCCATACTGACCACTAATAATTTATTGTATTTCATAATTTTAACTCCTTTGTTATTGCTTTCATACATAGTATAACAAATCAAATTCATTCAATCAACATTACAAATTAGAAAAACAAAGAAATATTTTACTTTTTTATCAAAGTTTTAACTTTACATAAAAACAAAATAAAGCCTATAAATAAAACTATTTATAAACTTTATTTAATACCTTATTTTTTTTATACTTTTGTTATATTCAGAAAAATAATAATATTTTTATAACTTGTCTAATTCTGTAAAAAATTGTTTTATATCCTTAACTTTATATCCTGTATAAACTTTTAACTCATCATCAAAATGCCATTTTTTCTCAATCAAGCATGTTTTTAAACCTAATTTCTTAGCTGGTTTTATATCATGATATAATGAATCTCCTATCATCATCGTTTCCTCAAGTAATAATCCTTCAGATTCAAGAACATTTAAAAAAGCTCCTTCTTTCGGTTTACTTATATGAGTTTCTCCTGAAATATATAATTTAAAAACTCCTTCTAAGCCTAATTTTTTCAATTTTAACCTTTGTTCCTGCGACTTCCCATTAGTTAAGATAATCATATTATATTTTTCTTTTAATTTATCTATCCACATATTCACCTCTTCATCAGGTTCTATCAATGCTAAGATAAATTCAAATTGCTTGGCATAATAAAACTTACAATCTTCATCACTTAGTTCCACACCAAGTTTTGACAAAGTTAATTTTAAGCGTTTATTTCTAAGCTCTATCAATCTTAATTTCCCTTGAACTACTTCTTCTGCTAATTTATTATTGATACTCTTATATAATTTAAAAAACTCATCATAGCTAATCAACTTATCATATTCTAAATATTCAAATACTAGTCTATTAGATTTTTTCCATATATTACTAAAATCATATAAAGTATTATCTAAATCAAAAATTAAATTTTTTATCTTAGTCATCAATTTCACCTCCATTCTTAATGATGAATATAATCTATATTGTACATTTGAAAAAGCTAAATTCCAAGTAAAACCACTTGGAATTTAGCTTTTATTTATCTTCTTCTAAATATCTTACTACAGGCCTTGCTTCATAAACTATAGTTCCATCTGGAACACTATGTTTTACTACTGCATTTGCTCCAATTTTAGAATTTTTTCCTATTGTTATATTTCCTAAAACCTTTGCCCCTGCTCCTATCATAACATTATCTCCAATAGTAGGATGCCTCTTTATGGGATCTAATGTAGTTCCACCTAGAGTAGTTCCATGATACATAGTCACATTATCTCCAACTATTGCAGTTTCTCCTATTACTACTCCCATTCCATGATCGATAAATAATCCTTTACCAATTTTTGCTCCAGGATGTATTTCAATTCCAGTCAATCTTCTCGCCCTTTTTGACAAAAGACGGGCCATTGTATGCCATCCTTTTTTATATAATTTATGTGAAAAGTAGTGATAATTTAGAGCTTTTATGTGAGGATATGTAAGATAAATCATTAGTTTCGACTCCGCTGCAGGATCGTCTTTTAAAACTCGATTTAAATTGTAATTTAAATTCTCAAAATAACCCATTACACTTCTACATGTGTAACATCTTCGAAATCAAGGACAGATAAATATTTATCAACCCCATCAGGTAAGATAGTTACAATATTTTTACCAGGGTATTTTTCAGCTGCTTTCTTAGCACCAACTATTGCTGCTCCTGATGAAATACCAATACCTATTCCAGTAGAACGTAAGAAGTTTTTAGTTTCTTCTATTGCTTCATCACTTGTTACTGTAAATATATCATCCATATAGTCTTTTTTGAAGTTTTCTGGAATAAATCCTGTTCCAATTCCTTGGATTTTGTGTGGTCCTCCGTGTCCTTCACTAATAGCTGGTGATTCTGCTGGTTCTACAGCAATTGATAATACTTCTGGTTTATTTTCTTTTAAATATTTAGCAACACCTGTAAATGTTCCTCCAGTTCCAACTCCAGCAACAAAGATATCAATATTAGGTACTTGTTCTAATATTTCACGTCCTGTTGTTTTATGGTGATATCCTGGATTAGCAGGATTATCAAATTGACTTAGAGAAATAGCATTGCTATATTTTCCACGAATTTCTGCAGCTTTTTCGATCGAACCTTTAATTCCTAATTCTTTTGGTGTTAAAATTAATTGTGTTCCATATGCTTTAATAATATTACGTCTTTCAATACTCATGCTTTCTGGCATAATTACCACAGCTTTTAATCCTAAAACAGAAGCTAAAATAGCTACAGCTATACCTGTATTACCACTAGTTGGCTCAACAAGGATAGTATCTTTATTAACCGCACCTTGAGAAATAGCTTCTTCTAACATACCAAGCACAGCTCTATCTTTAACGCTTCCTCCTAGATTATATTTTTCTAGTTTCACAAAAATATTTGTGTT
Organism: uncultured Gemella sp.; assembly: GCF_963537375.1. Classification (GTDB taxonomy): domain Bacteria; phylum Bacillota; class Bacilli; order Staphylococcales; family Gemellaceae; genus Gemella. Next base: position 6,323 of record NZ_CAUTDQ010000046.1, read on the forward strand.
ATCTAGTTGATATACGGGTGTGTTACCCACGAATTTTAATGATGATGAAATCATAAAATCCCTCCTCTTCTGACTTTATAATAAATAACTTTTGTTATTTGAATAAAATTATAACATAAGTTCTTAATGAAAATAAAGTAATTAATCTGACTTTTTTTATCGTTTTCATTTCTATTTTATTATTTAATTTTTTAAAAATATGATAATACTAATATCAAATATCTATAAAATTCAAATTTATAATGTATTTAATCTAATAACTATTTATATAAATTACTACAATATCGCTAAAATATATAACTGAAAATAATAAAATAAAAAACATAACAAGTAAAAATAATTACTCATTATGTTTAATTATATTGCTCATATCATCTGGTAAATTTGTACATACATTTACTTTTTCTCCAGAAATAGGATGGATAAACGCTAAGTTACTGCAATGGAGTGCTTGCCTACTTATTAAGCTAACATCTCCACCATACAACTCATCACCCAAAAGTGGATACCCTAAGTATTTCATGTGCACTCTTATTTGGTGAGTTCTTCCTGTATACAGTTTTAGTTTAACAATACTAACGTTATTTTTGAGATTATGTTTTTCTAACCAATATTCAGTCTTGGCATACTCTCCATCTTCTCCTACCTCACGTTCTATAATGCTAGAGCTTACTCGACGTATAGGTGCCTCAATTATTCCATGTTGTTCTATTTTTCCATTTATTAACGCAGTATAATACTTATCTATCTCCATATTACTAAATAATGCGTGAATATGTCTATGTTTAGCTATTAATACTAAACCTGATGTATTTTTATCAAGACGCGTTACTATATGAGGAATTGAATTTAAATTACTTTTTCTAAAATAGTAATTTACTCTTTCTAATAAAGATTCGTCTTCAGCATTTCTAGATGGTATTGAAGGAAGATTAACTCCTTTGTTCACAATTAAAAAATAGTTATCTTCATACACAATATCGATAGGTTTATTTATAAATCTAACAAATTCTCTATAATTTTCACTAGGAAGTGTAATATCTACAATATCGCCTTCTTTTAAGATATATCTAACATTTTCTTCCTTGCTGTTTACTTTTATACTGCCATCATTATCGAACTTTATTCTCGTAAGAGTTTTTCTTGAAATATTGTTTTCCAAAAGAAATTCTCTTAAAACTTGTTCATTTTTAACTACATACTTCAAAATAATATTAGTCATTTTTTATAAATGATCTCTTCACTCGTTGCCAGAAACTATCGTCATTATAACGAATAAAAGAAACTTTCTTATCCTTTGCTAAAGTAATTTTTATTTTTGAAACACTGTCATAATTAAAATGCATATGATCTACTGTAATACGATGATTTTCCTTATCTATCGGTTTAATCATAAGTTCATCATCTTGAGATAATATTAAAGGATTTCCTAATGTTCTATAAACAAGATTATTTAATGCTGCGATTTCGGTCACTTGATACAATGGTAACTGTGGGTGAATTACCGCTCCACCTAGACTCTTGTTATATGCAGTTGAACCTGTAGGCGTACTAATACATAGCCCATCTCCTCTAAAACTTTCAAAGTGCACACCATTAATATACACCTTAGCTGAATATGTGCTTCCAGTATGATTATTAACTGTAATTTCATTTAAAGAATAATAATCTGAAACTAAATCTCCATTTGAACAATATGCTTTTACTCTCAATAAAGGATATTCTTCAATTTTCGGTTTTAAAGCTAACATATCAAAAAAGATTCTTTCGTAATTTTGAACTGAGTAGTCTGTATAAAATCCTAAGTGTCCTGTATGAATAGATAAAAATTTTATATTATCTAAATTATCCATATACTTATTAAATGTTCGTAGCACTGTTCCATCTCCGCCAACGGCAAAAACATAATCAGGATTCTCTTTATCTTCTTTCATATCACTAGATAGAAGAAACTCTTTTAACTTCAAACCTATCTTTTCTGATATCTCGTCTTGTCTGACTTCTACACTAAATTTACCTTCTAACATTTTGATCTTCACCCATCATTTTTTCATAGTTTTCTAACCATACATCTGCAAAATCTGGTGCAAGCGCTCCGTGATTTTTATCAATCCATTCTTGAAGTTTGTTTACATTATATTTTAATATTTTATCTATTTTTTCTCCGTACTGATAACGTGCTTTATTTTGATTATATTCGTCTTCATCTAGTAGGAAATATTTTCCATCTGGATATTTTTTTATATCTAAATCATAGTCAATATATTTTACTCCATCTACGTCATACGCAAATGGGCTACTTAAATTCGAATAATAATGAACGCCATCTTCTCTAAACATGCAAATTATATTAAACCAACATTCATTATGAAAATAAACTAGTGCTATCTCTTTTGTAACCCATGTTCTTCCATCACTTTCTGTAACAAGAGTTCTGTTGTTTGCTAAAATTAGAACTTGTTCATCCGCTTCTAGTACAACATTCTTATGCCAAATTCTATGAATAGATCCATCATGTTTATACGCTATAATTTTTACTACATCACCTTTTTTAGGCTTTTCTCCTCTATACATAGTGCCTCCTTTCATACTCATTTTTAATGTCTTTTTAATTATAACATATTTAATATATTTCATTCTACTGTAATAACTATTTTTTTGTAAATTTCTAAAACTAATGAATCTCTGTTTTTTTAATAACAAAAAAGCAACTTCAAAATTCTTTTTAAAATCAATTTTGAAATTGCTTTTTGTATTTATATTTTACTCGTAATCTATTACCCCTAGAGCAATCTTAGCATATCGTGACATTTTATCTTTTGTCCATGCTGGTTCCCAAACTATATTTACATCTACTTTTTCTATCTCATCAACACCAAGCATTGCTGTCTCAACTTGCTCGATGATAATAGGAGCTAAAGGACATCCCATTGATGTTAAAGTCATATCAACTATAGCGTGCTTATTATCATCACTCATCTTAACATCATACACTAGTCCTAGGTTCATTATATCGATACCAAGCTCAGGGTCTATTACATTTTCTAACGCTTCTATTACTCTATCTTTTAATGTTTCCATTTGTTACACCTCTTCCTTATTCTTAAAAATCATATTCTACTTCTTTTCCGTATTCTTCTTTTAATATTTTTCCTAATTCAGTAATATCTACTTTTAGGCTATTATAATTTGAAGAAATTTTTACTACCTCATCAGTTTCAAAGACTCTATGGAACTATGCTGTATACTCGGTAACTCTACCTTTTGAATCTCTTACATCGCTAAAAGTAATCTTTGAAAATCCTGATAATAATTCGAAATTAAACACCCCTCCATAAAATACTAATGCGTCTTTATATATTAAAACTCTTAAATTTTTATTTATATATTTTGCTTCTCGTATTAAAATATCTACATCATGCTCTGTCTCTGGATATTCAATGAATAATTCTTCATATTCATCTCTAGCTTTTCTAATTTCTTTTATTATAGATCTAATTAAAAATAATGTAACCAAAACAATAAACGCAGGCAATCCATACGTACTTAAATAATATAAAGTTCCAGATACTTTTATATAAACATTAAAAATAAAAGGTTTTTCTTGTAATTTTCTTTTATAATTAACTGTTGTTCTGATTGCTTCTAGTTCTTTAAATACGTCTGAAATTCTACCGTTAATCAAAGTACTATGTCCTTCAGCAGCCTTGAATTTATCTAACAATTCAGAAGAAATATTAGTTCTTCCTTTGCTTCCTTTTTCTTCTATTATATCGATAAGAGAATAAAGATGTTTATCTTTTACATTTATTATTTTCCCCTCTGGTACATCACTACTGTGAATTAATTTCTTAATATCATCTTTTGTAGCCTTTAATATTACAAAACCATGTTCGTGTTGAACCATATAAAATTTTTCATCATTGGCTAGTTTTTCATCTACTATATCTAGTTCTTCTAAAGCCTCTAATTTAATATAAGTATATCCGGAATAATTCCCCGTGAATTGATCACCTTCATTATAAAACGTTTCAGCAGATTTTGTGTAACTATTATATGAAGCTCTAATAGCAATCAAACTAACAAAAACCAAGATTATAGCCAAGAATATTTTTAACCTTGTCCCTCTTAAATAACTTTTCTTCATAACTCCCTTTCACTTCCTTTATTATTTAGTTTCTCTATAATTATACTTATAAATTTCTAAAATATCCTAGTATACTATATTTACATGTATTATCTTAGCATTCTAATATTGTTATATTTTTTATCAAAAATTATATCTTACTGTTTTTCCAAAGGTTTGTTTTAATGTTTTTCCTAATTCGTCAATATCTTCTCTTGAATTTTTATAGTTCGAGCAGACTTTTACTTTTTCATCTGTTTCAAAATTATTGTGGAAGTGTGCTATATAACTTACAACTCTACCTTTTCGAGTTTCTCTATCAAAAGTTACCTTTGAAAAACCTGATAATAATTGGAAATTAAAACCTCTACCGTATAATATTAGTGCATCTTTGTATATTAAAACCTTTAATTTTTTATTTATATATTTTGCTTCACGTACTAAAATATCTAAATCTCGTTCTGCCTCTGGATATTCAATGAATAATTCTTCGTATTCAGCTTTATTTTTTCTAATATTTTTTATTACAGATTTAATTAAGAAAAATGTAATAAGAAGAATTACTACTTCCGCTCCATAAGTTCCGATATAATATCCTTTACCGGGTACTGTTAAATAATAACTAGAAAGAAATGGTTTTTCACGTAATTTACTTGAATAATCATCTATACTTTGCTTTATTCCAACTTCTTTGAGAATATCTGAAACTCTGTTTCCAATTATTAAACTATGCGCTGCAGCATTTTTAAATTTTTCTTTTAATTCTGGGGAAATATTCTTTCTCCCCTTACTACCTCTTTCAAAGGTGGTACTAATACGAGAATAAATATTTTTATCCTTTAAATCTATAATTTTTTCATTTGGTATATCATTACTTTGAATTAATTTCTTAACATCCTCCTTAGAACCTTTTAATATTACAAAACCATGTTCATGCTGAAGCATATAGAATTTTTGATCAGCACTTAGGCTGTCATCTGTAATATCTAATTCTTCCAGAGCTTCTACCTTAATAAAAGTAGTCCCACTACCTTTTTCGAATTGTTTTCCTGCTTTATACTGAGCTTCTGGTGATTTCGTTTTATCATCATAAAGTACTTTGGTCGATGAGATACTTAACAAAACAAACAATATTGCAAAGAATAATGTTAACCTTGTACCTCTTAAATAACTTTTCTTCATAACTCCCCCTCACTCCCTTACTTATTTGGATTTTCTATAATTACAGCTCCGTTTTCTGTTCCTTTTATGCATAGTTTGCACATGTTTAAGAATAGACCATGCTCTACCACTCCAACTATACTTTCAAGTTTTTCTTTTACAGATTTTATATCAAATCCATATCCCAAGTGTAAATCTACAATATAATTATTGTTGTCAGTTATAAGAGTAGCTCCATCTTTTAATCTTAATACCGGATTTAAGCCCGCTTCTTCCATTTTTCTTATAGTATGACTATACCCAAATGGCAATATCTCTACAGGTAGGTTGAAGTTCCCAAGTTTTTCTACATCTTTACTCTCATCATAGATCCAGATTACTTCACGAGCAATATCAGCAACTATTTTTTCTCTAAATAATGCTGCTCCTCCGCCTTTTATCGCATTAAAATCTTTATCAATTTCATCTACTCCATCAACAGCAAGATCAATGTGATCAATCTCTTCTAATTCTTTAATTGTAAGACCCAAGCTCTTAGCTAGTTCAACTGTTTGAATTGACGTTGATACCATTTCTACATTCAATCCTTCTTTTACTCTATCGGCTAGTGCGTGAACAAAATAGAATACAGTCGAACCTGTCCCTAAACCAACGATCATACCATCTTTTACATATTCTACAGCTTTTTTACCAACAACTTCTTTTAGATTCATTTCGGTTCCCCTCTTTATGTATATGTTACTTTTAAATTATTTATATTCTACTAATAAATATTTTTTCTTACCACGTCTAAGTACAGTGAAGTTATCTTCAAGTCTGTCTTTAGCTTCTACAACATACTCTAAATCAGTAATTCTGTCTCCATTAATATAAACAGCTCCATTGTTTACATCTTCACGAGCTTGACGTTTTGATTGAACTAGTTTACTTTCAACTAAGAAGTCTACGATATTATAGTCTTTTTTCTCTAGTTCAGATTTCGGCATACCTTTAACAGCTGCTTTTAATTCATCGTGAGTTAGTTCTTTAATGTTTCCTGAGAATAATGCTTTTGTAATGTTTAATGCACTTTCTAATGCTTTATCACCGTGAACAATTTTCACCATTTCTTCAGCTAATGCTTTTTGAGCAAGACGTAAGTGTGGTTCTTTTTCTGAACTTTCTCTTAATTCTTCAATTTGGTCTTTTTCTAAGAAAGTGAATTTTTTAAGAGCTGGTACTACTTCTGTATCCGCAGTATTGAACCAAAATTGGTAGAATTCATATGGTGTTG
>NZ_CAUTDQ010000047.1:0-12584 GCF_963537375.1 uncultured Gemella sp.
TATTAGATATCTAAAAAGCTTTTATAAAGCGAATTTAGATATCAATAAACCACTGTGTCTATGAGTTTTCATAAACACTTTGTTAAAATTTAGGACTTTTGGGTCAGCACCTTCTATTATTTTTCAAAACAAACAGAATAAATAATAATCTATAAAAATAAAAAACCTTTAAATCCTTTACATTATTCGATTTTTTTGATAAAATCAATACTGATAAGAAATTAGGAGGAATTCAAACATGGGTAAAATTTTTAAGGGTGCTTTATTAGGAGCAGTGAGTGCATTAGGAGCTTATTATTATAAAAATCCTAAAGAATTAGAAAAACACAAAGAATTACTAAAAGAAAATACTAAAAATGGTATTGAGAAATTAACTGCTATTATTAACGAAAAAACTCAAGAATTAGAAGCTCAAGCACAAGAAGAAAAAGATATTGCTAAAGAAAAATTAGAAGAACTAACAGCAACTGAAGAAGCTGAAAAAGTGGAAGAAAACTTTGTTCAACTTGGTGCTAAAGCTGAAGAAGTAAAAGAAGCTGTAGTAGCAGAAACTACTGAGAAAGTAGAAGAAGTAAAAGAAGCATCAGAGCCTGTAGTGGAAAAAGTACAAGAAGTAGCAGAACCAGTAGTAGAAGCAACACAAGAAGTAACAGAACCTGTTGTAGAAAAAACACAAGATGCGGTTGAAGAAGTGAAAGAATATTTTTCACACGTTACTGAGCCTACTTTTACGAAAGTAGAAGGGTTAGCAGAAGAAGCTAAAGAAACAGTTGAAACTCACTATGAAGAAAAAGTAGAACCTACATTTGAACAAATTCACGAAACAGTAGCTCCTGTAATTGAAAAAGCAGAAGAAGTAAAAGAAGAAGCTGAAGAATTTGTTGAAGAAAAACCAAAAACTACTTTAGACTCAATCGTTTCTTTATTTGCATCAAAAGAAGGAAGAAAATAATATAAAAATACGAGAACTGAGAATTTATCTCAGTCTCGTATTTTTTATGTAAAGAATAAAAAAAACTAGGTAAATTCATTATTGCTTACCATTCAAAAAGTTAGACGCTTTGGTCTAATTTTTTCGGTTACATATAAATCACCTAGTTTTTCTTGTATTATAGTCTGTCAGCTATAGCTTTTCTAATTTCTTCAAATTCTGCTGGTTCAACTTTTTGTGGTGGCCATTTAACTTCTAAGTTATCGAAGTTTGTATCTTTGTCTTTGTATCTTGGTACAATGTGGAAGTGTAGGTGGAATACACTTTGTCCAGCATATTCTTCATTGTTTTGGAAGATATTAACACCATCGCATCCATATGCTTCTTTTACAGCATTAGCAATTTTTGGAAGAACTCGACCTATATTAGCTGCTGTTTCTGGATCACAGTCGAAGATGTTTCTACTATGTTTTTTAGGTATTACTAATGTATGTCCTTTTGTTATAGGGAATACATCTAAAAAGCTGTATACATGTTCATCTTCATATACTTTGTAACTTGGGATTTCTCCATCAATGATTTTTTCGAAAATAGTTTTTTCCATAATTTTACTCCTTCTATTTTAAGTTTTCTAATGTTTCTATTAAAAGATTTTTCAGGTTTATACTAATTTTTTGTGCAGTTTTTAATACATGCTCATGGTCGTGTTTTTTCTCTTGTATTCCTGTTGCCATGTTAGTAGCACAAGCTAAAACAGCAACTGGAAGTGATGCGTGGTTTGCAGCGATTACTTCTGGAACTGTAGACATTCCTACAAGATCACATCCCATTGTTTTGAATGCACGAATTTCAGCACGTGTTTCAAAGTAAGGACCTTGGAAGAATCCATAAACACCTGTGTGTAAAGTAATATCTAATTTTTTAGCAGAATTGTGTAAGTTTTCTACTAGATATGGGTCGAATGGTGTAGTCATATCAACGAATCTTTCACCTAGACGGGGATCGTTTTCTCCCATTAGAGGGTTTTTACTCACTAGTGAAATAAAGTCGTCAAGACATACAATATCACCTTCAGTAAAGTCTGTGTTAATAGCACCACATGCGTTAGTGATGAATAATCCTTTTACTCCTAAAAATTTAACAACATATGTCATAAAAGCAACATCTTTCATGCTATATCCTTCATAAAAGTGAAGGCGACCGTTTAATACTAGTACGTTTTTACCAGAGATTTTACCAAAAGTTAGTTTATTAGCATGTCCTTTAACTCGGTTAGCGTGTTTATTTCCTGGGAAAAGTGGAATAGCCTCATAACCAAGTTCTTGTTGATCTTCAAGTTCAAGTGTAATACCACTTCCTAAAACTACTGCATAGTCAATAGGTTCCCCAAAATATTTCTTTATGTAGTTTGCAGTTTCTACAATATTTTCATAATATGTCATAATATAAATCCTCCTGAAAATGCTTTATTAAAAATATTATAGCATAAAACATTCAGAAAATATATAATTTCTAATCTATTTATTATTAACGTTTACAATTTTAGAGATTAATTTCAAAGCAGAGTAATAGTTGATAGGATGAATTATATAGATTATATATGATAAAAGTAGTATTCTAGTTAAATCGAAAAAAAGAAAGTACTGAATTATTAGGAATCATAGTATTTTTTAGAAATCTATTTAATGCTATTTACAATTTATTCAAATTTGTAAAAAAATAGTTGCAAACGCTTTAAAAATATTGTATTATAAACTTAGTACATAAAATTTTAGGAGGAAATTATGAAAAAATTACGTACTATATTTGCAATTTTAGTTGCATTATCATTAATTGTTGTTGGTTGTTCTTCAAAGAGTGCTAAGAATGATACGAAATCTGATGGGAAGAATGCCTATAAGATTGGTGTTGTAACTGGTGAAGGTGGAGCAAAAGATAAGAGTTTTAACCAAGCTAACGTAGAGGCAATTCAAGCGTGGACGAAAGCTAATGGTGCGAAAGAGCCTGTTGTTTTAGAAACGAAAACTCAATCGGATATAACTTCTAATTTACAAAATGCTGCAAAAGTGTCTGATATTATTTCTTTAGCAGGTTTTGAATTTGAAAAAGAAATTCCAAAAGTAGCGGAACAATATAAAGATAAAAAATTCATGTTTGTTGATACTTTTGTTGATGCTCCAAATATTGCTTCTTTAATCTTTAAAGAACAAGAAGCTGGTTATTTAGCAGGATTTGCAGCGGCGTTACAATCTAAAACGGGGAAAGTTGGATTTATCGGAGGAACAAAAACTCCACCGGTAGAGCGATTTGGTATTGGGTTTGTACATGGTGCTAAAGCAGCTAAAAGTGATATTAAAGTAATGTACAATTACAGTGGAACTTTTTCAGATACAAACAAAGGTAAAACTTTAGCAGCTACTATGTATGACTCAGGAGCAGATGTAATTTTTGTTGCTGCTGGGAATACAGGTAACGGTGTAATTTCAGAAGCTAAAGAACGTGGAATAATTGATATGTCTAAGAGTGGAGAAATTAAGCACTGGGTTGTTGGTGTGGATAAAGATCAATATGAAGAAGGTATTTTTAAAGGGAAAGATAAAGATGGAAAAGAATATCAAAAATCTGCTATCTTAACTTCTGCTGTTAAAAATATTGAAGTAGCTGTAACAAAAATCTTAAATGAAATCAAAGAAGGTAAGTTCACTAAAGGTGAACACATTTTTGGTATTAAAGAAAATGGTGTAGGTATTCCAAAAGAAAATCCTAACTTAAGCGAAGAGGCAAAAACAAAAATCGCTAGTGCTATTGAAGAACTAAAATCAGGGAAAGTTGAAGTAGCAGCTACTGGAGATGAATTAAAAGCAAAAGGTTTAGGTACTAATTTAGAAGGTGAACTATAATTCAATTCTCTAAAATTATTGATAAAATTATAAACACACGGTTATTTTATGTAAAATCTCTATAAAACTAAATTTTGTTTTATAGAGATTTATTTTTTTATTGTTAATAACGTGTAGTAATTCTTCAATATTATAACACGTTAATTTAAAGTTCGTGAAATATAACTTAATTAAATCTTTGTTTTTGTAACATTTATAGAGTTTTATAGATAATGTGTAATATCTTTGGAAGTAGTATAATTCGGAAAAATGAAAACGATATTAATGTTTTGAAAATGCTTTACTTTTTTATACTTGATGTGTGGAAAAGTAATAGAATAGGAAAATTAGTTTTTTAAAATGTCAATATAACAACTTTTTATACTCTAAAAACGAACATTATAAGAAAATCTTAACATTTAATAAATAATTTCTTGATGTTTTCAAGATAATGTGGTATTATTTAGGTATAAACAATATACAAATAAAGGAGACTTTTTATTTATGAAAAAGGTATTTTCGTTAATAGCAGTTGTTTTATCAGCAGCATTAATTATTGTTGGATGTTCTTCTAAATCATCTAACGGAAATTCATCTTCTAGCAACTCTGGATTAAAAATCGGTGTTGTAACTGACGAAGGTGGAGCAAAAGATAAAAGTTTCAACCAAAGTAACGTTGAGACAGTAAAAGCTTGGGCTGAAAAAAATGGTGGAAAAGCACTAAACCCAATCGAAACTAAAAACCAAAGTGATATTGCAGCAAACTTACAAAATGCAGCAAAAGCTTCTGACGTAATTTCATTAGCTGGTTTCTACTTTGAAAAAGAATTACCAAAAGTTGCAGATTCATTTGCAGATAAAAAATTCATCTTCATCGATGGTGTAGTTCAAAACAAAAACGTAGAATCAGTTACATTCTCAGAACACGAAGCAGGATACTTAGCAGGATATGCAGCAGCTTTACAATCAAAAACTGGTAAAGTTGGATACATTGGTGGAGCTAAAATCCCAGCAGTAGTTAAATTTGGTGTTGGATTCGTTCAAGGTGCTAAAGCGGCTAAAAAAGATATCAAAGTTGTCTACAACTATAGTGGTTCATTCAACGACACTAACAAAGGTAAAACTTTAGCAGCAACTATGTACGATGCTGGAGCTGATGTTATCTTCGTAGCAGCTGGTGGTACTGGAAGTGGATCTATTAAAGAAGCTCAAGAAAGAGCAACTAAAGATCTTAAAGAAAGCGGAGAAGTTAAACACTGGATCGTTGGTGTAGATAAAGACCAATATTCTGAAGGTGTATTCAAAGCTAAAGATAAAGATGGAAAAGATGTTGAAAAATCAGTTATCTTAACTTCAGCTGTTAAACGTATCGACGTTGCAGTATCTAACATCTTAGACGCTATTAAAGCAGGAAAATTTGAAGGTGGAAAAGCTAAAGTCTTCACAATTAAAGAAGATGGAGTTGGACTTCCAGCAGAAAACCCTAACTTAAGCGATGATATCAAAGCTAAAATTAAAACAGTTGTTGAAGATCTAAAATCTGGTAAAGCAACAGTTGCAGCTGATGCTGCTGGTGTAGCTGATAAAGCTAATATCGACGGAGAACTTTAATTTTAAGAAGTTTGTATTTCAAAAGACCTAGCATTTGCTAGGTCTTTTTTTGTAGGGAATTATTATATTTCTTAAATAGTATTAAAAAATTTATATTATAATAGAATTTATAATAGTTAGAAAATCTATATTATATGATAAAATGATAAAACGAATACACCATGATAATTAATTATTTTATAATAACTGAAATAATGGAAAATATATGAAAAAAATCTATTAAAAAGCTATACTAGTTTGTCAAAATATATTATAATATATATATGTAAGAATTTATAAAAGAGAGGTAAAGATATGTACGCTATAGAAATGCTAAACATAACTAAAAAGTTTGGCGACTTCTACGCAAATAAAGATATCACTATTCAGGTAAAGAACAATGAAATTCATGCTTTACTTGGTGAAAATGGTGCAGGGAAATCTACGTTGATGTCGGTTCTTTTTGGTATGTACCATCAAGAAGCCGGTGTTATTAAATTGAATGGTAAAGAAGTTGATATTAAAGATCCTAAGCATGCTAACCAACTTGGGATAGGGATGGTGCATCAGCACTTCAAACTTATTAAAAACTTCACTGTTGCTGAGAATATTATTTTAGGTATGGAAGAAGTTAAAGGTGGAAAAATTGATTTAGAAAGTGCTGCAGTAAAAATTAAAGATTTATCTAGAAAATATGGTTTAGAAGTTGACCCTAAAGCATTAGTTGGAGATATTAGTGTTGGGATGCAACAAAGGGTTGAAATTTTAAAAATGTTATATAGAGATGCTAACATTTTAATTTTTGACGAACCTACTGCAGTTTTAACTCCTGCTGAAATTAAAGAATTTTTAGCTATTCTTAAAAATCTACAAGCAGAAGGAAAAACTATTTTATTAATTACTCACAAACTTAACGAAATTATGGCTGTAGCTAACCGTTGTAGTATTATTCGTCGTGGTGAGTACTATGGAACTGTAGAAATAGCAGAAACAACAAAAGAAAAACTAGCTAGTCTTATGATTGGTAAAGACTTAGAAATAATTAAATATGAGCGTTCAAGAGATGGTAAGAAAAATATTCTTGAAGTTTCAGGTGTTTATGCTGACACTGCTGAGAAGAAAGATATTCTACATGACTTCAACTTAAATGTACGTGAACGTGAAATTCTTGGTATTGCGGGAGTTGACGGGAATGGTCAACAACAATTTGTAGAAGTACTAAATGCTTTACTTAAAGAAACAAAAGGAAAAATTATTTTTGACGGAAAAGAGATTAATTCATTATCAACAGCAAAACGTAAAGAGCTTGGACTTGAAATTATTGCGGAAGATAGGCATAAAGATGGTCTTGTATTAGATTTCAGTGTTGAAGAAAACTCAGTTCTAGAAAACTATTATACAGAAAAATTCTCTAAACGTGGATTCTTGAAAAAGAATATTATTTCAAAATTTGCTAAAGAAATTTGTGAAAAATATGATGTACGTAAAGCCGGAGATGAAAAAATTTCTGCACGTAGTATGAGTGGTGGTAACCAACAAAAACTTATTATTGGACGTGCTTTAGAATTAGATCCAAAATTATTAGTAACAACTCAACCTACACGTGGTCTTGATGTTGGAGCTATTAACGGTATCCACAAAATGTTAATTAATTATCGTGATAAAGGTAATGGAGTTCTTCTAATCTCATTTGACTTAGATGAAATCTTAACTTTATCTGATAGAATTGCAGTTATTCACAATGGTAATATCATTGATGTTGTGGATAATGATGAAAATGTAACAAAAGAACAACTTGGTCTGCTTATGGCAGGGGTTAAGAAGTAGAGAGGAGAACGTATGTTAAAGAAAGTTTTAACTAATGCGGTGCTACCGATATTAGCTTCATTTATTATTGGAGCAATTCTTATTTCAGCGATAGGGGCAGCACCAGGAGATGTGTTTGGAGTAATCGGAGATATTTTTTCAGACTCAAACAGTATAGCTGAAATTTTTGTATCAACAATTCCGCTTATTTGTACTGGATTATCTGTTGCATTTGCATTTAGAACAGGTTTATTCAACATTGGGGCAGAAGGTCAATTTATTATGGGTGGTCTTTTCGCTGGACTTGTTGCGATTAAAATGGAAGGTATGAACTTCTATTTAGTGTTAATTACTAGTATTCTAGTTGGTGTTGTAGTAGGTGGTCTTTGGGCAGCTATTGCAGGTTACTTAAAAGCTAGATTTAATATTAGTGAAGTAGTTGTAACAATCATGTTAAACTACACAGCTTTATATTTCGTACAGTTTGCTGTACCTAAATATATTAAAGGGACTAACGATATTATTTCTAAACCTATCGTTTCAGCTGATGGAACAGGATACTTACAAAATAGTTTAGTTGAAGGTATTTTCAACAACTATCGTTTAGGAACTGATTTATTCTTAGCTATTTTTAGTGTTATTATTTTCTATATCGTTATGGAAAAAACAGTATTCGGTTATGAATTACGTTCTGTAGGATTTAACCCGAATGCATCAAAATTCGTAGGTATGAAAGTTAATAGAAACACAGTGTTATCTATGGCTATTTCAGGGGCTTTCGCTGGTCTAGGTGGAGCACTTTATAACATGGGACCTGTAGGACAAGTAGTAGCAGGTTCAACATTCCAAGGATTTGGATACATGGGAATCGCGGTTGCATTAATCGGTGCTAACACAGCTGTTGGATCACTATTAGGTGCATTATTATTCGGATTCCTAGGAGTATTAACTCCACAATTGTCATTCATCGGTATTCCAAAAGATATCGCGAATATTTTAATTGGTTTAATCGTATTATTCGTTGCAGCTAAAGCTATCTTTGATAACAAGTTGCTTGATAAATTATTTAGTAGTAAGAAACAGAAAGGAGATAAATAGATGGATACAGTATTATCACTATTAGACTCAATGTTACAATATACTGCACCAATTCTTATAGCTGCCATCGGTGGTTTCTATTCAGAAAAAAGTGGGGTTGTTAACATTGCCCTTGATGGTTTCGTAATCTTTGGATCATTCATCGCATCACTATTAGCGTTATCAGTGTTTGATGGATCTCCAACATTATTCCAATTAGTAATTTGTTTAGTTGTTGCAACACTTGCAGGTGGTTTAATGTCATTAATCCACGCATATATCAGTATTAACTTAAAAGCTGATCAAGTTATCTCGGGTACGGCGATTAACTTAATTACACCAGCTATAGCATTATTCTTAGTTAACCACTTTAATGGTACATATGAATTATTATTAGCAAGTGGTTTCCCAAGATATACAGTATTTGGTAAATTTACAATTTATCCAACAGTATTTATAGCTGTAATCTTAGTAATTGTAACATATTATGTAATTTATAAACGTCCATTCGGATTACGTTTACGTTCTGTTGGGGAAAACCCACAAGCCAGTGATTCACTTGGATTAAACGTATTTAAATATCGTTACATTGGGGTATTTATTTCAGGATGTCTAGCAGGATTAGCTGGAGCTATCATTGCAACTACATTCTCACAAGGATTCAACGCAGCAATCACAGTATACGGATTCGGATACTTAGCATTAGCAGCATTAATCTTCGGTAAATATAACCCAATTACAATCACACTAGCTTCGTTATTCTTCGGAGGAACTAAAGTATTCGCTGAGAAAGTTTCTATCTTAGCACCAGATTTACCAATTCCGGTATCATTCTGGAACATGTTCCCATTCGTAGCTACAATCATTGCACTTATCGTATTTTCTAAGAAAACTTCTACTCCAGAAGCACTTGGTATTCCATACGATAAAGGTTTAAGATAATATAATTAGTAGTCTTTGAAACTCTTAAGTTTCAAGGACTACTTTTTAAATTTGTATAAAAAGATACCTCAACCAAAATTTTGATTGAGGTGATTTGAGTTATTTGGCTTTGATTCTAGCCATTTCTTCTCGATAAATTGATTGATTCTTCTCATTAAAGAAACCGCTACTAGCCCCAGCTCCAACATAAATATTAGAACCGAATTTAGTCCATTCTTTAACTGACTTTATTTTATTGGTAGGTAGACCGTTAGGATAAACATGAACGGTTTGTCCACCGCCACCAAACATAGGATTATCTCCTTGGCGACTGAATGAATAAACTATAGCGGGTTGAGAAGATGTTCCAAGGTCTTTTGTGTCTATAGTTTTGCTAATCCACCATTTTCCAGACCATTTTTCTGGAACGTCTACAATGAAGTACTCATTTTCATAATGAGTAGAAGTCATTTTTACGGATTGTTCACCAATATTCACTGAAGTATCTTCTTTTCTTTTTTCTATCTCTTTTTCTTTTTTACCTAATTCACTTATGCGTTCTTCATATTTCTTCACAAGTTTTTCTATTTCAGTTTGTTTTTCTTGAGCTTCTTTTTCTGTTTCGAAAGTATAGTCTTTTTCTTTTTCTATTATTTTTGTTAACTCATCTAATTTTGACTTACTGTCATTAATTTTATTATTGTCAGAAGTACTGCTAATATCTGAAATAGTATATTTCTTTAGAGTATTATCATAGTCATTGTGGAAATAAGTACGCATTGTATTTATACTATTTTTAAACTCATCTTGAACTTTTGAATCTTTATTAGAACTTAAATTGTATTTTGATTGTTCATCAAGAGTATCTTTTAATAACTCTAGACGTTTATTTCTATCATTTTCATCATTGAATTTTTTTGTAAGTTCATGTAGAGCAGTTAGTTTTTCAGCAGACACAGTTTCGACTTGTTTCTTTTGATAAAGAGTGTATCCAAAAAAACAAATAACTAACGCAACTATTATGGAAATAATAGAAATTATAGTTTTGTTATTTTTTTTATTCATAAAATTCTCCTTTCATTTTCTACATAATTAATTATAAAATAATAGCAAAGTCACGTCAATAGAAGAAGGGAGTAGTTTAACTTAGAAAAAAACTTCCCAATATCAAAAAATGATAATTGAGAAGTTTTAGAATTAAAATTCTACGTATATATTTGTTTGAGCATTTACGATACGAACTAAGTGTGGATTTTCATAGACGATAACTGCACTAGGACCTTTTTGTACACCATGAACAACATATCTGTTTCCTTGATCTTCTATAGTTAAATTAGGATTCTCAGTTACTTTTGGAGCCCATTGTGAATAATATTTTTTAGCTAAAGCATATCCGTCTTCGGCAGGATTTTCAGTTTTAGCAACTGGATTTGCTCCTGCTGTTGGATGTTTTTCATTATATCTAGCGATAGCATCTCTTATTTGTTCATTTGAGAAGTTAGCAACAGGACCACCAAGTTCCTCAGAAAGAAGTTTACCAATTATAGTTTCTGAACCTCCATCATTGTAGACTCCTCGTTTTAATTCTCCATAAGTAATTGGAGCTTGTTGTAATCCAACTCTAGGTATATTTTCATTGTCAGAAATTGATGAACTAGAGTTTGAACTACTGTTGTCAGATTTAGTTTCTCCCTTTCCTTCACTCAATTTTGCTTTTAAAGCACTATGTTTAAATTTGTATTTATCTAATATTTTGTTGATATCATCAGACTTGGCTTCTTTAATTTCTTTTAAAGCTTTTTCGTAATTAGTGATATCTTCTTTTAACCATTCGATAGCTTTATCAAAAGAGTTATCAGTAGTAAGTGAATCCACTTTTTCTAAAGATTTTTTAGCGGCATCAACGTCTTTATTATCTAAACTTGAATCAGCATTTTTTAATTCTTTAGCGATTTTTATTTCAGTTTTAATATTTTTAAAAGCTTCTTGTCCTTTATCATTGTCTAAAGTTTCTAATCCTGCAAGTCCTCCTTTGAAGTCATGGCTATCGTTTATTAGAGCTAGGTATTTAGCATGTTCTTCTTTAATAGAACTGTTACTAGAACCAAAGAAATAATAAAGACCACTGGCAAGTAATAAAAGAACAATAATGCTAGACAATATAGCTATAAGTTTTTTATTCATATAAAGTGTTTCTCCTTTTTTAGGTTGATTGTATAAGTGGCTATTATGACACTCCACTTAATTATATTCCTAATAAAAATCTTTGTAAACATTTTTTGTAGAAGATATAGATTATTTTATTTGAAGTTTTAGATATGAGAAAATCCCGCCAATAATTTTTGGTGGGGTTAAACTTGTTAATATTCTATGTATAATTTATAAAAGTCAGCTATATCAAGTATTTTTGACTTTTAAAATCTATTTTCATTCAATAGAGGAAGAATCACTCCTGAGTAGTTGATATTATAGGAAGTATCGACTTTATTTTTTGTATTGGTATGGGAAACGGCAGGGTATAAATTTTGTATTTATCCTGTATTTAGTTTTCAAAAGTAGACTATATTAAGTTTTTTGGGGAATATACTACTTTTATTTTTACTCATCGAGCTTTTAGATACTAAAATATTTTTTTATAAATAAAATATTATTGAAGTATTATTTCCCTAAATATTTAATATATATTTGACATGGATTCCATTCGTCCCATAAGGTAGGGAAACATTCTAATTCTTTATAACCCATTGCGATATAGAATTCATTAGTAATATCATATTCTTTGTAGTGTCCCATTTTTACAGTTTTTACCTGCGAGTAGGAATATCCAAGATTTTTTGCCATATTTTCGAATTCTGTATTTAGTTTTGTTCCAATTCCCATTCTATGAAATTTTTTCTTTATACCCATTACAAAAATATCTGCAGTATCCTTACTTGTTGCGTTTAATACGATAAAACCTGCAACATCATTATCCGCATAGCAAGCCAAAAAGGGTTTATCTTGTGAATCTTTAATATACTCTTCTGTACTTTCAGGTAGACCAAACCATTCGGGAAGGTCGTAAAGGACCTCTTTAGATATTATTTCTTTTTCTTTCTTGTCTATTATTTCTTTAATTATTAAATCCATATTATTTTCTCCTTAAAATTATAATTCCATATGATTATAACATAGTTAATAAGTATCACACAAGAGTCACAGGAAATTGAAAATGTTGCTATTTTGATAAAATTTGTTGTTGAATGTGTTATTCTCGATTATCTATTTTTATATTTATATTTTAGTGTAGATAAGGTAAGAATAATAAAAAGACCCCATCGAAAATGGTACTGCACCCAAAAAGTTGGACAAAATATTAAGTTATTTTGGTTTAGTATTTT
>NZ_CAUTDQ010000048.1:0-12153 GCF_963537375.1 uncultured Gemella sp.
CGACCAAAACATCAATATGTTCATTGATATTTTGGTCGTTTTGTCAACAATCTGATAACTCTATTACTAGCTAGTAGTAACAGAGTTATATCTTTTTACAGTATTTATTTATAAAATATTATTTTTTACTAAATATACTTTTAACGAAATTTAAAATTTTAGCTTTACGACTTGTTTCTTTATTGGCTAGCATTTTTTTAACGAAGTCAGGCATTTCAGGTTTTTCACCGTCTTTTTTATTAGCCAGCATTTTTTTTACGAAGTCGGGCATTTCGGGTTTTTCACCATCTTTTTTATTAGCTAGCATCTTTTTAACGAAATCAGGCATTTCGGCTTTTTCTTTATCCATTTCGTTAAATGTTGTTTGTTCTGGATTATGATAGATAAAAGGATTATCTTTGTTACCATTAACTGCAGAAACTAGAGCTTCTATTAAACGAGAGTCATAGTTAGGCATTGGAGGTCTATGGTATGCTACTCCAAATTCTTCGCAAAGTTCACGACATTCAACATCATTATCAAAAAGAACTTCAATGTGTTCACTTATAAAACTAAGAGGTACAAATATATAGTGTTTTGGATGTTCTTTTTGGTCTCTTAAATATTCTAGTACATCAGGTTTAATCCATGGCATACCAATATCACTTTCACTTTGCCATGTGTTTGTATAGTTATCTTTATCAAGACCTATTTTCTCTGCAATTAATTTGGTCATATCAAAGATTTGATCAACATAAGGATCGTTATATTTCAAAGCAATTTCAGGTACACTGTGTGCAGAAAAGATAACTTTAAAGCTATCATTTTTAACTTCTGTATCGATAATTTTTTTGATTTCATCAGCCCAAAATTCAATTAATTTTTCTTCTTTATACCACGATTTTATTATATTAAATTTAATTTTATCACTCTTAATAAATCTTTCATATCCCATAATAGAATAGAATGAATAATGAGGTTCTAAAATTAAACAAATACATTCTTCAATGTTGTCTTCTTCCATTTTTGAAATTACATCAGGGATGTATGGAGAAGAGAACTTATTTGCGAAGTATACTTGATATTTATCTCGTACAGCTTCTTTTAATAGCTCAACTTCTTTAAGTGTTATTTCTTGAAGGGGAGAACCTTCTATGCGAAGATAGTTTTTTAATAGATGATTTATTTCTTCATCGTTAGGGCGTACCCCTCTTCTAATATTTGTGAAAAATTTTGCTACACCTTCGAATGTGTACTCTTCAGGTGTTCCATATGTCATAACTAGAATGGCTTTTTTCATTGTTTAACCTCTCATAATTGTATAGTTATATATGATTATATCACTTTTTGTACTAAAACACACGTATTATTATATTGTTACAGAAAAATTATTATTGATTAAGATTCGAATTAGTCAACTTAGTATTTCTAGACTGTTATATTTGTGAAGAAATTATGGCGAGATTAATGATAATAGGAACCAATGTATAAAGTACAAGAAAAGATTAAAAAACTATTGCAAAAATACTAGAAAAGTTATAATATATAAGATAACTAAAAAGTACACTAATAAGAGAGTTTTAAAATCTCCAATTGGTAGTTATAAAAAGGAGGAAGTGTTTAAGTGAGAAAGAAAATATTAGGAGCAATAACATTTATGGCTGCTGTAGGTGGAGTTATTTATATGAAAAATAATCCTAAGTATAAAGAAATAGTTAGAGTCGTAAAAACTGCAGATGCACGTGGTTTTTATGAGAAAATAATTTTAGAAAAAGATAAATTGGCGTTTACGGCGAAGTCGAAAATAAAAGATTATAAGATTGATTATGAAAGTATTAGAAGTGTAGGAGAAAAAATTTACGCTAGACTAATAGTTAATAATGATGAGAAATTAAATATTGATACGGTACTTGATGAAAAAGATGTGAATGTAGAAGAAGTAGCACACTCGGAAAAATTAGATGATTTATTAAAAAAATAGCAGTTAAGGGGGCAGAAAATGATTTTTTTTATTTATCTGCCCCCTTAACTTGGATTTTTTTGGATAAGTATGCTAAAATTTATTTAGAAATCATTTAATTAGGGGGGGATAGAAATGGAATTATATAGAAGAGAGTTGTATTTGAAAAGAATAAGGAATTTTTATGATAGTTCAGATATAATAAAAGTAATTACAGGAGTTAGGCGTTGTGGAAAATCTTCTTTGTTAGAGGTTATCAAATTAGAACTTATAGAAAGAGGAGTACAAGAGGAAGATATAATTTTTATTGATTTAGATAGCAAGAAGTATAGAAAAGTAAAAGATGCAGATAAATTGGAAGAAGTAATTGATAATTTATCGATAACTCAAAATTTAAAATATATATTTATAGATGAGATCCAAAATGTTAAAAATTTTGAAGAAATAATTAATGCATATAGAACAGAAGGCAATTATTCTATTTTTATTACTGGTTCTAATTCATATCTATTAAGTGGAGAGTTAGTAACTAAGTTAACGGGAAGGTATATAGAGATAGAAATGTTTCCATTAAATTTTTCCGAATATATAGAGATGAAAAGGTTCTATAATAAAATTGTTAATGATAATTTGCAACTAGAGTTGAACAACTATATTCATGATGGAGGTTTTCCAAGAAGTATTTTCATAGATGAGATTGGGGATAAGAGAATGTATGTTTCATCCATTGTTAGAGAAATATTTGAAAAAGATATAAAACAAAGAGTAAAGGTTAGAAATGTTGAGGCTTTTAATGTAGTTAGAGATTTTGTAATAAATAATTATGGAGCAACTTTGAGTATAGCGAGTATACATAGAGCTTTACAAGGAAATGGATTGATAATAAAGAGAGAAACTATTAGTAGATATATAGATGAATTAGTAAAGTCAAAAATTTTATATCAATGTGATAGATTTGATATGAAGTCTAAACGTTCTCTAGCTGGAGAAAAGAAATATTATTTAGCTGATACAGCATTTTATTTTGCTGTGAATACGGATAATAGAATTAATTATGGTCCGGTTCTGGAGAATATTGTATATGTATATGCCAGAAGTAATGGATATAGTGTTAGTGTTGGAAGAATAGGAAAGTTAGAATGTGATTTTATTCTACGTGATTCAGATATGAATTATGCATATATTCAAGTTGCGTATACTATAAATGAAAGTTCAGAAACGGCAACCCGCGAATTTAAGCCGTTAGAAATGATAAAAGATAATTATCCAAGATATCTCATGACTACCGACTATTTACTCCAACAAAACAATGGTATAAGACATGTGAACTTATTAGAGTATATAAAAAATAATAATAAGTTTTAAAAATAGCAGTTAAGGGGGCAGAAAATGACTTTTTTCATTTATCTGCCCTCTTAACTTGGATTTTTTGGATAAGTATGCTAAATAATTTCCTAGAAAATTTAATAAAAAAGGAATCCTCCATTACAGTAAGGTGAGTGTAATGGAGGAATTTTTCATGGTTAAATTAATTTATTTAGTTTTATTTTTATGCAAAACGACTGCGAATACTTGTTGGTATTGATCTATAAACACTCTTAGTAACGAAGAATAAGAATGTTACTAAAGCACCTTTTATTAGGTTGAATGGTACGATACCAACAGCTACAATAGTTTTTACGTTAGTCACAATATCAGCTAAGTTCATGATATATCCATAAGCTGGAAGTAACACGAAGTAGTTAAGTAGTGACATGAATAATGTAATTGCTAGTGTTCCTAAAATACCACCGATAATAGTTTTAACTGTACCTTTTTTGTAGAAAAGTACGATAATACTGATGAAAGTAAATTCAACTACGATATTGGCGATCGATCCGATTGGTTCATGTGATAATAATGCGAAGTGTAGGAAATTTTTTAAGAATGACACTAGAAGTGCATCTTTATATCCTAATAATAACAACGCCATGAACAGCGGGATAAACGTGAAATCAAATTTTAGAAATGGTGGCAAGAATGGCACAGCAAAACTAAAAAAAGATAGAAGTAGAGCAATAACTGCAAGCATTCCACTTAGAACAAGTGAATGAACATTTTTTTTGTACATATTAAATCCTCTTTCCTATCTTCATAGGCAAAAAATAACCGCAATACAATTTTTAATAAGGTGCAATTCAAATCTCTTAGAAATAAAAAACACCACTTTAAAAATTTTAAAGCGGGACTGAAAGGTACGAAAAATAAGCATTGCACAATACATTGTATAATAAATATACATACGTAGTAAGGTTATATGTGCAAGTTTATTAATTCTATATCTTCTATCATCCAGACTGTACTGTCGGTTTTGGAATTTCACCAAATCAGCTTGCGCTCGCGGACTTTAACCGCCGGTCGGGAATTTCACCCTGCCCCGAAGATAATTTAATTATTTATTATAGGTTTATTATAAACCTAAGACTAAAGTTTGTAAAGAGAAAAGGCTTAACTTTTTAAAATAGATAAAAGTAGCTCAGAAATAAATCTTCCGAGCTACTTAAATTATTTATTATTCTACTGTTACTGATTTAGCAAGGTTACGTGGTTTATCCACATCTAAACCTTTAGTGTAAGCTGCATAGTATGCGAATAATTGTGTAACAACGATACTTGCGATTGGAGCAAGATCTTCATTTACGTTAGGGATTGCGTAGTCACCTTTACGAGCTAATTTTTCTAATGTAATGATTAGAGTATTAGCTCCACGGCTAGCTACTTCACTTACGTTACTACGTGTATTTAAGTCTAGTTTTGCACTTGTGATAAGAGCTACAACTGGTGTTCTTTCTTCGATAAGAGCGATTGTACCGTGTTTTAATTCTCCTCCGGCAAAACCTTCTGTTTGAATGTAAGAAACTTCTTTAAGTTTTAAAGCTGCTTCACATGCACTATAGTAGTCAATTCCACGTCCGATGTAGAATGCATTACGTTCAGTGAATAAGTTTTTAGCTAAGTCTTTGATAGTTTTTGTATCATCTAAGATTGATTCGATTGCTGAAGTAATTACTGATAATTCTTGCTCGATATCAAATTTAGGTTGTTTTGAAAGTTGTTTTGCTACTTCGTAAGCTAGTATACTTAATGTTGCGATTTGAGCAGTATATGCTTTAGTAGATGCAACCGCAATTTCAACCCCTGCGTGAAGTAATAATGTGTAGTCACATTCACGAGATAGAGTTGACGCATCAACGTTAGTAAGTACTAAGAATTTATAATCTTCATTTACGCTGCGTAGTTTTGTTAATACTGCACGAAGGTCAGCTGTTTCTCCTGATTGAGAAAGGAAGATGAACATTGGTTTTTTAGATAATAATGGTACGTTATAAGCAAATTCTGATGCTAGGTGTACTTCTGTTGGGATACCAGCCCATTTTTCGAAGTAGTTTCTTCCTACTAAACCAGCGTTATAACTTGTACCACATCCGATGATGTATAGTCTATCAGCATCTTTTACGTTGTTAATAATTTCGCTGTCAATATTTACATCGTGTCCATCGAAGTAGTGAGAGATGATGTTACGCATAGCTCCTACTTGTTCGTTAATTTCTTTAATCATGTAATGTTCGTGGATACCTTTATCGATTTCTCCAGCGTTTAAGTTAGTTGAGAAGCTTTCACGCTCTACGACATTACCTTCTTTGTCTTCGATAGTTACACTATCTTTTTTCACGATAACAATTTCACCATCGTTGATTTCTAAGAAGTTGTTAGTGTACTTAATCATTGCTAAAGCATCACTACCAACATAGTTTTTATTTTCTTCTCCTAGTCCAATAAGAAGTGGACTTTTGTTTTTTGCTACATATAAAGTGTCTTTATCTTCTGTGTCGATTAAACAAAGTGCATAAGATCCTTGTAATTTAGATACAGCTTTTTTGAAAGCTTCTTTAGTTTCAAGACCACGATCGCTGTATATTTGAACTAATTGAACGATAACTTCAGTATCAGTTTCAGAAACAAGTTCCACATCTTTGAAAAATCTATCTTTAAGTTCTTGGAAGTTTTCGATAACTCCATTGTGAACTAAGATGAAACGTTTGTTAAAGCTTTGGTGAGGGTGAGAGTTAGTTACGTTTACTCCACCGTGAGTAGCCCAACGTGTATGACCAATACCTAATTCTAGGTGAAGATCTCCAGGGATTAGGGCTTCTAAGTTTTTAATACGACCAACAGCCTTTGTTACATTAGCCTTACCATCCACAACTCCTGCAATACCTGCTGAGTCGTATCCACGGTACTCAAGACTACTAAGTCCATCGATTAAAAATTTAACTCCATTTGCTTCTCCAACAAATCCTACAATTCCACACATATTAAAAATTCCTCGCTTTTTTCTTTATTTAATTAATCTCTCATAGAAAGTACTATGAAATTTATATTCACTCAAAAATATTATACTCCTCTTAGTTTATGTTAATCTAAAAGAAAGTAATATGAGTCTAATAGAGAGAGGATAATGATTTTGAAGGGCAAGTTTTTCGCGTCATTCTTCCTTAAAAACTAAGTTGCTATTGCATACGCTGTAGCTATGAGTTAATCGTTAGGTTTCTTGAATCTAAAAGATGAAAAGAAACCTTATCGAGTAACTTAGACAACAGCTACTCAAAATATAAGGAATGTAATGACGAAATATTTTGTTAGTAGCCACTGTAAGTATCTTGTCGTCACTGTGTTCCTAAAGATACTAAGGTACACCCCAGCAGTGGCAACTAAAGTTTTTCGCGTCATTCTTCCTTAAAAACTAAGTTGCTGTTGCATACGCTATATCTAAATATTTCGTCGTCTCTTCGTTCCTAGAAATATTAAGATCTACCCCATTGTACATTATCTAACGAAACTCTCTGGTTCCGAAAAAGCATCCGCCGAATTTTCGATAACTTTTTTCCTCGTCAACTAAGCTCAATTTAACCTTTAGAACTTAGTTCGGGCGCTATAATTATAAATTCAAATTACCTCCTAGTTATTTAATCGTCCATATTATTATACTAGATGAGAAGAGCATTGTAAACTAAAAGGATATATTTACATAAACTCAAATATTAAAATAAAGCATCTGGAAATTTAACCCTAATTTTTAGAAAGATAGAAATATAAGGATCACTAATAAAAAAACCTACTTACTTTTACAGTAAGTAGGTTTTAATGTTATTATCGTTGAGAATCAGTTGCTACTTCTTTAGCATTTTTCACTTCATCAGGAAGATTGATTTCTTTAACATTATTTACGTTAGAATATTTGATAATTTGTTTAATTTTCATCGTAGTTGGGTTTGAAGTATCTTTAGTAGCAAGTTCCATTGTTACTTCGTTGTTAACAGGTGTAAAGTCTTTAGTAACAACCAGTTTAATTGAAACGTTTTTGAAGTCTACATTATTAAAAGCACTAGCAGTAACTTCACTTCCTGAAGATGCATTAGCGATAGCAACCATAAGATCTTTGAATTGGTCACCATTTCCTGTGTATGTTAATACATAGTTTCCATTTTCTTCAGTTTTCTTGAAATCTTTAGCGATTTTTTTATAGAATTCTAAAATTTTATCTGAATTAGCAATCTTTTTAAGATTTTCAAATTGTGCAGTTATATTGTTGTTTGAGCTTTTTACCCATCCATCTTGTCCTGTTGATTTTGCATAAGCTGTTCCATCTTTGATGTATAATTCTAATGTTTGGCTTTGTCCTTGAGCTTTTACATTAGTAGTTGCTTTCATTGCAAGTGGATCCATGATTAATGAACCAGATACAGTATTTTCAATTGTTTGGTTTTGTTCACCAACTAAAATTTCAGATTGGTTTGTAGCTTCGAAATCTGTACTCTTAATATTTTTAGATGATTCTACTGATTTATTGACGATTTGTTCTGCGGAAGTTCCCATGCCACAAGCAGCAAGAGTAACTGAAAGAATAACCGTTGCAATAAGCAATAGATATTTTTTTAGTGATTTTGTCATGTGTCTCTCCTTAACATTAATTAAAATAGACTAGTATAAGGAATCTATTTCTATAAATTTATTTTTATAGCATTATTTTATCATATTATAGCCGATATTACTATATTATAAAACTATTTTTTAAATATCTGTAATAAATAATATAGGTCATAAATAAGGAGGCTATTTTTATTCAATATTTTTGTAAAAATAATAAATAATCTATTGACTTATATCAATGATGGATATATAATTATATCAAAGATAGATATATCAATGATGGATATAGATAAAGAATATCTCTAATTAAGTTAGGAGGGATAAGATGGCAAAGTTAAGCCCTTATGAAACGGGCGAATTAACGGATAGTATATTTTTTACACTTCTAGTTTTAATAGAACCTATTCATGGTTATTTAATAATGCAAAAGGTGGCAGAAATTACTGACAATAATATTATTATCGGCCCTGCAACAATGTATACGACTTTAGGGAAAATGGTTTCTGTTGGCTGGATAGAAGATAAGGAAATCGACAATTCGAAAAAAGAATATCATATTACTCCAAAAGGTATGGAAGTTTTGGAGAAAAATTTAAAACTTCGACAGTTTTTACTAGATGTAGCTAAGAAGTTTATAGGTGGTGGAAGTGATGAGTAAATATAAGGTGATACATGCCTTTGCTTATACAAATGCAAGTATTATGAGAAAATTAGAAAGATATAGTGCAGAGGGCTGGCATTTTAAAAAATTTCTAGTGTTCTTCGTTTTATTAGAAAAAGGAGAAAAAGTTAATTACAAATACGAACTGGTATATGATAAAAAGTTCGATGCAGAACGTCAAGAGTTCTACAGATTTAACGGTTGGAAAGTGGTTAGAAATAGTTTTTTCTGGCAAGTATTACGTGGTGAGCCTACAGCAACTACACTATACACAGATAATCTGAGTGAAGATTACATGTGGTTATATAGAATAAAATTTAATGCGAAAATTATGTTAGGATGTATGATATTATCTTTGCTGGCATATTTTATAAATAAATATTTAATGCCATCAGAAGTAATGGATTTTATTTTTAGAATGAGTGCAGTAGGCGCTGTGGGAGTGGTTATTACTACAGGATTTCTCTATATAAATTATTTATTTTTGAAGAGAAGAAAGGATTGAATTTATGAAGTATAAATATGTTCCGGTATTTATAAGTTATGATAAAGTAGCGGATAAAATGAATCTCCTTGCTGCTCAGGGGTATGAATATGATAAAGAGGCTATAGTGGCAATTAGAATGAAGAAAGTTTCTGAGACTAGCGATAAGCAATATAAGTTTATCTTTGATAAAAACTTTACACCAGAGATAGAAGAGTATTATAAAGCAACTGGTTGGAAGCTTTATAAGTTTCAAGTTTATAATTTGTTTAGACTTGCTGAAGGGACTTCGAGTTCTTATCCGATATATACTGATACCGAGACGGAATTAGAAATTGTTAAATATAGATTGTTAAGATTTATAGTTTTATTTATTTTAATAAGCATAGTAGGGGTATTGTATTTTACTAATATTAAATGGGTAATTAATAGTGGAATACCTGATGTGTTAGCCATGTTAATAGGTGGATTAATAGGTGGTATATTTGGTTACTGTATAAGTGGACTTGGAATGTTTTTACCGAAATATTTCAAGTTAACAAAAGAAATAAAAAATAATGACGAATAAAAAAGGGATATAACTTTTAATAAGTTAGGAAATGAGGTAAGGGCTATGATTTTAGAATTTAAAAATGTAGAGAAGAGTTTTGGTAATAAAAAGGTTCTTAAGGGAGTTAGCTTCACAGCGAAAAGTGGGGTGGCTAATGGATATTTAGGACGAAATGGTAGTGGTAAAACTACAAGTTTTAGAATTTTGTTAGATATATTCAAGCCAGATAAAGGTGAGATTTTATTAGACGGAAAACCTCTAGATCACAGTAAGGTGAAAATTGGATATTTACCAGAAGAACGTGGAATGTACGATGGTGTTGGACTAGTAGATCAGCTTACGTACTTCGGAATGTTAAAAGGCATGAAGAAGAAAGCAGCACAAACAGAAGCGAAAAAATGGTTAGAGTACTTCGAATTAGAAGATAATAAACAAGCATTAAAAACATTGTCTAAAGGTAATGCACAAAAAATTCAAATTATTCAAAGTGTTATGAATGACCCAGATATTCTTGTTTTTGACGAACCATTCAGTGGACTTGATCCGGTGAACGTATCGAAGTTAAAAGAAATAATTACAGACTTTATCAAAAAAGATAAACTAGTTATTTTCTCATCTCACCAAATGCCAGTTGTAGAAACATTCTGTGAAGACATTAATATACTAGAAAAAGGGGAAATTACTTTAAGTGGAAATCTAGATTATATTAAAAAACAACTAGGACATGGAAAAATGATCTTGAGTGTTAGTAACTTAGGAAAAGAAGAGTTGCTAGCTAATCTAAGATCTATACCATTAGGTATCGAATACTCATTAGTACCAGAGGGAGTACTTCTTGATTTTAAAGAAGAGGGATCTAAAAAAGAACTATTAGCAAAACTTGCAGGAAGCAGCTTTAATATAGAAGAATTTAAACTTTATAAACCATCGTTAGAAGATATATTCAAGGAACAGGTAGGTAAGTAGTTATGAAGAATTTTAGTACAGTATTTAATTTCGAGTTAAAACAATTTTTCGCAAAGAAAGCGACAAAAGTTATTATGGCAATATACTTCGTTATCGCTATAGGTATAACATTTGTACCATCGATTGCGAACAGTAATCTTTTTAAAGGTGATAGCAACGATAATTTCAATCGTAGTGCATATGTTGTAAAAGATGCAAATATTAAATTAGAAGATCTAAAAGAAGCTAAAAAATATGATAGTAAAGAGGCTTTAGAAAAAGACATTAAAGATAAAAAATTAGATGAAGGTATCGTCTTAACTAAAGACAGTTATGAATATTTATCTAGACAATCTATCTTTAGTAAAGGTAGCAGTGAATTCAAAGAAGCTTTTGGAAAGAACGTAGAAAAATTAGTCTATAAACAAAATGGTTTAGATTATGATAAAGTAACTAACGTGAAATCACATCTACCTCAACCTGTACCTGTGAACGTAAGTGGAGATTCTGATATTCAGACACAAGTAGTAAATGTCATAGTAGTTTATGCTCTTACATTTATTGTCTATATGACGGTAGTTCAATTTGGTAGTGTAGTTGCAACAAATGTTGTTAAAGAAAAAAGTAATAGAGCTATGGAACTATTAGTAGTCACTGTAAATCCTAGAACGTTAATTTTAGGAAAAGTACTAGCTTTATCAATTGCGGTACTTATTCAAATGGGCTTAATCATAGGTGGTTTATTTGCAGGTCTAAAAATTAATGGTTCTAGATATAGCGATAATATTAAACATATTATAGAAAACGTAGACTTGAAAGTCCTTGGTGTCGGACTAGTGTTTGCTTTAACTGGATTTGTAATGTTTATGTTTATGTACGCGGCATTCGCTTCACTAGTTAGTAAGATTGAGGATGTCAACGGAGCGATAACTTTACCGATGTTAACATTTATGGGTGCATTCTTCGCAAACTACTACATTATGGGTTCAACAGGAGACACTAAACTTGCGGAGATTTTATCATATGTTCCATTTACATCATATTTTGTAATGTTTACACGTTATGCAATAAGCAATGTATCTATTCAAGAATTAGGATTATCTTATGGTATATTAGCTGTAACTACATTACTTGTAGCATTTGCGAGTGTTAGAGTATATAGACTAGCAACATTAAGATATGGTCAAAAATTAAACTTCTTCAAATTGTTATTTGGGAAATAGGAGAAGTCAAAATAAATCAACACCACATAATAGATTATCTAGTATGTGGTGTATTTTGTATATCTGAGTTGACTATTTATAACTTGAGTTATAGTATTATTTATTCATTGCACTTATTTCATATTTATGTTAAAATAAAATCATAAAGAGAGAGCCGTTTGCACTGACTTTACTAATAATTTCTTAACTCACTACGTTCGTAGAAATTATAGTAGTCGTAGTATAAATTATTCGTAATATTTTTCTTCAGTCTTTGACTTTGAAAAATAAACGACTAACTTAAAAGACGGTAGCTCGAATAAGATAGTTTTAATAACCATCTAACCGGGTACTGCACCCAAAAAATTGGACAAAATATTCAGTTATTTTTGTTTAGTATTT
>NZ_CAUTDQ010000049.1:0-11700 GCF_963537375.1 uncultured Gemella sp.
AGGATTTACTCTTCTTTTTTTATATTTTGTCTCACATCAATTGTAACACTACAGAATAATACAAGATAACGACTATAATTATTAGCTTAAAAGATAAAAATATGGTATAATATTTCAGTTATAAACAATTTAGATAATATTTTGTTAAAAATAAGTAAAAAATTAGAAAGAAAGGAGAAACTATGTTAATTCAGCTAAATAATATAACGAAGAATTTTGTAGTAAATGAAATTTTTTCAAATGTAAAATTGGAAATCAATGATAAAGATCGAGTTGCGATAGTCGGAAGAAATGGTGCTGGGAAAAGTACTTTATTAAAAATAATAGCTGGTGCCATTAGTTTCGATAGCGGAGAGAGAACAATTTCAAAAAATACGACAGTTGGATATTTATCTCAAGAATTTATCGTGAGAGAAGATCTGTCGATTTATGAAGAAATGATTACGTGCTTTGATGAGATAATTACTTTAGAAGCAGAATTAGAGAAATTATCTTTCGAATTAACTCCGGAAAATATTGAGAATGATCCAACATTACTTAATAAGTTTGATAGATTACAAAATGAAGTATTAACTCATAAGGATTATCATTACAAGAGTAAGATAGAAAGTGTACTTTATGGATTAGATTTTACAAAAGAAGTTTTTGATAAGAAAATTAGTACTTTTTCAGGTGGAGAGAAAACAAGGTTATCTATGGCGAAATTGTTACTTAGTGAGCCTGATTTACTAGTTCTAGACGAACCGACTAACCACCTTGATATGGAAAATGTAGCATGGTTAGAAAATTATTTATCAGCATACAATGGTGCAATAGTAATTGTAAGTCACGATAGATATTTTTTAGATAAAGTTGTTAATGTTGTATACAACTTAGAATTTGGAAGGCTTAAGAAATATGTTGGGAACTATTCTAAGTTTTTAGTACAGTATGAAGAAGATTACGAAAAACAACTAAAAGAATATACTAGTCAGCAAAAAGATATAAAGAAATTAGAAGAATTTGTTCAGAAAAATATTGCTAGAGCTTCAACTAGTAAGATGGCTAAGAGTCGTCAAAAAGTATTAGATAAGATGGAACTTATAGATAATCCGAAAAAAGATGATAAAGCAGCAGGGATAGAGTTCTTAATTAAGGAACAAAGTGGTCGTGATGTTCTGACAATTAGCGATTTACAAGTTGGTTATAATGGAACTAAAGTAGGTCAAAGTTATAATCTTGCTGTGTATAAAGGAGATAGAATAGCTGTTGTTGGAAGAAATGGTATAGGAAAATCTACTTTAATAAAAACAATAGCGAAGAGACAAAAAGAAATTGCTGGAAATGTTCAATATGGTAGCAAAGTGTCATTAGGATACTACGATCAAAAACAAGCAGAATTTGAATCTTCAAAAACGATATTAAATGAACTTTGGGATGAGTATCCTTTAATGAAAGAAGCGGAAGTAAGAACTGTGCTTGGTAGATTCTTATTTAGAGGTGATGATGTTCTTAAGATAGTAAGAGATCTTTCTGGTGGAGAAAAAGCAAGATTACAATTAGCTAAACTAATGTTAGAAAAGAATAATTTATTAATATTAGATGAACCGACTAACCACCTTGATATTACTAGTAAACAGGTTTTAGAAGAAGCTCTTAAAAATTACGAAGGAACTATTGTATTTGTAAGTCACGATAGGTACTTTATTAATAAGATAGCTAATAAGGTATTAGATATTACTGATAATGGTCATAATATGTATTTAGGGAATTATGATTATTATTTAGAAAAAAGAGAGCAAGAGAGAATAGCTCAACAATTAACGAATAAAGAAGTAGAGGTTGTTGAAGCAAAAGAAACTAATAATTATATATTAGATAAAGAAACTAAACGTCGTGTAAGAAAATTAGAAAGAACACGTGATGAGTTGATGGAAAAGATCGAAAGTTTGGAAGAAGAAATACTAGCGGTTAATAATGAACTTGCAAAAGAAGAAGTCTATACTGATATGATAAAAACACAAGAGTTTAATGAAAAACTAAAACAATTAACGGAAGAAGTTGATGAATTAAATAATTCTTGGTTAGAAATTGAAGAGGAATTAGAAAGTATTAATGAATAGTAAAATTAAAATAACAACATATGTTGATGCCGAGAAAATCCATGAAGATTCTCATGTAGGGATACATATTGAAGAAGCCACAAGTGAGAAAATAACTTATAGTGATAAAAATAACAAAAAAATAGAAATTTTTATTGACAAAATAAAAGAAAGTGTTAGTATAGAAAAAGACGATTCAAAAATGTACTTAGCATATACGAAAACAAGTAATGACTACAGTACACAATATGGTCAGATGAAATTGGAAACACAACTTGTAAAAATAAGTAAGATGGCAAAAAATAGTTTTACTTTATTTGAGATAGTGTACAATATACATTTCGGAAAAAATGACAAACAGCAAAATAAATTGAAAATATTAGTGAAAAACATTTAGTAGGTAATTAGGAGGAATTTTTGGTGAAAAATAAAATAGTAGAATTATTACAAAATTCTTTAGCCAAATTAGAAATTGATGGAGTAGATATACATGTGGAAACTCCGAAAAATACAGAAAATGGAGATTTTTCTTCAAACGTAGCGATGCAATTAACAAGAGTTTTACGTAAAAACCCTAGAGTTATTGCCGAGGAAATAATCAGTAATATAGATGAAGATGAAGCGGTAGAGAAAATTGAAATAGCTGGACCAGGATTCATTAACTTCTTTGTTAAGAAATCAAGTCTAGGTAGTGTTGTTGGTAAAATATTAGAAGACGATTTTAAATATGGTGAAAACAACATTGGACAAGGGAAAAAAGTACTATTAGAGTATGTATCAGCTAATCCAACAGGGACACTACACGTAGGTCATGCTAGAAATGCTGCTTATTCTGATTCATTAGCAAGAATAATGAAAAAATCAGGATATGATTTATCTCGTGAATACTATATCAATGATGCTGGTAATCAAATTAATAACCTAGTTATTTCTGCAATCGTTCGTTACAAACAAGCGCTAGGTATGGATGCACAGTTACCAGAAGATGCATACCACGGTGAAGATATTAAAGTTCTAGGTCAAAAACTAAAAGATGAGTTTGGAGATTCATTATTAGAAAGAGAAGACTTAAATGAGTTTATTCGTGAGTATGCAGTAGCGTATGAAATGGAAAATATTAAGAAAGATTTAGGAGATTTTGGATTAGAGTACGATGTGTTCTTTAGTGAAAAATCTTTATATGAAAATGGTCTTGTGGATAAAGCTTTAGAATCTTTAAGAGGACAAGGATTCGTTTATGAAAAAGATGGAGCTTTATGGTTAGAAACAACAGCTTTAGGCACAGGTGATGATAAAGACCGTGTATTAATTAAAGCGGATGGTTCACTAACATACTTAACTAGTGACATAGCTTATCATAAAAATAAATTAGATCGTGGGTTTGATTTATTACTAGACGTTTTAGGTGCAGATCACCATGGATATATTGCAAGATTAAAAGCAAGTATCGTAGCGATGGGATATAAAGCAGAGCAACTTGAAGTTCTAATTATGCAAATGGTACAACTACTTAATAACGGTGAAGTTGTAAAAATGAGTAAGAGAACTGGTAAAGCAATTACACTTCGTGATTTAATTGATGAAGTAGGAGCAGATGCGGCACGTTACTTCCTAGTAATGAGAAGTGCAGATAGTCACTTAGACTTCGACTTTGCGGTAGCAAAAGAACAATCAAGTGATAACCCACTATACTATGTTCAATATGCTCATGCTAGAATTTGTTCAATCTTACGTCAAGCGGCAGAACAAACTGAATATGATGTGAAAAATTGTGATTATGAATTATTAACTGATGAGTACTCAGTAGACTTACTGAAAAACTTAGCATATTATCCAGAAATAGTAGCACAGGCTGCTAAGAATTATGAACCGCATAGAATTTGTAATTATCTACAAAGTCTTGCAAGTTCTTTCCACAAATTCTATAATAATAATAAAGTAATAACTGAAAATAAAGAGCAAACTCAAAGTTATTTAGCATTAATTACAGCTGTTAAAATAACTTTAAGAAACGCTTTAGACTTAATCGGAGTATCTGCTCCAGAGAAAATGTAATAAATAAAAAAGAAGGGAATCTAATATAAATGGTAAAGTTAAAAGATTTAAGCGCAGAAAAAATTAAGGAAATGTCACTAATAGATTTATGTTATGCATATATGGTAGAAGAAGGAATTGAAAAATTAAATATTTATGATTTCCTAGACTATATTAAACCATTAAGAAATGTTGATGATGAAGAATTTACAGCACAAGCTGCATACTTCTACACTGACTTAAACTTAGATGGAAGATTCGTATGTGTTGAAGATGGAAGCTGGAAATTAAGAGATAGTTTATTCGTTGAAGACATTAAAAACTTTGTTGAGCCAAGTGTTCAAAAATTTGAAATTGATGATGAAGATGATATTGAAGAACTTGGAGATGAAGAACAAGAAGATATCCATGATGAAGTAGACGCCCTAATTGAGGAAGAAGATATGGAAGAAACTGAAGATGTCTACGATTTTGACAATGATGGAATTGTATCAAAATTCAATATCTCAACTGAAGAAGAAGAGTTTTAATAAAAGAGCCGGAAGGCTTTTTTATTTTATAAGTCTTATTAGTTGCATATACTTTTTAAATAGAGTATAATGAAGGAAGTCAATAAAACATATAGTAAAAATTGTAATACAGGTTCTAAGTTTTTTAAGTGAATAACACAATATCACATTTATTTTATTTATTATCTTTAACAGCAAGAATACGATTGATTATTGATAATAAAAAATATAAAGGAGATTGTAACTTATGAAACAAGGTACAGTAAAATGGTTTAACGAGGAAAAAGGATTCGGATTTATCGAAGTAGCAGGAGAAAAAGATATCTTCGTTCACTTCTCAAGCATTAAAAAAGACGGATTCAAAACTTTAAAAGAAGGCGATAAAGTTGAATTTGAAGTAGAAGATGGTGCTCGTGGACCACAAGCAGCTAACGTAGTTGTTCTTTAATTAGAAATATAAGAAAGCTATAATTAGATTTTTATGTCTAGTTATAGCTTTTTTTTAATTATACGGTGAAATTACTAAGAAAAGAAAATATGAAAACGAATACTATAGATATTGAAAAATACTTCATTATATTTTATAATTGAATTGCAAGGTAAAAAATAAATGGAAATCAGGAGGATAATTTCATGAAAGGAGTAAATACTAATTTATTGCATGGATATCCTGTAATAGATGATTATACTGGTGCAGCATCGATTCCTAAATATCAAGTTACTACATTTGACCAAAAAGAAGGATATAAAGATTGTGGTAAGTATTCGTATAGTCGTTTCGGGAATCCAACGATATTAGCATTGGAAGCAGCTGTTGCTAATTTACATAAAGCGAAATTTGGTTTTGCTTTCGCTTCAGGTATGTCAGCAATAACAACTGTATTGATGCTATTGAATTGTGGGGAACACATAATATTACCTAAAGATGTTTATGGAGGAACATTCCAATTTAGTTCAAAAATTTTGAAAAAATATGGAATAGAAGTTAGTTTTATTAATTATCAAAATTTCGAAGAATTAGAAGCTACTATTAAAGATAATACTGCAATGATTTATATCGAAACTCCATCTAATCCTTTGTTAAAGGTATCGGATATTAAGGCAATAGTAGAAATTGCCAAGAAACATAATATAAAAACTGTTGCAGACAATACTTTTATGACCGCTTTATATCAAAAACCTTTAGATTTAGGATGTGATATAGTAATTGAAAGCTTGACTAAGTTTGTTAACGGTCATAGTGATGTTACAGCAGGTTGTGCGGTTACGAATAATGAGGACATCGCGAGTGAAATTTGTTTATTACAAAAGAATTTCGGTGGTATTTTAGGAGTAGAAGATGCCTGGTTAATCTTACGAGGAATGAAAACTATGGGATTACGAATGGAGAAATCTGTAGACAATGCGAAAATTCTTACTAAGTTCTTAGAAACTCAAGATAAAATTAAAAAAGTATACTACCCTAATCTTACAAGTTGTAAATTTTATGATATTCATACAGAGCAAGCTAGTTCAGGAGGAGCTGTCTTTTCATTTGAATTTTTCGAACAAGATGATTTAAAAACGTTCCTTAAAAAAATCAAAATTCCGATTTATGCAATTAGCTTAGGAGGGGTAGAATCTATAATTTCTCATCCAGCAACTATGTCTCACGCATGCATGAGTGAAGAAGAAAGGTTAGCTCAAGGAGTAACACAAACTCTACTAAGATTTTCTTGTGGAGTAGAAGACTCAGAAGACTTAATCGAAGATTTAAAACAAGCGTTAAATAATTAATATAAAAAATGACAATATAAATAAAGGAGATTTATTAAATGAAAATAACAGAAGTAAATACACCAAAAGCGCCAAAAGCAGTAGGACCATACGTACAAGCTAATAAAGTAGGAAATTTAATTTTCTGTTCAGGTCAATTAGGTATTAATCCTGAAACTGGAAAGATTGTTGAAGGTGGAGTTATCGAGGAAGCTAAACAAGTTTTCAAAAATATTGAAGCAGTATTAGAAGAAGCTGGAAGCTCTATGAATCATGTTGTGAAGTCATTAGTATTATTAAAAGACATCGTCGACTTTGCAGAAGTGAATAAAGTTTATGCAGAACAGTTTAATGATGTTCTTCCTGCTAGATCAGCATTCCAAGTAGCTGCTTTACCATTAGGTGGAAATATAGAAATAGAAGTTATCGCTGTAGAAAAATAAAGTTATCTTATAGAGCTAGGTGCTAGAAATTTTCTATGAGCTAAATCTGTAAATAAATAAAAAGAATCAAGGATGCAATTTGTTATCCTTGATTCTTTGTGTTATAACTTGCTATTGCAGCATCTATTTCTTCATTTGTAAAGTTAGAAATGTCACCTTTTAGCTCATTTTCTATTATACTTCTACTTGTTGCTCCCTCTTGAGTATATCGGATTGTATTGTAAGTTTCTGGAACTTGCTGACCGATAATTTGAGGGTGAATTTTTGTATTAGGTATAGAAGATGTTTTTTTAGAATCAGCTGAAGTTTGTTTTCCAGTAGTGCTTCCTTTATTTTCAGATGATTTTTCTTTTTTAGAATCTTCTTTATTGCTTAACTCTTTTTTCTCTTCTTCTTTCTTAGTAACATTAGTTTTGTGATCTTGTTCTAATTCTGAAGTTTCTGAATTTAAAAGTTTGTCTTTTAACGCACTGTATTTAAATTCATATTTTGCTAAAATTGTTTTCACTTGATCCGTATAGTTAGGAGAAGTCGAGTCTAATTTTAAAATTTCAATAAGAGCATTATCGTAGTTTTCTAACTGTTCTTCTAAGTAAGTGATAGCCTTAGTGAAGGTACGACCTGTATTAAGCTTTTTAGCATGTTTTAGATGATTGTGTGCTTCTTCAATATTAGCATTGTTTAACGCTGTATCAATTTTTACTAATTCACTGGCGATGTTAATTTCGTTATCTATATTTCTTAATGTTTCTTTTGCTTTTTCAGTAGTTAGTGTCTCAAGGCCTTTTAAACCAGAATTGAAATCATGAGAATCATTTATTAATGATATATATTTTGAATGTTCTTCTTTAAAATTTTTATTTTCTGAAGTAAGATAGTAATATGTTCCTCCTACTAAGAAAAAAATCGCTAATATAGGCATTAAAATAGAGATTATTTTTTTCATAAAGAGCTACGCTCCTTTCTTTAATGTCTTTAACTATAATTAATTGTATAATGTTAAGAAAAAAAAATCAAGTGAATTAAATTATAAGTAATTAAATTAACTACATGAAATGTGTATATAAAAGGAGTATATAGTTATATTATGGTGAAATAATTAGTAGCTGTTAATGTTGAATTTTGTAGAAAAATAATCTAATATATAGGGGTAAATATACTGTTTAAAAATAAAAAGTATAATAATTTCTTGACAAGGATATGAGTTTGGTATAATATATTTAAAAGAACCGTGACA
Source organism: uncultured Gemella sp. (assembly GCF_963537375.1). Classification (GTDB taxonomy): domain Bacteria; phylum Bacillota; class Bacilli; order Staphylococcales; family Gemellaceae; genus Gemella. The sequence continues at coordinate 8,060 of NZ_CAUTDQ010000049.1, forward strand.
AAATATAGTAAAAAGAATTTTACTTTATGTTTTAATAGAAAGAGAGTTTGATCCTTAGGCTGAAAGATTAAATATTAATGATTAAAGTAAAGAACGCTTTTTGTAAAATTTAATAAATAGAAAATAAGGTATCGGTATTCCGATATGAATTAGGGTGGCACCACGAAGTATGTTATCGTCCCATGTAGTTAAAAGCTATGTGGGGCGATTTTTAATTTATATTGGATGCACAGTAAGATTAAAAATCGAAAGGAGAAAGAAATGGTAATTAGCATGCCAAGAGGGACTCAAGATATACTACCAGAAGAAAGTGTGAAATGGCAGTATATTGAAGGGAAACTAAGAGAGATTAGTAAAAACTTCTGTTATGAAGAAATTAGAACACCTATGTTTGAATCAACAGAATTATTCAGTCGAGGTGTTGGGGATACAACAGATATAGTTCAAAAAGAAATGTATACTTTTATGGATAAAGGGAATAGATCTTTAACATTAAGACCAGAAGGTACAGCTGGAACAGTTCGTTCATATATTGAAAATAAGCTTTTCGCTAAAACTATTCAACCACAAAAATTATACTATGTTGGACCGATGTTTAGATATGAAAGAAAACAAAAAGGTCGTTATCGTCAATTTGTTCAATATGGTGTTGAGGTCATCGGTGAGGAGAGCCCAAAAATTGATGCTGAAGTTATTAGTTTAGCTTATAATATTTATAAGATGTTTAGTATTGAAAGTATTAAAGTTAGTATCAACTCTTTAGGAAATCCCGAAGAAAGACAAGCCTATAATGAAGCGTTAGTTAAGCATTTTGAACCTAGAATAAATGAATTCTGTGAAGATTGTAATAATAGACTTTATAAAAATCCTATGAGAATATTGGATTGTAAAGTTGATGCTGAACACGAGCTTATTAAATCTGCACCAAGATTATTAGAGTACCTAGGTGAAGAGTCTAAACAATACTTTGCAGAAGTACTTAAACACTTAGATGCGCTAGGTGTAAAATATGAAATTGATCATAATTTAGTTCGTGGATTAGACTACTATACTCATACTGCATTTGAGATTATGATAGATAATCCAGAAGTAGAATTAAAAACACTTTGTGGTGGTGGTCGTTATAATGGATTAATTAAATTGTTAGATGGACCGGAAGATAAAAAAGGTATTGGTTTTGCTTTAAGTATTGAAAGATTATTATTAGCACTTGAAAGTGAAAATATTGAATTACCTATAGATGATACAACCGATGTGTTTGTAGTTGCTATGGGTGAAGAAGCTTCAAATGCTGGAGTCAAACTTACTAATGATTTAAGATTAGCTGGATATAGCGTACAAAATGATTATTTTGATAAAAAAATGAAAGCTCAAATGAAAATTGCAGATAGATACAATGCAAAATATTCTATTATAATTGGACAAAGTGAACTAGAAAGTGGAACACTTGTCATAAAAGATATGAAGTCATTTGAACAAGAAACAATTAAGTTAGAAAACATAGTTGATTATTTACAAGAAAAATTGAGAGGAGAAAAATAATGAGCGCATACGGAAGAACGGAATACGCTGGTCGTATAGATGAAAAATATGTAGGAAAAAAAGTAACGTTAAAAGGTTGGGTTAGTAAACGTCGTGACCTTGGTAACTTAATCTTTATCGATGTAAGAGATAGAATGGGTGTAGTTCAATGTGTATTTTCAGGAGAAAAAAATGCAGAATTACATGAACTAGCAGGAACTTTAAGAAACGAATTCGTAGTTTCTATTGAAGGAGAAGTAGTATTAAGAAATGAGTCTACTGTAAACGAGAAAATTGCATCAGGTAAAGTAGAAGTTATCGCTGATAAATTAGAAATTTTATCGAAAGCAAAAACATTACCATTCGTATTAGACGATGCAAGTTTATCAAGTGAAGAATTACGTCTAAAATATCGTTACCTTGACTTAAGAAGAACGGAACTTGCTGAAGTATTACAATTACGTTCAAAAATTACTAAAGCAACAAGAGATTACTTAGATAACAACATGTTTGTTGATGTTGAAACACCGATTTTAACTAAATCAACTCCTGAAGGAGCACGTGATTACTTAGTACCAAGTAGGGTTCACCCAGGTGAATTCTATGCTTTACCACAATCACCACAATTATTTAAGCAATTATTAATGGTTGCAGGATTTGACAGATACTATCAAGTAGCTCGTTGTTTCCGTGATGAAGACTTACGTGCAGATAGACAACCAGACTTTACACAAATCGATATGGAAATGAGCTTTATGTCACAAGAAGAAATTCTTACTATGATAGAAGGTTTAATTGCTCATGTAATGAAAGAAGTTAAAGGTATCGATGTAGTATTACCATTCCCACGTCTTGACTACGAAGAAGCAATGGAAAGATTTGGTAGTGATAAACCAGATACTCGTTTTGGTATGGAATTAAAAGATGTTAGTGATCTTGTGAAGAACTTAGACTTCAAAGTGTTCTCTAATGCAGTAGAACAAGGTGGAGCAGTAAAATGTATCGTAGCTAAAGGATGTGCAGAGCAATATTCTCGTAAAGATATTGATGCATTAGGTAAGTATGTTGCAAACTATGGAGCTAAAGGATTAGCTTGGGTTAAAGTAACAGAAGAAGGATTAAACGGAGCGATTGCTAAATTCTTTACAGATGAAGTAGCTCAAGAATTAGTAGCTCGTGTAGACGCAGAAGTTGGAGATATTATCTTATTTGCTGCGGATAGTAAAAAAGTATGTTACGCATCATTAGGGGCACTACGTCAAAAATTAGCAGCCGATTTAGATTTAATCGATAAAGATAAATATAACTATCTATGGGTAGTAAACTGGCCTTTATTAGAGTATGATGAAGAAAAAGGTCGTTACAGTGCAGCTCACCACCCATTCACAATGCCGAAAGTAGAAGATGTAGAATTACTAGAAACTGCACCAGAAAAAGCTTATGCACAAGCTTATGATATAGTACTTAATGGATATGAACTAGGTGGAGGAAGTATCCGTATCTACGATAAAGAAGTACAATCTTCAATGTTTAAAGCATTAGGATTTACTCAAGAACAAGCTCAAGAGCAATTTGGATTCTTATTAGATGCATTCGAATATGGAGTACCACCACATGGAGGATGTGCTTTAGGATTAGATAGATTTGTTATGTTACTAGCAGGGCGTGATAACTTACGTGATACAATAGCATTCCCTAAAACAGCTAATGCTGCAGATCCAATGACACAAGCTCCATCACCAGTAGATTTAGAGCAATTATTAGAGCTAAATATCTCTTTATTAAGAAAATAGTTTACTAATAGAAAGATTCAAACTGAGGAAAAGAGAAACTTTTCCTCAGTTTTTTTAAAAAATGTATTGACATAATAAAAGACTGATGATAGAATAGTAAAAGTCTTCTCAAGAAGACGAACAATATAAGATTTCTAATAATTAAATGTTAAGAAAATATAAAAAAGTTCTTGACAAAATAAAAAAGAAATGATAAACTTATAAAAGTCTTGAAGAAAGACAATATCAATCATTTCAACGAAGTAAGCGGTTGAAAAGTTTAAAAAAATATAAAAAAAACTTCTTGACAAACATTCGACGAAATGATAAAATAATTAAAGTCTTCTG
>NZ_CAUTDQ010000050.1:0-10387 GCF_963537375.1 uncultured Gemella sp.
AGGATTTACTCTTCTTTTTTTATATTTTGTCTCACATCAATTGTAACACTACAGATGAATATTTAATAGTATTTATAATTATGTTTGTTTTATTTTCAAGTTTCAAAATAAATAATTTTAAAAATGAAACTGAGAAAAATTCTGAGAGATTAGTTTTTAATAAATTGAAAAGAAAATATATTATTGTTAATACAGCGCTATTATCAGGAGCGGCAGTGTTTTTTATACCGATGTTTATAAAACAATTAGCGGCTAGGAATTTAATACAGTATTCTAGTATTATATTTTTTATACCAGGACTAACAGTAGTTTTATTTTTAATACTTACTAAGAAATATGATATAAATTTAAATAAAATACTTATGTCTTACATAATTTTTGATATAGTATTCTTCATATTGGTTATATGCGAAGTATTTTTACCATTACAAGTGATATTATTATCTTTAATAGTAGCACTAGGGGTGTCAATCAGTATAAAATTAAGGACTAATTTTATAAAAATTAATGATAAAGATTATAGAAAAAGTATAGTTCAAATTTTTCGAATAAGTGCACCGTTATTTACTATTATTTTAAGTTTTGTAGGATTATACGTAGAAAACATTGCTTATTATATTTTGTTAATAAATGCAATTTCGGCTATTCATGTGTTGTATGTAAATTTAAAGAATAGAGAGAGTGCTTTATTAGATTAAGGAAAAGTTTTCAGAAAAAATGAAAAATTAATAAAAGAATGTACACTTAGTTTTTTTAGAAATAGCTAGGTGTACATTTTTTGGTTCAATTTGAGAAGTAATACTATAGTGTTACTCAAAAAGTCCTAAAATTTAATAAAGTCCATATGAGAACTCTTAGACGCAGTGGTTTATTGATATCTAAATTCACTTTATAAAAGCTTTTTAGATATCTAATAAACTGTGCGGGGGTGACTCGACAAAATCGACTTCTCAGAAGTCTCGATTTTTGAGTCACTCCCATTTATTAACTAGAAATAACAGGTGATAATTTCGGAAAACGTTTTTTTTTTTTTTTTCTTTTCATATTGCTTTCACATCGTTTTTATATTACAATAAATCTATAAAGCTTTATAACCTCATAAAATAAGGAGGACAAAAAAATGGTATTAGATATTGGAATTTTATAGTTTATAATGTAAATAATAATAAAGAGAATCATCATTGTTTTTTGAGTTTCTTATGATCTTAAAAATTATTGTTTCTCATTATAACTTGAATAGAGGAGGAGAATCAGCTATTTTATCAAACGATAATGATTTTATAGTATTTGTTAAAGTAGACACTCGATTAATAAGCCACTCATTCAAGAAGACGCACTTTATTGTGTAAGCTACATGTAAACTACATATTAAAGAGTTGAAGGTTGATTTGTATTTGCAAATCAACCTTTTCTAGAAAGTAATTAAAAGTAAAATGTAATATCGAGAGGAGGGAGTTAAATGGTAAAACTTTTAACAGTAAAAGATTTAAAATATAAATATAAAAATTCTAGTGATTACGCGATTAAAAATATTTCTTTTTCTGCGGAAAAAGGAGATATGATTGCACTTATAGGTAAAAGTGGTTCAGGGAAAACTACTATAATTAATTCTACATTAGGATTGTTTTCTAATATCGAAGGTGAGGTATCTTTCGGTGAAGGAGTGTCTGTTCGAGATGTAGACTACTGTATGCAAAATCAATCAGTAGATTGGTACTTGAATGTGTACGACAATATTTATATGGGGGCATTATACTCTCAAAATACTATTAGTAAGAAAAGTGTAGATGAGATTATTGCTGTTCTAGGCTTAAAAGATAAGGAGAAATCTGATCTAACAGCATTATCTGGAGGACAACTGCAAAGAGTACAAATAGCAAGAAGTCTAGTGTCTAATTCAAAAATATTATTTTTAGATGAACCTACTACAGGATTAGATGTAGTATTATCAAAAAATATATTAGAATATATAAAAAATAACAATAAAGAACATGCCGTTTTTATATCTTCTCATGATTTAGATCTTATAGAAAAATATTGTAATAAGATAATTTATATAAACGATGGTGAATGTTTATACTTTGGGGAAATGAGCACTTTCTTAAGAGAATATAATAAAGAAATAGTATATAACATTTTTTACAATGGTGAATTAAGTAAAGATATAGTAGAGAAATATAAAGATATTATTACAATAGTTGATGATAAAAATTTAAAAATTTTCTTGGAAAAAGAAGAGGAAATTTCAAATGTATTAAAACTATTATTAGCAGAAAATATCACAATAGGAAGCCTACAGAAAGAAGAGATTACCTTGAAGAGAATATTGGAATTGGAGGAGTAATTATATGAAAAATGTAATGAAGAATTTTTGGGCAACATCGTATATAGAATATAAGGCGATTGAAAATAATAAGCAGATTATATATACTCAGCTTATGGTTCCAATATTATATTTTGTATTCTTTGGATTTGGAATAGGGAACTCTTTTTCAAGTTTAGCTTTTAAAGGAGAAAATGTTAGCTATATAGAATATATTTTTGTTGGAATTATAGGAGTAATATTAAATTCTCAGATGAATCAATCGGTTTATAGGGTGAATTTAGATAAAAAATGGGGACTTTTAGCTTATAAAAGAATAAAAGGGACATCAGCTATTTCTTATTTTTTAGGGAAATTAGTATTTCCATTAGGAATCACAATAGTGCAAGTATTACTAATTTACTTTTTATCGTTCTTTTTAGGAATAAAAATACAGATAGTTCCTTTCTTAAAAGTATTAATTATTGTAATTATTAGTCTAGTATTTTGGTTTTCTCTTGGAGTTATTATCTCATTAGGAACTGTATCATATAGAACTAGAGACCTTATCTTAGGAACATTATTACTACCGATAATTTTTGCTGCCCCGACTTTTTATAGTTTGGATAATTCCAAGGTGCTATATTATGTATCAAAACTTAATCCATTAACTTACCAATTAACGAGTATGAGAACTGTAATTTTTGATATGGATTTTGATATAAATACTTATGTTACAATATTCTTAAGCTTAATAATGTTTGTTTTAGCAATAAATGTTATAATAAAATCAGAATTATTAGGTGACGAGAGATAAAAGATAAAAGAATGTACACTTAGTTGTTTTAGAAATGACTAAGTGTACATTTGTTTTATCTTTTTACTAATTTTGATTTTTGTTTATTTGTTGTTTTTAGAGGCTTAGGTACATAAGGTGGATAAAGTTTACGCCCTAATAATATTTGGAATGCTACAAGGATACCACTGACTACAAAGTAAATTCCTATAGCAGCGATACTCGTATATGTTAAAAATGTTAACATTATAGGAGTAATCCAAACCATATTTTTAGAAACATTTTGTATACGTTCAGCCTCTGGTGTGTTTTGTGACATAGGATTGCTTTGCATCATACTTTGAGAAATTTTACCAACAATCATATATATAACAAAAACAAGAATTAATAGTATGTAAGATTTTTCTCCTAGTGAAATAGATAAAAAGCTCGAATCAAGAATATCTTTTGAATAGATTGGATTCTGTAGAGTAAAGTATAAACCAGAAATAAACGGTGCTTGAATTAGAATAGGTATTAGATTACCGAAAATTGCTGGTGAACAATCATACTTTTTGTATATTTTAAAGAGTTCTTTTTGAAGTTCAGTTTGTTCAATTCTTATTTTCATTCGTTCATCATTATTAAGAGCTCTCTTTTGATCTTCACTAAGCTTTTTAATTTTATTTTGTACAAGATCTAATTCAGGTTTTGCTTTTTCCATATTGATAGATGATGTACGTTGTTTTTTATAATTTTTCAACATAAAAGGAAGAATAATACCTTTTACTATAAGTGTAATAATAATTATAGAAAGACCCCAACTTTTAACATAGACATTAATATTTGATAAAAACATATCCATATTTTTGGTGAAAGTATTATAAAAGAAACCATCAGTATCATTTGCAGAACATCCAGTTAAAAATACGATTAATATTAGAGTATAAATATAGAATAGATATTTTTTCATTTATTGCCCCTCCTTACACTTATATTATCATACACATTTATAAAATGAAAGGGGTATCATATAAATATTTTTAAATATAATAATATTATTTAAAAGGATTATTATTATAAAGCTAATTATAAATGAAGAAAATTATAGTTTGAAATACAATAAAAGATGAAAATATTAGTATAATTTATTTTTTTGCTAAGTGTGTAAGTAAGATAGAAAATAATGTTAGTAGGTTTAATTAAAGTATAGAGAAATATAGAAGATAAATATTTGTAGAGAGCGTATATGATTTTATTATTTGTGGAGAAAAAAATTAGAAAATGTATTATTGAGATTTTCGTATTGCTACCATTATATTTTCATATTAAAATAAAGGTGTAAAGTTAAATAGCACCATAATATAAAATTTCCCGAATAAGAGGAGGTTATTGGTAATGGACAGTATATTAGGATCTGTAGTTGCAACTATAACTATTGGTTTTATATATTTTATGTTTAGAAGAAAATCTCTCCCTATTTTTAAAAAGAATAAACGACAATTACTGGTGGAATTGATACCGACAGTTATATTTTGTATTTTCTTTCCAAAGGTGATCAAAATTGCTATAATCTTTTTAACAGTTGAGATTATTTTATATATTATAGATTATCGCAATGAGAAGAAAAATTCTACAAAATAAAGTTAAATAATCTGAAAAGTAAAAAGGGAAGCAATACTTATCTAATTTTAAAAGAAATTTATTTTTTTTCCATAATAATTTTACTGTATAAAATGTGACGAAAATTAATTTTTTTGATATAATAAGTGTAGATGAAGTCGGAGAGTAATACCGACTCTAAAAAGAAAATACTCTCAAGTTGATGTAGTCGTAGGAGTCGCGACTCTAAAAAGAAAGGCTCTTTTTTTATACATTCTGAATTCGGTGTAACCATCACAAAAGAATTATTTATCAGTAAATTAATAAAATAAACCAATTAAGCATCGGTAATAGCCCCTAAAATTTTATCTAAATTTTGGGGGCTATTACTCTAGTTAACTAGTTTCTTTTTTATTATATATTTAATGATTATGTATGATAGCGATATAAAAATAATATATTTTAAATTTGTTATTTTTATATTAATTATGTAAAGGATATTTATTATACTTGTAAAAATTAGTAATGAAATTATATTGATTTTATCAATTAATATATTTAATTTATTTTTATTTGAATCTATTGTTATGTAGAATACTCCAATAAATGTACATATAAGTAAATAATTTATTATGAATGTGTTCTTTATTATTACATAATTTATTATATTAATAATTATAATAAATTTAAAACAAGTTAATACGTTTTGCGTCATTTTTATCTCCATTTTTATTTAGGTATATATCAATGTGACTTAAAAATTAGGATTTCATTGAAATTAATTTTTTAAAATTGCTCTTAATTTTTTAAAATTGCTCTTAATATTGATTAAGTTAATTATTTATCTTTTTTTTTTCTTTTTTCTTTTTTCTTTTTTCTTTTTTCTTTTAATTTTTCTATTTTTTTATTGACGAAATATGAACCTGTTCCTGATAACAGGCCTGTTATTACAGCGAATATTGCTATTTCTATATATTTTTCAGTATTCATTTTGTTATCTCCCATACACTTTATTATTTTTTTTGAGATGGATAATATTTACCTAAGATAAAGAAAAAATAACTTCATTATATAATTTAGCGCCTATTGTCATCCAAATAGATATTTTTTAGATTTATTATGCTTTTGAATTGTAGAGTTAACTTATATATAAGATATAGAGGGGACTAAAAGACTAGTAGTAAAAATAATATGTATAAATTTAAAATTTTTATTTATGAAATATACCTCCTTTTATCAATGTAAAGCATAATATATGTTTGGAATTACATCTAGACCAAACCGTATTTCTATTATTAACGCTTTCATTGTAACGTGTTTTTATGTTAAAGTCAATAAAAGATAATAAAACGTATATTTTGTGGGAGATGATTAGACACTCAAAAATAAAGAGGGATTAGTATATATAATTAGATATAATATTCTTGTATAAAAAAAATCCTTTATTAGTTTTCTCTAATATTAAAGTTCGTAATTTTCAAATTATTCATTCTTTTTTTCAGAAAAAAGAATTGACTATATAATGTATTAGTGCTAATATAGATTCATATTCTACTTATGGATTTTGGAATAATGTCATATAAAGTGTTTTCAGAACTTACAAGTTTGAGAAATATTAAAGATATAATTCAGATCGACTTACTCACATGGAAGGTGCATAATTTTGAAATTACTAAAAATATTTCCTAAGAATTTTATTAATCTAATTTTAGGACGTTCGGTATTGAATATAGCAGATAGCTTTTATATGGTTGCTGTAACGATTGCTTTGGTAGAAGTGTATAATATAGAAGCGAGTACTTTGACGTCGTTCGCTTTAATAGGAATGATTCCATCGCTAGTCGCATTTTCATATAGTTATTTCTTTAATAAGATAAAAAATACAAAATTTTGGATTCTCTGTTTCCAAATTATGCATATTATATTAGTCAGTCTTTTAATATTTGCATTAGTTAATAAAGCGCATATTGCTTTTATATTTATTTATAACTTTTTATTTAACTTAGTAAATTGTGTTCTTACTTCATTAAATGTAAAAGTGACACCGGAAGTTCTTGATAATGATAATAATTTGATTAAAAAATCAGTTGATATTCAATATTTTACATCAAACTCATTAGATATACTTAGTAATTTTGTTGCGTCGCTATTACTTGGTTTTATCACTTATTTATCACTTATGCAACTAAGTATTCCAATCTTTTTGGCTGGGGTATACTTCTTTACAAAGTTAAACCTGAATAAGAATATTAAAACTACCGAAGAAACTGAGGAAACAGAAGAGGTGGTTGAGGCTAGTATAGTCGGTAATATAAAGACATTGTTTTCACGAAACGCAGCGTCAAAGATAATTGTTATCGAAGCATTTCTTAGTGGTGCTACTGACTTGCTTTTAAAACTTCTTCCACTTTATCTTATTAGCATAAATATTGATGTAAAATGGTTAGCTTTAGTTCTTTCTGTATGGCGTGGTGCGGACTTAGTAGGAGCAATGGTTGCACCTTTTGTAAAAGTTCCTCCCAAAAATTTCTTCTATATGGATTATTTGATATCAGGAACTAGCTTTTTATTAGTATTTATAATAGATAATAGTTATCTAAAATTATTGTTTTTCTTTATCACCTTCGTCGTAATAGGAGTTTCTGGAAACTTCTTTGAAAAAATGCTCTATGATGATTATGAAGGAGAAGATTTTGGAGCTATTCACACTATCATAACTAGTTTTTATTCAGTATTTGGTGTCTTGTTTTTATTAATACCTTTTGTTTATGACAATATAAAAGTTCTTGGAGTATCTTTGAACATATTAACAATAATGTTTGGCTTGGGAATATTTGTTTTATTGAAATTTGAAAAACGTTAAAATGGAAAAATATATCATAAGTATTTAAAAGAAGAAATAGAACGAGGGATAAATAATAATAATAATAATTCATAAAGAAAAAAGAATAGAAATTCATTTTAAAAGCTGAGAAGTCATATCAATGTGGTATGATTTTCCCTTTTTTACTATGAGAGAGTAGTGATATTTGATATAATGTATAAAAGTGAAATATATAAATTGATAAGCTTATAGATTAATTAAAATCTACTAAAGGAGCTTTTGTATGATAAAATTAGTTGTTACAGAAATAACAACGTAAAGTAGAATATAAATAAACGTTATTGAAGTCTCTCTATAAGGGATTTGAATATAATTAGTTGTTGAAAAGTCTACGTCGGAATTATTTTAAGAAATGGAGAAAGTGATGAATAATATAATAGATGTAAAAGGTCTAAAAAGAAGTTTTAAGACTCCGAAAAATGGTGAATTTGAAGCTATAAAAGGAATAGATTTTTCAGTGAAAGAAGGAGAAATTTTTGGTTTACTTGGACCAAATGGTGCGGGTAAAACAACAACGATAAAAATTTTGACTACGATGCTTGCTCCAAGCGAAGGAGAAGCAAAAGTGTTTGGGTTTGATACTTTTTCGGAAGCAAAAAAAGTTAGAGAATATATTAATTTTGTTTTTGGTGGTGAGAGGAGCCTTTATTGGAGGCTTAGTGCAAGAGATAATTTGGCATATTTTGCAGATTTATACAAAATTCCTAGTAAAGACCAAAAAGAGTTAATTGAAAAATTAATAGCTCAAGTGGGGTTAAGTGAGTTTATAGATAAAAAGGTAGAAACTTTCTCCAAAGGAATGAAACAAAGACTTCAAATTGCAAGAGCATTATTAAATAATCCGAAAGTAATATTTTTAGATGAACCTAGTATTGGATTAGATCCAGTAGGAGCAAAAGAATTAAGAGAATTAATTAAAAAACTGTCTAAAGAAGGAGTAACTATTTTACTAACAACCCATTATATGCCAGAAGCAGAAGAACTTTGTGATAGAATTGCGATAATAAAAAAAGGTAAGTTACTGGCTATAGACGATGTAGTAGGTCTCCAAAATTTAGTTTCTAACGAAAGAAAAGAAGAAATAAAAGCAAAGAAAGAACGCGAACAAGAAGAGAAAAATAAAAAGAATTTAGAAATAACGTTAGAAGATATTTATATAGAACTATTGGGGGATGCATAATATGTTAAGAGCAATATTAATGAGTGCCAAAGTTCAGATGAAACAATCAATAGCACGTCCAATGTTTAGATTTTGTATTTTTATTAGCCCGATATTAAGTGGAATTTTACTCGGGATGATTTATCAAAATCGTAGTGTGGAAGATTTTATGTTATATGCTTTTATAGGAGCGGGAATTACTACTTTTTGGGGAAGTATTTGTTTTTCATCAGCCAGTGATATGGATAGAGAAAAATGGCTAGGAACTATGCCAATGATTTTCACTTCACCGATAGGCTTCGAAAATATAATTTTTGGAAAAATTTTAGGGAACACACTTTGGGGAATTTTTAGTTTTGGACTTAATATGCTGACGGTAAAAATTTTATTTAATAAATCTATCCAGTTTGCAAGTTTTAGTTATTTTGTATTAATAACAATCTTAATGATAGTGTCTATGATAGCTGTCGGTTTTATGATGGCAGGATTATTTACTTTATCTAGAAAAATAAGTATTCTTATGAATGTTATTGATTATCCGATAATAATGCTAACTGGGATGGTCTTTCCTATTTCGATTTTCCCAAAATTTATTCAATATATTTCATACTTATTGAGTCCAACATGGGCGATGGAAGGTTATAAATTAGCAGTTCAAGGTGGTAGTAATGAACAATTATTGAGAGTAGCGTTTATATTGGTGGTTATTATAATTATTTATTTTATTATTAGTATATTTTCATTTAGAAAAATTAAGAAACTATGTGTTATTAATGGGACTTTGGAGGTGTTTTAATATGGAAAATGTGTATAGATTTTTTAGAAGAGTTAGTTTTTCATATAAAATGTCTTCGGTATTAAATGATTGGCGTGCTTTCTTTACTATAGATTTGTTAATTCCACTAATGCAAATGATGTGTTATTCACTAGTAGGATACTATGTTTATGGTGCGGAAAATATTGAAAAATGGGTTATAAGTAATGCGATAGTGACTAGTGCATTTACGGCAATTTATAGAGTTGGTCTTCAGTTAGCAAGGGAGAGGGCAAGTGGAACATTGTCTCTAATGTTAGCGACTAAAACGAGTATTTCAGAAATATTAATTTCAAGTGCAATCTCAACTATGTTACTAAGTTTTGTATCGGTAGTTTTTGGAGTTAGCGTACTTAGTTTATTATTAGGACTAGCTTGGAATGGACAAAAAGTATTGGAGTTTGTTTTTATTTTAATATTAGCAATATTTGTAGCGACTTGTTTTGGATTTTTTATCTCGTGTTTAATATTATTAACGACAGAAATTCACCTAGTAACAAATACTATAGACAAAGTACTTTTAATATTTACAGGAGCGAATTTTCCGGTTAGTAATTTTCCATATTTAGTAGAGCAATTTTGCTATACTTTACCACTAACACGATCTATACTTTTAGCTCAAAAATTAATAGGTGGGGAGAGTGTAATAAGCAACATATATCTAATTAGAGGAGAGTTAGTTTTAGCTTTTGTATTTTTAATATTAGGAATAGTGTTGTTGAAAAATATGGAAAAAGCTGCCATAAAAGGAAGCAAATTAGATTTACTGTAAGTAAATATAAGTCTCAGAGTAGAAATGATCTGACCCCAAAAAGTTAGACTTAGAATAGCGTAGTAGTTATAATGACTGC
>NZ_CAUTDQ010000051.1:0-10198 GCF_963537375.1 uncultured Gemella sp.
AGCAGTCATTATAACTACTACGCTATTCTAAGTCTAACTTTTTGGGGTCAGATCACATCTCTGCCGGTTCTTTTTTTTATTCATAGTTCTCTACAAAATGTTTTATCGCCGCTGCAAAATCTTCTACTACGTGTGTAGCTTGCTCTTTTACTTCTTGTGGCGCGCGGTTCATACAGTATGAGATGTCAGCTACCTTAAACATATCCACGTCATTTCCTGAATCTCCTAAAGCTATTACCCTATCATATCCTGACCTGATAGCTTCAATACCACTAGCTTTAGAAATATTTTTTGCTGTGATTTCCATACGTGTTGAACCTGATTTATAAATCTCTACTTCTGGAAATTTTTCTTTCATAATATCGTAATGATAATCTAATTGGTCTTTTGTTGGTCTTACATTTATTTTATAGATTGTTTTTCCTTTTAGCAATTCAAAAGGATTTTCAACACAAATTAGTTCCATGTTCCACAATCTATCTTTTTTCTCATGATCAAAATTACCGATACGTTGTTTTCCATCTAAAGCATCAAATATTAATTTGCTTCCCTTTAGATATTCGAATATTCCAGTTAAATCTTTAGTAGGAATGTGTTTTTCAAAAAGAACTTCATCTTGTCTTGTTACGACCGCTCCGTTAAACCCTATCATGTGTGTAACATCCATATCATTGCCTTCTGCAATATATTTGATTTCTTCAACAGAACGCCCAGTCGCAACTGAGAAATCCCCGTATTTTTTCGCATCATGATACGCTTTTAAATCTTCTTGTTCTACGAACACTGAATTCTTAACATATGTACCGTCTAAGTCTGTAACAAACAAATTCTTCATGAAATTATTCCTCCATACCAAGCATTTCTTGGATTTCCATTTTTAATACATTAGCATGAGATCCGTAAATTGATTGCATTTGCATATCACTTTCTGCAAATCCCATAGCTCCAAGTTTCGTTGTAATACGTTCTTGGTCTACTAAGTTTTTATCTTTTACATTAATTCTTAAACGAGTTATACAAGCATCTACAGCTTCGATGTTATCTGGACCACCGTGTGCTTTAACTAATTCAATCGCTTGTTTTCTAATTCCTTCTGGTGTTTTTTGTACTGTTTCCATTACTTCATCATCACCAGCAGCTACGTCTACTGATTTTGGTGCTTCTTCTTTACCGATTGTAGCGATTTCTACACCAAGTTTAGCACGAGCTTCATTTTTATTAGATAATTTAACATCATCTCCATCTTCACGACCAGGAGTTTTAAGATCGAATTTAACAATCATAAATCTGAATACTACATAGTAGATGAAGAAGTAAACTACACCTACGATTGGTACTAACCACCAAGCTGTTTTAGGACCTTGAAGTACTCCGTAAATTACCCAGTTAATAAATCCGTGTCCAGTTGGAGTAGCAACCCCTGCTCCTAACATGTGCATTACGAATAATGCTGAACCAGCTAAGAATGCGTGTACTACATAAAGAATTGGTGCTACGAATAAGAATGTGAATTCGATTGGTTCTGTGATACCAGTTAAGAATGAAGTACCAGCTGCAGCGAATAATAATGATCCTACAACTTTACGTTTTTTCTCGTCAGCTGTTTTGTACATTGCATAAGCTGCACCAGAAAGACCAAACATGAAGTAAACGAATTTACCACCGTTAAATCTTGTGATACTTGGATCTACGTGTTGTACGTTTGGATCAGCTAATGAAGCTAAGTAAGCGTTGATTGTACCAACTACACGTTGTCCACCAATTTCCCAAGCTCCACCTAATTCAGTTGTACGAACTGGCCAGTTTAAACCATGGTGAAGACCGAATGGTAATAATGCTCTTTCTACTAAACCATACAGGAACGTTCCAATAGGTCCAGATTTAAGAATGAAGATTGATAATACACTGATACCTTTTTGTACTGGAGGCCATACGAAGAATAATCCAGTAGCAACTGCTGACATGATTACGATAGTTGCGATAGGTACGAAACGTGGTCCACTGAAGAATCCAATAACTGTTGGTAATTGAACTTTAACAGCCCACTTATGGACGAAGTATACAACTATACCTACAATGATACCTCCGAATACACTAAGGTCCATTGTTTGAATACCAAGTACTTTTGTCTGCATGGCATTTGATAATGCTAATTTGGCTTCGTTACTTGATAATTTACTAGTATCTACTAATTTGTGACTTTGTACTAATAGGAAGTTAAGTACGTAGTGTAATACGATGAATCCTAGTAAACCAGAAAGTGCAGCAGAACCTTTTTCACGTTTTGCTAAACCTACAGCTACCCCAACCGCAAAAATAATTGGTAAGTTGTTGAATGCTGTATCCCCTAATACGATTAGGAATTTCATAATAAATTGAATAATGTCATTTTTTAATGCTGGGAACATTTTCAGTGTGTTTGAATTACTGAAGGCTGTCCCGATCCCTTTAATAATACCTGCACCAGGAAGTACAGATACTGGTAATAAGAACGAACGTCCGAATTGCTCAAAAGCAGAGACGAATTTATTTTTTTTCTTTGCCATTACCTTTTCTCCTTTGTTATTTTTTATAGGTACATTATAACAGATATGAAAACGGTTTTTAGTTTTTTGCCTAAAAGTTTCTTCTATTGTAATTTATTACTATTTTAGTAAAATTTTACTAAATTCTAGAAAACGTTTATAAAATAACTTTTCATTTTAAAATTTTTATGATATGATACTTAATGCTGAGTAAAGAAAAAATATTCATTGGTAAATTTTACTATAGGGGGGACATTTTTATGTTTTTTGAGAATTTAAAAGAAAACTACGATAGACTATCCATTTCAGAACAACAAGCCATCGATTATCTTATGAAGCAAGATAATATTGAACATACCACTTTAAAAGAAATTAAGCAGGCTGTTCTCGTTTCTTCTTCTACCGTAATTCGTGCTTGTAAAAAGTTGGGGTATAACACATTTATCGATTTAAAATATGATTTAAAAATGAGTAAAGAATTAGCTAAAAATAATAACGCTACTTCTTCTAACTTTATTACTTTAAAAGAACAGCTTAGCGTTGAGTTTTCTCGAACAATGTCTATTCTTAATCAAGATGATTTTGATACTTTTGCCGATAAAATAATTAATGCTCGTCGTATATTTTGTATAGGTAGTGGCTCAAGCTACATGGTTATGAGTGATTTCAATAGAAAACTTAAACTTATTAACCTTTGGTCAAATGACTATTTTGAACATTATTCTATTAAAAGAATCCCTGATATTTGTACAAAAAATGATGTAATTCTAGTATTTTCTCTAGGAGGTAATACGGATGTCATTAATGATTGCGTCTTAGAGGCAAAACAAAACGGAGCAACAATCCTATCAATCACCAGCCTTGTGAGTAGTCCACTAGCAAAAATGAGTGATCATTTAATAAAAGTCTACGATGCACCAAAAAACAGAAAAAAAATTCGTTCACGATTAATGTTAAACGTAGTTGGAATTATTTTATTCGAAACTATCGTTAACACTCTAAGCCCTGGAGAATATGTAATAGATTAAAAAGAATAACAAAGTAAAGACCACCCCTGAAAAGAGGTGGTTTATTATTTTCAAGACTTTATCTCATCAACTGACTAAATGCATTAAGTAAAGGAGGATGACTTTTAAGCCATCCTCCTTCTTATCGATTATCTAATTATTTTTTATTTTTCACCTTGTTTTTAGGTACTCGTTTTGCTGAACCTATATTCCAAACTGTCTCTTCTTGTGAAGCAATTTCTTTATAGATATTTGCATTATTTTTTACTGTAGTAGCTGTTTTAGCTTCTACTGCTTTTTTTTCGTCTATTTTTGGTTCATCTTTTTTTACTTGATTATTTATAGATAATCCTGTAGTTGATATACCAACTGGTTTATTTGAATTTTCGGCTGTATTACGTGTTGCTGAGCCATATACAGAAGAATATACTGGAGATGGTTTGAATTTACCAACACTGCGTGATTTAGGTGTAATAGTGTTTGAACTCATCATTTGACTCGTTACTGATCTAGTCGATGTAGAAATTCCTGATGATGAATATTTTTCAAAAATTGCATCAAGAATTTTTTGATTATTTTCGATTTTTTCTTTACTTACTGGTCTATAACCATAATCAACAGTTTTATACTCTCCTAGCTTAGCACCGTTACCTTTATCGAAGTACTCAGAAACATCATTAGTATATAATTTTTCAGTATAATCTATTCCGCGTTCTACTTCTTCGACAACTTCACTTTCTTCGCGAACTTTAGCGTCTTCTACTCTCTTCTCAACTACTTCTTTTGGAACAACTTTTTCATCTGTGAATTTATCTACATCATTAGCTTTTTTAATAATCTTATTGTTTGGAGATACTTCTCTTAATAGACTATCGATATTTACTGAGTCTGCAGATTCTTCTAGATAGTTTTGTTCTTCTAATTCTTCGATTTCTTCTTCATCTAAACGATAATCACTGTAACCAGAAAGTCTATCTTTTTTAACTTCTTTAAATTCTTCGTAGTCTTCAACTTCAACATCTTCTATTTTAGCCGCTTCTTGAACTAAGTCAACATAAGTTTCTTCTTGTTTTTCTTTCTTAAGATCAGCTAAATTTTCATTAAGTTCTTCTATTTCAGGAAGAGTTTCTTCTTTTCTTGGAGAAACATCAATATTCTCAGTTTTGATAAGCTCATCTAAGGCTGTTCTTTCTTGAGTATTTTCAGATTTCTTACCTTCATATAAACCTTTTCTGAAGTTTTCAACTTCTTCGCTAGATTCTTGGCCTTCTTCGAATCTTTCACCAACAAGTTTTTTGCTTACTCTATCGATATCATCTTCGAATAAATCTTCATTTCCTTCTAACACGTCGTGTACAGAAGTATATTTTAATTTCTCACGACGGCTTCCTTCAGCATCAAGTTCTCTAACTTCTAGTGCTGGAGCTTCTTTCTCGTGAGTTTTGCTCTCTTTTTCACGAATTTCGTCAAAAATACCATCTAATTTTTCATTTTTCTTAGCGTATAATGGATTATCTTTTTCAATCTTATCGCTTCTTCTCTCTAGAGAATTAAAGTTTTCTTCGAATTCTCTACGAGCTTCTCTATTTTTAGTAGTTCTTTCTTCTTGAACTTGAGTTTCCTCTTTAACTTGGCCTTTGAATGAAGTAGCTACTTCTTGTTTTAATTCACTACTATCTTTCCCTAGTACTACACTGTCTCCAAGAGTGTCAATCTTATGATCTTGTTTTAGTCTCTTAGTACGAACAGCAGCAAGAGTTGGGTGTTTTCTTCTTGATGGTTTCTCATCAAAGATATCAACATCAGTTATTTCAGAGCTTGAAACTCCAAGTTTTTTAAGAGCATCCCCTAAGTCTGTAACTGTTCCAGCTGAAGCTTTTTCTTCTTTTTCTTCGTATTTAGTAATATCGATTTCTTCAAACTTAGCTTCTTCTTTAACTTCATCTACAAACTCAATCTCTAGTTCTTCTTCAGGTTCAGAAGCAAATCTTTCAACTGATACTTGAGGTTTTTTCTTAACAGGAGTTTCCTCTTCTTTTACCTCATCCTCAAAATCATCTAGTACCGCTTCTAATTCTTCTTGATCAATTTCATCATCACTCACGTTAAATAATTTTTCTTTAAGTCTTGAGAAGAATCCTACTTTTTTATCTTCTTTGTACTCTTCCTCATCGTCTTCATAATCTTCATAGTCTTCTTCTTTGACTACTCTTGACTGTATTTTTTCAGCTATTTTAGCTTTCTCTTTTTGTTCACGTTTTTGACGTTCTAGATATGTTTTATAATCTTCAGCCTCGTCATCTTCATCTTCTTCAAGAAGCTCTTCATCTAAAAAGTCATCGTCTAATTCTTCATCATTTTGTTTAAATAGATTTTTGAATTTAGCAAAGAAGCCATTTCCTTTTTTTGATTTTTTCTCTTGTTCGAAGTCTTCTTCATAATCATCATCTTCGAATTCATCTATTTCAAAATCCTCAAGGTTTACTTCTTCATAATCATCAAATTTTTCTTGAGTTTTTTCTCTTCCTTTTCTATTTCTAGAATCTGACTCAAACTCATCATCTTCAAATGATCTCTTAGATTTTCTAGAACTAAAGTCTATTTCAAACTCTTCCTCATCTTCATAATAGACTCTTTCTTTTCTCTTGTTTTCAGTTTTTCTTTCCCTAGTTTCTAAAGAACTCTCTTTCTTTTCTTTACGCGATATTTCTTCTTCGAATACCTCATCTTCATCTTCTTCTAAAAACCACTTTTTCCAATTAACCATACTTTACACCTCCTAAGTTAGATTTTATTTAAGATTCAAATCTTTCACTCGAGTTCCTACTTTAGTGTCAGCATCTAATACTAAAATTCCTCGTGCTTCTTCTTGTGGTAATCCTAATTCACGTTTTGAACATAGCATTCCGTTTGATTCTACACCACGTAATTTTGATTTTTTAATTAATAAACCACTTGGCATCATCGCACCACTTAACGCTACAACAACTTTTTGTCCTGCTTCTACATTAGGAGCTCCACAGACAATTTGTAATATCTCATCTTCACTAACTTTTACTTCAGTTACTTTTAACTTATCTGCATCTGGGTGTTTCTCACAACTTAAAACTTCTCCAACTACGAAGAAATCGTCATTATTTCCTTCTAAATCTATTTTGATTCCATTTTTTTCTAAACGTTTTTGAAGAATCTCTTTTTGCTCTTCTGTTAAATCAATACTTCCTTCTCCATCTAATTTCAAGTTCTCAACGTTAAAAATATTTAATCCAACTAAAGCTCCATTTTCATCTTTAATTAAAGTGATATTTTTCTTCTCTTCGTATGTTACCTCTTCTTTACTCTGAATAGTAATTAATAATGTTTCTCCTAACATTTTCTTATTGTAAAAAAATAACATGACTCTCTCTCCTATACTTAATTTTAATTTTTTAAAGTTATTCTACAAAAATAAAATAACTCTCTAGTTCTTTTCCATCATATTTGAATGTAATTGTTGTTATTGGCACAAGACCTTCTGTAAAAAAATGAACCATCATTTTTTGCAAAATTTCTAATCCCTGTTTATTATTTATATCTGCGATTATTAATGTATCTTGATGTGGCAGACCGACATAAAATGAATCTCCTAATTTCTTATAGAAGTAATCTAATACATTTTTATCGAATATTCTAGCTCCATCATAACCATCTTTCGCATTTAGGAAATAAAATTTATTTCCTGCAACTTCATCCACATTATACTTAAGTGGTAATTTTTCTAAATTGTTTTTAGCAACCTCCAAAACTTCTTGCTTATTTTTTGAGAATTTATCTAAAAAACTACTATCTAACAATTTATAGCCATCTTTAAAATCATACGCTAAATAAATTTTTGTTTCATTTGTATGTTCAAAACTAACAAGATCTTTTTCATTATCTTTATTAAAACTGCTAGCTCTGACTACGGGATAAATATTTTTCAACAATTGTTCTTCATTAATAGTATCTAAAGAAACACTTGTTTGTGCACTGAAATTTTCTACTATATAGTAGACAAACTCTTCTATTTTTTTATCTCCTTTGCTAGTTTTCTTATCTCCTAGCTTTCTGACAAAACTATCTATATCTATTTTTGCACGACGATTTTCATACTCTAAAATAAAAACACTATTATCTTTTTCTCGTCGCTCGTGAATTTTTAAAGTAGGTAGTTTTTCTATTATTTTTTCAAATATATAATCTCTTGTATAAGACATATTACCTCCAATTTTGTGTATAATATGGCAACTTAATTATACCATATTTATTTATATTCAATCAACATAAATAAGGAATATATACAAATATTATTCACTTTTTTACACTTCATTTATTTAATTGCAGCATAGTCTTTTATTTGTTATAATTTTATATATAAAACTTAGGAGGACTTTTGTGGATAACGAAGCTAAAAAAGCTGAATTATTGGAAAAATACAATAATTGGGCAAAAAAAAATAAACAACGCTTATTAATTTCTGTTGTTGTTTACTTAATAATAATTTTATTGAATTTCATATTTTTAAAAAATAATAAAATTACTATTCTTTCTTCTTTATTATTTTTTACTTATGCCGTTTATGTATTTTCATTAATTTGGTTTATAAATAACAAACTTATTATGAATATTGATTCTATAGATTTTGATATAAAATAAACTGACTTCAATTAATCACTTACGATTATTTAAGTCAGTTTTTTATTATTTTTTAAACTTTAAGATTTATTATCAATAGATATAAAAATTCATATTAATTATTTTTACTTCTATAAAGAAAAAAAACTTACGAAAAAAATTTTTTTATGCTATAATACCTAGCGTATTTCAAAAATAGAAAGGAGTCTATATGACATTAAAAAGAAATTCTAAATTATTTTGGCTTTTTGTCAAGTCCGTTGATAAATTTTTTTGATGAAAAAATTATATAAAACTTAAGAATAACTGGATATACCAAGTTTTTTTGATATTTTTTTCTTATTAGAACATACTCTAATAAGACTTACTGTTTTGACTTTTTTTGACTATTAGTGATTTTTATTATCTGGCATAAAATCCAGCAAGCCTACTCAATATATTTAATTGTGTTACCCTATGATGCCTTTTTGTGATAATCCCTTATCCGTTTTTCTTTCCTTTGCTCATCTTCTACAAATTTAACAAGATTAAACATTATCATTATTCTTAACCTGAAGTTTTGAAAATTCCTATATCCGTAACCTGTTCTCTTCAATAGCTTTATTTTAGTATTCATTCCTTCGACTAAACCATTAGAGTATGGATATTTAATTGCATTAATTACATATTCTTGATATTTTTTATAGGTATTGAATGTTTTATTAACTTCATCAGAAACGTGCGAATAATCTCTATTAATAATCTCTTCCAGCATTTTTTCATCTTTACTATCAAACGCTTCTATAAAGTCCTGATATGCCCAATATGTCTCTTCAAGTTCTTTATTTAAAGATAACATATAGTTTAGTACATCATACTCATTTTTAAATTCTTCATAGTACCTGTATTTCTTATACTTTATATTTATCTCATAAAAGTTTTTATACAATAAATATCTGAATTTCTTAAGTACCTTATAAGGGAAATGATGCTTACTGAATTTTTTCATTATTTCTATTCTTTTATTTTTTAAGTTAACTACTAACAATCTCTTTATATGAAATCTATCTATCACTATTTTTGCATTTGGAAAAGTCTTCTCCGCTATATCTATATATGAATCATAAAAATCAGTTACAAAATACTCTACATTTTCTCTTGCCTCTAGTGTATAACCATTAAAATATGATATTAATGAATTTTTAAACCTGTTTGCTAAAATATCTTTTACTGTTCTTTTTTCAGCATCTACTATTATAAAATTCATTTTAGCTTTATGATGTTTCACCCCGTTAAACTCATCTACACACAATACCCTAGGCAAATTTCTTTTATTTACTATATTATAACTTTTAAATTCTTTCATATCTCGCTGAACAACATTAATAGATATGTTATTTTGACGTGCAACTTGTTTAGAAGAAATAGGCGTCACCATATCAATAAAAACTTGTCTATGAATTTGTTTCGATATACGTTTCTTTTTTTCAATAAAAGATACTTCTGGAGTAAAATTTATTCTACAATCTTCACAATTACAAGTATATCTTTGAACAGATAAAATAATTTTTACTTGACTATCATTTAATTTAGTTAGTCTTACTGTTTTCTCATATATTCCATTTTTTGATATGTTCGTAGAATTACATTTCAAGCAACGTCCATTGGCTTGTATTATCTCGCCTCTTAATAACTTATATTTTTTATTTCCCTCTTTAATATTTTCTATATAACTATCATCTAGTATTAGATTACGCTCGTTCTCAAGATCAAAAACTTTTTTGAGTATCATAATTATCCCCTTAAAATTTAATCCTACTAACAAATATTAATCATTAAATAAAAAATGCCAAGTCCTAAGACTTGGCGGTGTTGATAAAATATTTGCTTAAAAATATTTCTTTATATATATTAGCATACATTTTCAAAAATTACAAGTGTTTTTCTCATATTTATTTCTATAATTGTGAAAACTAATCAGATACATTGGATACATTGGATACATTGGATACATTGGATACATTGGATACATTG
>NZ_CAUTDQ010000052.1:0-9958 GCF_963537375.1 uncultured Gemella sp.
CTGCATCCTTAGGTGTTTCATATCCTTCAATCTTATTACCTTCAGTATCTTTGTATGTTACTGTTACGTTACCATTTACTAACTCATATTGATAAGTTACAGTAATTTCGTTTTCTTCAACTTTACCAGATACTGGTTTAGATCCATCTAATAATCCTTCACGTTCAGTAATTAATCGATATACTTTACCGTCTGCTGTAGTAATCTTAGATGCTTTTTTGTTTTCAACATTGTAATCACTGTTAACACTTGCATCTGTTACAGGTTTTAATCCATCAGTTGTTACAGTTTCAGTTGTATCACCAGGCATTGTTGCAGTTCCTGCGATTGGTTGACCATTTTTATCAACATACTTCACATTAACTGCTGATTTTTTCTCTTTGTAAACAAATGTTACAACTTTATCAGCTTCTGTTACTGTTCCTGTTTCTGGTTCTGATGTATTGTATAATCCATTGTTTTCAGTTACAAGTTCATATACTTTTCCATCTGCTGTTGTGATCTTAGTCGCTTTTTTCTCAGCTACTTTATTATCATAACTTGTACCTAACTCAGCTTCTGTAACTGCTGTTACGCCAGCTGCTGTTACAGTTTCAGTTGTATCACCAGGCATTGTTGCAGTTCCGGCTAGTGGAGCTCCTGTTTCATCTACATATTTAACAAGTACATTTCCTTTAACTTCTTCATAAACATATGTTACTTCAAGTGTTTTTCCTGATACTACTTGTCCTGTTGCAGCTCCAACGTTTTCTCCGTTTGTTACGACTGCTTCTGCAGAGTAAGTTGCATTAGTTGTAGTAGTACCTGCTTGTGTAACTAGTTTATATTTCTTATTGTTAAATTCAATTGTTGCTGGTTTTTCATCATTTTCAGCTGCATTGTAATCTGTTCCTGCTTTAACATTTGTAGAATCTTGTACAGATGTTTTGATTTCAGTTCCATCAGTATTAATGTATTTGATTACTACTGAACCTGCTTTTTCATAAACATAAGTAACTTCTTTAGTTTTACCTTCTTCTACAGTACCAGTAACTGGTGCTGAATCAGCTTTTACGCCATTGTTTGCAGTTGTTAAGTAATATACTTCTCCAGTTGCTGTTGTAATCTTATTCGGTTTGTTAGCTGGAGTGCTTGCATCATAATTTGTACCATTTGATACATCTGTAGCATTTGCAACAGCTAATCCTTTTTCTTCTACTGTAGTTGGAGTTGTTGCATTATCAAATGTTAATGCACCTGTCAATGGAGTACCATCTGATAATTGATATTTAGTTACTACGCTTCCTAGTAACTCATATTGGTAAGTAACTGTAATTTCGTTTTCTTCTACTTTTCCAGTTGCTGGTTTAGACCCTGCTTGTAAACCATCTCTATCAGTAATTAGTCGGTAAACTTTACCATCTGCTGTAGTAATCTTAGATGCTTTTTTGTCTGCAACATTGTAATCACTGTTAACACTTGCATCTGTTACAGGTTTTAATCCATCTACTGTTACTGTTTCAGTTGTATCACCAGGCATTGTTGCAGTTCCGGCAATTGGACGACCTTGACTATCAACATATTTAACATTAACACCAGATTTTTTCTCTTTATAAACATAAGTTACTTCTAATGTTTCAGCTTTAACACGTCCTGTTACCGCTGCAGAATCTTTCTTAAGTCCTGTTTCATCATATTGAACTTCACCTTCAGTTTTTGCTTCAGTTACTAGTTCAAAGACTTTACCTTCTGTTGTTGTAATTTTAGCTGGTTTATTAGTTGCATCTGTTACGTTATATTGTGTTCCCGTAGTTACATTATCTTTATCCGTACGGTCATCTTTAATCTTATTACCTTCTGTATCAATATAGTGAACAAGTACGCTTCCTTTTTTCAGCTCATAAATATAAGTAATTTCTTTGTATCCTTCAGCAACTGTACCAGATGGTTCTGCTTTTGTAGCTTGGTTTACATCTGTTCTTACACCATTAGCATCATATTGAACATTACCTTCTGTCTTAGCTACTGTTACTAATTCGTAAACTTTTCCATCAGCTGTTTCATAACGAGTTGGTTTATTTTCTGAAGTTGTTGTATCGTACGCTTCTCCAGTTGGAACATTATCTTTAATAACCTTATCTGCTAAACCGAATTCCATTCCATCTGTGTCTTGATATTTAACTCTTACAGTACCTTTGGCTAGTTCATAGACATAAGTAATCTCTGTAGTACCCTCTACTAAATCACCATAATCCCATGGTGTATCTGGTTTTACTCTTCTCAAGTTATAGATTTTTCCATCTTCCAATGTAATCTTATCAGGTCTGAATTTTTCTCTTTTCTCACCTTGAAGAGCACCAATGTTATAACTTGCTTTATCAGCTCCATTAAGTTCTGTTCCGTCAACATCAGTGGCATTACGTAGTTTTTGACTTGATACATAAGCCTGTTTAGCTTTAATGACATTACCTTCTGTATCTTCATAATTAATATTAATTGAACCTTTTTTAGCTTCATAAAGAACTGTATATTCTTTATTTTCAATAATTTCTCTTGATACAGTAACTGTTACTGGAGTTTCTTGACCAGCAGGAGTGTAAGTGATGTACATTGTAGATGCTTCAATTACTGGTCTAATGACAGCATCTTTCTTATTACTAATTGCAGGTAAAGTTGTACTATTACCATTACTATCTTTCGCTACAGTTGTAACATTTTGTCCAAATTCTCTCTTATCTTTAGAAATCGTTACTTCACCACTATCTGCATTTAAAGTAAGGTTAGTGTCTGTTGTAGTCCATCTACCTCCTTCTTTTGTAACAATAGAAGTAATTGGTTCTTTTTGTCCTTTAGGAATATACGTAATTTCTAATCGTGTAGTTGCTGAAGCTAATGGAGAAATCACTTTATTACCAGCATCATCCGTAGAAGAAACATTTGTTAATGTATTGTTTTCATATTTTGTTACTGCAGATATTTCTGTTCCTGCTTTTACTTTATCAGCTGCAATCGTTACTTTCCCAGTAACTGGATCTACTTGAATATCGCCATTTGGAGCTTTCCAAGTAAGAATTGGTTCTTTCTCAACATTTTTAATTGTTTCATCATCTTTTCTACCTACTAAAGTATAGTCATTATTACCAGTTGGAGAAACTTCAGTTGGCAAATCTAATGGCCAATCTAATAACCAATAGTCAAGTCTTTGCCATGGTCCGTAGATTTTCTCTCCCTTTCTTGGTCCCTCTTTAATGGTATAAACAGCACGTCGAACAGGAATTCTATATGTTCTCTGAGGGAAAATGACATTTCCTTCATTATCTTTTTCTACATAATTAATTGTACGAGTTACATCTTTACGTTCTTCTTCACGATTAGCTTCTACATAAACATAAATTACTTTTTTCGTTTTTTGTTTTTCATAAATGCCGTCAGTAGGGTCAGACTCATTATGAACATGGCTATAAATATAAGCTTTTCCATCATTAGCTCTATCGATGATACCGTATGATGAAGTAGTATATGGATCATCTTGGAATCCTTTATCAGTAGTTTCTGACATAATATTATTACCTGACAAGTTAACGTGGCTTACTTTTAATTTACCACGTTGATCTTCTGTAATTAATCCTACTTTGTTAGATTCTAACCATGTATTTTTTCCATCTTTCAACCAAACTTGTGATTGTCCTTCAACCAAGTTAGGGTTATCTGTATGAACATTAATATCAAAACTTGTTTGGAATTTTTCTCCTTTGTTAAGAACATACTCTTTATCAAATACATATTTAACAGCTGTAACCGTACTCCAGTCCGTAATTTGATCTGCACGAACATACGGTGCTACTGTTTTTTCAGCATTTGTCCCTTTTAAAGTTGTATATTCGACATGATAATCCGCTGTTCCAGGAATTGGACCTTTAAGGCTTGTTTCAGCTACTTTATGTGGTTCACCATAGTTCTTAGGAATCTCAACCATCACTTCTTTTAATACTGCTGGTGCATCGGCAGCATTTACTACAGATGGGTTAAGGACAACATCTTCACCATTTTTAACGTTGATAATTCCCATTACTCCAACTTCATTTTTCTTCGCAATGGTTAATTGAGTATAGTATTCCGATGCCACTTTTAATGTTACATCTGTAGTTGCTTTGACAACTTGTCTTCCAGGTTCATGACCTTCTAGAATATCGGCGCTTAAACTTGGATCATTACCAACTAAACGTTGTGATGCTTTGTCCCATACTAAGTATGAATCAATATGATACGTACCGTTTTCTGCTTGACCATTGTTAACAACTTCAAAGGTTAAAGCTATAGGACCATTACTGGTCAATCGATCCAAGTTTAAGTCAACAGACTTCAAGGCTAAATCTTTTGCTTTGAAAATGTAAGCTGTTTTTCCAGTTCCTTTATAGTTTTTTATAATTTTATCTGGATTAATAACATCTGTATCTTTAACAACCTCTTCATAATCTCCAGCACTGTAGGCACCCCCCCAACCGTATGCCGTGAATTTATTTGAAAACAATTTATTATCCATCGGCATACGGAAATTCGTCAATGGAAGTGCAGAGTCTGCAACTAACATAACTGTCGCATTTTTAATGCTTTCATCTAAGTCTTCTGACTTCAGTACTTTTTTACCATCTTCAGTTTTTATTGCGTTATTAAAATACTCAGGTGCTGTATAATTAACTATAAATGGTACGATTTGCTGACGAGTAATATTGTTTTTATCGCTTCCACGGTTTGGATTGTAACTTGCTCCCCATGGAGCACCATATGGTGAAACGGGGCTAATCCCCAAACCAGCTGTAAAACGTTCTTTTGTATGAACAGCAATATTATATCCATTGTCCTCAACTTTTGCAGGATAAGACATCTTTGTCGCAGCATCTAATGAATTTCCACTAGTTGATAAGCTCACTCCAATAGTATTTTCATGACGAGTAATATTATCGTTCGCTGCCATTTCTTGCCAGTTCGCCATTGTAGTTCGAACAGTAGATCTGAACCCTAGTGGAACATAGTTATCACCAGCTTCGATAAATTTATCAGCGATATCTGGATGCTCTAAGACTAAACGAGTAAATTGTTTTGATTTATCAATTTCAACTTTTTCATACAGTTGATCAGCCGTTGACATTTCTTTTAATTCTTCTCGAGTTCCATCTGCTTTTACCCCATATAATTTAAATGGTTTAGCAAATTTATAGTTGAAGCTTTGTTTACTTGCTTCTGAACTATTATAATATTCAATCTTAGTTGTTCCATCTTTTTGAATAACATTTGCATGTGTTTCAGTTAATTGGAAGTGAGTAAAGTAAGTATTTGGTTTATCTGTTGGCACAGAATATACAAAATAATTATTATCTAGTTTATCTCCATTACCTTTTAATGATCTTAGAGTCATTGCACCACTTGCATCTCTTAATGGACCTGAATTATAAGCATAATGAACATAAAATTCATCGGTATCACTCTGATTAGAGAATAAACGTTGTTTATTCGGTGTAGTAACACCAGTAGCCATACGTTCAGCCGGAATAGGTGCTGGAACATCATCACCAATCGAGAATTTCAATTGATTATTTAACGCTTCTGACGTTGCTAATGTTTGAGTGTAAGTAGAACCATCTGGACGATGACCAATAGCCTTGTATTCAATATCAATTTTTTTACCACCATTAGAACTTAAATACTGTTCCATTTTTTGTCGAGTATCAAAATATCCTTCTTTTACACGGAAGACTGGACCATTATTATTAATTTGTGCACCAACTCTGGTAGGTCTTTTATATTCATCTACAGATGTTTTATCGTAATTTAACTTAGCAACATTTCCTTCTAATTTCCAATAACGGTTTGTTTCAACTGTTGGAACTAATTCTAGGAATTCTGGAATACCTGTTATCGTATAATCCACATCTGTTAAGCGACCGTTCCCATTTTTATAATCTAGATCTGTACCTTGTAAGAAATCTTTTCCATTATTATATGTAATAAATGGCAGAGTAAAAGTATTCCCCTTAATTGGACTAAATGTTCCATCAGAATTTTTAGATCCAACAATTAAATCTCTATCATAGTAGCCTGGAACATAATCAAAAAGATTTTTATTTTCTTTTTTATCAGACTCTTTATAAAGAATTTGAGATAGATATTCATATTTAGCTGTAGCAGTTGTCGTAGAGATTAGCTCGTCTCCATTATAAAACTCTGCTCTAGCAATAGTTGTATCACCAGCTGACGGACTCTTGTCAATTGATGAACTAATTTGTTGTTCAATATTAATTTGACCTACAGCACCACCTGTAATCGTATTCAGAGTAATTTCATAGATAAAGTTATCATTATCTGAAATATCTTTTGGATCACCACTTGCTAACGCTGAGTTAGTAAGTGTTGGTTTAACATCTGTATTAAGATGCTTTTTAGGAATAATATAACGAATTTTACCATTTTTAATCGGTGTTGCAGATGAACTTGAAAAATCTAATTGTAATTTCAAGACACGTTTTCCATCTCCATCACTCACTACTGGAATAGTATCTTCACTTATATTTTTATTTACCCCATTAGAATCTAAAAACGATAAATGTCCATAAAGCACATCATTACTTACACTAGCATCTGCACGTAAATCTTCCTTAGGAATTTCTTTTCCGTTACGAACGTCTCTTTTACCACTCATGAATCTAGTAATTACATTCATGACAGAATTACGACTTTTTGTAGCACGTTTAAATAAGTCATCTAATTCAGCTTTTGTTAGAGATGTATTATCTAAAGAAGCATTTGCATCTTTAATTACTGCTTTTGCCTCTTCAACTACTTTTCTATCATTTTCTGAAGTTAAGTCTCTTGCATTAAAAACTGCCTTTGATAATTCTTCAGTAACTTTTTTTAATTCTTCTGAATTTGTAGACTTCTCTACTGATTTTTCTTTTGAATTATCAACTTCTTTTTTCGATGTTTCGACTTTATTCTCGTCTTTTACTTCAGTTTTTACTTCTACCTTAATAGATTTCAAGATTGCCACATAAGAACTTACTTCTCTTACTTTTTTATCTACTTCTGCTTGTGTTGGATTATTTCCTATTAGGGCTTCCGCAGATTCAAGTTTTTTCGCCGCTTCATCAATCATTGATTGTTGTTTAGAGTTATTTTTAATTCTTTCTAATTGAGCTTTTAACTCTTCAATTTTTTGTAGCAATAAAGTTTTATCTGCTTCTTGTTGTTTTTTTTCACTAGCTTGTTCATTTTTACTAGTTTGTGAATTCAACTTATCTGCTACCGCTTCCGCAACTTTCTCACGTGTGTTTTCTACTTTTTTCTCAGCAGGTTTTGCTTCAACTGCAGATGATAACGGTACGCTTGTTTCCGTAGAATCAGATACCTTCTTATCACCATTTTGTTGTACAGTAGTGCTATCGCTAGCCTCTACAACACCTGCACCAAAGAATAAACCTACTCCAATTAGAACACTCGCTGCTCCAACTTTGAATTTTTTTATGGAGTATGTTTCTACTTTTTCAGCACGTTGTTCATAGTGTTTTTTTAGGTTATTTTTTCCTACCATTTATTATTCCTCTTTCCTTTAAAAATTTATTTGCTTATGCATATTATATTATCACAAAAAACAGCTCTATGAAAGTAATGATGCTTATTTATTTTTTAAAATTTCAATATAATTTTAAAATAAAGCAATATATTCCAATTACTTCATTAATATCCCTTTTAAAATAAAGTTTTAGAAATAAAAAAAAAAAAAAAATAGTCATAAAAATAATTTTAAACATACTTTAAATATACTTAAAATGTTAATATAAATTGTTATTTTATTTTTAATTTTTATTGATATTCGGTTAAATATTTACGAAAATATACGATTAATTTCGATTACATTCATTCGATATTTTTTTAATCATAAAAAAGGCATACCAAAATGGTATGCCTTTTCAGATTGTTGACAAAACGACCAAAATATCGATGTAAATATTGATATTTTGGTCGTTTTTCAAAAAAAATAAGCCTTATGGCTAAATATCAGTAGTGTTAAGGGAGGATTACACCTCTCTTAGTGCTATTGTTTTCATATTTTGAACGCAACAAGACAACCAAGCGTACGACTGTACTTTGGCTTTACCTCTATATTGTGCATATCTGTATCCATGATTTTGTTTTGAATCTGCAAAGCTACGTTCTATTGTTTCTTTTCTTCTCTTATACAATAGTTTTCCTTCTTTTGATATACGTCTTAATCTAGCTTCATCATAATAATCCGCATTTATATGGCGTCTTATTATTTTCTTTTCGTTTTTATCATCACTTTTATATTGTTTATATCCATTTCTATCAATATTTCTGTATCTAAATATTTCTCCTGTTCGTTTATCCACATATATATCTTTTTCTTGTAAGTATTTAAAATATTTGTTATCTTTTGATCTTGAGAATCTTCTATATCCTATTACTGAAAATATATTTTTTTTATCTAACTGTTTTAGTATGTCTAGAGAATAATATCCGCTATCTAACGCAACTTTTCCTGGTGTTAATCCGAAATTTTTTTCTATCTGATTTAATCTATCTATATATGGACCACTATCATGAACGTTTCCTGGAGTTATGTGACAATCCATGATTATATTATTTTTCCCATCTACTGTTCTATGGTCTAAATACATAAAACCTTCTTCTTTATGATCTCTGTGATAATAACCGCTATCCGGATCAGTTGTGTTAACTCGTTGTCTTTTTAGTTCTTCTTTTTCTTTATATTCAAAAGGCTTTTTTCCTATTTTTTCTCTCTCTTCGTTTATTTCTTTTTCTAAATCTAATTTTCTTTTTTTTATTTTTGTAGTTACTTCAACTTTGAATTTCTTTTTATTTGCGTTAGCTTTAATATGTGTTGAATCAGTAAAAAACTCATTACCACCTACTAGTTTCTTTTCAATTGCTTGATTTACTATATTAATAAATATTTGTTCGAACACATCAGTTCCTTGGAAACGTCGAATATAGTTTTGTGAAAATGTAGAGTAGTGTGGAACTGGTTTAGAAAATGGTATCCCTAAAAACCATCTAAATGCAGCATCTGTTTCTATTCTTTTTATTGTTTCTCTCATTGATTTTATTCCATAGAAATCTTTTAAAAACACTAATTTGAATAATACTACAGGGTCTAAACAATTTCTACCTGATGTGTGGCTATAGTATTCTTCTGTCAAATCATAAATAAATTTAAAATCAATTGCTTCGGCTACTTTTCTTAAAAAGTGATTTGTAGGAACTAGTTCTGATAACGTCATTAATATTATTTCATCTTTGATATTTTCTTTTTTATTAAACATACTAAAAACCCCCTCTATATACTTATATTATAACATTTTTAGCACTTTTTCTCATTAAAATAGGCTGTTAACTCATGCAGTTTCTGCATTTGTCAACAGCCTGAAAAGGCATACCAAAATGGTATGCCTTTTACTTGAATGGAGATGGCGGGATTTGAACCCGCGTCCAAAAATGCCTCCCCTTAGCTTCTACATGTTTAGTTTACCTATTAAATTTAATTCTCCACTTAAGCCGATAAACAGGCAATGAAAAACGAGTTTGATTAATCTCTTATTTTTTTCTACAAACGGAAGAAAAAAATCGTAGACTGCTAAGAATGAACCGATTAGCTTTGTCACAGTCAAACAAAGTAATCAGCCTTTAGCTTATTAAGCTGCTAAAGCGTAATTTGTTTTTTCGCCAGTTATATTTAACTGATGTGTTGTTAAAGGAGACAACCCTCCTACATGCCACCAAGAAGACTAGCATCCCTGTCGAATCCTAAACATCCCCTAATTGTGATTATTATATTTTACCATAAATTTCAACTTATGTAAAATTTTATTAACTCTACAGTATTCTATGATTGTAGTGTTACAATTGATGTGAGACAAAATATAAAAAAAGAAGAGTAAATCCT
>NZ_CAUTDQ010000053.1:0-9289 GCF_963537375.1 uncultured Gemella sp.
GTCTGAAGTATTTGGTCTAGCAACAGTTGTTTCAGCTGCTTTTGGAGCTTCAACTGGTTTTACATCTTCTGCAGGTTTAGTTGTATTTTCTGCAGGAGCTGTTGCTGCTGGTTGTTCTGATTTAGTTGCAGCTTCATTTCCTTTTTCATTATTAGTAGCTGAAGTTGCTGGAGTTTCATCTTTTTTAGTTTCAGTCGCAGGAGGGTTAACAACTTTTTTATTTTCCTCTTGTTTTGCTTTTACTTCATCAGTTGCGATTTCATAACGAACATTAATATTAAAAGTATGTGTTCCTACTTTGTTAACTGTAGTAAATCCTTCTCTTTTAACCTCTGTATTAGGTAATTTTCTTGTTGGAGCTTTTGCTGTCATATCTAATTCTACTACAACTTCTTCCCCAGCTTTAATAAGATCTTTTTTTAATACAAACTCAGATTTAGTTTCAGTTGTAATACGAGCAATGACATTTGCCACTTCTTTATCTGCTACTAGTTTTGCATAATAATGACCATTTAATTCATATACTTTTGCTTTTACGCTAGCTTTATTTACATCAACAGCTGCAGTCTTAACTTCAACTGCATTTGTTGGTAGTGATGTTATACCTGTTAATAATACTAATCCTGTTAAAACTTTACTCGTTAACTTTATCCCTTGTTTTTTCATTGATATATTCTCCTCATTTCATCGAAATCGTTTTAATTCTTAATTTAATAATTACTTCTCCTTAATTATAATCATTCTAGATTTTATTATCAATAGATTTTCTATTTTGTAATACAAAATACATTTTGTAACAATTTAGAAACATTTAAAAATGAAGAGAATAATTCAAATCGCCGCAAACAACTTAATTATTTTATTTTTATTAGTTACTTTTAACTTCCATTTCTTTTAAAAGTAAGAAATATTGTTCAAAAATACTTTTAAATAAGTATTTTATTTATTTTTCAAATCTTTTTACTTAAAACTAAATTTTAAGTATATTTAAGGTTCGAGACTTATAATGTATTTATAACTAGTAAATAGTTATAAACTTCATAAACTTTCCTTTTCTATAAGAGACCGAGACAAATGTGCTCGGTTTTTTTTTGTTTATAAAGAAGGATAGAAGCTGATTTCATCAACTCCTATCCTTCTTTATTGCAATATATATCCTCTTCTACTATCTTACTTTGTTTGATTATTAATTCAGATTCTTCTATTACTACTATATTTAATTTACCTCCATAAACACAGCCACCATCAATATTTATTCGATTATCTTTTATTTCATAATAAGGATCTTCTTTAATAGGGCTGTGTCCATGAAATACTTTTTTATTATATTTCATCTCACTTGTTAAAAATGGTTCTCTTATCCAAACCATGTCACGATGTGTTTGATTCCAAAAGTTTTTATTAAAATCTACACCAGCATGCACGAAGTAATAATCTTCACTCTCATATCTTGTAGGCAGATTTTGCAACCATTTCCTTAGATTTTTTTTATCTCTGGCAAATTTTTGGAAGTATTCTCTTCGTGATTCCGTTATTGCTTCTGGATAAAACGACTGTAATGTTGTTAGTCCATTATTTCTAAAATAGTGGTTTTGTCTTTTTGAAGATGTATTGTCATACATTGCTTCTTTTATTGCTAAATTAAACATGTCTTCATGAT
The DNA here is from genome assembly GCF_963537375.1 of uncultured Gemella sp. Taxonomy (GTDB): domain Bacteria; phylum Bacillota; class Bacilli; order Staphylococcales; family Gemellaceae; genus Gemella. Next base: position 1,661 of record NZ_CAUTDQ010000053.1, read on the forward strand.
TTCCCAATAAAACTACATGTTGTTTGTGAGCTTTTTGTAAATTATAAAAATATTCCCAAACTAATTTGGTGTTCCTACCTCTATCACACATATCGCCTAAACAAATTAGTTTATCTTCATTACTGTTGAATTCTACTTCGTCTAGTAGTTTCTTCATCGTATAAAAACATCCATGTATATCTGAAATTACTATTGTTCTCATAAAAACACCTACTTCTTCATTTAATTCTTATATCTATAATAATAGAAATTAACTATAATGTAAATAGTATTGTTTTATTAACACTATTGAATTACATCGTTTTCAATTTAATACTTATTCTTTAGGATATCATTTTTAATTAAACTTTTCACGTGATATAATATTAGTAAATTACTATGAAAGGCACAGCTTATGGAGAATAATTTACTTTGTTTTAAACGCACTTCAAACCTTACTGCTCTCTCACTTCCAAAAGACTATAGAGAGGGCTTTTATACTAAACAAGGTGTTTGGACAAAACTGATAATAGTTAAAGGAAAAATGAAATTAAGCTTTCTAGATATAGAGAACAGCGTAATTAAACAGTGTTCTTTAAATAAAAAGAGTGAAATTAGTCTTATTGAACCAGAAAGCATATTTAGAATTCATCCTAATTCTACCGACCTACAGTTTCACCTAGAGTTTTACTGTACAGCTGAGAATTACTTTTTTAACAAGTACGACCTAAGTCCTGCTCATCCGGAAGTCGTTGCTGCAATGAAATACATAAAACCTTGCAAAACGTTAGACTTAGGTGCAGGTCAAGGAAAAAATTCATTATACCTTTCTTCGTTAGATTTTAAAATTACTGCAGTCGATATTGATGCGAAATTCTTACAGGATCTTGCTGATATATCAATTAAAGAAAAACTAAATCTTAATGTTTTTAAACATGATATCGGTGAAGCCAATATAAAGGATACATATGACTTTATATTCGCTACTGATGTATTTATGTATTTGAATCCAACAAGAATACATAGTATTATCGCTAATATCAAAAAACAAACTAATGATGGTGGATATAACCTAATCGTGAGCGCATTAAACAAAGCAGGTCATAGATGCCCTCCATTCCCATTTACTTTTATCGAAGGTGAGTTAAAAAACTATTATAATGACTGGAAAATAATTAAATATAATGAAAATCTTTCCGTTTCACCTTATCCATACGCTGTAATTCTTGCTCAAAAAATATCAGAATAAAATCTATCCCCACAAGATTATTCAAATTTTCTTGTGGGGATCTTTTTTTCTATTCAATATTTTCTCTAATATCTTTTTGGTACCATACAACATCATACCAACGATTAAATTTATAACCTACTTTTTCGAAGTGAGCTACCTTTCTAAACCCTCTCTTCTCGTGAAATGATACACTACCTTCATCAGGATATGCTATACAGGATGTTAATCTGCATATTCCTCTATCGTAAAGTTGTTTTTCAAGTTCATTATACAACTTCTCTCCAACACCTTTTCCACGAGCTTTTTCATCTAAATAAATCGTAATTTCAGCTGTCCATTTATATGCATCTTTCGGATAAAACTCACTAGCATATGCGTATCCTAATAAATCATCTCCTTCTTCCGCTACCAAAAATGGATAACTTTGGATTGTTTTTGAGATTTTCTCTTCAAATTCGTGTACACTTGGTACAGTATAATCAAAAGTAATAGCCGTATGTTCTACATATGGTCTATAGATATTCACTAATTTTTCGGCATCTTGTAACTCTACCGTTCTAACATTTACCATTGCTTATCTCCTTAAAACTTACTTCTTATACATAATATTGTATAATTGGAAATTTTTCCATAAGTGTTCATTCTTTTAAAGATTTTCTTTTTTTTATCTTTTCTAATAAAGCCGTACATCCTTTAGTTACATCTTTAAATGTTGTTTTGAAGTCTCCTGTATACCACGGGTCGTCAATAATTCTATCTTCTCCGGCGTATTCTAGTAATTTTTTGACCTCACCAGTTTTTCTTCCTGCGATAAATTTCTTAATGTTTTCTATATTACTATCATCCATTCCTATGATATAGTCTGCTTCTAAGTCACCATCGTTAAGGATACGAGAATACATTCCCTCTACTCCAATTCCAACCTTAGCAAGCTCTTTTCTAGTTCCACTATGAACTGGATTACCGTGTTCCCAACTACTAGTTGCTGCTGAATCTATTTGAATTTTTTCGCTTAATCCTTCTTTTTCTACCATATCTCTAAATATCGCCTCTGCCATAGGTGAACGACAAATATTTCCTAAACAAACAAATAATACTTTTACCATTTTTTCATTACCTCATTAATATTTACTTTCTATATTATTATAACATAAAGAGTTAAAATCAACACAATAAAGACATAATCTCTTAGCTCTCCTATTGTTTTATTTTTATATTTTACATGATATAATAATCTTAAAGTTATCCATTAGTAAGGAGATTAAAATGACAGAAAACTTAGTATGCTATAAACGATTACCCAACTGGACAGCTAAAACACTCCCTGAGCCTTTTAAACATAAACACAACACTAGAAAAGATATGTGGGCTAAATTAACTATTCTTAAAGGAAAACTACAATTTACAGAATTAACTGAAGATAATGAAGTTGTGAAGGAGCATATATTAACACCTGAAAGTGAGATTCCTTTCGTTGAACCACAAGCATGGCACCGCATTGCACCTTTATCTGATGATTTAGAATGTTTCTTAGAGTTTTATTGCGAACCAAAAAATTATTTCGCTAACAAATACAATATTAACCCTGCCCACTCTGAAGTGGTAGAAGCAATAGAAACTATCAAACCTTGTAAGACATTAGATTTAGGATCTGGTCAAGGTCGTAACTCTCTATTCCTTTCTAAACTTGGTTTCGAAGTCACTGCGGTAGATAATAATATTCCTGCTTTAGAATTTTTAATGGAGACTTCTAGAATTGAAAATCTAGATATTAAAATCGGTAGTTACGATATAAATACAGCAGCTCTTAGAGATACCTATGATTTCATACTTTCAACAGTAGTTTTAATGTTTATCGAAGAACAATCTATTCCTAGTGTAATAAAAAATATGCAAGAACAAACTAATATCGGTGGCTATAATTTAATAGTTGCTGCCATGTCTACTGAAGATGCTCCTTGTCCTCTTCCTTTCCCATTCACTTTTAAAGAAAATGAGCTTAAAGAATATTACAAAGACTGGGAATTCGTTAAATATAATGAAGATTTTGGACAACTCCACAAAACAGACGCTAATGGAAATAGATTCAAACTGCGCTTTGCTACTATGTTAGCTAAGAAAATTAAATAATTTCCTTTATGTAAGCTAGTTTTTTGACACCGTTATCAACGGATGTTATAATTCTAGTTAATCATTAAAACATTTGGGGTGCATTTAGCTGAGATTATACCCACGAACCTGATGTTGTTAGTACAACCGTAGGAAAATGTTTATTTAACTATGTTTATTTTTAAGTATATGAAATTTAAAAGTACCTCTTGTTGTTTTAATGAATAAAATAACAGGAGGTTTTTCTTATGAAAAAATGGTCTACAAAGGACATTATTATTTTAGCCTTAATAGGTTTCTTATTTGGGGGGATTTTCCTCGCTGCTGGATGGATTTATACTGCATTAGAGGCTGCACTTACTCCGCTAGGTTATCAACCTTTCGCAAATGAGATTCTATTCGGGCTTTGGGTTATGGCTGCACCTGTTGCTGCTGTATTGGTTAAAAAACCAGGAAGTGCAACTTTAGGTGAAGTCCTAGGGGCATTAGCTGAGATGCTATACGGTTCATTTTTCGGAGCTGGAGTTATCATCTCAGGTATAGTACAAGGATTAGGATCAGAGTTCGGATTTTTAGTTACAAAGTATAAACGCTATGATTCTAAATCTCTATTTCTATCTGCAATAGGGATTACACTTTTTAGCTTTATCTTTGAATATTTCAAACTTGGTTACGAAGCTTATTCTATAGGATTTATTCTAGCATTATTAGTTGTTCGTTTTATCTCAGTAGTGATTTTTGGCGTTATCTGTGTAAAACTTATTCTAAATATCGTTAATAAAGTTCAAAAAAGTGGTAATGAGTAATGAACATTATAGAAATCGTTAATTTTTCTCTAAAAATTAAAGATAAAATCTTATTTAATAATGTTAATCTAAAGATAAAAGAGCACAATTGGCTAGTTTTAACAGGAAATATTGGTAGTGGCAAGTCTACCCTACTTCGAACAATTTGTAAATTAAATAGGGAAAAATACGATGGACTCATAACTTACAAAGAAAAAAATATAGTTGATATACCTATGCAAGAACATATTAGAAACATTGGGTATGTGATGCAGCACGCTATTAATCAGTTTGTTATGCCTACTTTAGAAGAAGAGATAATCTTTGCTTTAGAAAACCTATGTTTAAATCCTCAGGTTATTAATGAAAAACTAGAGTATGCTTTATCAATCACTAAAACAAAAGAACTCGCAAATAAACATATCCATACATTATCTGGAGGAGAACGTCAACGTGCTGCATTTGCTGTTGCTTTAGCGATAGGGAGTGAAATATTAATATTAGATGAACCTTTTGCAAATGTCGATAAGAAAACTCGTAACTCTCTATTAACTTTACTTAGAGACTTAAACAATAAAGGTATGACTATAATAGTTTGTGATCATGAATATCAACTTTATTTAGACTATGCAGATACTTTCTATTATCTTTCTAATGGGAGTTTGGAATTAATAGAAAACCCAAGCATAAAAACTACAACTATAAATCTTGCTAAAAACATACAAACAGAAGAATTGTTAAAACTTAAAGAAGTCATTATTACTCAAGGTAATAAAGAATTATTAAACACAACAGATTTTACAATACACAAGGGAATTACCACACTTACAGGAGATAACGGAACAGGAAAAACAACCCTATTACATGCTATCTCCCAATTAAAAAAATATAAGGGAAATATTTATTTTAAAGATACCAAAGTGAAAAAATCAAGAAAGTTATATAGAAAAATAAGTACTTGCTTACAAGACGCCTTTCAGCAATTTATTAGTTTAATGCCACGAGAAGAAATATCTATGCAAAAAGATATTTGGGATCACGCTAACATGTGGCAAGAAAGACTTTTAAAAGAATTTGATTTAGAAAAAGAACTCGATAAAAGTTTATATTATTATAGCGGCGGGCAAAGAAAACTTATTCAACTTATGTGTTTATTAAGTCAAAAAACTGAGCTATTACTGTTAGATGAACCTTTTACTCATCTAGACGAAAGAGCCTGTTCATTCATTATGGATTGGATTGAGGCAAATAAGAAACTTGTGGGACAGTCATTTATTATTGTTAGCCATAGATTAGAACCGCTAAATAATAGAAGTGATTACCATATTGAAATCTCAAATAATACTTTACATTATATAACGGAGGATAATTATGGAAAAGAAAATAATTAGCCCTACTCTTACCCTAATAATAATGTTATTAACTATTTGGATTTCATTTAGTAAACTACTAGCTCCAAATATTACTATAATATGTACAACAATAGTTTTATTAGTTTCTTCGAAATATTGGAATAAGTTACTGATTTTTATATTCCTACCTCTTCTACCAGCAATAGGTTCTGCCTGGGCTATTATTGTTCAAACTTCTAATTATAAATATGCCCTTATTATTTTTACTAGAACATATAGTTTCGCGGGATTAGGTTTGATTTTAGCGACATACATCTCTCTAGTAGAACTATTGAAATATCTTGAACAGCATGGACTTTCATCTAATGTTGTCTATGGCCTTCTAGTAGTTATTCAAGCATTACCAAGAATACAATATGAAACACAAATGATTACAAAATCAAGTCGTCTCAGAGGAATTTTCTTACCTTTTTGGTCACCTTACTACTATGCAAAAGCTATATTTATAGCTTTAACTTGGCAACCTCAAATATCTGAAGCAATGACAGTACATGCCTATGAAGACTTTAAAAAACGAACTCACTATAATAAATATATAATCGATAAAAACAAAAGTATATTTATTATATTGATTTTCTCTATACTTTTATCTCTATTATTAATACTAAATAAATAGAAAGAAGCCATCATGAAAATCACTCCATGATGGCTTTTATATGTCTAAAAAATAAAAAAACTGGCGGGAATGTGTGGGAATCGAACCCACCCAAGAGGCTCTTAACCCCTCATACTAGTTTTGAAGACTAGAGAGCACACCAGAACTCATCCACTCCCAAGTATGTTTATATTATACAATAAATATTGCAAAAATGCAAGATGATATGTTAACGTATACAGAACATTAGTCTATTTATGAAATCACAAGTGTTCTCATATGCCATAGTTATACCACTTACAACTGGTTTTTTACCACTTACCTAAAAGCTATTAATTTTTACGTTGAAATAATATATAATATACCTATAAACATTTAGAAAGGAGACAATATGAAAATTAACATAGAATTAGATTCAACGCTTAAAGACATCGAACTTGTTATTAAAACACCTGACTTAAATAATGATGTAATATTAATTAAAGAACTAGTTGAAAAAGCTTTATTAAATTCTCAAAAAATAATTTTCTATAAAGGTGACTCAGAATATTTCATCCCACTTGAATCAATATTATTTTTTGAAACTTCTGATAATAAGGTATATGCCCATACTACAGATGAATTCTTCGAAGTGAAGTTTAAATTGTATGAATTAGAAAAGATGATTCCATTTTATTATTGTCGAATTTCTAAGAGCTCTATAATAAATACAAAAGTAATTTATTCGCTAGAAAAATCTTTTTCTGGTTCTAGTACCGCTTCTTTTTATGATTCTAAGAAGCAAGTCCACATATCAAGACATTACTATAAAATATTAAAAGACAAATTAAAAGAAATGAGGTAAAGAAAATGAGAAGAAGTTTTATTGGATTATTTTTTATAATACTAGCTATAACTACTCTACTTGATGGATTCAGTATTTTTCCAAACGGATCAATCTTCTTAGCTATATGTACTGTAGTTCTTGGATTTTTTGCAATTCGAGGTTTAATGGATTTTGACTCTTTTGGAACAATATTCCCACTAGCATTATTATTTTATGTTTATAACAAAAATTATCACTTTGCAAACATATCAGGATGGAAAATATTCTTAGTTGCTATTTTTCTTAGCATAGGTATTTCTATGATTTTACCTAGAAGATATAAATATAAAGAATTCAGAAAGATTTACAGAAAAAAAAGCTATCAAAAAATACATAATGGACACGATTATTCTGATGTAACATTTGGTGAAAATACACAGTATATAGATATAACTAAATCTGATTCTTTCACTACTTCTACTAAATTCGGAAGTACAAGTATCTATTTTGAAAAACTAGATACCTATCCAATAAAAAACTTTGAACTAAATGTATCTGTTTCTTTTGGAGATTTAAAAATATATATCCCAAAAGAATGGGCTGTTGAAAATAATACAAATAGTTTCTTAGCTAAAGTTCCAACAGATTCTAACAGTGTTGCAAATGATGTTAAAATTATACTAAACGGTTCTGTTAATTTCGGAGAAGTTCAT
>NZ_CAUTDQ010000054.1:0-9234 GCF_963537375.1 uncultured Gemella sp.
CTAAACCAATCGTTAAAAAACTTCAAGATATCGCTGATGATATAGCTGAAAAAATCGAAAAATTAACTAAAGTAGCTGATAAAGACAAAGCTGATGCTACTGAAAAAGCTAAAGCAGTAGAAGAAAAAAATGCTGCATTAACTAAACAAAACGAAACTTTAGAAAAAGCTAAAACTGCTCTTACAACTGCTAAGACAAACAACTCTGATAAAGCTATCATCGACGGGTTACAAGATGCAGTAACTAGATTAGAAGCAGCTGTTGCTTCTGCTAAAACTGCAGCTGATGAAGCACAAGCTAAATTCGACGAAGTTAATGAAGTAGTAAAAGCATACAAAGATGAAATCGACAATCTAACTGACGATTACAACGCAACTTTAGGTTATATCAACAACTTAAAAGAAGTACCTAAAGGTGAAGAATCTAAAGGTTTCAGTGGTGGAGTAAATCCTGGTGATGCTCCTACTGGAGATAATGGATCTGATTTTAGCGGTGGAGCAAACGACGACACACCTCCTACTGTAGCTGATGCCCCTGAATTCAATGGTGGAGTAAATCCTGGTGATGCACCTGTAGCTGAAGAAAAACCTGAATTCAATGGTTCTGTTAATGATGATAATGCTACTACTCGACCTAACAATCCTGATTTCAACGGTGGAGTAAACGACGACAATGCCACTACTCGACCTAACAATCCTGATTTCAACGGTGGAGTGAACGACGACAATGCTACTACTCAACCTAATAATCCTGATTTCAACGGTGGAGTGAACGACGATAACGCTACTACTCAACCTAATAATCCTGATTTCAATGGTGGAGTGAACGATGGAAACGCACTTACTCAACCTAACAATCCTAATGGTGAAGCTCCAAAACCAACTAAACCTGAAGCAACTAACGGACAAAATGCTCCAGTTAACTACGTTCCAGAGTTAGGTAACGTTGATAAATTAAAACTTGAAGCCGAAATCGCTGAAATTAAGGAAGCATTGAAAACAGCTGATCCTGCCAAATCTAAAGAATTAACAGCGAAATTAGCAGAACGCGAAGAAGCATTAAGAATATTAGCGGCTAACCTACCAGCTGTCAACGAAGTACCAGCATTTGACTTAGCTAAACTTGGAGCTGCTCACCCTGGTGTAGACTTCGGACAAACACCTGTTGTTACTCAACTATCTGCTAAACCTGGAGAAGCTAAATCTGAAAAATTAGCAAGCACAGGTATGAATTCTTCTAGCACTACTGCATTAGGATTAAGCTTAATCGCTTTAGTAGGAGTAGCTATAAGACGTAAACTTTCTAAATAGTCAATTAGTGTATAAAAAACTTTAAAGAGTATGGAAATTCATACTCTTTTTCTTTTGATAAAAAATAATAAAATAGAGGCAATTCGATAAAATTGATTTCTCCGAGATTATAATTTTTGGCTCATTGCCTTTTTCTTTTGTTAAATATAAAAAATAGCATAACAGTTTTTTACTGCTACGCTATTTTTAATTTAATTTTTATGTCACATCTTTCATTATCTAATCTTTCTTAGTTCTTGTAATTCCTGCTATAACTCCAGCTAATAACAACATTAACATTCCTAAAATTATAGTGCTTGTTTGTGCTACTCCTGTATTTGGTAACTTAGAGTTTTCTTTTTTATGAACTTCTGGAGTTTTTGGTGTTTCTTTTGGTTTCTCTGGTACTTTTGGTTTTTCCACTTTTTTATAAACAACCTTAGTATCCTTCGCTAAATCTTTTGGTACAACACTTTTTACCGTTGGCGTATAACCTTTCAATTCTGGCACTGGTGTCGCCAACGCTTTTGTTGGATCTTTCAAGTCGTTTAGATAGTCTGGAGTTGGGGCTTGCCCTATTAAATTACCTTTTTCATCTACTGGTACTATTTTTCCTAAATGTTTATACGTTACTATATCGGTTACTTCCGGTTTTTCTGGTGTAACTTCTTTCCCACCTGCTTGTTTTTTATCTGCGAAATAACCTTTAACTACTGAAACCTCTACACTACTATATGCATGTGTTTTTTCTGCCCATATAGTCTCTTTTGTTATGACATGATATTTTCCTTTAAATTTATAATCATCTTGAACATTTGTTTTCGGTGCTTTATCTTCCGCTCCTACGAATTCTACTACTTGTTTTGTTTTCACTTCAACATCAGTAAGTTTTTCTTTATATACTACTTTTGTATCTACTCCAGGATTTTTCGGTAATACACTATTAACAGAAGCTTCATACCCTTCTAAAACTGGTACCGGTGTCGCTAACGCTTTTGTTGGATCTTTCAAGTCGTTTAGATAGTCTGGGGTTGGGGCTTGCTCTATTAAATTACCTTTTTCATCTACTGGTACTATTTTTCCTAAATGTTTATACGTTACTATATCGGTTACTTCCGGTTTTTCTGGTGTAACTTCTTTCCCACCTGCTTGTTTTTTATCTGCAAAATAACCTTTAACTACTGGGACATCTACACTACTATATACATGTGTTTTTTCTTTCCATATAGTTTCTTTTGTTTCATCATTATATTCCCCTGAGAATTTATAACCATCTTGAACATTTGTTTTCGGTGTTTTACCTTCCGCTCCTACAAATTCTACTACTTGTTTTGTTACTTTTTCTACATCCTTTATATACTCCTCTACATCAAAAACAAGATTGTGACCTGGAGCAAACTTATCAGCTTCAATGTTTATATTAGGATCTACTGCTAGTTTCCCATCAACTTCCTGAAGTTTAACTCTTATACCAACTTCTTCTGACACATAAGGTTGTTCCAGATACTTATGAACTACTATTTCTCTAGTTTCTACTCTATCTAGCCCTTTATTTACAAATCTATAACCTTTTGGTAAATCTGGTAATGTTGTTAATCCAGCTCTAGTAGGATTAGTATTATCATTATCATAATTTTTTTCTGCAACTATTTCTTTAGTTTTTTTATCACGGTATTTTATTTTACCTAATTCTACTAAATCTACATTAACTTCTTTTTCTATTTTATCTGGTATCGTAGAAACTTCTGGCGCTTCTTTTTCTAATGCAAAATAACCTGGGATTACCGGTGTTTGTACTTTTGGGAGATCCCCTTTATCTGAAATTTCATTATTTTTATCTACTACTTTATCAACACTACCTGGATTTCCACCCTCAGGTACTGTCGAAACTATTGGTGGCACACTTTCATTCTTTGCATATACTCTATCATCTGAGTTTGTACCAGCTAAGATAAATAAACCTATTATGACTGATACAACACCTACACTATACTTTCTTATTGAAAATTTATTGTTTGTCTTCATTATTTTACCTCCCATTAGTTACACTTAACATGTAACTACTAATATAATTTTAGTATACACCTAGAGAAAATAATTGTCAATTTAATATATTGTAATTAATATATATTTCTAAGATATTTCATTTATTTTTCTGTATATTACCCTTTAAAGTTTACTGTGTTATTTTATGTTAATATTGATTTAATATTAAGATATATCAAAGATTTAATATATCTCTTATTATTAAAAACAATGAAAAATCAGACTCTTCATAAGTAATGTAATTCTATTTTACATTTTCTTACTCTAAGTCTGATTTTTATTATTGAATTCTTGTTAATTTTTTCACTTTAGTTTGCACTACATTTAACGGTACTGCTTCTTTCGTTATAACACTAGTATCTAATCCGAACCATTTTTCTGGTGTTACCGTTATTTTTTTCAATTTTAATCTTAGTCCCATAATAAAGTTATCGAATGATGATAAACCATTACTATTACCTAGTACCTCTTCAATCAATACAAATCTAAAGTCTCCAACCGTTTCTACTTCACCTCTTAAGTTGTACTTAGTAGGTTGCAGTTCTAATTCTCTATTCTCTAGTAAATCCGCTATAACCTGTCGCATAAACATATTTACCCTTTGGTGTTCTCTAAATCCTAAGTTAAAGGTAATTTTAAATATTTTTTTATCACTAAATTTAGTAACTTTATACTCTCGTTTATAAGGTTTATCTATAACATTTATATGTACAAAAAAGTAGACATTCGCCCTTTTCGGTTGTTTATTTAATATAGAGTATAATACTGCATAATCTACATCTTCTTCTTTTTTCGCACCTGTTAAATATACTAGGTTTGTTGCATATTTGGGTACACTTTTATCCATACTTAACTGAAGTAATTGTTTTGTATAATTTTTTACAGTTAAATACTGACTTTCTCTCTCTTTTATCTCAGTTCCTCTATACCAGATAAACATAATTATAAATATTAATAACGCTATGAATACTGTAATGTACCCACCATTTATAAATTTTAAGCTGTTCGCATATAAGAAGAATAATTCTTCTATTCCGAAAAATATTAGGAAGATTACAGCAAAGATTTTTTTAGCTTTAACTTTGTACAAGTAAATACTTAATAATAATGTAGTTACAAACATTGTTATACTAATACTTAAACCGTACGCTGCTTCCATATTACTACTTGTTCTAAAGAATATTACGACACAGCTACTGCATATAAATAGTATTATATTAACCGCAGATACATAAACCTGCCCTTTTAATTCCGTCGGATATTTTATTATTAATTTTGGGAATAGATTTAATTTTATCGCCTCTGAGATTAATGTGAAAGATCCTGTTATTAAACTTTGACTCGCTATTATCGCAGCTAATGTTGCTAGTATTACTTGAAATACTACAAAACTCTCTGGAACTATCGCAAAGAATGGATTTTTTTCTGAGCTATAATTTGTCGATAATAAATATGCTGCTTGACCGAAATAATTAGCAAGTAAGCATACTTTAACCGCAAACCAAGCCATTCTAACATTTTTTCGTCCACAATGACCTAAGTCCACATATAAATCCTCTGCACCTGATACACATAAAAATACCGCCCCTAATAAGACGAATACTCCTGGGTATGTAATTAATAAATTAAGTGCATATTTTGGATTAATAGCTTTTAATATTTCTGGTCTAGTACCTATTGATTTTATTCCCCAGAAAAATAGAGATAAAAACCACAAGCTCATTATAGGACCAAATAGCGATCCTATCTTTTTCGTTCCAAATCTTTGAAATGAAAAGATAAAGATAAAAATTATCAATACTAGAATTATTACATCATTTGTGTTTATAGCTGGGATTATATCATGTAATCCCTCAACAGCTGATGTCACTGTAATTGCTGGTGTTATTATTCCGTCCGCAAGAAGTGTTGCTCCGCCTATCATCGCTAAGAGAACAACTCCTCGTTTAGTTTTATTTTTTATTAAAGCAAATAATGAGAATACTCCACCTTCACCATGGTTATCCGCCTTTAATGCGATTAATACATATTTAGTCGTCGTCTGTAAGGTCATTACCCAAAATATTAAACTAACGAATCCTAATACGAGATTTTCGCTCATCATAGCATCACTACTACGGACGAATGATTTCATAACATAAAGTACCGAGGTCCCTATGTCTCCAAATATTATTCCAATAGTTATTATTACACCAAGAAAAGTCAATCTTGATTTATCCATTTTTATACCCTCTTATAAAATAATTGAAATTATATCACTTCTATAATATCAGTAATATAATTCTCACATATTATTATATTCCTCTTATGAAGAAAGTCAATAGTAAGTATCTTATATAATTTATTTTAATATAATGCAGAAATCATGTATACAATACATTTTTCTTCTTCCACTTCAATATAACACCTTAAATTATTTAATTTAAACGATATCCATTCACCATACCATAAAAAAACTCAAGAACACCTTTAAATTAATTTTGAAAACTTTTACTTTAATACTTTACAAATCTATTTAAAAAGTGTTAAAATTAAATTAACAAGAATTTAACACATTAAATTTAAAAGATAAATTTTTAGGAATAAAGGGGTGCTATTATGTTAATAAAAAGTAAAAAAGTTTGGTCAAGCGGACAATTCCTTCCTCTTATTTTGGAAGTTGAGGATAAAAAAATAACTGCCGTTTATGACTACGATGCATTCGATAAAGTAGATTATGATTTTGGAAATAACCGTGTATTACCCGGATTTATAGATGTTCATACACATGGTGCTTACGGTTATGATACTAATGATGTTAATGAAGATGGACTACGTAATTGGACGAAAAATATCGTTTCTGAAGGGGTAACATCATTCTTGCCTACTACGATTACACAAACTGAAGAAGTTCTTCTAAAAGCTGTTGCAAATGTTGCTAAAGTTTATGAAGAAGGATATGAAGGAGCTGAAATTTTAGGTATTCACTTCGAAGGCCCTTATCTTGATGTAGAAAAACGTGGTGCTCAACCGTTAAGTTGTATTCAAACACCAAGTGTTGAACAATTTAAAAAATTCCAAGCAGCTAGTAAAAACTTAATTAAACTTATCACTATCGCTTGTGAAAAAGATATCGATTATAAACTTACTAAATATTTAGTAAGCCAAGGTATTCGTGTAAGTTTAGGTCACTCAGCTTGTAATTATAAAGAAAGTTATTTAGCGTTCGCTAATGGTGCGTCATCTCAAACTCACGTTTATAATGGTATGGTTGGTTTCCATCACCGCGATGGTGGTCAAGTAGGTTTTGCTCTACGTGCACGCGATGCATATGGAGAAATTATTTGTGACGGTATTCACTCTACTACAGATGCTCTTAACACATACTTTACAGCAAAAGGACGTGATCATGGAATTATGATTACAGATTCACTTTGTGCAAAAGGTTGTGGCCGTGGTTCTTACATCTTCGGTGGAGAAAATATGGAAATATATGAAGATGGTAGTGCTCACCGTGACGATGGTCGTCTTGCAGGTTCTACACTTAGAGTTATCGATGGTCTTCGTGTCTTAATAGAAGATGCTTTAGTTCCAGTTGATGCAGCAATTAACTCTTGTACAAAAAATCCTGCTGAAATGTTAGGTTTTGCCGATTGTAAAGGTAAACTTAAAGTTGGTTACGATGCTGACGTTGTTGTTATTAGTCCTGAATACGAAGTATTAACAACATTCGCACGTGGTAAAGAAGTTTATAAAAAAGAAGATTAATAAATAAGGAGTAACAATATGAAATATTTAGTTTTTAATTCAAAAAAAGAAGCTTCACAAGAAGCATATAAAATTATTAAAAGTTTAATAGATGACAATTCAACATTAGGGCTTGCGACTGGATCAACTCCAACAGATTTATACGAAGAAATGATCACTGATTATAAAGCTGGAAACTTTAGCTATAAAAATATTAAATCTTATAACTTAGATGAGTATGTTGGAATTAGCTATGATCATCCTGAAAGTTATCATAAATTTATGGATACTAATTTATTCAATCATGTTGATATAAATAAAGAAAATACACACGTCCCTGATGCCAGTGCAGCAGATTTAGAAAAAGCTCTTAAATCATATCAGGAAGAACTAAATAACACACAAATCGATGTCCAAATCCTTGGTGTTGGATCTAATGGACACATTGGTTTTAATGAACCAGGAACATCATTTGAAGCTGGAGTGCACGTTGTTGATTTAAAACAAGAAACAATCGAAGCAAACTCTAGATTCTTTAATAATGATATTAACCTAGTACCAAAACAAGCTGTAACAATGGGAATCAAAGATATTATGCGCGCAAAACATATTATCTTATTAGCGTTTGGAAAAGCAAAACAACAAGCAATAAAAAGTTTAATAGAAGGTAAAGAAATAACTGAAAATATTCCTTGTACTGTTCTAAAAAATCACCCTAGTGTATATGTACTAGTAGATAAAGAAGCAGACTTTAAATAACAAAATTTGTGGGAGTGGCCTCGACTAAACTATCATCTCTAGTCGAATCCTCCCACTAAAATAAATACAACGATGTAAGCGTTTGATTTTAAAAATAATAGGGAGGTACTAAAATATATGAGTACACAACTAAAATGGACAAATATAGCTACTGTAGCAGCTCAAAAAGGCTACGAAAATAATATAGGTACAGCAGGATTAGTTAAAGGAGTATTAGGCAATAAACTAATCTTCGGTGGAGGTGCTAACTTCCCAGGTGGACTTCCTGTTGATGGAGGCGTTAAAGTAAATCATAAAGATGTATATCTATATGAAGAAACTTCTAAAGGAGTAACACTACTAGATCAAATTCAATTTGACTATCCTTTAGCATATGGGCCAAGTGCTGTTTATAACGAAACATTATACTATATTGCAACTAAAAACGAAACTTCAGCGGATTTATTAGCTTTTACAGTAGAAGATAATAAACTAAAAGTAGAAGTTGTCGATACACTACCACTTACAGTAGAAAATGTTATCGCAAAAGTTCACGACAATAAATTATACTTCGGTATCGGATCTATTAACGGATCAAATAATAATGAGCTTTATGCATATGATTTAGCAACTAAGAAATTTGAAGTATTCTCAGAATTTCCTGGGAAATTACGTAATCAAGCTGTAAGCTACGTATACAATAATGAACTTTATGTATATGGCGGAGGTGCTAGTGAAACTTATAACGATGGATATAAAGTTAACTTAGAAACAAAAGAATGGACTAAACTATCTGATGTAGTAATCGATAATGAAGAAGTATCTTTACTAGGTGCTGATTGGACTCCATTAAACGACCATGAACTTCTAGTAATCGGTGGTTTTAATAAAGATGTTTGGAAAGATGCAGTATTTAACTTAACAACATTACAAGGTGAAGATCACGCAAAATATCGCGATGCATACTTCAGACGTCCTGTAAGTGACTACAAATGGAATAAAAAAGAATTAGTATATAACTTGAAAGAAAATCGCTGGTATCAATTAGGAGAAATTCCTTTCGAAGCACCTTGTGGACATGCATTGCTAGCCACTGATAACAATATTTACTCAATCATGGGTGAGATTAAACCAGCTGAAAGAAAACCATATATTCATAGAACTAAAAAATAATAAAATAAAAGAACTACTTAACAAACTCATGTTAGGTAGTTCTTCATTTCATCATTTAAAATTTAAATTTATATACTATTTAGATATTATGTATAAAAAAGTATTATTACACAAATAAAATAAGATCTATCAATAATATCACTAATTTATTCATATTAATAAAGATCAAATAAAAAAAGAACCTTCCAAAAGGAAGATTCTCACTGTTGCCTGGCAACGTTCTAGTCTCACAGGGCGTAAGCCCAACTACATTCGACGCTAA
>NZ_CAUTDQ010000055.1:0-9234 GCF_963537375.1 uncultured Gemella sp.
ATATCAGGTATTTATTTTTAACTTTTTTTGTCTCACATCATTTACAAATGTACATATTAACTCTACAGTATTCTATGATTTTAATTAAACTCTTACCATCATTAGTCATTCTTATGATATAATAAATTGTATATAATAAAATTAAAGGAGGAACCATGGAAACACTTATTAATAAATTACGTCCAAGTAAAATCGATGATATTATCGGTCAACATCATTTAATTGGTGATGGAAAAGTTCTTACTAAAATAGTAGAAAGTAAAAAAATGTTCTCGTTTATTCTATATGGTCCCCCTGGAACTGGAAAAACTTCAATTGCTAATGCATTAGCTAATGAACTAGATTATAAATTTAAAATATTAAATGCTGTAAATTGTACAAAAAAGGATTTAACTGCAGTAATAGAAGAATCTAAAAGATTTAAAAAAGTTATCCTTCTTCTTGATGAATTTCATAGACTAACTAAACCTATGCAGGATATCCTACTTCCTGAAATCGAGTTTGACAATATTTATGTTATTGGGTGCACAACAAATAACCCATATCATACTGTTAATCCTGCAATTAGATCGCGATTAATTATTTTCGAATTACAACAAGTTTCTAATGATGATATTTATGAATATCTGAAAAAAATATCGAACAGTAAAGAAATATTCCCGAAAGAGTTAAAAATAGAAGATGATGTATTTAAAACAATCGCTTTAAACTCTTCTGGTGATTTGAGATTCTCTTTAAATACTTTTGAAATTTTATATAATTTATCAAGTGAAGGTGAAATTGTCACAAATGATAAGCTATTAAACTTATCCCTAGGAAAATTCAAAGCCTATGATAAAGATGGTGATGCTTTTTATGATATTATTAGTGCTTTTCAAAAGTCCATACGTGGAAGTGATGTAGATGCATCGTTATACTACCTAGCTCTTTTAATCGATAGTGGTGATTTAGACACTATTTATCGCAGAATGAGTGTTATTGCTTATGAAGACATAGGACTTGCTAATCCAAACATTGGACCTTTTGTTCATGCTGCGATTGAAAGTGCGAAAATGCTTGGACTACCTGAAGCAAGAATACCTCTGGCTAATGCGGTTATCCAATTAGCCCTTTCGTTAAAATCTAATAGCGCTTATATGGCAATCGACAATGCACTACACGAAACTAAAACAAATCCAAAGTTTATAATTCCAGATCATCTAAGAGATGCACATTACTATGGTGCTGATAAACTTAATCGTGGTGTTGGTTATCAATATCCTCACAGTCATCCGACAGGGTATATTAAGCAGCAATATCTTCCGGATAACTTAGTAGGAAGAACATTCTATACACCAAAAACAAATAATAAAAATGAACAAAATCTAGCGCAGTATAAAAAATTTATAGATAATGTGAAATAAAAAAAGGGCTAATCCAGCCCTCAAATTTAACAAAGTTCATATGTGAACTCATAGACGCAGTGGTTTATTGATATCTAAATTCGCTTTATAAAAGCTTTTTAGACATCTAATAAACTGTGCGAGGGTGACTCGACAAAATCGATTTCTCCGAAATCACGATTTTTGAGTCACTCCTTTTTATTCACCTAATATTTTAACTTCACACTCAAGTTCAACACCTGAATCTTCTAGTACTTTTTTCTGAACTTCTTTAATTAAGTTTTTATAATCTTCACATGTTGCTGAATCTATATTAACCATAAATCCTGCATGTTTTTTTGAAACTTGTGCCCCACCTACAGTTAATCCTTGCAATCCTGCATCTTGAATTAATTTTCCTGCGAAATATCCTTCTGGTCGTTTAAATACAGAACCACATGAAGGGTATTCTAAAGGTTGTTTATCTGAGCGCATTTTATTTAATTCTTCTACTTTAGAGATAATATCTTCTTTATTTCCTTTTTCCATTTGGAAATACACTTTAGATATGATTTCTTTAGTTTCTTGAATTACAGAATATCTATATGAAAATTCCATTTGCTCATTAGTATATATTTTCTTTTCACCATTTCTAGTGAAAACTTCAACTTTTTGAACAACTTCCTTCATTTCGCCACCATATGCTCCAGCATTCATGAAGATTGCTCCACCAACACTTCCTGGAATACCACATGAAAATTCAAGATTAGTTAGGCTATTTTCTATACAAAAATCAGTAAGTTCTTTTAATGTTAGTCCCGCATAACAAGAAATAACATCACCGTCTAATAATTCAATCTTATTCATATCACTAGTAATAGCTACAATTCCTGCAATACCCTTATCTGATATTAACACATTTGAACCATTTCCTAAAATAGTTAGTTCTATGTTGTTTTCGTTGCTAAATTTAATAACATTTTGTAAATCTTGTTCATTTGTTATTTTTACTAAAACTTCTGCGTTCCCACCCGTTTTCGTAAAACTATATTTTCTTAGAGGTTCATTATATAGCACTTCACTATTTTCAAGAATCTCCTCAATATTGTTTATTTTAATCATTATTTTCAATCCTTTTTAACATATCATTTATAAATATTACTTTTTTCGTTGAATAATCTTTAAACGAAAGTTCTTTATTATTATTTTTAAACGAATTATATTCATTTTTTAAAACTTCATCATTAAAAACTTCTTTAATTTTTATAAAATCTTTATGTATTTCCGTATCACGTTGCACTACATTTAATACAACATCATAGCTCATTGTTAGATAATCGATAATTCTAGCATATTTTATTACGCCTTTAGTTCCATTATGAGCTATTCTATGATAACTGATATTATTTAGTCTTTTTTCATCAAATGTTGTTATTTCATGTAAATTTTCTACAACAACAAGCATATCTACAATTTTTTCTCCTAACACCTGGGTAGTACTCGTTGCTCCTATATGTAAAAACTCGCACTTAGGCATTTTAGGAATTTCTTGTATTTTTTTTGTTTCTTCTAAAAATGTTTTAACAAAAATTTTATTGTCGGTTATTTCTTCAATTTTAATAGTTCTCTTATCCATTTATAAAATCCAATCTTAAAATTAAACATACTTATATATTATAGACGGTATTTTCTATAAAGTAAAGTTATATCTAAATTAGACAAGCTAACTTATTAATTACAATATTCAAAATACCTATCTAATCAAATTTATTAGCAACATTCTTTATAGCAAAAACATCCTTTTTCATGATCATTTACCATTCCAATAGCCTGCATGTAACTATAAATTATCGTACTACCTACAAAACTAAATCCTCTTTTTTTCATATCTTTACTTATTTTTATAGACAGTTCAGTTTCGCTCGGTGCGTCTCTGTAATTTTCAATTTTATTATTGATTTTTCTATAATCTGTAAAACTCCAGATATATTTGTCAAAACTTCCAAATTCTTTTTGAACCTTAAGAAATGCTACAGCATTTTTTCTAACAGAATATATTTTTAACTTATTTCTAATTATACTCGCATCTTGTCTTAACGATTCTAGGTATTCATCAGTATAATTAGCACAGATACTATAATCAAAATTATCAAAAGCACGTTTGAAATTTTCTCGTTTCTTAAGTATTAATGACCAACTTAATCCAGCTTGCATTCCTTCTAGTATTAGATATTCAAATAACATTTGATCATTATGAGTTTCTCTTCCCCATTCATTGTCATGATATTCAATATCTAATGGATCTTTCGCCCAAGAGCATCTACTTTTATTCATGTTCACCCTCCAGATTATTGTTTACTAAAGCCAACATTTCTCTTATGCGTCTAACGCTATATCTTTCTTTTTTATCTATTTCAAGGAAGAATCCATCTTTTGCAACGATACGTGTGTCCTTATGCGGCGTTAAAGCTGTAAATAATTCTTTTCCTTTAAGACTGTTCATAACATCTTTATCAAAAGTTACAACTACTTTATTGGCTAACTCTTTAATGCTAGTTACCATAGTATTTTTCGCCATAACTTTAAGGTAACAAATATCAATTAAGTTATTAACTTCTTCTCCAAAATCAGAGAATCTATCAATCAAATCTTCAACGATGCTATCTATCTCTTCATCACTAACTACATTATTTAATCTCTTATAGAAATCAATCTTATCTGCATCACTAGTAATATACTCTTTTGGAATGAAGGCATCAACGTTAAGTTTAATTTCTAGATCATCTGTCTTAACTTCAAAAATATCTTTCTTAATTTTTGGAGCAGCTTCTTTAATTATATTCTCATAGTAACTAACATCTTGTGTTCGATCTTGTTCTAATAACGGTTCTAAAATTCCTTTTTTCTCTTGAATTTCTTGTTCTAACATTTGAGAATATAGCGTATAACCTACTGAATCAATGAAACCATGCTGTCTTCCCCCAAGTACATCACCTGCACCTCGAATCGATAAATCTTGCATAGCAATCTTAAACCCACTTCCTAGAGATGTAAAGTTCTTAATTGCTGATAATCTTTTCTCTGAGTTTTCAGTTAACGATTTAAACGGTTCATACATCAAGTAAGCATATGCTTCTCTACTACTACGACCTACTCGTCCACGAAGTTGGTACAATTGACTTAATCCAAAACGATCAGCATCCTCTACTATTAGTGTATTTACATTTGAAATGTCAATACCAGTCTCAATAATAGTAGTAGAAATTAACATATCATATTTCCTATCTATGACATCAGTCATAATATTTTCAAGTTCTCTTTGACTCATGCGTCCATGTGCATACGCTATGTTAATATCAGGTAATAATCTTTTTAGTTCTAGGTACTTCTCATCGATTGTCTCTACTCTATTATAAACATAGAAAACCTGTCCTCCACGATTTACCTCATTCATAACCGCTTCCTTGATAACCATTTTATTCTGAGCTGTTACGAATGTCTGGATAGGTTGACGTTCTCTTGGTGGTGTTTCTATTACAGATAAGTCCCTAATTCCAATTAAACTCATATGCAGTGTTCTTGGGATTGGCGTGGCACTAAGAGTAAGTACATCAACAGTATTTTTAAGATGTTTTATTTTTTCTTTATGCTTAACTCCAAAACGTTGCTCTTCATCTATAATTAATAAGCCTAAATCTTTGTATTTAAATTTGTCATTTAATAGTTTATGTGTTCCAACAATTATATCGATTTTACCTTCTTCAAGTTTCTTACAAATTTCAGTAATATCTTTTGCAGATTTAAACCTACTTACTACTTCTATATTTACTGGGAAATTCGCAAATCTACTTACGAAATTATCGTAGTGTTGTTCAGCAAGAAGAGTTGTTGGTACTAATACCGCAACTTGCTTATTATCAGTAACTGCTTTAAACGCAACCCTCATCGCTACCTCTGTTTTACCGAAACCAACATCTCCACATAGAAGTCTATCCATCGGACGTTGTTTTTCCATATCCCTTTTAATTTCTTCAGTAGCTTTTACCTGGTCATCCGTTGGTGTATATGCAAAATCAGCTTCAAATTCAGACTGCATACTTCCATCTAAGCTATACGCATATCCAGAACTTAATTCGCGTTTAATATATAACTTAATAAGATCTTCGGATATACCCTCAATTTCTTTACGGACTCTACTTTTAGTCTTCTGCCAGTTTTTTGTACCAAGTTTATTTAATGCTGGTTTTCTATTATCAGTAGAAGCGGTATATTTTTGGATGTAGTTCATATTATTTATATCTACATATATAATATCACCACCATCATAGACAATCTTCAAGAAGTCTTTATATACTCCACCAACTTCAACATTCTCTATTCCTTCGTATAGTCCTATCCCATGGCTAACATGAACGATATAATCACCAACATTTAGTTCTTGGTAATTTCTAATTTTTTCTGAGTTAGTATATTTAAATTTTACGCGACGTTTTTTTCTTTCTTCTTCAGTAAATAGTTCACGTGGTGTTAATAGGAATATTTTATTTTTTCTATCCTCTAACCCCTTAAGGTGATATTTATTAACATCAATAAAAATTTTTCCTTCTTTAACACCATAATAAATATCATCATAAAAATAATTATCAAATAGTACCTTTTCTACATAATCTTTTTGTTTTTGAGTGTTTAATGAAATAATTACTTTGTATTTATCTGTAATCTTCTCTCTAATTTCTTTAGCTAAATACTCTTCACTAGAATAATAAGCTAAGTCGATTATATCTAAGTTATAGTTTTTTTCTATAATCTTGTCATTTAGTTTTAAAGTAGACAAGTAGTATTTTCTAGTATCTAAATTTTGAATCTTTTCGAATGCTATATTATCTATTACATCTTGATAAATATAACTTCTATTCATCTCCTGCAAACTCGTTAAAAAGTACTCTCTTAATTCTTCTATTTTTTCTAAAATTTTATGATAATTATCATAGAAGACTATAGTGTCATCATTTAAATAATCAGCAATACTATATGTATTTTCATAAATTAAATTTGAGAAACTCTCTAAGTCACTGAAATCCCCAGTTGCTTTATAAATTTCTATTTTTTCTTGAAGATAGGTACTAATCTCTTGGTAATTTTCTTCTTCTCTTAATTTTGTATCATTTAACTTAGTAAGTATCCTCTCAACAACTATATCTTTTTCTTCAGAAGTAAGGAAAAAATCACTTGTTGGATAAATAACTGCACTATCGATTCTATCTAGAGATCTTTGAGTAATTTCATCAAAAATCCTCATACTATCAAGCTCATCATCAAAGAAATCTAATCGTATCGGCTTTTCACTCAGAGGACTAAAAATATCGACTATACTACCTCTTTTTGAAAACTCTCCAACTACATCAACACTTTCGACTCTTCTATACCCCATATTTACAAGTTTTCTTTGTAATTCATCAAAACTTATAACAGTGTCCTCATTAATTTCAAAACTATTATTTTTGAAATCACTAGGATTTTTTACCGTTCTGTATATAGCTTCTATTGGAATAATAATTATACTTTGTATATTATGAACTAGGTTTTCAAGTACTTTTATTGAATTTTGGACTAGATCGTTACTTTTAGATGTATGACGTTTTAATATATCGATTTCTGGATAAATATATGTTTCTCCTTCGAAATCACTTAAAATTGCAAATAACTCTTCAGCCTCTGCTTTACTTTGTGATAACACCACAACACTCTTATCACTTTGTTTATACTCATTATATATCTCCAAAGCACGTGTTGTTAAATTTTGTCCATATACACCTATATTTTTATGTTTCTTCTCAAATTGTAAATTAACAATTTCCAAAAGACTATCTTTTATCATGTACGCTCCTTTCTACGACAAATAGCAGCAAAAAGGGAGTGACTCAAAAATCACGATTTCAGAAAAATCGATTCTATCGAGACTCCACAAAGGTTATTAGATATCTAACATACTTTTATAAAGAATATTTAGATATCTATAGTCCACTTCATCTATAAATTCACATATAAACTTTTTGAAATTTAGAACTTCTGGGACGGCACCTTTTGCTGCGATTGTTATTAATTATATTTATTCATTAAATCTACGAAACTCATTTTTGAGAAATCTTCAATACAGTTTACACTCTTAGAATAAATTTTTTCAATTTCACTCATTTCATCTTTTGAGAATCTTCCTAAGACATAATCAACTACTTTCATTGGCGGTGTTGGTCTATCTATTCCAATTTTCAATCTATTGAATTTTTCTGTTCCTAAGTGGCTAATAATACTCTTAATTCCATTATGACCACCACTACTTCCTTTAGCTTTTAATTTAAAGTTTGCAGTTTTTGTATCTAAATCGTCATAAATTATTAATATATCTTCAATATCAATTTCAAAATAATCGTAAAACTTACCTACCGCTTCTCCTGAAAGATTCATATAAGTTGTTGGCTTTACTAATAAATATTTAATTCCATTATGATATGCTATAGCATATTCAGCATTAAATTTTGTTTTATCAAAACTTACATTCCAAGATTTAGCTAGTTCATCAAGTACCATAAATCCAATATTATGTCTTGTGTTTTCATATTGTTTACCTGGATTTCCTAATCCAACTATTAATTTCATAAATTATCCTCACTTTTATTTTTTTTACTATCGAATATACGACTTAAAGAAGGCAACGGACACCGCTGCCTTCTTTAAAGATTAATTTAATTAATTATTATTCAAAAAGAACACTTACAGGTTCGTTATTGTGGATTTTGTAAATTGCTTTTGCAATTAGATCACCTACACATAACGGTACCATTTTATCTAATTTTTTCTCTTCTGGTATATCAATTGTGTTAGCATATACTAACTCTTTAATTGGAGAATTTTCAATTCTATCTAATGCTTGTCCACTTAATACAGCATGTGAGCAACTTGCATAAACTTCTTTTGCTCCTCTATCTTTAAGTGCTTGAGCTCCTAAAGTAATTGTTCCCGCTGTATCAATAATATCATCAATAAGAATACATGTTTTTCCTTCAATGTTACCTACAATATTCATAACTTCAGCAACATTTGGTTTTGGTCTTCTCTTATCGATAATTGCAATTGGCGTATTTAATGCATCTGCTAGTTTTCTAGCACGTGTTACACCACCGTGGTCTGGTGACACAACAACAACTTCTTCCATATCTGGAAGTTTTTCTTTGAAATATTTCGCAATAATTGGTACACACATAAGGTGATCTACTGGAATATCAAAGAATCCTTGAATTTGAAGTGCGTGAAGATCTAATGCAATTACACGATCTGCCCCTGCTACTTCTAATAAGTTAGCTACTAATTTAGCAGTAATTGGTTCACGACTTCTTGCTTTTCTATCTTGACGTGCATATCCGTAATAAGGGATTACAACATTAATTGTGTCCACTGAAGCACGTTTAAGTGCATCTATCATAATTAATAAAGTCATTAAATTGTCATTTACAGGGCCACTAGTTGATTGTAATACGAAAACTTCACTACCACGTACACTTTCCTCTATATTAATTGAAACCTCTCCGTCACTGAATTTTTTTACACTACATTTACTTAATTCTACTCCTAGTGACTTCGCTACTTGTTTTGCTAATGGAATGTTAGCATTTAATGAAAACAGCTTTAATGGTTTATCTACAAGCATATTAAACTTTTCTCCTTAAAATTTGGTTCGATAGTAATACAGATGTATTCCGTTAATTATTATAGCATAAATATTTGATAATTTCTACTGTTATCAAGTATAGACCAATTAAAATTTGTAGTGTTACAATTGATGTGAGACAAAATATAAAAAAAGAAGAGTAAATCC
>NZ_CAUTDQ010000056.1:0-9090 GCF_963537375.1 uncultured Gemella sp.
TGCGATAGAACTAAAAATCTGTGTTCCACCAGCCATTGTTGCACTAGTTCCTAATACAACCTGTGCCCACATTGGAGCGTAAATACTATATCCGATAGCAAAAGCATAGACCAGCACCATAATTAAGTTTTTCGTTATATAAGACATATTCTTTAATAAACTTATCGGCAGAATCGGTTCTGTTTCCTTTTTTTCCCACTTCCATAGCATATAACCACTAACAATTACAAATATTGCTAGTAAACTATTCATAAATATACTAAGCTTTGGAAGATTACTAATCCAATAAAGAATAACTCCCGAAATAATAACTAATAATCCACTTCCAATGTAATCAACTCTTGGTTTTTGTGAAATTACAGTTTCCTTATAAAAAATTTGAATTAATACTAAAGAAACTACTGAAAATGGAACAAGGCTAAAAAATATCCAAGACCACCCTAATACATCAACCACAAAACCTCCAGCAATAGGACCTAAGATACTTGCCACACCATAGAAGGCTGTTACCCATCCTAAGGCAACAGCTCTTTCTTTCGCGTCAGGAAAAAGCTTGGCATATATTACAAAAGGAATAGAAATCATTCCTCCTATACCAATACCCATTAACCCTCTAGCAAATACCATCATCCAGATATTTACAGAAAATCCTCCTAATATAGAAGCTATTGTAAAGATTAATATTGATAATTGAAAAGCCTTTTTATTACCAATTACTTCTCCAAGCTTACCCCAAAGAACCGTTGTCATAGCTATAAAGAATAATAACATAGAAGTTAATAGACCTAATTGATTTATACCATTTAAATCCTTTATAATTTGCGGTAATGCTGTATTCAACATTGTTGTATCTAGTCCACCTATAAAATTAGCTAAAAGCAAAGCTATCATAGATAAACGTTTTTGAATTTTCGTCATTGCATTTCCTTTCATTCTTTTCAATTTATTTTCAAGACATTTATTTATTATATACTATCTTTTCTATTTTCGGAAGATTAAGAATACATATAAAAATTAAAAGAGCTGTACTCTTAATGATTTCATTGAAATTACTATCGAGTCAACTCTTTTTGTATTATATTTTTTTAACAAATTCAGATTTTAGTTTCATAGCACCGAAACCATCAATTTTACAATCGATGTTGTGATCACCATCAACTAATCTAATATTTTTAACGCGAGTTCCTTGTTTTAATGTAGAAGAACTACCTTTAACTTTTAAATCTTTAATTACAGAAACTGTATCTCCATCTTGAAGTACATTTCCATTAGCATCGCGATAAACTTTTTCCTCTTCTACTGCACTAGTATCTTCTGGTGACCACTCATGAGCACACATTGGACACACTAGCATATTTCCATCTTCATAAGTATATTCACTTTTACATTCTGGACAATTAGGTAATGTCATTGTATTCCTCCATAAAATTTCATATTTGTACAAGAGATATTATACCATAATGAGAAGCAATATCAAAACAATATCAAAAATTATTTTCTTGAAAACGTTGATATTATAACGATTTGAAGCGTAATTCATATCCTTAAAATAATTTTTTTAAAAAATCGTCTACTTTTGTAGGCAAAGTACTTGAAATTTTGAAAAACTAGGAGTAAAATATGAACTAAACAGTTTTCATTTATATTTATTCTACAGATATAAAAAATAAACAATAAAATTTAAAGTAAAAGAGGAATCAAATTATGGTTAAATATGATTTATTAGTAGTAGGATTCGGTAAAGCCGGAAAAACTTTAGCAGCAACATTTGCTAAAGAAGGAAAAAAAGTAGCAGTAGTTGAAGAAAGCAGTGCAATGTACGGTGGTACTTGTATTAACATTGGATGTATTCCAACTAAAACTTTAATCGTAGCTGCTGACAACAAAAAAGACTTCGCAGAAGCTAAAGCTACAAGAGATGCTGTTGTTTCTAAACTTAACGCTAAAAACTTCGCTATGTTAGACAATAGTCCAAACGTTGATGTTTACACAGCTCATGCTAAATTTGTTTCTAACAAAGTAGTAGAAATTTCTGCTAACGGAGAAACTAAACAACTTGAAGGTGAAATCGTAGTAATTAACACTGGAGCTAAAAACAACGTATTACCAATTCCAGGTTTAACAACATCTAAAAATGTTTACGATAGCACTGAATTCCAAAAATTAGAAAAAGCTCCTAAAACTCTAGGAATTATCGGTGGAGGTAACATCGGATTAGAATTCGCTAACCTTTACGCTCGTCTTGGAGTTAAAGTTACAGTAATCGACTTCGCTCCTGGAATCTTAGGAAGAGAAGACAAAGATATCGCTGAACTTGCTCAAGGATACTTAGAAGAAGCAGGAATCGAATTCAAATTAGGAACTGCAACAAAAGAAATCCGCAACAATGGAGAACTTGTTGTAGTTGATACAGAAAAATATGGTCCACTAGAATTCGAAGCAGTATTACACGCAACTGGACGTCGTGCTAACACTGAAGGATTAGGATTAGAAAACACTGATATCGAATTACGTCCAAACGGAACAATCGTAGTTGACGAATTCTGTCAAACAGCTGTAGAAAATGTATTCGCAGTTGGTGATGTTAACGGTGGATTACAATTCACTTACGTATCATTAGATGACTTCAGAGTAGTTAACGGATACTTACACGGTAACAAAGAATACACAACTGCTGACCGTAAAAACGTACCTTACTCAACATTCATCTCTCCAGCATTATCTCACGTTGGATTACACAAAGAAGAAGCTGAAGCAGCTTACCCTAACGTTGCAGTAGCATCATTACCAGTAGCTAACATGCCAAGAGGAGCTGTTAACCAAGATCCACGTGGACTATTCCGTGTAACTGTGGACAAAGACACTAACTTAATTCTTGGGGCTACTCTGTTCGGTAAAAACTCAGAAGAAATTATCAACCTAATTAAAATGGCAATTGATAACAAAATTCCTTACACTTACATCAGAGATCAAATCTTCACTCACCCAACAATGGCTGAGAACTTAAACGATGTATTCAAATTAATCTAATAACTGCAAAAAGCTTAAAATCTCAAATTATTATTGAGATTTTAAGCTTTTTTATTCATTTTCAATTTGGGAGTGACTCAAAAATCGTGATTTCGAAGAAATCGATTTTATCGAGTAGTTTATTAGATATCTAAAAAGCTTTTATAAAGTGAATTTAGATATTAATAAACCACTGCGTCTATGAGTTTTCATATAAACCTTATTAAAATTTAGGGCTTTTGGGTCAGCCCCAACTCAACACTATAATTATTATACTCAAGTTCATGTGTAGATCCTTTAAATGATGTTTTACAATTTAGATATTTTCGGAGTCTATTGCTTAATTAAATTAGATTCCAATTAATTTAACTAAACTTAAATTAGTCTTTTTAGAATAATATTCCCTAAGAAGACCCTTACTGTTTTTATTAGAACATCATTGCCAAGATAAATAAAATGTACCTTTTCATTTTTAATTTTTTTGATATATTTAACTTGCTATTTATACAGCAAGTTGCTATCTAGATTCCAGTTTCTATTTCCTACACATCCTGAATTTTACAAAAAATCCAAAAATACTGTCTAGATTTATAATACTATTTCTTACGACTCCAAACTCGCAAAATAATTCAGAAAGCATGAGCAGTTCAAATTAATAGTTCTCTCCTCTTTCAATTTTTTCTACATAGTAGATTGATTTCCTATTACCACCAGAATATTGTTTGTTATTGAGTCTAAGAGTAACCGAACCAACAATTCCCTTATCTTGATTCATAGGAGTAGCACCAATTACAGGTATTGTTATTCTATCTCCGTCTATTTTCCAAGAAGATTTATCAGATAATTTATTTGCCCAATAGCTTCCATGTTGTCCAATAGTGAAGATTATCATATTATCCCCCTTAAAATAATGGATACTTCCTCCATCATTACGTTCATACTTATAACTACTAGAAGGTCCTTTTTCAATTCTATAAACACTTGAAGCAGTTAACAAGTCCAATGCTTCATCCATAGTATAAGTTCTCTCCTTAAGTGCATTAACTATGTCAAGATAATCGGCTGTCGATATAGAATAGACACGATCCTTACCAGGTAGTTTCTGTCTTCTTTGTTCTGTAACCATCTCTAAATATAATGGATTTCCAAATTGTCCTACACTATTACCACCAATAACTACTGCTTCAGCCAAACCTGCTGCAGATTCATAATTATGACTAGTCGGCGTATTTTTCTCCTTTTCTGATTTGGAATTATCATAAATCACACTTTCTACATAATAATACGATCTTTTTTTGCCATCTTTATAATTTTTATTATTAAGACGTAGAGTTATTTCTCCAATTTTACTCTCCTTTTCTATTGGATCTAATATACTAATTCTAACCTTATCTCCCTCTATTCTCCACTTATCTTTAGATTCTGTTTTAATATTATTCGCACTTGTTCCCTGGAAATTAACTACTAATTTCTTATCTTTACTGTAATACTTTACAATATCATTTTTAACATTATTCAAATCTAGTTTTTTATTAGTTTCTTTAAAATTTTCATCTTCTCTAAGCAACTTCAGTACATCATCTTCTGAATATGTACCGGGTAAATATTCGTTAAATAAATCTACGACATCACTTATATCTACAGCAAAGCCATTACTTAATTTAATATCTTTATCCTCCTTTCCAACAGTAATTAAATTTAATGTTGCCGGTTTAATAAGACTAGTTTCATTCCCTCTAGCATAAATTTTATAATTAAGATTTTTTTCAACTTCATCTAAATTATGATTTATTCCTTTTGTTTGATTCGTTAAGCTATCATCAATATTACTATTTTTCGTTTGACACCCAGTTAAAATAAGAGCTGTACTAAATATAGTTATTAATATCTTTTTCATTTTTATATCCACCTAAAATAAATTTTTCATATATTATAATAATTTTTGTTTTAAAACTAACAATACTCCTAAGCGTTGAAAGTTCTATCAATCCTTACTTTAAAATGATTTAGATCTCAATATTCCACAAAGAACTTTTTATGTAAATATTATAACATAAATTTATATTTGCGGTAAGTAGTAACAATTTGATTCTTAAATACAAAAATCTTTCACCCTAATTTCAACTTACTAGAACTGTCGCTACCTTCCACAAATACAAATATACACTGGAAAAAATTTTGAATTTCAATACTTCTTCTTTATTTAAATATTATATATCAAAATAACACCTTTCTTTTTCTTTTTTTACTTAGTATACAGAAGGAATATTGATTTTATGGAATTCCTAAGGGGTATTACTTCTATTTAATAATGATAAAATAAAAATATACAATATAGTATTTAAACTGGAATTTACTCTGGGAAGCTACAATTTTCAAATAATTGAAAAAATATGTCTCAATCCCTTTACAAACATACATTTTTCTTGTATAATGTACACATGTCTTTTTAAAAAATACAATAAATAAAAAAGGAGATCGAACAATGAGTTTATATAAAAGAATTCCATTAATAGCAAAACTTATTATAGCTGTAACATTAGGGATTGTTTTAGGAAGCACTCTATCAACGTCAATTATTAGAGTTTTCGTTACATTCTCATCAATTTTCAGCTCATTCTTAGGATTCACAATTCCACTTATTATCGTTGGATTTATCGTACCAGGTATTAGCCAAGTTTCTAACAACGCTGGTAAATTACTTGGATTATCAACAGGTGTTGCATATATTTCTACAATTATCGCAGGAACATTTGCATTCTTAACAGCTGAAGCAGTATTACCAAATATTTTAGCTAATGCTACATTACAATCATTCAAAAACCCTGAGGATTTATTATTAAAACCTTTCATCGAGTTTAAAATGACTCCAATTTTTGATGTTACTACTGCTCTTATTATCTCATTCATCTTAGGAATTGGGATTTCAGCAACTCAATCAGAAGGACTTAAACAAGGATTCGCAGACTTCGGAGAAATCATCGAAAAATTACTTTCTACAGTAATTATTCCACTTCTTCCATTCTACATCCTAGGTGTATTCATGAACATCACAGCTTCTGGTGAAGTATTCAAAATCTTAAAAATCTTCGCAATGGTATTCGTATTAATTATTATTATGCACGTAATAATAATTATTATTCAATACTTCGTGGCTGGAACACTTAACGCTAGAAACCCATTCAAGATGCTTGTTAACATCTTACCAGCATACATGACAGCAATTGGTACTCAATCTTCAGCTGCTACTATCCCAGTAACACTAAGAAGTACTAAAAAAATGGGTGTTGATAAAAACATCGCGAACTTCACAATTCCATTATTTGCTACTATCCACTTATCAGGTAGTACAATTACATTAACTACATGTGCATCTGCAGTATTCTGGTTACAACACGGTGCTGCATTCCCATCAGCTGCAGTAATGATTAAATTCATCTTATTACTAGGTGTAACAATGGTAGCTGCTCCTGGTGTTCCAGGTGGTGGAGTTATGGCAGCTCTTGGATTATTACAATCAGTTCTTGGATTCAACGAAATCATGTTATCTCTAATGATCGCATTATACATCACTCAAGATAGCTTTGGAACTGCATGTAACATCTCTGGAGATGGAGCTTTATCAGCAATTGTTGATAGATTAAATAGAATTTTCTTCAAAAAAGACGAAGAACAAAAAGCATAAAAAAATTATCCCACAAACATAAGTTTGTGGGATTTTTCATGATTAAAAAACTGTTGATTGAAGACGTCTCACACCACAATCAAAAGAACAAGTTTCCAAAAAATCTAGTTTATAAAAAAGCAGCTCTTTGAACTTAATCTCAGAGCCGCTTCTTTTATTCTATTTAAGTTTATATCTCAATTTTACCGGATTATGATCACTATATCTATACTCTTGATTTAACGTTTCTACACCAAGCACTTCAATATTATCACTCGCGATATACCCATCGATAATGAAACCATATGTCCCTTCACTATCTTTCACATAAGGTTTATTATTAAGTCTGGCAGAATTTTTACTTTCATCATATACTAATTTAAATCCTGCTGGTAATAAACTCTTATCTAAATTCTCAGCACGCCATAATTCTTTTGGAACAACGCTAATCTCATCTTGCGTTAAAGTTTTTAACGACTGATTAAAATCTGCCCCAACCAATACATAATTACCTTTCTTATACTCATAATCAATAAACTCAAGCAGTTGCTTCATCTGAGCTTTTTTACCAGAATTACCTTTGTCATAAGCATCAAGATGTGCATTGATTAATACAAGGTGTTTATCACTATTTTCTACTTTTGTATAAATAACAGAAAATCCACGTTTTAAATTAGCCAGTCTTTCAGGGAAAGTAAATGGAATTGCCATTTGGAATCTTCTTGCATTTTCTATTTTAAAATCAGTCGCAGTATATATACCGCTTTTCACCTTTCCTAATGGTGGTAATGGATATGGTATATATCTAACCTTGAAGTTATAAGCTAAAATACTATTTAAACCCAGCGCTTCATCAAATGCTCTAACTTGATTCATATTATAACTACGTTTTGAATCTTCATCAATTTCTTGAATAAAGTTAACATTAGCTTTCTCATTTTTAACTATTTCTGTAATATTCTTTAGATTTTCTTCTACATGAGCTTTATCAAGAGGTAACACCATCTTTCCACCATCCATAAAGAAATCTTCATCTTTATCAAGCCCAGCATAACCTATATTCCAATTAAGCGCACTATATTCTGTTCCTACTTTTGCTATTTCTGAATTACCTTGTTTAGTGACCTGCAGGCTCTCTACCCCGTTAGGACTATATTCTGTCGCCCATAAATAGCCAACTAATCCCGCAAAACCTAAAGCTGCTACTAACACTAAACTAACAACTATTTTTAATATTTTTTTCATCATTAACCTCATAAAAAAGGGGACTCGATATAAAAAATATTTTCGAGTCGCACCTAATATTTTCTATCAGTAATTATCTAATTATTTTTCTTATCAGGTAATTGTGAAACAATAATTCCCACAAAAACGATAAGCATACCGATTCCTTCTCTTATCCCAATGTGTTCACCAAGGATAAGCACTCCACCTATTGCAGCTACAACAGATTCTAAACTTAATATTAGAGATGCTGTGTGTGGCGGAACATCTTTTTGACCTACAATCTGTAAAGTATAACCTACTCCACTTGAAAGTACACCTATCGCAAGTAACGGCCAAATAACGCTCATTATGTCCGCAAAGACGATTGTTTCCTTGAAAACAGCTAATACTAGGCTCAATACAGATACTACGACTAATTGAACGATAGATAAGAACATTGAATTAACTCTAGCAGCCGAATAATCAATAACAATAATATGAATCCCGAATAGAACCGCACTGATTAAAACGATAATATCTCCTATCTCTAAAGCAAATTCTTCTTTTACAGATAAGAAATAAAAACCAATTACAGATAAAATCAATCCTATAATAAAGAATTTATTAAGTTTATTTCCTAAAAAGACACCTATAAATGGTACTATACAAATATACAAAACTGTAATAAATCCAGCTTTACCTGCCGTTGTCATACCAATACCGATTTGAGAAATATACATCGCAAAAAATAGTACAATTCCACAAATACCACCAAGTACCCAACTTTTATTTTTTGTTATAGGCTCAGCCAACACTTTTGGAGCTTGACTCTTATACAAACTCGGCACTAGCAATGCAATAACAATAAGAAAGACTACTGCAATTATCGATCTTATACCTACAACTGTTAACGGTCCTAGAACTTTACTTGCTATATTTTGCCAAATAAAAGCCAGCCCCCAAATAATTGTAACAATTATTAATAATAACTCTGAAATAAATTTTCTCATTAATACACCTTTCCTATAAATTTTTATGAATTTAAAATTCTAAAAGTATTTATTATTGTAGTAATAAACACAGTATACTTTTATAATTTTATACGTTATTCTTAAAAAATTCAACTGTTAGCATTCTAATATCACTTATTATAATCGGCTCTTTGTCAAATTCGGGGCATGGAGAAAAATAGGAAATAAGATCTAGGCAGC
>NZ_CAUTDQ010000057.1:0-8761 GCF_963537375.1 uncultured Gemella sp.
CCGATTACAAGTGAACCGCAGGCACTAGTAATAATCATTTTTTTCTTGTTCATACATATTCTCCTTAAATATTTAATTCGTAATAATTCCGTTTTATTATAACATAGTGTTTTGAGTTTGTAAATAGGAATCTTTACGGTTAATGTGCGTAATTACTATCAACTAAAAAATATATACTTCTATAAAATTAAAAATAAAGAGTAACAATTAATTTCTAAATCGTTACTCTTTATAGTGTCTTAATTATTCTTTTGCCCTCTTCTTATTAATATTGCAGCTAAGATTAGCATAACTCCAACTAATTCTAAAGTCACAGTTTTTATACCAGTTTTTGGTAACGAAGAGACTTTATTCACATTATCTATTTTTTTAGTTAATGTTTCTGGTAATTCTTCCTTCTTAACATCTACAGCTCTTTCGGGAATAATCACCTGTGCTCTTTCTTCAAGATTTTTTGCACCAATTTTTATTCGTTCTACAATTGTAAATTTACTAAAATGGTTAATATTAAACTGTAATTCTCCTTCTGAATATTTACTATTAACTTTTTCAAGAGAGTTATCATTCGTAATATGATAAACTTCTAATTCAGTATTATCCTTCTTAGTTATTGCTATTTTTACAGTTCTCTCCTCGTTACTGTCTACCTTTTTATCATCTTTTTCAAAGTGGATTTCGAACGTTTCTATAATTTTATAATCATTACCTAACTTGTTTTCAATAGATTTATTTAACTTATTATCATTTAAAGATTCAACATATAATTTATCAGCTGCGATACTTCCTTTTTTATATTCTACTCTTAGATCACGGCCTGATAAATTTGCAACTAACAAATCTTTATTAGGAGATTTTTTTAGATTATGATATTTTTCATTATCCGACATTGCCGGGAACTTATTATCGTCATCTTGTTTTACTTGAGTTTTATCTTCTTTCGGTTCTACCACTTGTTTTCTGTCTGGTTCAATAGATGATTTTTTATCTGGCATAACTGATGGTTTTTCTATTGGCTTTTCTTCTAGTTTCACAGGTGGTTTTCTGTCTGGTTTTCCTGGTATTTTTTCTTCAGATCTCACAGGCAGTTTTCTTACCGGTTTTCCCGCTGTTTTGCCTTTTGGCTTCACTAGCGGTTTTCTAACTGATTTCTCTGGTAGTTGTACAAGTGGTTTATTCTCTAATTTTTTAGATGCATTCTCTGGTAGGATAGGTTCAACATCTGGTCGAACACCACTCTCATCAATTATTACTTTATTATCAGTTGGAATATTAGTATTTGCTGCTGCATTTGTCGTACCAATTTTCCCAGCACTTAACCCAATAATAATACTTGTAACACCGACTGTTACTTTTCTAATAGAATATCTATATCTATTTCTCTTCACTTCTATTCTCCTAAAATGATTATTAAATCTATTTAAACTTTCTAATTATTATATTATACATTACCATTTTCATCAAGTAAAAGTCATAAAAAAGTTTGATTAGCATTGAAATTACTAATCAAACTTTTTTTATTTTTATCTAGATAAAAATGAGAAAAATCCACTTATAATAGCGACATTAAAGAAGTCAATAAATAATGCCCCTACTATTGGCATAACGAAGAACGCTATATGTGAGTGTTTATATTTATCACAAACACTTTGCATATTCGCAATACCATTTGGTGTCGCTCCAAGTCCAAATCCAACGTGTCCTGCAGATAATACAGCGGCATCATAATTTCCACCCATTACTCTAAATGTAACGAAGTAGATAAATATCCATGCTAATACTGCTTGAGCTAATAATAAAGCAGCAAGTTGTCCTGCGACACTACTTAGTTCCCATAGTTTTAAACTTATCATAGCCATTCCTAAGAATAGATTTAATGAAACATCCTCTAAAATATGAATTTCTTCATAGTGTAAATCAAACTTACTTGTATGGTCTGTTACATTTCTTAAAATTGCCGCTACAATCATCGGCCCAATATAGTTCGGGAAGTTTAAAAACTGATTTAAAAATGTTGATACATAACTTCCGATAAACATTGATAGTAAAATTAAGAAAAATGCTTTCGCGAAATTCTCACCATCTAATTTCTTAACATCATTATTGAATAAAAATTCATCGTTGTGTACTTTTTCATTTTCAACTTCTTCAACTACTACTTTTAACTTTTTACCACTAATTAATCTGTTAGCTAATGGTCCTCCAAGACTAGACCCTGCGATTAAACCAAAAGTTGCTGCCGCAATAGCAACACTCTTAGCACCTGTGTGGCCCAATTCCTCAACGATTGGTGCCATCGCAGCCGCAGTCCCATGTCCACCTGTCATTGCAGTCGAACCTGTTAATAATGCTATTAGCGGATCTATTCCAGTTGCATATCCAATTCCGACCGCTACAATATTTTGAAGAACTACTAAAATTATAGCCATTAATAAGAACATAACAACTTTTCTTCCACCAACTTTAAGTAATCTCCAACTTGCATTAAACCCTATACTTGTAAAGAATACTGTCATAAAGAAACTTTGTAAAGTATTATCAAACTCAAAAATTACTAAGTTTGTTTGTCTTAAGACTAAATTTAATATTGCAAATAAGAATCCTCCAATAACTGGCGATGGTATACAATATGTTTCAAAGAATTTAACTCTACTTCTCAGAAATCTTCCAATAATTAATATTACAACAGCCAATCCTACTGTTTGTATCATATCCATTTTTATATTAAACATATTATCATCCTTTCTATATTTACGTTATATTTTCTAACATGTTGTTATAAACTTTATATTTAGAAAGTACACTTTATAAATTTTAATTTTTGAAAATTTTTCAATGTAAATTTGCAAAATATTATAATTTTATATATTAATATTACACTTTATTTTAATTTTTTTCAAGACTACGTTAGATTTTATTACATTTTAATAACTATCAGTTTTAAAATAAATAAACAGAACGATTAGTTTTAAACAATTTTTAAAATTATTTTTTACAAATTCGCTCTGTTTATTATTTTTCAGATTTAATAGTAATCTGAATATAGTTAGCATTAATATGAAGCTAGTATTCTTTTAAACCGCGCTTCATAATTAGAATATTGGTTTTAAAAATTCTGACCAAGTCTCATAATTTTCTTCTGATTTTGCTTCTTCTGCTGACATCCACTTGATAACAAGTGTATCATCTTCTTTTACTTCCACTTTAGTTTTATCAACTTTACACTCATAGACAACACCTACATGGACTTGACCTACTTCTGTTTTATCATCATTTATCAACCCTATAAAGTGTAGATTATTTAATGCCTCTTCTTCAGAAACTCCCACTTCTTCATTCAACTCTCTAGCAGCATTGATTTTTAACATTTCAAAAATTGTTTTTCCTTCAACCTCATTCATATGTCCACCAATACCAACAGAAGCTTTACCGTGAAGTCTTGATTCACCTCCACCTACTAGGCGTTTATATACTAATACATCATTAGTATTCGAATCTTTTAATAGTACGTACCCGATTAATTGTTTATAACTTGGATCTTCTTCCATATCTCCACGACGTTTTACTTCATATGATTCGAATGTATCAATAATTTTTTTTGTTTTATCATCATTTTTTTCTATAAAACCATAAAAATGATTTTCCTCATTATTAAATAATTCTTTTCTATTTACAACTAAAATTTGTTCATCCCACTTGCTCATCATTTTTTATCCTTTCTCTTTATTTTGCTTGGTATGTTCCTTCTCTTAATTCTTTAGCTATTTTCGCTATTTTTCTAAATCTATGATTAAGACCCGATTTCGATAATTTTCCATCTTCAATCATTTCCGCTATTTCTTTTAATGGATACTCTGGATACTTAAGTCTTGCTTCAGCAACAACTCGAAGTTTCTCATCGATATTATCCAACCCTATTCTTTCCTCAATTATATTAATATCCTCAACCTGCTTCGCAGAGGCATTAACAGTCTTATTCATATTCGCCATGTCGCAATTTTGCATTCTATTTACAGAGTTATTTATATCTCTAACAATTCTTTCATCTTCAAATTGGAACAAAGCTTGAAAAGCTCCTACCAAATTAATAAACTCAGCTATTTTCTCAGATTCCTTAATATAAACAATGAATCCTTTTTTTCTTTCAAGGCTTCTTGCATTCAATTTATAACTATTTAATAGTTCATTTAATTCTCTATTGTGTTCCTCATAAGATGAGAAAATCTCCATATGATAACTAGATGTACGAGGGTTATTTATCGAACCACCTGCTAAAAATGCACCACGTAAATACGCTCGTTTTTTCTCATCCGTATCTATTAATTCTTTAGCAATATCTATTCTCATTGTGTAATTATCATTTAGAATGTAAAGATCAGTCAATATTTCTTTCACATTTTGATCTAAACGACAAATATATACATTATTTTTCTTTAACTTTAATTTTTTACGTACAGAAATATTCACATGTACATCATAAAAATACTTAATTAAAGAAAACATTCTTCGTGCTATTGAGGCGTTCTCAGTTTGAAAACTTAAGCTTAACCTACCATTCGATATATTTAATACACCGTTCATTTTTATAAGAGCAGATAACTCAGATAAAAATTCTCTATCTTTTGTTATCTCTATTAAAGTCAACTCTTTTTTCATATCTGAAGCGTATGACATAAATTCCCTCCTATCTTCATTTTTCTATAACCTATATATTTTATCATGATAATAGTAAATTAACAAATTATTTGAGTTGAAAATATAGTTAACATAGTACATTTGCAAATCAATATGAGAAAAAAAAGAGTTAACATACTATGTACATTAACTCATCTTTTCTAATATTCTATTTTTATTAGACTCATTTACCTCTATACGTTCTTTTATACCTTGTTTATCAAAGAAAAGTACTTCGTCAGAGACTTGACATAAAAATTCATAATCGTGGGTAATTATAAATATCACAACATCATCTTTAGCTATTTGCTGGATCAAATGGCTTAGTTCTATCATATTTACATAATCTAGTCCGCTCGTTGGTTCATCAAATACTAAGATTTTTTTATTAGACAATAAGGCAGATGCTATCGCTACCCTTTGTTTTTCTCCTCCAGATAATGTATTAGGATGACGATTTAAAAATTTCCTAATATTTAATTTATCTACTACTTCATCAAATAACTCTAAATTCTCACTACCTAACTTAATCTCCTTTTCAACAAGGTTAGTAAATAATTGATAATTCACATCTTGCATTACTTGGAATGTACTACGTATTAAATCTTTTTTATTAAGATTTTTTCCATTAAGTGTAACTTTATGTTTAGATTTATGTAGTCCACTTAGAGCATTAGCAAAAGTAGTCTTTCCGCATCCATTAGCACCAATTATAGAATAAATTTTTGATGAAGAAAAACTCTCATTTTTTAAATAAACTTGATGATTATGGACTTTATAATCTAGTTGCTCAATATATAAATAATTCTCTTTATTCTTTCTAGGTTCTTTCTTACCAAGCTCTACTCTTGATAAATCTATTTGTCTAGTTTGACACGCTCTACTATCAAAATCAGAAAGCTGTTCTTTTGTAACTTCGTGAACTAGTCTACCATCTTTAATAATATACATTCTATCGATTAAATTCTTTAGATAGTAAATTCTATGCTCAGCTACAATTATTGTCTTTCCTTTATTTTTCAATGCTTCTATTATTGAAGATATTAGTTTTATAGATTTTAAATCTAGATTACTAGTAATTTCATCAAGAACATAAACATCAGCATCAAGCATCATACTTGCCATAAAAGCTAGTTTTTGTTTTTCACCACCACTTAATTCTAAGACATTTCTATCCAATAGATAATCAGCAGCAAACTCATTTACTACTTCATCAATTCTATTTTGAATTTCAGGTTTAGAATAACCATAATTTTCCATACTAAAAGCAAGTTCACTAGTAGAGTCTAAATTGAAAAACTGATTCTTAGGATTTTGAAATACACTTCCTACTACTTTAGAGAAATCTTTTAATCTATCTCCTATACTTAGATGTGCAACTTTAAATTCTCCACTGAAACCACCATCGAAAAATTCAGGAGCTAGACCATTTAAAACCCTCATAATTGTTGTTTTCCCACAGCCACTTGCTCCCGTAAACAGAATACATTCACCTTTTTTGATTTCTAGTGACAAATCTTCAATATTTAATTTTTTAGATTCAATATATTTGTAATTAAAATTTTTAAATGTTATCAACTTATCACCTCATAAACATAATAAAACAAAAAATTATAGTAACAGCTACCATGACCAAATAATCAATCTTGTTAAATTTTAATTCAATATAACTAGTTGGTTTTTCTTCATTATCTATACCACGGCACAAACACGAAACAGAAAGTTCATTAGCAATATTTGTACTTATAATTACATAAGGAACAAATATATATTCAAAAAATTTAAATGGATGAAGTAAGTAGTAACCTCTACTTACTCCAATCCCCTTCATTTTTAACGAATTCTTTATTAGTTTGTAGTCAGTAAGTAATACAGGGAAAAATCTGTATAAAACTGCAAGAACTATTATCATTTTCTTTGGTAATCTAATACTTCTTAAAAAGCATATCAATTCAGATACTTTTGAACTACTAACTAACGCCATACCCGCACATAATGGGAAATATAACGTTTTAAACATTAGTGCAGTTAGTAATAAAAAGCTATCAACAACTTGAAGCGTTACAGTATGAGCAAAGAAAACTTCATATGCTGTAAAGAAAAGATATATCCCGAAAAATCTAATCATTCTTTTAAAGTTAGAACTTATACCTAAGTATATTGAAAAACAAAGTGCAATAACTAAATGCATGCTAATTGGCATCATTTTAAACATTAAAATATTAGCAATGATCAATATAAAAATCTTAGTTCTTATATCTAACTTCAACATACTATATACCTGCTTTATTGAAATTCTTGAAATATAATTTTCTTCCAAGGTATGTTCCAATAATTGAGAAAATAATCGTAAAGATAACTATAAAAATAAATGTCTTCATATCTGTAGAACTCATAACTAAGTTAATTTTTTCTTGAGAATAATTTCTATTTTGAAGATGTTTTACATATGCATCTTTCATAAAGAACATTGGTAATATTAATCCGATATTTCCTAAATTAAAGAATAAGTATGATAAATATTCATTTCCATATCTGAATGCAATCTCCGCTAAAACAGCCGCTCCAATTAGAACAACTCCACCTACAACAGAGTGACCTGATACAGTCATAAAAATACCAATAATTGCTATCATTATAAATATAGCCATATTTTTATTGATTTTATTAAAAATTAAACTATATACACTTCCACAAACTAGGGCAGCCGTAATAGAAGTATAGGTAGCAAAATATACTTTTCCGCCAAATATCAATGATGTTAAAAATGTAGAAATTCCAATTCCCACAGCCATTACAAGAATTAATAAAATAGTATAAAGTCCTAAAGTAATTAAATCTTTAATCTGTAAATTTTTATTTTCTTCTTTATTTATATATTTTAATTCTGTCATCTATTACCCCACTATAATTTCTTCAGTGCATCTAGAGCATTGTTATAGTTTGGCTCTTCACCGATTTCCTCTAACACTTCTTTATAGCGAATAACTCCTTGTTCATCAAGAACAAAAACAGCACGTGATAATAAACCTAATTCTTCGATTAATAATCCATTATTATTTTCAAAATCACGATATTTATAGTCAGAAACAGTAATTGCATTGTTAATCTCTTTATCAGCACAGAATCTTCCTAATGCAAATGGTAAGTCTTTTGATACTGTGATTACTATTG
The DNA here is from genome assembly GCF_963537375.1 of uncultured Gemella sp. Taxonomy (GTDB): domain Bacteria; phylum Bacillota; class Bacilli; order Staphylococcales; family Gemellaceae; genus Gemella. The sequence continues at coordinate 7,846 of NZ_CAUTDQ010000057.1, forward strand.
TATCAGTTAAATCCCCTACTGCTTTATTAAAGTTAATAGTTTGTAAAGCACATACTCCTGTGTCTACTGATGGGAATGTGTTGACAATTACTTTTTTCCCTTTATAATCTGATAATTCAAACTCTGATAATGTTTTAGTAACAGCTCTAAAATTCGGGAAAACTTCCCCTAAGTTTAGCTTGTCTTCAATAGTAACTGGTGTTCCTTTAAAGCTTATTGTTTTCTTCATAATTAATACCTCTTTTTAATATAATTTATATTGATAAAACTATCTACAACTAATGATAACATATTTCAATTAGAGTTAAAAGTTTTTTACATAATTTAATATGATTTTAAGCGTTTTTTATGTAGTTTTGTTATTATTTTATGATATAATAGAATGGAATATTGTTTGAAAGGATTATTTTTATGTCAAAAGAAGAAAAAGATATAGTAGTTAAAAATGATACTACAGATACGACTGAAGAAAAAGATAACTCTACATCTTTTTTTGGTCGTTTTAAAAAACAAGTTAAGACTCTTAATTTTAAAAATAATGAATCTAAGATTAACGAAAATAGTAGTTCTCATATTGATGAATCCGCTATTGAAAAAGAACTTCGAGAAAAAGAAAAAGAAGTAAAAAAACAAGAACAAGAATTAAAAAAACGAGCTTTAGAGCTAGAAAAAGCTAAAAAACAATTTGAAGAACAACAACGTAAAATAGAAGAAGAGAAGAAGAAAAATGAACTTGCTCGTGCTGAAAAAGAAAGACTTGAAAAAGAACGTATTGCTCGTGAAAAAGAATTAGAACGTCAACGCATCGAAAAAGAAAAAGCTGAAAAACGTGAACAAGAACGTCTTGAAAAAGAACGTATCGCTCGTGAAAAAGAATTAGAACGTCAACGCATCGAAAAAGAAAAAGCTGAAAAAC
>NZ_CAUTDQ010000058.1:0-7306 GCF_963537375.1 uncultured Gemella sp.
CTGCCTAGATCTTATTTCCTATTTTTCTCCATGCCCCGAATTTGACAAAGAGCCTGACTTTCTAAATTATAATCTTTGTCTAGCATCTAAACTACGTCTTAATGCACCACCAATAGAGTTGATACATAAAACGACGATTAAGATTGCAAGGGCTGCTGGTAGCCAAATGTACATTTTGTTAATAAGAACGTCTGCATCTTTTGCATAAGATAACATAGTTCCGATACTTGGTGTTCCCGCTGGAAGACCGAATCCAAGGTATGTCAGACCTACCTCGATACCCATATTAGCAGCCAACGATAATGTAGCTTCTACGATAATGATCGAACTGATATTTGGTAAAATCCCTTGTAACATGATTTTCCAATCTGGTGTTCCCATAGTTTTTGAAGCAAGAACATAATCACGACGTGATTCTGATAATGCTTTACTACGTACTAGACGAGTTGATCCCATCCATGCGAACGCTGATAAAATCAGAATGAATAGTACAAGTCCGTAATCACGTTTAATACTTACGAATACGATGATTACCATAAGAGTTGGGATAATTACCATAAAGTCTACGAAACGCATCACAATATTATCAACACGTCCTCCGTAATATGCAATAACTAACCCTACTGCTGTACCAAACCCAATTGTTAATGCTGTTACCGCAACCGCGATAAGAATTGAGTTAAGCATCCCCATCATTAGCCATCCAAAAACTGAGTGACCACCTACGTCTGTACCTAATAAGAATCCATCCTCACCAGGTTTTAAGAAAATATTTAATAAATCTACATCAAAGTAAGTACTATATACTCCACTCACACGAATGTAAATATTGAAAAGTACTACGAAAATTAAAATTGCACTTAATGTGATTAAAGCTGCAAAAGCACCTTTATCCTTTTTAAATTCACGAGCCACAACTGAAAACCCAGAAGGAGTTTTAGTTATAACTTTTTCTTCTTTTGCTTTTGTCATTGTTCAACTTCCTCCTAGTCTAATTTAATACGTGGGTCAACAATTGCCATGATAATATCACTTAAAGTACTACCAAGCAATGTTAAGAATCCTGAGAATAACATTAATGTTGTAACAACACTGTAGTCTCTATCTTGAATACTTTGATAGAATAATTGTCCCATTCCAGGGTAACCAAAGATTGTTTCTACGAAGATACCACCACTGAATAATCCAGTAATAGAGAATCCGAAGAATGCTGCGATTGGTAAGATAGAGTTTCTAAAAATGTGTCCTGAATAAACTTTTTTAACTGGCACACCTTTAGCACGTGCTGTTTTAACATAATCACTTTGTTTCGCATCGATAACTTCATTACGTAAATATTGAACAGTTGATACTGTTGATAATAATGCTAAACAGATACCAGGTAAAATTAAGTGTTGCAGTTTATTAATATAGTATGTGAATGTTCCTGGATCAAGGTTAACATCTACAGATCCACTTGTTGGGAACCATCCTAAACCGAAACCAAATAATGCAATCATGAATAAGTATAATACGAATGATGGAATCGCTAGGAAGAAGAAGTTATAAAAGTTTACGAATTTATCGAATTTAGAACCGTTATAACGACCTGAATACATCCCCATAGGGATAGCAATTGCATACATAATTACCGCAGTAAATAATGACAGGTTGAATGTATTGAAAATTCTTTCTCCTAAAAGTGTTCCTACTGATTTACCAGTAGTATAGCTTAATCCGAAATCACCGTGCATGAAGTTTTTTAACCAAGTTAGGTATTGTTGATACCAAGGTTCATAGAACCCACTCGCTTGACGAATTGCCTCAATTTGTTCTTGAGATATTTTTGGATTTTCTGCTAAACCACTAAACGGATCCCCAGGCATAAGTTTAGCTAGACCAAACACTAGTATACTAAGGATGAATAGTTGTGGTATCATTACTAAAAAACGTTTTAAAACTACTTTCCACATTATACTTCTCCTCCTTTCATAGCTACATAGTGTGTATCTGTTAATTTTTTAAGTGGATACACTCTTCCATCTTTATCGAAATAATCATTGTAATGTTTTTGATACTCTTCTTCAACAGCTTCTCTAATTTCTTTTACTTCTTTAGCTTTATCTAAGTTAGTACTTGGAATAGCCGCAATAAGACGTTTTGTATAAATGTGTTGTGGATTATTGTATATATCTTCACGAGTTCCGCGTTCTACGATACGACCGCGATACATGATATAAATATAATCACACATGTGCTTAACAACACCAAGGTCATGAGAGATAAATAAATAACTTATATTAAAATCTCTTTGGATTTTTTTCATGAAGTTTAATACCTGAGCTTGAACTGAAAGGTCAAGGGCAGATACCGGCTCATCGGCTACGATTAAACGTGGATTACACGCGATTGCACGTGCAACACCAATACGTTGACGTTGTCCACCTGAGAATTCAAATGGATATTTATACATAGCTTCTTCACCCATACCTACGATGTTAAGAAGCTCTAATACGCGCTTTCTAGTATCTTCTTCAGATAAGTTTTCAAAATTACTAATAGGTTCTGAAATAATATCTATAATACGTTTTTTAGGATTTAAACTAGACATTGCATCTTGGAAAATCATTTGAACGTCACGATTATATTTTAGTTTTTTACGAGCTGCTTTTTTAGTAACATCTTCGTCTTTGTAAATAATTTGTCCATCAGTTGCTTTTTCTAAACCTAAGACTACTTTACCTACAGTAGTTTTTCCACTACCACTTTCACCGATTAGTCCATAAGTTTTCCCTGCTTCGATTTCAATATCAACCCCATCTACTGCATAGACATGATCTTTAATTGTATTGAAAAATCCACCGCGAATGGGATAATGTACTTTTAGATTTTCTACTTTAAGCATTGTTCTCCTCCCCTTCAAATTCAAAGTTTTTATAGCATGTACAACGTACATGATGTCCTTCTTCTACTTCATGTAAAGTTGGATTGTGTTCGTGTTCTTCATCTTTTACCCAAGATATACGATCAGCAAAACGACACCCTTGTCTGTCTAATGTTTTTAGAGAAGGTACCATCCCTTGAATAACGTAAAGGTCATCACTAGAATTTTCATCATCAAGTTGAGGAATACTACGTAATAAACTACGGGTGTACGGATGTTTTGGATTTTTGAAGATTTGTTCTGCAGTTCCAATTTCTACTACTTCTCCAGCATACAGTACAGCTACTCTATCAGCCATCTCAGCAACTACACCAAGGTCATGAGTAATTAGGATAATTCCTGCATGCATCTCTGCTTGAAGACCTTTAATAAGGTCTAAGATTTGAGCTTGAATTGTAACGTCAAGAGCTGTTGTAGGTTCATCTGCGATAAGAACACTTGGTTTACAGCTCATCGCCATAGCTATCATAACACGTTGACGCATACCACCTGATAGTTCGTGCGGATACTGTTTTGCACAACGTTCAGGATTTGGAATACCAACCTGAGTTAATAATTCAATAACACGTTTTTGTCTTTCTTCTGCACTTAATTCTGTGTGATAAATTAAGGCTTCTTCTATTTGTTTTCCAATTCTGTGTAATGGGTTTAACGAAGAAAGTGGATCTTGGAAAATCATTCCAATATCTTTTGTTCTAATTTTATTCATCTCATCTTCTGTTAAGTCTAGAATATTTTTTCCATTAAAAATAATTTCTCCAGTTGACTTAGTAAGATTTTCATTATGAAGACGCATAATAGTAGTCGCTAATGTCGACTTACCACAACCACTCTCTCCAACGATAGCTAATACTTCGTTTTTATATAGGTCTAAACTAACTTTATCAACAGCGTTAAAGTAATCGTCTTTAATTCTAAATGCTGTTTCTAGATTTTTAATCTCTAATAGTTTTTCCATTTACCTATCTCCTTCCAAAAAATAACTTACTTCAATAATAAATACAAACTTAAACTTTATTTCTTTGCATTTTCAATTAATATTGTTTTATTTTTGATTGGATTATAATATAAATCCAACCCTTAAATAAAAACAGCATAATACTATATTATAAAATTTTTAGAAAAAAAGCAATAAAAAAGAAAAAATTCAGAGAGAAAAATCTAGAATTTTCTGAATATTTATCAAAACACTCTATAAAACTAATAAAATTTCCTCTGAATATATTGAAAAAAACGACTCAAAATCTTATTTCCTAAAAAATACTTTATCAAGTCGCTTTTTTACTAATTTTTATATTTCTACTATCTTTGTTGGAACAACTGGATCAGTATCCATTATAATTATTTTATCATTACAATCGATAGTTTTTTTATCTACTTCTAGTATACAGTCTATATCTTTATTTTTAAGAGTCATATCAGCTGCCATACGAGCAAGTTCTTTCGTATTATTTTGCTCACTTAAGTGGGCTAAAAAGACATTTTTTGTATTATCTCCTACTATTTTCGTTAAATAATTAGCAGAATCTGTATTTGATAAGTGACCCATGTCTGATAAGATACGTTGTTTAGTCGTCCATGGATAAGGTCCACTCAGCAAAACATTCTCCTCATGATTACTCTCATAGACAATAGTATGAGAGTCTTTCACATAATCTATCATCTTATCAGAAACATAACCCGTATCCGTAAGAATACTCACCCTTTTTCCATCACACTCAAAAGTGTAAAACTGTGGATTAATCGCATCATGACTAACTCCAAAACTATTAACTACTATATCATCAAAAATCTTGCTTTCTTCTTTTTCAAAATGAAATTTAAGATCCGCGCTGATTTCACCACATTTAGTCATATTTTGCCAAGTAAGTTTATTAGCATAAACTGGAATGTTATACTTTCTCGCGAGTACTCCTACCCCTTTTATATGATCAATATGTTCATGTGTTACAAAAATCGCATTGATATCTTTAATATCACGCTCTATTTGCGCCAAGTTCTCTACTACTTTTTTCCCAGTCAGTCCTGCATCTACTAAACATTTAAAATTATTATGCTCTATATAAATACTATTTCCACTACTACTGCTGGCTAATACCGATAATTTCAAGTTGCACCTCCATACCAATTTTTCACTTTTCTATTATATCACTTTTACAATAGTTTAGGTAGAAAGAATCACTATACTGATTTTGATTAAAAAATTTCATAATAAACAACTCTAGAAAACCTTAACAAGAAAGAGTTTTTTATTTAATTGTCAGAAAAATTTAAAAATTTATTCAAAAAAAGCTTGCATTCCTAAAAAATAATGTGTATAATAAAAACAACAAAAACGAGAAGGAGGAACTACAAATGAAACAAACAACAACTTTAAAATCTTGGCAAAACTGGCGTAGATAATGTTGTGTGTATGTTTTTATGACGTAGACGCAACTTTAGTGTACTCTAAAAAGTGTCTATGTCGGCTGTAGAAAAATCGTTTTAAATTTCGCAAAAGGGCCGTATAGAATTCTATACAGTCTTTTCTTTTTGGAGTAAAATAAAAAATTTAAACAAATCTTATAGACAATTCGAAAGGAAATAAACAATTATGACAAATTTAGAAAATAACTTAAACAACTTAAAAGGATACTTTGGAGAATTTGGAGGAAGCTTCGTACCTGAAGTTGTACAAAAAGCTCTAGATGAACTTGAAGAAGCATACAACAAATATAAAGATGATGAAGAGTTTTTAGCAGAATACGCTCACTACTTAAAAGATTACTCAGGACGTGAGACTCCACTATACTACGCTGAGAGTTTAACAAACCACCTTGGTGGAGCAAAAATTTACCTTAAACGTGAAGATTTAAACCACCTTGGGGCACACAAACTTAACAACGTTATCGGACAAATTTTACTTGCAAAACGTATGGGTAAAAAGAAAGTTATTGCTGAAACAGGAGCAGGTCAACACGGTGTAGCTACAGCTGCTGCCGCTGCAAAATTCGGTATGGAATGTGAAATCTACATGGGAGCTCTTGATGTAGAAAGACAAAGATTAAATGTATTTAGAATGGAAATGCTAGGAGCAAAAGTTCACGCAGCTCAAGAAGGAGAAAAAACTCTTAAAGAAGCTGTTGACGCTGCATTCAAAGCATGGATTGAAAACATCGACGATACTTTCTACGTACTAGGATCAGCAGTTGGACCTCACCCATACCCAACTATCGTAAAAGACTTCCAAAAAGTTATCAGTCAAGAAGCAAAACGTCAAATCCTAGAAAAAGAAGGTCGTCTACCTGACTTAGTAGTAGCTTGTGTAGGTGGTGGATCTAACGCAATCGGTGCTTTCGCTGAATTCATCCCTCATGAAGAAGTAGCATTACTAGGAGTTGAAGCTGCTGGTCGTGGTCTTGATACAGATCGTCACGCAGCAACACTAACACTTGGTACTGTAGGAGTTGTTGATGGTATGAAAACTTACGCACTATTCAACGAAGATGGTTCAGTAAAACCTGTCTACTCAATCTCTCCAGGATTAGACTACCCAGGTATCGGACCCGAACACTCATTCCTAAAAGATGCAAAACGTGCTGAATACGTAAGTGCAACTGATGATGAAGCTGTTGATGCTTTACTTCTATTAACTAGAACAGAAGGAATTATCCCAGCAATCGAAAGTTCACACGCACTTGCAGAAGTAATCAAACGTGCTCCAAAACTAGATAAAGATAAAGTAATTATCGTTAACGTATCTGGACGTGGAGATAAAGACGTAGCGGCAATTGCAGACTACTTAGAAAATAGAAATAAATAACACAAAAACATCGCATACTAGCTTTTCTAATATGCGATGTTTTTTCTCAAATTATACCTTTATAACATTAAATTTATGAGTAAAAATTACTATAATTAACAAGTTGAAAACATTGATATAACAACTCTTATAAATAGTTGATTATCTACATTTAATTTGCTATAATCAAGGTCGGAGAGAGAAGTTAGGGAGTGTAACAACTCTCGATAAGGATTGCGGTAGTCGTTTATTTTTCAAAGTCATAGACTGAAGAAAAATATTACGAATAGCGTATGCAACAGGAACTTAAAAAGAAGGTGCTAAAAGTTAGCATCTTCTTTTTCTAGTTCCCACTGCTGTAGCTACTTCAATTTGAAAGGGGATGGTGCTATGTCCGCATACACTAAAATCTTGAAGAAAGGAGTAGCAAGTTGTCACCTTACGAAATAGTACAAACTATTATTGGTATAAATCTATTGATTGCAACAATAGTTGGAGTGTGCTTAACAGCGTTCAAAAATGACAATAAAAAATAACCATCTTTAACTTGGTAATAGCCCCCAAAATTCGGACAAATTTTGGAGGGCTATTTATTATGAAAT
>NZ_CAUTDQ010000059.1:0-6939 GCF_963537375.1 uncultured Gemella sp.
AAAGATAACGTTACAGAAGTAAAACCTAGCGTTTTATCATTCGCTGGAGTTCAATTTAAAACTAGTGATGGGTTTGTATTAGAAGAAAATACAGTAGGTACTCCTACATCATTAGGATTAGTCATTGATCACAATGGGCACCAACACTTTGTTTATTATAAACAATTAGTAAATTCTAAATTTGAAAAACTAATCCCTCAAAAATATTTAGAACAAGCTAAAAAAGAATATAAAGAATTAGAAGATAAAGTAACTGAAAAAATAAACTACTTAGCAAGTAAAAATAATATTGATAAAAATACTATTAAATATGTCTCTACAGCAAAAGGAGATGCTCTTTCTTACAATGGAACAACTACACTATTAGAAGAAATAAATTCTGTAAACAATAATGTTGTAACTCCACCAAAAGAAACTCCAAAAGTGGAAGATAAAGTAGAAAATAAACAACCCGAAAGTAACAACGAAACTTATTCTGAGGAAGTTACTAAAAAAATTAACCATTTAGCAAAAATATTAGGTATCGATCCTAAATTAATTAAATTAGTAGAAACTGAAAATGGACAAGCATTAACTTACCCTCATGGTGATCACAGCCATACCGTATTACTAAATGCGATTCACGTTGACGAAACTGAAGTAAACATTACGGATGAAATTCAAAAACAAATTAATTATATCGCTGAGGTTTATGGAGTACCAAAAGAAGCTGTTAAAGTTACAAAAGACTTCTTTGTATTTAACGAACCTGCTCATGCATATGATCCAACTCATATTCACCCTTACTTAATACCTCGTGATAAATTTCATATTCCTGAGGTTACAGGTGACGATGAAGTTGATTTCGAAAATGAATTACTTGCTTTATCAAAACGTACTGGTATTCCTGCTGATAAAATTAAACGAGATGGAGATAAATTTGTAATTCCTCATGGGGATCACGATCATTTCGTTAAAATACTATCTAAAGGTGCAGATATTTACTACAAAAATAGAATTCCTAACATAACTGGAACTTATGTTGCTGGTGATTTCGATAAAGAAGCTGTATTCAAACATATCGATGAACTAAAAGCAAGTAATATCGCTAAACATAGTAATGATAAAAAACAAGCAAATCGTGTTAATCGTGCATTAGATCAGTTACGTGCGACAATTGAAGAATTACCTACTAACTCTACTAAAGGTTACCTAGAAATGTTAGATAACTTTGATAAAAAATACATTCAAGAAGAAACAAATGCTGATACTTCTAAAAATGATGAATTTGTTAAAAAATATAATACTCTATTAAATCGTGTTAAAGATAACGATATTGAAAAGTACAATCTTTCAAAAGTAGAGTTAACTAATGAATTAAACATAGCCAGTGAAAACAAAGATGTTAATACTTTAAACAAAATCAATCACTTATTAGATGAATTACAAAAATTTGAAGACCGTGAAAGTATTACTACAGTAAGTTACATAAAATATTTCTTAGAAAACATTGATAGTGACAAGATTGATAATAAACTACGTGAGGAACTTTCTTCACTTGTAAAAGATTCTTACGAATCTCAAGCATTTATAACAAGAACACCAATGAGAACACTTGTTACAAGATTAATTAATGCGAAAAATGCACTACATTACGCTCTTGAACACAATTCAAGTACTAAGGCTGAATTCGGTGAAAACTATAATAAACTTAATGAAAAAGATGAGGATGGTATGACACTTCGTTCATCTGCAGATCAATTCGCTAAAGAAGCAAATGATCCATCATTCCCACTTGAATTTTCTAAAGCAAATTATGATAACACTGATTTCGAAAAATATGCAGGTAAAAAAGATGAAAATAATAATTCATCATCAAATAATGCAAGTAATAAAGAAGAAAATAACTCTACAACTAATGAAAATAATAAGGTAAATAGTACACCAAGTGGTGAAACTAATACACCTAAAGATGAAAACACAACAGGTACTGAAAACGACAAACCTAAAGATAAAAACACAACAAGTACTGAAAATAACAAACCTAAAGATGAGAATACAACAAGTACTGAAAACAACACATCTGAAGACGAAAGTACAACAGAAACTAAAAAAGTTGAACTTACTCCAGAAGAATCTGCAAAATTAAACTTACTTGCTGGTCTATTTAGACTTTCTCCAGATAGTATGAATGTAATAGAAACACCATATGGAAAAGCTGTTAATTTCAACCTTGGTGGAAAAAATGAAACAATATTAATTAACGATATAGATAAGTTATTAGCTGCCCTAGTTTCAAGAGCTAAACCAAAAGAAACTCCAGAAACAAATAACGAAAATAGTACGACTCTTAACGCAGAAAAAGAAGTTTCAAATTCTGAAAACAACACAATTTCAAATGACAATAAACACAATACTAACGAAGAAACAACAACATCAAAATCAGAAAATACTACAGAGAAAACAACCGAGGAAAAATAAATTAATTTCTAAAAACACTTGACAACAAAGCTTATCATAGAGTAAAATTAATTTAAATAAATATATATAATTTGATTATAGACATGTTTTAATCTAAAAACTTTTCCAGAGAGAGTACATTGGCTGAAAGTACTTATTGTTTATTTTAAAATTCTACTATAAATAATATCAAATATAATTTTTTAAGAATCTTTAAGATTGAATTTGGGTGGAACCACGGTATAGAAATTAATCGTCCCTTACGTCTTCGACGTAAGGGATTTTTTATTTTATACTTAATTCAATTTAAAAATAATATACAAAAGGAGAATATAAATATGTTAGATATTAAATTATTTAGAGCAAATCCTGAAATGGTAAAAGCAAAATTAGCTGCTAGAAACTTAGAGACTGATGTAGTTGACTTACTTATCGACTTAGATAAAAAACGTCGTGAACTTCTTGTTCAAGTGGAAGATTTAAAAGCACTTCGTAACAAAAAAAGTGAAGAGATTGCAATCTTAAAAAGAAAACGTGAAGATGCTTCAGATGTAATCGCTGAGATGAAACACGTTTCTGATGAAATAACAACACGCGATATTGAAGTTAAACAAATTGCTGAAGAAATTAACGAAAAAATTATTAGAATCCCTAACTTAATTTCTGATGAAACTCCAATTGGAGAAAATGAAGATGAAAATATTGAAGTTCGCCGTATTGGTCAAGTTAGAGAATTTGATTTCGAACCAAAAGCTCACTGGGATCTAGTTGAAGAATTAGATATTGCTGACTTTGAACGTGCTGCAAAAATTTCTGGAAGTAGATTTGTGTTCTACAAAAAAGCTGGAGCAATGCTTGAACGTGCATTAATCAACTTTATGATTGATACTCACGTAGTTGAACACGGTTATGAAGAATTTATGGTACCTCAATTAGTAAACAGAACTGCTTTATTCGGTACTGGTCAATTCCCTAAATTCGTTGAAGATGTTTATACTGTTGAATCTGAAGGATTAACTCTTATCCCAACAGCAGAAGTTCCATTAACTAACTACTACAATGGTGAAATCTTAACAGAAGATATGTTACCAAAAGGTGTTACAGCATTCAGTATCTGCTTCAGATCAGAAGCAGGAAGTGCTGGTCGTGATACTCGTGGTCTTATCCGTCTTCACCAATTCAACAAAGTTGAAATGGTACGTTTTGCAAAACCTGAAAATTCTTATGAACAATTAGAAATCATGACTGGTCATGCTGAAAGCATCCTTAAAAAATTAAACTTACCATATCGTGTTATCACTCTATGTTCTGGAGATACAGGATTCTCAAGCGCTAAAACATATGATATAGAAGTATGGTTACCAAGTTATAATGCATATAAAGAAATCAGTTCATGTTCAAACTGTACAGATTTCCAAGCTCGTCGTGCTAATATGAGATTCAAACGTGAAGACACAGGTAAAATTGAATTTGTTCACACTCTAAACGGTTCTGGATTAGCTGTTGGACGTTGTTTAGCTGCAATTATTGAAAACTATCAAAATGAAGATGGTTCAATCACAGTACCAGAAGTTCTACGTCCATACATGCGTGGAATCACAAAAATCGAAAGAGATTAATTTTATTTTAAACTAAAAAATTCCAAGAGGTTTATATAAATCCTCTTGGAATTTTTTAATAGCCTAATACATTAAAAATAGTGGATCAAGTTTCCTTTATCAATCCACTACTTTTAATTTTTGTAATATAGAGTTATATATCTATTTGAGTTTTTTCAAATTTGTCTAGAGCTTGTAAATATCCATCTGTTCCTGTTACATGCCATGCTAGACTAACATCTCTGAAATTATTTAACCAATTTAACACTTTTCTTAATTTAACTGGATTATTAGCTAAAACAACCTGTGCCTTATTTTCTAATTCAGTAAGTCTACTATTAACAACAGCTTCATCAATATTACCATTTACTTTAGGTATTTCTATATAAGGTATTTTATTTTGATTATATAATCTCCATCCTGGACTCTTAATTGGATAATAATGATTATGATCCCCATGATTTACTATCATTTGTCCATCTTGTACTTGAATATGTTCAACAGTTGTATTCATACTACTTGCTAACGCCGTTATTTCTTTTTCAAAATCACCCTCCAAGTCTGAACTCATCACCGGAACAGTTATATCATTGAGTAAAAGACGCTTAACTGAACCGTTATAATTAAATACTAACGCATTATTATCAACTGAAATGTCACTAACATTTAATCCATAGAATAGAGCAACATAATTCTTTTTACTATCTAACGTTACTTTATCTATAGTTGTTGTAGTTTCTGCTTTCTTAGCTAAGAACTCTTTTGCTTCTTCTAATTGCTTAGCTGATAATTCTGATTTTTTGATAAAGTGATTATGATCTCCATGTTTTACAATATAGCCATCCCCTTCTTCACTCACTATATTGTTAACATCAAAGACAAATTTATGTTCTTCAACTTCACTATTATTATTTTCTTCTGAAGGATGCTCTACTTCAGCATTAGAGTGTTCTGTAACTGAATCTTCTTTGTTAGTTATCTCAGCAGTTGGTGTTACTAAATTATCTTTAACTTGTTTTCTTATTTCACTCAATTGTCTTTCTAATTCAATTTGTTTATTTCTACTTTGATCTACACTGTAAGACATATCAAGATAAATAATACGTGCTTTTTGTTTTAACTCATCAGCAACTTCTGGTGCTAATTTTTTCTCATCTTTTAGTTTCAATATCTCTTCTTGTAGTTTTTCTGCTTGTTCTGTAATATAATCAGCAGTTAAAGTATAATTCTCTTTTATGTCCCCACTTTCGACTTTTTCAAAGTTACTCATTATTCCTTTTGGAATATTTCCACCACTAGGAATCTCTAACTCTTCTTTCGGAATAGTATTGTGACTTATATCTAGATATTCTAATGTTTTATTTTTTTCTTTTAATGTTAGTGATGCTACATAGTTATTTGACATTGTTAAGTATTTTAGTGCTGTAAGATTATTAACATTTTCCATTGTTCTAATAACATTATTGCTAACTGTTAAATTAATCAGCTTATCTTGTTTATTAGTTGGAAATTCACTTATCTTATTACCACTAGCATCTAAATTTTCAAGCGCAGATAGTTTATGAACATTATTAATATCCTCTAGTTTATTATTTTTGATTTCTAAACTAGTAATTGTTTTGTTCTCAAAATCTAAACTATCAATTTTATTATTATTAACTTCTACACTTTCTAAAATTTTAGCATTTTTCAAATGAGATAATGTTGTAATTTTATTATCATTTGCTGTTAATTTTTTCAATTTAGGTAAGTTAGATACAACACTTAAATCTCTTATATTAGTATTATTCACCGTCAACTGTTCTAAATTATCATTTTTAAGAGTCGCTAACTCTAAACCTCCATTATTAGATAAGAATAGACGCTCTAATTCATTTTTATTACTTAATGCATCTAACTTTGTAATATTATTATTTTCAAGACTAACTGCTCTTAGATGATTTAAATCTTTTAGAGCTGATATATCCTTAATTTTATTATTATCTAAATTCAACGATTCTAAATTAGTAAGATTTTTTAATACATCGATATTTTCAATGTTATTTCCTGCTGCAGATACTAATTTTAAGTTTGGATAATCTTTTAAGAACGAAATATCCTGAATGTCATTTTCAGAAAAATCAATTCCTTCTAATGTTGGTATATTTTTTATAAATGAATAATCTTTAATACCTGTTCTGGATACGTATAATTGTTTTAATTTTTTAAATTTATAAACAGGTGCAATATCGTCGATAGGTGTATACCCTATTCCAAGAACTTCTATATTTGGCATAAGTTCTAAACCACTTCGTTTAAGTGGATCTTTGTTTTGACCAATATTTAAATACTTAACGGTTTTTAACCACTCTTTCATTTTCTCTACATTTGATTCATGTGCAGGAAAATCTGTGTCTGCAGAAGCATGTTGAATATCATGGATAATATCATCATCGAATCCTAATTTTTTTAACGTCTCAGCTCCTGAATTACTATGTGGATCTGCTAGAGGTTTAGATGTGTCTATATCTTTAACTAATATAGTATGGCTATGGTCTCCATGTGGATACACTAGTGCTTTCCCTTCTGCTGTCTCTATTAATTTTATAGAACTTTTATCTATATTTAATTGTTTAGCAACATAGTCAATTTTTGCTTCAATTTCTTTTTCTTCAGTATTTTTTTCTTCTCTATGATTGTTATTTTCTACAGTATTTTCTGAAGAATTATTCGCTGTTTCAGTTTTATCAGCAGCAGAATTATTGCTTGTATTATTATTTATAGAATTGTTTTCTACATTAGCAGTACTATTCGAACTATTTGTCTCCGCACCTTCTTTGACATTTATATCTTTTAATAACTCCGTTTTTCCATTGTAAGAAATTGCATCCCCATTTGGAGTAATAACATAGCTAAATTTATC
>NZ_CAUTDQ010000060.1:0-6871 GCF_963537375.1 uncultured Gemella sp.
ATATCAGGTATTTATTTTTAACTTTTTTTGTCTCACATCATTTACAAATATACAATTATAAATACTATTAAATATTCATCAATATTCACCTTATAAATATAACTTCCTAAAGAAAAACCAAGTAATTTAGACAAGTTGCTATATAAGGATATATCTGTCACTCCAGCTTTGATAGACTTACTTCCCTCTATTACAAATAAATTGTAATTAAGCAGAACTATTGATATTAATAAGTAATAAACAAAATAAAATGTTAAGACATAGTATAAATTTATGTTATTTTTAAGAATAAACACTACTACTGAAAAAACTATTAATATATAATAAAAATACTTTGTTTTTATACTAGTTAAAATCCTGAAATAACTAGTATCTAGAAAAATAAATATTTCTATCAAAGTAGTTATTAACAAAATAAAATATATAGGAAAATTATATACAGATATAAATTTCACCGTTATGTATGAATATAAAACACTCAAATTTAAGTTCAAACATAAATACAAACTTCTCGCTAATTTAACATTAAATTCTATAAAAAACACCTCCTATGTGATTTACTTTATACTTATTTCTTAAAAATCATTAACCTTCTTAACTATTATGATCCTGTACTTTGATATTTTTTTAATCCGAAATTCCATATTGTTTTATAGATTAATATAAGTAGAAGCGGTCCAAATAATATTAAAAGCCATGTTTCTAAATTAAAACTATCATGCGAATTTATTAAATTTACCACTGGGAAATATCCCACAAATGCGAACGGAATAATTATTAGTACTACTTTAATAAAAAACGGATAAATATTAACTGGATAATTTGCTAATTGATATAATTGCCATAAAACTGATTTTATACTATCATTTGTTATCGAAAAGAAACTAATTGATACTAATGCTAAGTATATAGCCTCTCTTACTAGAACCGCAGATATTGTAAATAAAATGAATTTTATTATAAATAAATAATTTACATCAATATCTAAGTTATATAATGAAAAAATCACAATAGCTATACCTGTAATTAACTCAAATAAAGCTTCCTCATCTAATTGGAAAATAATAAATTGATAAAGAATATTAAGTGGTCTTAATAAAAATAAATCAAGTTCTCCAGTTTGAATTAAATATGGGACTTCTAAAGTAGTAACAAAGAAAAATTCCCATAACGCTGATGTTAGTGTTAGAAAACCATATAAAAACAACAATTGATATAAAGAAAAACCACCGATTAATTCTGTATAATTAAGCGTAATAAGTAATACAAACAATGTTGTAAGAGTATCTAGTAAATAGCCCAAATTTCCTATTATAAAATCTAGTTTATAACTCAATATCCTTTTTACATCCATTTTAAAAAACTCTGCATATAAATATAAATGTTTCTTCATATTAACCTCCCATTATATCAAACTTATTAAATACATATTGTGATAGTCTCTTTGAAATTATCAATAATATGATTAACCAGAATATCTGTACACCAAAAATAAATAAGACTTTTCCTAAATCATTATCATGTACAATAATAGAAATAGGTGCATACATTACAGCGTAAAATGGAGTTATCTCTGATATTTTCAATAATAATTTTGGATATAAATCTAAAGGTAGCAATCCTCCACCGAAAATAATAAGAAGAGCATTAACTAATTCAGATACACCATTTATTCTTATAAATACTGTTGATAATAATGCAATAATATAACCTAATAAAAACGCAACGATATAACTCAAAATATACACGAATATAAAAAGTACAAATCTCTTAAGAGAAATAGTTCTGAATATTAAATTATAAAACAGTAAAATATAAATAACTAAAATTGGTAGTACTTGAAATTTTAATTTATAGAGAAAATTTCCTAAAGTAGAGAAAAATGTTATAACTATTAATCCATTAGGCTTATTCAAATAATTAATAATAATACCTTTTAAAATTTTTTCAGATACAAAATTGGTAGTTATTTTTATAGGTAAAACTATTTGTAAAATAATCGCAAACAGTACGTAAGTTATTATTTCATCAATATTTTTAGAATTGTATTTTTCAACATATATCCAGATACTATACTGTATTAATACCATAGAAAGTGATGCAATTATCTGCATTATCGTATTAAATTTGTATTGTAATAAACTTTTGTATTGATATAAAGTATAAGCAAAAAATCTATTCATATTT
This sequence comes from uncultured Gemella sp., assembly GCF_963537375.1. GTDB lineage: Bacteria > Bacillota > Bacilli > Staphylococcales > Gemellaceae > Gemella. Next base: position 2,188 of record NZ_CAUTDQ010000060.1, read on the forward strand.
ATCACCCGTCTTATCCTTCACAAGCAATACCTCTTGTAGATTTAAGTCCAGTACTTCAGTTTGTGTAATTATACTTTCACTCGGCAGTAATTTTATTATATCCAAAATATTATATTTAGTTTCATCAAAAACAAACTCTTTAGAATCAACATTTGTACGTAAAGGCAATATTCCTTCTTTATCTAAATCTACTATATTCTCTCCGTACATTTTTAGTTTTTTATATTTATTAAAAATCTGCTTGAAGCTCTTCACTTCACCATCATAATTGATTTCACCATCACTTATCAAAATCATTCTCTTACATACTTTTTCAATATCAGAAATCTCATGAGTCGTTAGTATGATAGTAGTATTATATTTCTCATTTATTTTTAGTATTAATTCCATGATTTTCTTCTTTGTTTCTATATCTAAACCGATTGTCGGTTCATCTAAAAACACTAATTGCGGCTTATGAATAATACTAGCTATAAACTCTCCACGCATTCTTTGTCCTAAAGATAGTTGCCTAACTGGTTGATATAAGTACTCTTTTACATTTAATTCTGTTATCAAATAGTCTAACCATTCTTTATTGTCTACTTCATAGATTTTCGATAAATACTCAAAAGAATCGATTAGTGGTAAATCCCACCATAAATGTGATTTTTGTCCAAATAACGCACCTATATTTTTAGCATTTTTTTGCCTATTAATAAATGGATCTTTACCGAATACTTTTATTGAACCTTTTGTACTAGTTAGTATTCCTAACAGCAATTTTATAGTTGTAGATTTTCCAGCTCCATTATTTCCTATATATCCTACAATTTCTCCTTCTTTAATACTAAAATTTATATCCTTCAACGCTTGTTTAACTGTCTTTTCTGTATTAAAAAAGCTAACTCTATTTTTTATTATGTAGTCTTTACTAAGACTCTCAACACTAATTATCTCTTTCATAATATTTCCTCTTATTTTAAAATTTATTATCGAATTTTAAATGATTCTCTTCAAGTAATTTTACTATTTCTCTTGAATCTGTTCTCCTATTTTTAACTATATTAACGTGTTTTTCTCGTAAAGTCAATATTTTCTGAATATTATACTGATTTTTCTTTTAATTTACGATAAGTAAATTATTTTCGCTAGCGAATTCGGTGATTTTTGAAATAATAAAAAAACAACCCCATCTCTCTAAATCAGGAAATGAGGTTGATACTTAATCATTTATTACTATTGTTTTTTAACTCTTTCTTTTCTTTTTTTAATTTCCACTTATCATAAATTAAGTAACAAATAAATTCTATGGTTTCATAATTTCTAATCATCCTTCTTCTTTTAACAAAAAGTAACAATTAATATAACTGTCTACTATTTCTCCAATTTTATTATCATCTGTCAAATTTGAAATTTTTTCTTTAGTTTTTTCTATTAATAAATTTCTATCTAATAAATGTATATCTTCGGCTGCTATTTCATCAGTAATATCTGAATAGAACATAAGCAAATCTTCAGTTTGTTCTATATTTAACCCATTTTTAAAACAAGCAAATGTAAATGACGGTTCCTCACCGTGCTTAACCCTTAAATAATCTACTAGTTCAGCAATAATTTTAAAATTTAGTAAATTATCATTAAACATTTTTTCAATCATAGGATCCATAATTATCTTCCCCTTTCTAATGTACTTATTTATATATAATTACACTATCCGCTCTTAACAAAAAATCTACGATATTTTTTTAAGACTCATTAGTGATATTACTATAATGATAATTAAAGAATATAAATTTATATATGAAAAATATTCTTTTCCTAATTTTTCTATCAGAAACGCTATTATTATACCTCCTAGAGAATACAAGACACTTCCTAAAACTAGAATTAATGATAATACTTGCCCCATTATTTTTCTAGAAATTTTTCTTTGGAAGAATGTTGCTTTATAAATCAGTACTGGGGCTGAAGCGACTCCTGCTATAATAAGTATAATTACTGAAAGAATAATATTCGTACTAAAATAAAACAGTATCAATAATAAACAATGCACTATAATGCCTAGGCAAATTAATTTTTCTATTTTAATTTTTGATATAAATTGCAAACCTATTATAAGCGAAGCCAGTATAATACCAACAGATTGTAAAGAATTTAATATTCCATACGCTACACTATTATTATTTAGATTTTGTTCTACATATATTGGTAATAAAACGATAAAACTTCCCCAAGTTAACATATTCCACAATGTCGTATTAATTGTCATAAGGAATATTTCACTATTTTTTACAATATACTTCATAGAACTAAATATGGTATATTTTCCTTGTCTATCTTCACTGTTACTAAATATTTCATCACTTTTTATTGTACTTATTATAATCGCTGAAATGAAAAATAATACAGCACCTATTATAAAAGCTATTCTATTATTACCTAACACTCCCATTATCGCAACAGAAATCGAACCAAAGATATAAGAGATATCGAAAAATATTATCATCAATGCATTAGCTGTTACTAATTGTTCATCATTACATACCTCTTTTATTATTATATCTCCTCCCGCTGATAAAGGAATTCCTATAACACTATTCAAACCTATCAATAATCCTATAATGCTCAAAGAGATTTTATCATTAAATGGCAATAAAAAAATAATAAGAAAAATACCAGCTCTTAGTAGTAAAAACAAGAACATCGCTTTTCCAATATTAAACCTATCTAACACTTTTGATATTAATGGTCCAAAAACTATAGCTGGCAATTGAGTCAATACACCAAAAATAGCAATCAATAATGGGCTTTTAGTTTCTTCATAAATCAACCAGATAATACTGATACTAACAAAAGATTGCGCTAATGTGATAAAGTTAATCGAAAAAAAATACTTTATAAAATCAATATTTTTTAAAACACTCACGCATTTATTCATAAATTAATTCCCTTCTACTCACAATTCACCTTATTCTTCATAACATAAAAATAATTACTATATTTATTATAATATGAAAATAAAATAATACCAATATGAAAAAATCAAGCATTTTTCAACTGTATTTTTGAGAATACACATATAAATTAATCAAAAAACAAAGTGGATGCCTCCTGCTCATTACAGGATAACATCCACTTATCTAAATTAAATATTTACGTATTAAAAATTATATATCAATAATTCAACGTCGTTCTTTTACAACAGCTCACAATTATTATCTATTTTTTCTTCTTGATACAGCTGTTCCCGCTAATCCTGCGATAGTTAGTAATAATGCATATGAAGAAGTTTGTAATCCTGTGTTAGGTAATACTCTACTTTCTTCTTTTTTCACTACTTTTACTTCAGCTTTATCAATTGATAATGTAGGTTTATTATCGTGTGAAGTCATAACTTGTCGAACGTTCTCACCTGTAGACTCTTGAGCTTTTGTAAATGGATTCCATGTATTATCAAGTGTTGATTCATTTTCTAATGTTTCAAATTGTGTAATCACTGGTTGAGATAAATTTAATTTTTCCCTTATATCTGGTTGTACCGTTTCTGACTCTTCTGATTCTTCATCACTTCGTTCTTCTACTAAAGCATATTTACTAAAGTGGGTTGTGTCGAAAGTAACGATACTTCCATTTCCATTGTCATAAGTTGGTAATTTTTCTAATTTTAATTTATTATTTTCATCACGATAAACATAATAAACTATTGATTTCCCTTTAGCATTAGTTACAGTAACAGTTCTCTTAGTTCCTACTGAATCAACAGTATTCCCTGAAGAATCCGCAAGCTCCAAATCATAAACATCTACTAGTTTATATTTTGGATTAATTGCTTTTAATTCATTACTTAACTCAGCTAATTCTGCTTCATCTTTTACTTCTGCAACGTGGAACTTAGCTGCTGGAATTTTTGTGATATCGAAATGCACACTTATTTTTCTATTTCCTACAGTTTGTTCTAGTACTGTAACTTTTTGTTGCTCATCTTTTTCAGCAGACTTAGTACTAGCTTCAGTATACTCTGGAAGTGTTACTACCGGTGCTACTTCATCTCCTACCGTCGCTATAGCTTCAGTATAATCTTTTACATCATTTACTATACTTTCTACTGCATTCACTCCGCCTTTATATTCTGGTAGCGGTTCTCTTGTTACTACTTCGTCTCCTGCTGTTCCAAGTGCTTCTGTATAGTCTTTTAGATCGTTCACTAAATTCTCTGCAAGATTCACTCCGCCTATGTATTCTGGAAGTGTTACTACCGGTGCTGGTTCCTCTCCTGCTGTTCCATTTGCTCCATTGTATTCTGGTAGATTATGCACTGCACTTTCTTCTGCATTTACTCCACCTTCATATTCTGGTAGTGTTACTGTCGGTGCTGGTTCCTCTCCTGCTGTTCCATTTGCTCCATTGTATTCTGGTAGATTATGCACTGCACTTTCTTCTGCATTTACTCCACCTGTGTATTCTGGAAATGTTACTACCGGTGCTGGTTCCTCTCCTACTGTCCCAATTGTTTCTTTGTATTCTGATAGACTATGTACTGCACTTTCTTCTGCATTTACTCCGCCTTCATATTCTGGTAGTGTTACTGTCGGTGCTGGTTCCTCTCCTACTGTCCCAATTGTTTCTTTGTATTCTGATAGACTATGTACTGCACTTTCTTCTGCATTTACTCCGCCTTCATATTCTGGTAGTGTTACTGTCG
>NZ_CAUTDQ010000061.1:0-6766 GCF_963537375.1 uncultured Gemella sp.
AAAAATTGAAATCCGGGGCTGGAATTTTTCCATGCCCCGGATTTAGTATACAACCGAAAGTCATGTAGAAAGATTTCTACATGGCTTTTTTTATGATATTAAGAAATTTTTCTAAATAATATTTTATTTTACTGTTATAGAAGTATAATTTAGAAGAATGATAGAATGGATTGAGAATACTTGATTATTGTGAGTTATAAGAGTTGTATTCTTTTTTAATACAGGAAATTTAGGGTTATATATTCAACTTTACAATAAATATAAAATTTCATTTCAGTGAAAATTAAAAAAACATTGTAAAATTTTCTGACAATTACTTGACGCATGTAATTTTTTCTGATATAATTGCTAAAAATAAATATTTAAGAAAGGCTGTATACAATACAGCATGGAGGATAAGATAATGGAAAAGAAAAAAATGTTAAAGGTAGTTAGTTCAGCTATGGCTCTCACAATGTTACTTGCAGGATGTTCAAGCGCAAGTAACAATTCTAAGGGAACAAAGGCAGCTGTAGAGTTTAAGACAGCCGTGGACAATGGTGGAAATGCGCTTAGTGGTCAACAACTTAAAGTTGGTATTAGTTCAGCAGATCCATTAACAGGGATGTTTAACCCAATATTTTATTTACAATCTACTGACAATGATGTAATGAAATATACAATGGCAGGAGCTTTCCCACTTGACGATGCAAACCGTCTAAAACAAGATGACAAGGAAGCACCAGTTATGTTCCACGTTGATCGCGATAAAAAAGAAGTTACATTAACTATTCATAAAGATCTTAAATGGAGTAACGGAGAAGACGTAAAAGCGGACGATATCGTTGCAACATATGAACTTATGGGTAATCCTAAGTACACTGAAAACGTTCGTTACAGTGATGAGTACGAAGTAATCGAAGGTATGAAGGACTATCACGAAGGAAAAGCAAAAAATATCTCTGGAGTAGTTAAAAAAGATGATAAAACTGTAGTACTTAAATATACAGAGATTAAACCAGCATTATTATGGGGTAATGGATTTATCGGAGAATTCTTAAACAAGGCTCAAGTAGAAGCTGCATCAAAAGACTTCACTAAATTTGTTGAAGCAGACTTAAACAAAAAACCATTATCTTATGGACCGTATTACTTAGATAAAGTAGTAAATGGGGAAAGTGTATTAGCGAAAGCTAACCCTTACTTCTACAAAAAATCTGATGTGAAAATTCCAGAAGTCCAATTTAAAGTAGTATCACCAGCTCAAGCAAGTGCTGTTCTTAAAAACGGTGATGTAGACCTAATGGATAGTTTAACTACAGGTATCTGGGACGGAACTAAAGACGCTAAGAATGGAACTATCTTAGGAGAATCTGATTACTATATCTCTTATGTTGGATTCAAACTAGGTAAATTCAACAAAGAAAAAGGTGAAGTAGAAGTAGATCCAAACGCAAAAGCTGCAGATAAACGAGTGCGTCAAGCATTTGGATATGCGGTAGATTGGGATCAAATCAATGAAAAAATCTATAAAGGATTACGTTTCACACCAACTGGTTCTGGATTCTATCCACCAATCGTTAAAATGTTCTACAACAAAGACGGTGAGAAATATACTAAGAACGTAGAAAAAGCTAAAAAACTTCTTGATGAAGCAGGACTTAAAGATACTGACGGAGACGGATTAAGAGAAGATAAAAATGGTAAAAAACTTACATTTAACTTCGCTATCCGTAACGTAGGTCAAGACTTCGACCAAACATTAGCAGATACATTCGTTAAATCTTGGAAAGAAGTAGGATTAGATGTTAAATTAGTAGACGGAAAACTTATGGCACCTAAAGACTTCTCTCAACGTGTACAAGCAGATGATCCAGGAATCGATATCTTCCAAGGAGCTTGGGGATTAGGAAGTGATCCTAACGTAGGTTCATTAGTAGGAAAAACTTCACCACTTAACTTACAACGTTACACAACTGAAGAATTACAAAAATCATTAGATGCTATGGGAAGTAGCGACATGTTTGATGATGCTAAACTTAAAGAAGCATATCAAAAATTCGATAAACAATTCAGAGAAGAAGCTGCTTGGTTACCATTCAGCTGGCAACAACAAATGACATGGGTTAACAAACGTGTTAAAACACTTGATTTAGCGAAACTTAAAACTGGTGAACAAAAAGTTTACGGTTTAGAGTTAACAGCTGATGCACCAGCGAAAAATTAATTTAGTTTAGGATTGAGATTTAGCTAAGGGCACTTAGTTGAATTTCCCCCTAATAAACTTATATTTCATTTTATTTTCAATTAATTTTTGAGAGGGATGAAAATTAGAATTTCAATAGAGGTTTCTAATTTAAGCCCTCTCACCTTTGAAAATATGAATATACTGTTTATATTATAGAAATATTAATAAAAAAATAGATATAACTTTTAAATGAAAAATTAATTAACAAGGGTTGACTTGAAATTACGATTTTTGAGTTATTCCTATATTCTCAATAAAAATATGTAGAGCTACAAATTTACATAGATTTAAGGCGAAGTATCATGCTTTAATGTAGCAAAGATACCTCGTCTTAAATTTTGTCTTTATTAATTATTAATAAACTAGAGTTATATTGGAGGAAAAAATGAAGAAAAATAAATTTTTAAAAGTATTCAGTTCAGCAATGGCACTATCAATTATTTTAGCAGGATGTTCAACGTCATCAAAATCATCAAAAGATGGAAAACCATCAGTAGAATTTAAAACATCAGTTGATAACGGTGGGAGTGCGCTAAGTGATTCTATACTGAAAGTTGGTATCCTTAGCGCTGATCCATTAACAGGTATGTTTAATCCAGTATTCCACCTGCAAGCAACAGATAATGCAGTAATGGAAGATACTATGGCACACACATTTGCTTTTGATCATTCATACAAATTAAAAGAAGATGATGAAGATGCGCCGGTTAAGTTTCATCTAGATAAGGATAAAAAACAAGTAACACTTACTATCCGTAAAGATTTAAAATGGAGTAACAATCAAGACGTAGTAGCGGATGATATTATCGCAACATACGAACTTATGGGTAACTCTAAGTATAAAGATAATATCCGTTATAAGAGTGAATTTGAAACAATAGAAGGAATGAAAGCCTACCATGAAGGTAAAGCTGAAAAAATCTCAGGTCTTACTAAAAAAGATGATAAAACAGTAGTAATTCAATACAAAGATGTAAAACCAGCTCTCCTATGGGGAAGTGGATTCATAACAACATTTCTTAACAAAGATCAAGTAGCTGCTGCATCAAAAGACTTTAGCAAATTTGTAGAAGCAGAATTAAATACAAAACCGTTATCTTATGGTCCATATTATTTAGATAAAGTAGTAAATGGAGAAAGCGTACTTGCTAAGCAAAATCCATACTACTATAAAAAAGGCGATGTAAAAGTAAAAGAAATCCAATATAAAGTAGTTGCGCCAGCTCAAGCAAGTTCTATAATTAAAAATGGTGAAATTGACTACATGTCACAAGTAACTCCGAATGTATGGAACGCGGTAAAAGACTATTCAAACGGAACATTATTAGGACAACCAGATTTCTATATTTCATATGTAGGATTTAAACTAGGTACATGGGACAAAGAGAAAAATGAAGTGAAAGTAAATCCAAATGCAAAAGCAGCGGATAAACGAGTACGTCAAGCATTCGGATATGCGGTAGATTGGGATCAATTAAATGAAAAAATCTACAAAGGACTACGATTCACACCTACAAACTCAGGTATTTACCCAACACGTTCAGAAGATTACTATGATAAAGATGGATTCAAGTATAAAAAAGATGTAGAAAAAGCGAAAAAACTTCTTGATGAAGCAGGACTTAAAGATGTTGACGGAGATGGATTAAGAGAAGATAAAGATGGTAAGAAATTAACATTTAACTTCGCAATCCGTAACACAGGTCAAGACTATGATCAAACTCTTGCTGATGCATTTATTAAATCATGGAAAGAAGTAGGTTTAGATGTAAAATTAGCTGATGGAAAACTAATGTCATCAAAAGATTGGACACAACGTGTAACAAGTGACGATCCATCTATTGACTTATTCCAAGGAGCATGGAGCCTAGGTACTAACCCTAACCCAGCACGTCTATTAAGCGATAAAGCTAAAGTTAACTATCAAAGATATATGAGTGATGTGCTTAAAAAAGATTTAGAAACAATCAACTCTAAAGAAATGTTAGATGATGCTAAGCGAAAAGAAGCATACAAAAAATTCGATAAAGACTTTGCAGAAGAAGCGGCTTGGTTACCATTTAGCTGGAGTACAGATATCACATGGGTAAATAAACGTATCAAAAACTTCGATGTTAAAAAATACGCTTATGGTGAACAAAAACTATATGCATTAGAGCTTACCTCTAATGATAGTGCAAAAGGATAATTTAAAAATTTTATATTAAGTTTTAAAGAGGATTGAGAGTGACTTAAAAATCGTGATTTCTTAAGAAACAAGATTTTGTCAAGTCACCCTCAGTCTTTTTTTGTATAAAAATAAATATATCAATTTAACAAAACTGAAATGGAAAGAATAGTAGATTTTTGATGCTAGATGTCCCTATTATGTAAGTAAAATAAGAAAAATATATATTTGTAAAACAATAGAATACAATTTAGTTAACTAATATTAAATTTATGTTTTTTAAATATCGAACAGAAATTTTAAAAGAGATTTTTGTTATTTTTATATTATTTTCTGAAAATTCACTTGACTTATCGTTAAAATGATGTTAGAATTATTTCATAAATAATTGAAAATAAGTTTTTATATATTATGGAGGAAATAAAATGAAAAAGAATAAGTTTCTTAAAGTATTTAGTTCAGCGATGGCTCTTTCAGTAATTTTAGCTGGATGTTCAACATCAAGTAATTCTGGAAGCAAAAACGCTCCTAAAGCAAAAGTAGAATTTAAAACAAGCTTTGATAACGGTGGTTCAGCTGTAGATGGTGCTACATTAAAATATGGTATCTTATCAGCACAACCATTAACAGGTCTTTGGAACCCAGTATTCTCAGATAAAGCAGAAGATCAATACGTAAACCAAGCTGTTATGGGTGGAACATTCTCTACTGACGAAGAAGGGCGTGTTCTTCAAGATAATGCAGATGATGCTGTTAAATTCCACTTAGATCGTGATAAAAAAGAAGTTACATTAACTATCCACGATGGAGCTAAATGGAGCAACGGTGAAGCATTCACAACAAAAGATATCGTAGCTACTTACGAACTTATGGGTAACCCTAAATTTACTACAAACACTCGTTACAACGAATCATTTGAATATATCGAAGGTATGAAAGAATACCACACTGGAAAAGCGAAAAATATTTCTGGTATCCAAGTTAAAGATGATAAAACAGTAGTACTTAAATACACTGAAGTACGTCCATCATTACTATGGGGTGAAGGTTTAGTTACTGACTTCTTAAACGCCAAACAAGTAGAAGAAGCTTCTAAAGACTTCGCTAAATTTGCTGAAGCAGACTTAAACAAAAAACCATTATCATATGGTCCTTATTACATCACTAAAGTAGTAAACGGAGAAAGTGTTCTTGCAGAACAAAACCCTCACTACTTCAACAAAGATAAAATGAAACTTAAAAAAATTGAGTTCAAAACAGTAGCTCCAGCTCAAGCTAGCCAAGTAATCAAAAATGGAGAAGTTGACTATATCGATAGCGTTACTCCAAGTGTTTACGAAGGAGCAAAAGACATCAAAAACGGAACATTCTTAGGTGATACTTCTCGTTACATGTCATATGTAGGATTCAAACTAGGTAAATTCGACAAAGAAAAAGGTGAAAACGTAGTTGATTCTAACTCTAAACTAGCAGACAAAAACTTACGTCAAGCATTCCTATATGCAGTTGACCGTGACCAAATCAATGAAAAAATCTTTAAAGGATTACGTTTCACTCCAACTGGATCTGGTATGTACCCAGCAGCTGTAGGTAAATTAGTAAACGAAAATGCTACTGCAGCTAAAAAAGATGTAGAAAAAGCTAAAAAATTATTAGATGATGCAGGATACAAAGATAAAGATGGAGACGGACTACGTGAAGATAAAAACGGAAACAAACTTTCATTCAACTTCGCAATCCGTAATACAGGTGCTGAATATGACCAAGCATTAGCTGACGTATTCCTAAAATCATGGAAAGAAGTAGGATTAGATGTTAAATTAGTAGACGGAAAACTTATGTCTCCAAAAGACTTCTCTCAACGTGTACAAGCTGATGATCCATCAATCGATATCTTCCAAGGTGCATGGCAATATGGAACAAACCCTAACCGTCAAGAGTTACTAGGTAAAAAAGCTCCATTAAACTTATACCGTTACACTACTGAAGCATTCGAAAACAGCTTCAAAGCTCAAGGATCAGCAGATATGTTTGACGATGCTAAATTAAAAGCAGCTTACAACAAATTTGATGGTGAAGTAGCTGAAGAATTACCATTCTTCCCATTAAGCTGGGATACAAGTATCTCATTCTTCAACAAACGTGTTAAAGCTTACGACTTAGATAAAGTTAAGAAAAACCAATTCAAACTTTATGAACTTGAGTTAACAGCTAACGAAGGTGCTAAATAATAAAAATTAACTTACGACATAGATGACTTCGGTTGTCTATGTCGTTTATTTTTTGATATTTCCTAGGAAATAGTGATTGCGATTATAAGGTTGTATACTAAATCCGGGGCATGGAAAAATTCCAGCCCCGGATTTCAATTT
>NZ_CAUTDQ010000062.1:0-6571 GCF_963537375.1 uncultured Gemella sp.
TGCCTAGATCTTATTTCCTATTTTTCTCCATGCCCCGAATTTGACAAAGAGCCTAAAAAAATAAGCCCTAATTAGGACTTATTTTTTAAAAATTATATTAAATTATTGTATTCTTCTTCTGTTAAGTAACTTGAAATTGCACCTGTTTTTGTAGTTGTTAAACTAGCGTAGTTTGTCGCAAATTTAGCCATTTGTGCTAAGTCTTCTTCAGAAATATTATTTAGATCTTCATGATTTAATAATTTTGATAAGAATGAACCTGCGAACGCATCACCTGCACCAGTAGTATCAACTGCTTTTATATTAGGTATTTCAGTCACTACTTTATGATTTTCATAATAAACTTCCGCACCATGTTCTCCTTTAGTATAAAGAACAACTTTCATGTGACTGAAGTCTTTTTTCAATGCTTCTTCTATATTAGTAGTTCCTGTTAAGAATTCTAACTCGTTATCAGCAACTTTTATTACATCAACATAAGGTAAGAATTCTTTAATAGTTTCAAGATATACTTTGTGATCATCCCAAAGATTGAATCTTAAATTAACATCAAAAGAAATTAACACCCCAGCTTTTTTAGCTTTTTTTAGTAATAAATGATGGCTATCTTTTGATTCTTCTTGAATAGCGATACTAGCGAAATGAATTGCTTCAATTTCTGATAAATCAACTTTTTCAACATCTTCTTTACTAATTCTTAATGTTGATGAACCTTTGAAGTAAAAACTAAATGAACGGTCTCCAGTTTCATCTAAAGAAACAAATGCTAATGGTGTAAAACTATCAGCTTTACGACTCACATATTTACAATCTACATTCTCATTTTTTAAAGTATTTTCTAGAAAATCACCAAAACCATCTTGTCCTAATGATGTTAATAAATAACTCTTATGTCCTAGTTTTTGTGCCACGCAAGCCACATTAGCTACACATCCACCAGCCTCTTTTTTAAACGATTTTACTTTATCGATTGTACCTACACCTTCTCCAATAAAGTCAATTAGCATTTCTCCTATACATAAAACTGCCATTTTAGTTCTCCTCTCTAATTTCAATTGCTCCAAGTTCTTTTGCTAAATAATCAGTGGCTAAGATATTAACATTATGATTTTCTGGATAGAATCTTGTTGAAAGTGCAAAAGATCCATCATTTGCGAATAATTCAATAGATGAACTATCAAATACTATTTCCACATTTTCTAAATCCAGTTTATATTTTCTATCATCTCTTCCATAACCACTAGTACCAAAAGAAACTTTTAATTCCTTGTTATCATAGCTTACTTTAAAATCAGCTACACTAATTTCAAACTTATCACCATGTTCTTGTTTATAATACCATGTATTTTTGTTAAAGTCATTAGTTTTGATATCGTTACCTAACAAATCTTTAACCGATTTGTGTAACGTTTGTCTAACCTTACCATCTTTGTAATTTACTACACGTGGGACAGTTAAACAGTTTTGATAACCAAACTTCGTAGTTGGATTAGTATAACTACTATCTGGTACATACATCCAACCGATAAGCACACGATTATCATCTTCATCTAGAAATGTTTGCGATGCATAAAAATCATGTCCATAATCTAGTAATGTAAAGTTATCTAATTTATCAACATTCTCAATTCCCTCTTCAACTACAGAATATCCAATTTGATACATATTTCCATAATTTGGATACATTCTTGTAATACCTTGAGGTGAGAACATAAATATTTCTTTTCCATCTACTTCGAAATAATCTGGACATTCCCACATGAATCCCAGATTTTTTTCTGAGTAAATAGTTTTATATGGTTTAAGAGTATCCTTATCGAATACTAATAAACATCCATAATCATTGCTATCTCTAGCTCCAAGAACTAGATAATTTTTTCCATTTTTTTCAAATATTTTAGGATCTCTAACATGATTTGACATATTAGGATAATCATCTGTAGTTAACAGACATTTTTTCTCAGTAAAATTAATTCCATCTTCCGTTTCAAAAGATATGGTATTATGACCACGTCCTTCATGAACGTAGTCATAATCACCTTTATATTTCACATTTCCTGTGTAGTAGAAGACAAGTTTTCCATCTTCTATATTGGCACTTCCTGAATAAACACCACTTTTTTCTTCTTCTATAGTTGGTGTAAGGAATACGCCACGATCTTCATAATTTTTTAGATCACTACTAGTATAGTAATACCATAGTTTTAATCCACCTTCTACTTCATAAGAATATTGGTGGAAAATATGATATTTACCTTTAAAGTAAGCTAATCCATTCGGATCATTCAGCCAACCTTTAGTAGGTTCTAAATGAAGATTTTGTTTCCAGTTATTAGCTAGCATTTACAAGTTCCTTCTTAGTTTTGAAGAAGTATGCTGTTACTGAGAATGAAACGATGAATGATAATGCTAAACCAATTCCAAATGTTGACCAGTGGTTTGCAGGAATTGATAAGAATCCTGGAAGACCAGCTGCACCTAATGCAGATGCAAATACTTTGTTTAATCCAATCCATGCACTTCCTACTGCACTTCCTGCAATAGCTCCGTAGAATGGATATCTAAGTCTTAGGTTAACCCCGAACATAGCTGGCTCTGTAATACCTAGTAAAGCAGAAATACCAGATGCTGATGAGATTGATTTCATTTTTGTGTTTTTAGAGAATACTAATACCGCAAGAACCGCTGCACCTTGTGCTACGTTAGACATAGATGCGATTGGGAAGATAAATGTTAATCCTGTTGCAGCTAGTAATTGAGTTTCGATAGCTGAGAAACTTTGGTGTAATCCAGTAATTACGATTGGTGCGTAGAATAAACCGAAAATACCTGCTCCTACGAATCCACCTTGCATGTATAACCATTGTAATCCTTGCCCTAGTAAAGTACCAGCTTCGCGAAGTACAGGTCCCATCCATGCGAATGTTACAAATCCAGTTACGAATAATGAAACTAATGGTGTAGTTAAGTTATCTAACCATGATGGAGTTACACGACGTAAGAATTTTTCGATTGTCGCTAATAACCAGGCAGCTGCAAGGATTGGTAATACAGTTCCTTGATATCCTACTTTAGCAATCTTAAATCCGAATACGTCCCAGTACCCAAGAGTTGTAACTCTTTGAAGTCCTTCTACAGCTTGACCACTTTGGTTAACGATATCTAAAGCTGGTGCAAGAAGTTGATTTGTAGATGGATCTAATTTACCAAATACATAAAAATTCATTACATCTGGATGAACCATTAACATCGCTAGTGCAGCACCTAGATATGGATTACCACCAAAACGTTTAGTAGCAGAGAATCCAATTAATACAGGTAAGAATACGAACGGCGCATTTGCAAATACATTAACCATATCCGCAAGACCTGCGATACCTGGGTTAGCTTCAATAACTGATTTACCAGTGTAGAATAAATCTTTCGCAGTTAAGACGTTATTGATACCCATTAAAAGACCACCAGCTACGATCGCTGGAATGATTGGAACGAAAATATCACTTAACATTTTTACAAAACGTTGAAGTGGATTTCCTTTTGGTTTTCTAGAAGCAGATTTCTCACCCTCTTCTTCACTAGAAGCTCCACCTTTGTATACTTCATTGTACTTAGCGTATACCTGTTGAACAAGACCACTTCCGAAGATTAATTGAAGTTGACCGTTATTAAAGAATACACCTTTAACTCCTTCGATATCTTCTAATTTTTCTTTATTATATTTTTTTTCATCGTTTAATTCTAAACGAAGACGAGTTGCACAGTGAACAACTGAGCGTAAGTTTTCCTCACCACCACTATGTTCAACAACTTCTTTTACAACTTTTTTTAAGTCCATAGTTCTTTCTCCTTTTTATTTTTTAATTTTATATAATGACATTTAACAATTACCAAAATATGAATGGTAACGTTACTTTTTATTGTACACTTCTTAACATCAAATTGTCAAGAGAAAAAAGTAACGTTACCATATTTTTTATAAATTGTAGCTTTCTTGCTTCAAAGTATTATTTTTGTTATAATCTAATAACTATAAAATAGGAGGCTTATATGGATTTTTCAATTAAAAATCTATTTACTAGTGTTTCTACAAACATTAATCGATATAAATTCACATACATTTCAATAGCTGCCATAATTCAACTAATTCTTGTATGTGGTTTATGGCTAATCGCTAGAATTTTCCAACTAGCACTTACTCTAGCAGGCGAAGAACATCTTGATAAAAATAATATCCTTCACATACTAACCAATCCCTATAGTCTTATAATTCTTAATCTTTTAATACTTATCGTAGCATTTTTTATGTTTATAGAATTTTCTATACTGACATTTACGATATACGGACAACTAACAGATAAGAAATATTCATATCGAAAAATCTTAAAAAATGCATGGAATAAAACAAAAAATTTGGCAGGTTTTCAAACTCTATTTTTTATAATTTATTTCATAATTACTATCCCTACAGTAAATCTAGGTGTAAGATCAGTTCTTGCTAAAAATCTCTTCATTCCAAAGTTTATTAGCGGTGAAATAATGAAAACAAATAGTGGTTTTATTATTTGGGGAATAATAATGATTGTTTTCGCCTATCTCAATCTTAGGTTGATTTTTACATTACCCCTAACTGCTGTTGGTGATGAGAATATACTCGATAGTATTAAAAGAAGTTGGGAACTTACAAAAACAGGTAAAAGAAAACTTGTATTCACTATTATCTTATTTGAAATAATATACATCATTATTGCAGTAATTTTAATCGGTGTTATCACCTTCTTATGTATTTATATTGACAAAGATGGTAATAATCCTATAGTTCAAACCTTATTTTTCTCAGCAATAAGTGCAATTATATTCTTTCTTGGAGTAATTTCAAAAGTAACGGTCATAACTTCATTAGTAACTGTACTAATAGATCAAAACGAAATATCAGAAGAACTAGTAAATAACCTTAACGAAAATAAGAAAAAATCGAGATTAGTAGCAACCTTTACTACTATAATAATTATTCTTGCTGCTATTATTAATGGTTTTAATATTTATGGAAATGGAGTCAACAAAAATAGCGAAACAATTGCTCATAGAGGATATGTCTATAAAGGTGTAGAAAATTCTATTCAAGCTCTTGAAGGTGCTGCTGAAGTCGGAGCTAATTACGTAGAATTAGATATATTGCTAACTAAAGATAGTAAATTCGTTGTAATGCATGACTATAACCTTAAAAGACTTGCAGGCATTAATAAACGAGTTCAAGATATGAACTTCGATGAGGTTGTTGGTCTACAAATAAAACAAGGAGACCATACTAGTAAAATACCTTCTTTAGAAGAATTTGTAAATAAAGCTAAGGATTTAAATATGAATTTAGTAATAGAACTAAAACCTCATGGTGGTGAACCAAGTAACTACGTCGACATTCTTATTGAAGAGATAAAAAGATTAAAACTTGAAAATTATAAATTCATGTCACTTAATTCTAAAGTTATGGAAGAGCTTGAAACAAAGGCACCAAATTTAGAAACTGGTTATGTAATCCCTCTTCAATTTGGAAACTTTCATCAAAGTAATGTCGACTTTTTCGTAATAGAAGACTTCTCGTATAGGGACCGTCTAGTAGAACAGGCTAAAAAACAAAACAAAAAAGTTTTTGTCTGGACAATAAATGATCCAGCTTTAATTACTAGATACTTACAAAGCCCTGCAGATGGTATTATTACCGATGAACCTGAGCTTGTAAAAGAAGAAAAAAATATTTTAGAAAATAACTACTCATATTACGAGAAGATATTGAGGCTAGTTAATATATAAAAAATATCGACTGAAATTTAATGATTGTATAATAAATCCGGGGCTGGAATTTTCCCACGCCCCGGATTTATTATACAACCCAAATACATAATACCCCTTCTACTGATTTATTCAGTAAAAGGGGTGAATATCAAAATTCTTGTTTTAAACTTATTGAACTTCTATTTCTCTTTTCGACGTTTTGCTACTGCAAGTAGTCCAGCTAGAACAGCAATTCCTAGCCCTGCTAATCCTGTGTTAGATTCAGTTGATCCTGTATTTGGTAGACTTTGCCCAAATTTAATATTTTTATTTTTCTCTTTAGAATCTATTGGTTTAAGAGATTCTGTATCTACAATATTTCCAGAACCATTGTCGATTGAACTATCATTACCATTAGTTGAATTATTAGTTATTTTACCTACTACTTCAATAGGAACTTCTATCGTAAATAGATGCCCATCATTTCCTCTAAGTACAACTTTGGCAATCTTTCTTCCTAAAGTTGTAGTATCTGGATATTCAATCTCAACTATTTCAATTCCATCCGGTAAGTTTAGTTTAGATTTAATATCATTTTCATTTAAAGTTTGTCCTTTTTCGACTTCAACAATACCTTTAACTATCAATTTAGTAATATCAAATTCTTCTACTTCACTAATTGCTGGATTTATTTTATAACTTACATATCCGTTTAACCCTGCTTTTGCTTCTTCTAATGCTTTTAGAGCTGCATTTACTTCTGCTTGTGTTGCTTTATCATTTTCTAACACTTTTTTCGCTT
>NZ_CAUTDQ010000063.1:0-6157 GCF_963537375.1 uncultured Gemella sp.
ATCAGGTATTTATTTTTAACTTTTTTTGTCTCACATCATTTACAAATATACATATCAAGTATAGACCAATTAAAATTCACTAATTTTTTTACTATTTACATTTATTCCTCTTTCTATAGAACTATACTATTATTTATTTTATACATATCCCCTTCCAATCTTTCAAATAATTCACAATCTGTACTAGTGATTTTTATTTTTTTACTTATTTTACATATAATGTTCGCATTTTTACATCATTAATTAAATTTTTTAATAATTTTGACTATTTTTTTCATTTTTTAGTTTATTTATTTTTGATACTATGCTATTATTATAAGACAAAGAATAACAACTAATTTATAAATATTTATTTTTAAAAACTAGAACTATTTTTTAGTTAACATAGTTTCTAATATACATACATTTAATTTATAAGTTTATATTTCTAAAAATATAAATTCCAGCTATTCTAAAAATTATAAAACAAGGAGCATCATTATGGATAAAATTTTTGAATTAATTGAAAAAGAACAACATAGACAAGATACTAATATTGAGCTTATTGCTAGTGAAAACTTTGTTTCTAAAGATATACTAAAAGCTACTGGGAGTATTTTAACAAACAAATATGCTGAAGGATACCCTGGAAAAAGGTATTATGATGGTTGCGAGGTAGTTGATGAAATCGAAACACTTGCAATTGAAAGACTTAAAGAACTTTACGATGCTAAATTCGTAAATGTTCAAGCTCACTCAGGATCAAGTGCAAATATTGCTGTATATCTATCTCTACTTACACCTGGAGATACTGTTTTAGGAATGAGTATGGATGCAGGTGGACACTTAACTCATGGTAGTAAAGTAAACTTCTCTGGAAAATTATTTAACGCTGTTTCATATGGTGTAACGAAAGATACTCACCTAATTAATTATGACGAAGTACTACGTATCGCAAAAGAACATAAGCCTAAAATGATTATTGCTGGTTCAAGTGCATACTCTCGTATTATTGACTTTGCAAAATTTAGAGAAATCGCGGATGAAGTCGGTGCTTATTTAATGGTCGATATGGCACATATTGCAGGGCTTGTTGCTGCTGAATTACATCCAAATCCAGTACCTTACGCTGATGTAGTTACATCTACTACACATAAAACACTAAGAGGACCTCGTGGTGGTATTATTCTTACTAATAACGAGGAAATCGCAGTAAAAATAAATAAAATGATTTTCCCTGGTGCACAAGGTGGCCCATTAGAGCACGTTGTTGCAGCTAAAGCAATTTGTTTTGCTGAAGCTCTTAAACCTGAATTTAAAGTATACCAACAACAAGTAGTTAAAAATATGAAAGCTATGGTTGAAGCATTTAAAGCTAACAATATTCCTGTAGTTTCAAATGGTAGTGATAACCACCTGTGTCTAATTGATACATATTCTACTTATAACGTAACTGGTCATGATGCAAGTAATCTATTAAGTAAATCACAAATTACATGTAATAAAAATGGTATTCCATTTGATACATTACCTCCGATGAAAACTAGCGGTTTACGTCTAGGTGCCGCAGCAATGACTACTAAAGGATACGTAGAAGAAGATTTTGTTGAAATTACAAATATTATTTGTGATTTACTAAAAAATGGAGAAAACTATTTAGAAACAGCTCAAAAAAGAGTAGCTACATTAGTTTCTAAAGAAAGAAAAGAATTTAGATAAAAATACAATATAATAATTTTAAAACGACGAAGGAAACGCTCTTCGTCGTTTTTTTACGAACTTTGTTATTTGATTCAACCGTTAATCGTTCGTTTATTTTAAATTAATTTTATTATATTATATTTTTTTATTGACAACGTTCGTTTTCTATGTTATATTTATAAAAATTCTTTAGGAGAAATTAAAATATGAATAACAAAAAAATAATCAAAGCTTCTCTCTTTCATAGTCCTAAATATGGCGAAATCGAGTTTTTAAAACAGGCAATAATATTTATTACAGATAATGGAATTATTTCTAAAATTGTTAAACAAGAAGATGAAAGCTATCAAATAATTCTAGAAAAAGTTCTACACGAAAGTAATTATACTGACTTTGAAGATAAAATTCTTTTGCCTGGATTTATAGATTTGCACATCCATGCTCCTCAATGGCCGCAAGCTGGTCTTGCACTGGATGATGAATTAAGCTATTGGTTAAATAATTTCACATTTCCTTTAGAATCTAAATATAAAGATATCAATTATGCTAGAGAAGTATATACCGATTTGGTCAAAACACTATTAGCGAATGGTACTACTTCTGCAATGTATTTTGGAACTATTCATAATGAATCTACTTTGGAATTAGCAAAAATTTGTGCTAGTTATGGTCAAAGAGGGTTCGTTGGAAAAGTAGTTATGGATGATAAAACAATGAATCCTGATTTCTATCGTGACAATAGTACAAAAGAAGCTATAGATAATACTGAAAAATTCATTATTGATTTACAAACACTTGCAAAAGATGTATTTCAAGGTGTATATCCAGTTATTACTCCTCGTTTTGTTCCAAGTTGCACTGACAATGCACTTCTTGAATTAGGAAAATTAGCAAAAAAATATAATTGCTATATTCAAAGTCATTGTAGTGAAAGTGATTGGGAACACAATTTTGTTCTCGAACGATTTGGAAAAAGGGATAGCGAGGTTTTAGATCAATTCGGTCTATTAACTGACAAATCAATAATGGCTCACGGCAACTTTGTTAATTCTGATGATGTAAAGATCTTTAATCATAGAAAATCATCAGTTTGCCATTGTCCAATCTCTAACTCTTATTTCGCTAATGCAGTGTTACCTGTTAATAAACTGAAAAAAGAAGGCTTAAACATCTGCTTAGGTACTGATATTTCTGGAGGATTCTCCCCTAGTCTTTATGACAATATAAAGCATACAGTCATGGTTAGTAGAATGCTAAATGACGGAGTAGATAATAAACTAAAAGCCGACAACCGTGGTACTCATGATTCGAAAGTTAGTATATTTGAAGCATTTTATCTTGCTACCACAGGCGGAGGAGAAGCTTTGAAATTGCCACTTGGTCTTTTTAAAGAAGGTTACATTTGTGATTTTCAAGTCATTGATATCAATACACCTACCAATAAACTTCCAAATTATATAGATAATGAAGAAGATAAACATCTTCTTCAAAAGATATTATATCTTTCTACTTCAGAAAATATTCGTGAAGTTTGGGTTCAAGGTAAACAAATTCTTAAAAAATAGTAAAATTAAATTTAACATAAGGAGAAAAAAGTTTTTATGTCAAAAAATAAAAATCATTTAACAATAGGAGTTGAAGAAAATATTCCATTTTCACAATCTCTAATCTTAGGTTTACAGCACGTTCTAGCTATGGATGTCTACGTGCCACCTTTTATTTTAGCAACAGCTATTGCATTATCACCCGGTGATGCTACTGGTTTAATTCAGTCTACTTTCTTAGGAGCTGGGATTGCATCATTAATTCAAGTTTTATTCTATTTAAAACTACCTGTATGTCAAGGTCCATCATTCATTCCTCTTGGTGCTATTATTGGTATTTATATGGGAACTAAAAACCTTGGTACTGTTCTAGGAGCTAGTATTGTCGGTGCGATTTTAGTTATCTTGCTAGGTTATTCTGGTATTTATAAATATATAGTAAAAAATTACATACCTTCTATCGTTAGTGGAACTATAATTATGATCGTAGGATTAACATTACTTCCTTCAGCATTTGTTAGTAATATCTACATCGAAGGAAATGGTCTGACAATGAAACAAAATGTATTATTAGCATTCATTACAGCCTCTTCTTTAATTCTATTTTCTACTTTAGGAAATTACGTTAATAAGTTCAAAAGAATTTTCCAAATTTCTTCAGTAATTATCGCCTTAGCTATCGGAACATTTTCTGCATACTTAATGGATGGTTTTAATACTCAAGGAATTAAAGATGCTAGCTTCTTCTCAATGCCGAAACTATTTTTCTTAGATTATAGTATACATTTTGAAATCTCTGCTATTATTACAATGATTATTATTTACATGGTACTTTTAGCTGAAACTACAGGAACTTGGTATGCAGTAAGCTCAGTTATCAATCAACCTTTAAGCGACACTCAAGTTAACAAAGGTGTTATCGGGGAAGGTATCGGATGTTTAGCTGCCGCTCTAGTTGGAGCAACTCCTGTTACTGGTTACTCTACAAATGCTGGGATTATCTCTATTACTGGGGTAGCTAGTAGAAAAGTTTTTGTTATGGCTTCATTCTGGTTTATCGGATTATCATTCTTAGGTAAACTTTCTGCCGTAATTAATTCAATTCCTTCTGCAGTAATCGGTGGAGTATTCTCAGTAGTATGTATTATCATCCTGCTAAACGGATTTAGAGTTGTTAAAAATCTAGACTTCTCAGAAAGAGAATTATACATTATCGGAGTACCTTTAATGTTTACAATTGGATTATTATTTATTCCAGCAGAATTAAAAGCTAGTGCTCCACAGTTACTTCAATACTTAATAGGTTCTCCTATTGCTGTTGGTGCAATTGTAGCAATAATAATGAATAAACTTATTCCTTTAGAAAAATAATATTTAAAACTGGTGTTCAGTTGAGCATCAGTTTTATTCTTATTAATTTTATATTTTCCAAAAATATAGTATAATTATAACTGCTAATAAAATTAAAGAAATGGAGATATATTGATGACAGAAAAGAAAATGAATGTTGAAAGTTTTAACCTAGATCACACTAAAGTTGTTGCACCTTATATTAGACTTGTTGGTGTATACTCTGGGGATAATGGCGATAAAATTTATAAATATGATATTAGATTTTGCCAACCAAATAAAGAACACTTAGAAATGCCTAACCTTCACTCTTTAGAGCATTTAATCGCTGAACTTATCAGAAATCACCTTGATAATGTACTAGACTTCGGACCTATGGGATGCCAAACAGGGTTCTACTTATCAGTAATCAACAATGATAGTTACGAAGAAGTTGAAGAGGCACTTGCGAAAACATTAGAAGATGTTCTTGTTGCTACTGAAGTGCCAGCATGTAATGAAGTACAATGTGGATGGGCAGCATCTCACTCTTTAGAAGGTGCTCAAATGGAAGCTAAAAAATTCTTAGAAAAACGTTCTGAATGGAAAAACGTTTTTAGCAATTAATCGAAATTTATTCAAAATAAAAATGAGAAGTACACTTGATTTTGTAATCATTTGTACTTCTCATTTTTTAATTATTTACTGCTGTACTTTCTTCTAACTTCTAAAAGACCTATCATTAATCCTAGTCCAACTAAAACTGTGCCTTGTTCAGAAGATGTTTTACCTGTTTTTGGAAGAGATTCTTTTTTCTCAAAGTTATTACTCAATTTGTCTATATTTTGTGTAGCATCCTTGTTGTTTGAAGTATACTTATGAAGTTGATTATTTCTATTTAAATGGTTTTCATTTTGAGTTATATTTGCATTTAATTTTTCAAGATTATCACTTAAATGATAACTAGCTCCATCAATATTATTCGAATTTTCTTTTCTAGTTTCATTATTTTTAAAATGTGTCGATGCTGAACCTTCGATATTATTAATTGTTAATTCCTTTTCATTAGATTTCTCCTTTTTATTAAAATCAACTATCGCAAACAAACTAAAATGATTAATATTAAATTGAACTACTCTGTTATTTACTTCTGAAGGAATCAACGTTAACTTACCAGTTTTATCCACATGATATATTTCAATTTCGCTACTTTCATTTTCCAGTAAAGCTATTCGAACTATTCTTTCATTGTTTAAATGTACTACGTTATTATCCTTAGATAATTTCAAATCTAGGATTCTTACTTTATCCTTATCTACAGATAATTCTTTACTAATGATACTCAATTGTTGAACATCCTTAACGGATTTTACATTTAATGAAATATTATCAATTTTATTATTAAATAATTCTACTTCAACTCCTGATTTACCATCATTAATCTTTTCTACTTTTCCTACTGGAGCACTTTCTTGAATTAGCGCTTCACCTTTCTCGCTTACTACTAATTCTGGTAAGACTTCTTCTCTTAACGCCTCACCTTTCTCACTTACTACTAGTTCTGGTAAGACTTCTTCTCTTAACGCCTCACCTTTCTCACTTAC
>NZ_CAUTDQ010000064.1:0-6044 GCF_963537375.1 uncultured Gemella sp.
TCCTAAAGGTTATTCGGTAAACTTAGGATTAGATAAAGATCCAAAACTTGTTTTAGAAGCAATTGAAAAATCACAAGCAAAATACATTCAACTTCATACTAATCCTCTTCAAGAAATCGTTATGCCAGAAGGTGATCATAACTTCGAAAGTTGGTACGCTAACCTAAAAGAAGTCAGCTCTAAATCTCCTATTCCTGTAATCTTAAAAGAAACAGGTTTTGGTATGAACGAAGCAACTATCAAACTAGCAATCGATTTAAATATCCCAGCCGTTGATATCAGCGGTATGGGTGGAACAAACTTCGCAAGAATCGAAAATGGACGAAGAATTGATAAATCAACTTACCTGGAAGCAATTGGATACACTACAGCAGAAAGTTTAGAAATCGCCTACTCTTATAAAGATAAAATCGACATTATTGCAAGTGGTGGTATTCGTAATCCTCTAGACGTTGTAAAATGCCTAGCTTTAGGTGCTAAAGCGGTTGGTGTTTCTAAAATTTTCTTAGAAATTCTTGTAAATGAAGGAAAAGATGCTCTTATTCAAGAAATTGAAAAATGGAAAAGAGAAGTTAAGTTCTTAATGATATTAATGAACGCTAGAAATATAGCTGAATTAGATAAAAAAATAAGAAAAGTAGAATTTTAATAAAGAAGATTCCGTCCGTCTTGGATGGAATCTTCTTTTAGTTTATGCGGTATCTCTGTACTCAAAACTACTATTTTTGAGACTCTTCTTCTAATGTTGCTAGTCTTTTAATTGCTTTATTTAAATCATCTTGTAAAGCATTAATTTTATTTTTATTCTTTTGATTCTCAGCAATTAAGTACCAACATGAAATTAATAACATAATATTTAAACAAATTATTGCAAACATACTATTCTCCTAGTGATTATAACTAAAATTAGAATAACACAATTTTTCACTTTTAACAAGAGTAGTCCTACTTCATTATATAAAGATATAAAAAAACCTCATCTTACGATGAGGTCCTTATTTTTTAAATAAATCTAAAAGAGGGAAAGTTTTTTAGATTTTATTAATAAATTGCGTGTTAATTACCAATTATTAATATTTACGTTTTCTAGCCGCTTCAGATTTTTTCTTACGACGAACGCTTGGTTTTTCATAAAACTCACGTTTACGAACTTCTTGGATAGTTCCGTTTTTAGAAACAGCACGTTTGAAACGACGTAGTGCATCTTCTAGTGATTCATTTTTACGAACTACAGTTTTTGACATTGGATTTCCCTCCCTCCGATACTACAAAATCTTAATTTAATACTTAATTAAATGTTTAGAATGTAAAATAAATACAAACATTCAATCATTAAGACCGCTCTTTGAGCAATCTACTTACATATTGTATTATATTCTTACGTTCTTGTCAACCTTTAATAGCAATTTATTAACATATTTCTACGAAAATAACCTTTTCATTTATACATTAAAGATACTATTTTTCAGATAACCAATTTTTAAATTCTTCAATAAAATTAGCATAACCTTCTTTATTTTTATGACTAGGTACTTGTGCTAGAAATACTTGATTTGGTAATTTAGTTTGACCTTTCCTAGTTATTAAGATAATAGCTTTTTGTTGAGATGCATTTTTGAACATCTCATCAGGTAAAGTAATTACCGCATTTAAATTAATATCTTCTTCTAAGAACTTCTTGAAATTATCTTCAAGCTCAAGAACTTTCTTAGGTACTACTAATACCCCTACACCATTATCATTTAAGTAATTAGTCGCTTGTTCAATGAATAGTAAAGCATTTAAGCTATATCCTTCAGCACTGCAAAGTTTATAGTTTAAACTGTTATCCTCATCAGCATAATATCCAAAAGGCACATCACTTATGATAACATCTTGCTTCTTAATATTTAAAGGCTTAAGAGCATCTTGATTAATGATTTCAACATTAGTTTCTAATAAATTGAAAATATTTTGTTGTAATCTAGCATAATTATTATCAACATCTACAGAAGTTAATTCATAGTCACCTTTTGATAAGGCAGCTAAGTTGATTAAAAAGTTTCCACTTCCACTAGCAAAATCAGCTACAGAAATCTTCTCGTTATTGTATAAACACTCTAAAATGTGAGATACATACATAGTAATAACTTCTGGTGTAATGTCATAACTAGGATTATTTAACTCTTTAAGAGCTTTTAAAAGTAAAAACTGATAAGCTTTTTTAATGTCCTCTTTAGAGAAATTGTCGACAATATCAAAATAATCTTCATCATTCTCTAAAGTTAGGTAATTTACTAAAGAGTCAAAATACAACCCTTCACCTTTATTCTCTTCTACCTGTTTATCTATCTTAAAAAATAATTTTTCTAAATCTGACATGGTTCCTCCTTATTAACTATTCTAATCTTTTCTATAAATACTTACCTATTATAACATGAATATAAGAATAATCAATAAAAGTTAAACTATTTCATAATACTCATTTGTAGTTTTAAGATAATATCATTTATTACTTTTTCCAGCTTCTCTAATTCTATAGAAAACCACTCTCTTGGTCTATACATTCTTCCATTTGGCATAGGTATTTCAATTTCTACTCGATAGTCTGATATCACATTATGGATAGCTTTTTCTAATTTCTCTGCATTTACATTAGCTACTTGCCAAGTTGTTACTATTGTAACATCTGAGTAGAGGTACGTTTCTTCATTTTTTGCATTCGAGATTCTTTGCTCGACAGTGTTCTTCGTAACTCCCACTTTATAAAAATTAGGTATACTTTGTATTTTACTATTTGAACTTAAAGACTGTAGAATATATATATTCCCTGTGACTATATCTTTAGTTTTATCAAATTCACTATTTCTATTAATAATATTACTAACTTTAAAAGATTGTTTTCTTCGGAAATCAGCAGCAAGAGAATTACGACGTAATTGTTCGTGATACATACCATTCTCATAGATTACTTTCATCTTGGCATTCTTAGTTGCAGTTCCTTTTTTATTTACTACTACCTCTTGATCCCCCATACTCTCTACAAACAACATTTGACCATTTACAATAAAGTAGTCTCCAGCATTTATATTAGCTGAACTCTCGCCTTCATTAACTATAGGTAACAATTCACGTCTCCCACTAGTAATATCACTATGAATATTTTTAAACATTCTATCGTACTGTTCAAAATCATCTAATTTTTTAATAACAGCATAATCCCTTGGCT
This sequence comes from uncultured Gemella sp., assembly GCF_963537375.1. Classification (GTDB taxonomy): domain Bacteria; phylum Bacillota; class Bacilli; order Staphylococcales; family Gemellaceae; genus Gemella. Next base: position 3,209 of record NZ_CAUTDQ010000064.1, read on the forward strand.
GTACCCTTTTTTGTTTATAACTCGCATATCTACTTGTATCTAATAAGGATTTTTCCAATTCTAAATCATAATCTCCATTTTCTGAAAATATCTCATCAAAACTATCCATATCATCGCAAATTGCATCTAAACCATCAAAACTCTTTTCTAGATTTCCCATATCATATATCATTTTACTTTCACACACTGAATTGTTCAATTTATCATTTGATAAATCATTCTCATCATTTTGTCCTAGTAAATTAAATTCATCTAAATATCTCACTTTCTTGGCTAGTTCCTTATCTAAGCGATAACTTTTTAATCTATTAAATAGAGTTCTTTCTCTTCCAATCTTTTTTTGTTCTGGTTCTCTTTCATTTTCTCTATAAAATTCAACAATTTCTAGAAAAGATTGGATTATAGGGTCTTGAGCTTTTTCTACAAGTTTAGGTTGTTCTTTTAAATGTTCAATAAAAAAATTATCATTGAAAATATCTTCTAATTTGTTAAAATCAGCCATATTATTCAGTTCCTCGCTTGCTTCTAAGTTCATTAAGTTTAACTAACGCAAATGCTAATCTTCTTTCATATTCATCTACTGAATCTTTTAAAGGTTTCCTTTGATTTTCTGATACAAATCTTTTTATCAATGGGTAGATAACTAAAAGTTCCTCAGTAGTAAAATTATATTTATTCTTGTCAATTTCTCGTTGAATTATCTTAAGTGTAGGAACATCTAAATTCTTAGACATAACCTTATAGGCCTCTTGGAATGGACAAACTTGTCTTATTAAATCTATACTAAGCTCGTCTACCTTAACCAATTTGTTTCCAAATTTCAAAAATTCTGCCCCATCTTTAGCTTTTACAAAAGTTCCAGATTTTAATCCCATATCAACTATTACATGATCCGTAACTTCTTTAATTTCATCATCAGTTAATTTAGGATACTTAGTTTGAATAACCTTAGGAATTAGTATATCATTAACTACCTTAACATCCGTTTGAGTCATAGCTTTTTGAATATCATTATCTGAAAGGATAGTTGCTCTTAAATCAGCTAAATCTTTTTCTACTATATCTTTCACCTTTTGAGTCGATGGGTCTTTTAATCCTGATATGAAAACTCCTGTCCCCGATGTTCCTTTTTCATCATCATTTTTTCGTGGTCTAAAATGAACATCTGGTTTTAATACACTCTCCATTAAAAGTGATGCAGATATGGCTTTCAAGAAAGTATTAACTGTTGAATTTATTTCGTCACCTTCTGCATCTGGACTAACAATCAAGTTAGTAAATTGAGCATGATTTTTATTAGAACTATCCCTTGTACAGCGACCTATTATCTGCACTATTTCTGTTAACGAACTTCTATAACCTATTGTTAATGCATGTTCGCAATAAGGCCAGTCAAATCCTTCTTTTGCCATTCCTAATGCAATAATAATATCCATATCATCAACATCACTAATGTTAGCCAAATACTTAGATATTTTACTTCTAACCAATGGATTATCTTCCACTAAATCAGCTACTTTTAGTAATCTACCATCAGTCGTTCTTATTAAATGAATACTATTTTCTTCATCATACTCTTCATACTCACCTATAATATCAAATATTTTCTCCACCTCTTCATGCTTATCTTTGGTAGATTCTCTTGAGTTTACATTTGGAATATGAATAATTGTTTTTTTGTTTGTATCTAACACTTCGTGTAATGAATCTAAATAACTTCCTTTATAAAAACTATAGTTTATACTAAAACTTTTTAGATACTCGTAACCATCGAGTTGCTCATAATATGAATAAGTCACTTTATCAAACTTATCTTCGTCAATCTCTTCCAATATAGATATACTATCTCCTCTAAAATATGAACCCGTCATTGCTACTATATGAGCTGAAGTATTACGAATGATATTTTTTAATGCCGTCCCTAAAACAGAAGAATCTTCAGAAGAAACATGATGGAACTCATCTATCGCAACTAAAACATTGTCGAATAACTTATCATCAATTTTTTCATATGCATGCCTAAAAGTAGAGTGAGTAGCAATAATAATCTCCTCATTCGAATTCATAAATTCAACAAATGCTTTCACCTTACTTTTTTCGCTACCTTCTAATGTAAGATTATACTTCTTATTTACCTTCCAATCAGCATAAAAACCATAATCCGTTAGATTAGTATCTTTAAACGAAGCACCTATAGATCTTTCAGGTACTGCAACAATTACTTTTTTTACTCCTTGTTTTAAAAGTTTATCCAACGCTATAAACATTAAAGCACGTGATTTCCCTGATGCTGGTGGTGACTTAATAAGCAAATGTTGTGAATTTCTCTTTTCAAAAGCCCTAGCCTGCATTTCACGCATTCCCATGCTATTTGTTTTTTTACTATTTCCATTCTTATTATAATTTATTTCCACTAATTTATTTTCCATAATAATATTCCTTTAATTTTTTAATTCTATAATTCCTATCATCGCTTCTACTATATATTTTTTTTACTTATAAGCATATCTTCGTTATTACTAGTGCAACTTACTGCAACTTAAATTTCTTTCACTATAACTCTTACTATCCTTGGTACTATAGCTTTTATTATACCTTTGATTATGTCTTCATTATTACTAGTGCAACTTACTGCAACTTAAATTCCTCTCACTATAACTCTTATTATCCTTGATACTATAACTTTTATTATACCTTTGATTATGTCTTCATTATTACTAGTGCAACTTACTGCAACTTAAATTCCTCTCACTATAACTCTTATTATCCTTGATACTATAACTTTTATTATACCTTTGATTATGTCTTCATTATTACTAGTGCAACTTACTGCAAC
>NZ_CAUTDQ010000065.1:0-5561 GCF_963537375.1 uncultured Gemella sp.
TTTATATTTTAACATTTTTAAATTTCTTTGTCAAGTCTTTTTTAAAACTTTTTTTAAAAATGTTTTTTTATCTTCATCAGAAGACTTTAATTATTTTATCATTTCGTCGAATGTTTGTCAAGAAGTTTTTTTATATTTTTTAAAACTTTTTAACCGTTTACTTCGTTGAAATAATAAGTTTTGTCTTTTCTTTAAGACTTTTTTATTTTATCATTTCTTTTTCTTTTTGTCAAGAAGTTTTTTCAATTTCTTAACATTTGTTATTTTGAAATGTTTTATTGTTCGTCTTCTCTATCAGAAGACTTTAACTATTCTATCATTTAGTTCTAATTATGTCAAGCTTTTTTTAAAACTTTTTTAAAAAGAATTTGTATAAATAGTTATCCTCTATTAGAAGACTTTTACTATTCTATCATCCTAGTTTGATTATGTCAACATATTTTTTAATATTTTTCTTTTTTTAATTAGTTAATCATTCAATAATTGTAAAAGAGAATACTAATCTACTATAGTATCCTCTTTCACCTGCTTTATTTTCTTCTATATATTGTAAAAATCAAATACTGTAACCGGAAGATTACGTTTATGCTCTGATTTTATATAGTATCCTTCTATTATCTCTCTAATATCATCAGGTACTTTTTTACCTTCTAAATAGTCATCAATATTATCATATGTTACACCAAGGGCTACTTCATCTTCTAGAGCTGGTCTATCTTCTTCTAAATCTGCAGTTGGTTTTTTCAAATATAAGTGTTCCGGACAATCTAAAGCTTTTAATATCGCCTTACCTTGTCGTTTATTTAATCTATATAATGGTACAATATCTGCTCCACCATCACCATGTTTTGTAAAAAATCCTGTAATTGCTTCTGCTGCATGATCTGTTCCAACAACTATACCTTTATTCATTGTAGCAATTGAATATTGAGCTTTCATTCTTTCTCTTGCTTTCTCATTCCCTTTAGCGAAATCTGTAATGTCTACTCCTGCTATTTTTAATGAATTAACACTGGCATCTACTGCATCTTTAATATTCACTGTATATACCTTATCAGGATTTATAAATCGTAATGCATCATTACAATCGGCTTCATCAAATTGCTCACCATACGGAAGTCTCACTGCAATAAAAGTATATTCTTCTCTCGTTTCTTCTTTCAATTCATTAATAGCCATTTGACATAACTTACCACACAACGTTGAATCTTGTCCGCCTGATATACCTAAAACTAGACTTCTTATAAAACTATTTTTCTTAATGTAGTCTTTTAAAAAGTTAATAGTTAGTCTAATCTCCTCATCAACATTAATTTCAGCCTTACATCTTAGTTTTTTTATTACTTCTTGTTGTAATGTCATATTCTCACCTATTAATTAGATTTTTTTGTTACTTTTTTTAATATTGTATTTCTATTTTCCCAACATTCTGTACTTAAATCCACCGGATAGAACTCAGGGTTTAATAATCGTAAGTACTCATTCCATAGTAGTTTTTTATTTTCTTTAAAGTATCTCGCACTTTCTTGTACTGTTGGAACTTCATAGACTTGTTTTCCATCTTTAAAAATATCTACATGTAGATCTCTCGCTTCAAAGTTTTTAACTTCTTTTTCTAAATATGTGTGTGTCGGGTGGAATAATTTTATACTTGGCTCTGCACTTACATCTTCTTTTTCTAAGGCAATATAGTCACCTGCTGCCATACCTGTATCTTTATTTATTATTCTATAGACTTTTTTAATACCTGGAATAGTTAATTTACCTGGATTTTCTGAAACTTTTAATCTATCAATCATCTCTCCGTTAGCATTTTCTAAACATGCAAGTTTATATACTGCGCCTAATGCTGGATTATCGTAAGCAGTTATAAGTTTAGTTCCAACACCCCATGCATCAATTCTAGCACCTTGTTGTTTAAGGTGAGTAATAGTATCTTCATCTAAGTCATTAGAAGCTACTATTTTAGCATTCGGATATCCCGCCTCATCTAGCATTTTTCTTGCCTCTTTTGAAAGATATGCAATATCTCCTGAGTCTAATCTAATACCTAAGAAATTAATTTCATCTTTCAATTCATCTGCAACTTTAATCGCTGTCGGAATTCCTGAACGTAATGTATCATAAGTATCAACTAAGAAATAACAATCTTTATGTGCCGCAGCATATTTTTTAAATGCAATTTCTTCATCCTCATACGCTTGAACAAATGAATGAGCATGCGTTCCACTACATGGAATGTTAAATAGTTTCGCTGCTTTTACATTACTCGTTGCTTCGAATCCTCCAATCACAGAAGCACGAGTTCCCCAAATCGCTGCATCAAATTCATGAGCACGACGTGTTCCGAACTCCATACAAACTTCATCTGGACATAAGTGCTTAATTCTAGCTGCTTTTGTCGCTATAAGTATTTGATAGTTAACTATATTTAATATTGCAGTTTCCATAATTTGAGCTTGAATTAGAGGTGCCTCAATTCTTAAAAGAGGTTCATTACCAAAAACAATCTCGCCTTCCTTCACACAACGAATATTTCCTGTAAACTTCATTTTACTTAGGTAGTCTAAATAATCCTCTGCATAGCCTAATTCACGTAAAAAATCTATGTCAGATTTTGAAAACTCAAACGAATTCACATAATCAATAATTTTGGCAAGTCCAGCGAACACTGCATATCCTCCACCAAACGGTATCTTTCTAAAATACACATCAAAATATGATTTTCTCTCATGTATTCCATCTTTGAAATACGCATATCCCATGTTAATTTGATAAAGGTCGGTATGCAATGCATCACCTTGATATTTATTCATAATTCCCTCCGATTTATGTATCATTAAATTTGTTATCTATATATTAACATTTTAACAACTTTTTAACAAATATTTATACTTAAATATACATAATTAAATACTACTAAATTAATCCTTATATGCCTATAGATTACGTATATCAACTATTCATACTATTAACAATGAAAAGTATTTTTTTATAATATTTTTTAAAATTCTACTCAATATAAAAAAGAAGTAACAAGTATTATTACCCGTTACTTCTTCGATTATTAGTGTTTGAATTTCTATTAGTTGCTCTTTGAGCTTGAGTTTGATTTTGCTCATTGTTATTATTAGCGACTTCTTCATCTTTATCAGAAGATTTATCTTCAGTTTTCTTGGTATCACTAGTTTTTTTCGTATCATTAGTTTTCTTATCATCTTTTTTCGCTAACTCAGGAATTTTACTATCATCAATTCGTCCATTATTATCTTCAATTTTTTCCAAATTACCATCCATAATAGATTTTATCGCAGCTTGAAGAAAGTTCTCCTGTAATGGAATATTAAAAATTAATTCACCTTGGTAACTAAGACCATACTCTTGCCTTACTAAGTCAGTAATAAAATATGGATCTTTTAACTTATCAATCACTAGCTCGTTAACTTTGTTTTCTTTATCTAGATTTTCAATCATTTTATTCTGCTCTGCTAATTGAGAATTAATTTGTTTTTTATCACGTATGTACAGAAATGTTTGCAACAATGTTACAGATAATGCAAAAGTCATAATAACTAATATAATAAACTTACGACGTTTTCTATATTTCGCCTTAGCTTTTAGCACATCTTTTTTAAATTGGCTATTCTGTTCTCTCATTTTCTAGTTCTCTTGATTTTTCTGAAAGAATTTTAAACATTTTTGTTGCATCTTCTTTTTTAGTGCTGTCTTTTAATTCCAACACCTCGTACTCTAGTTCTTTTTTCGCAAAATAAATAGTAATTTTATCCCCTATTTTTAAAGTACTAGATGGTTTTGCTTTTTTCCCATTAATAGCTATGTGCCCTTCTGATGATATCTCATTAGCAACTGTTCTTCTCTTAATAATTCTTGATACTTTTAAAAATTTATCCAAACGCATTTAATCACCCCTAAACATTAGTACATTCTATTATCACATATTTACTTACTTTTCGCAAATAAAATCCTCAATAAATATTTCAAATTTTAAAATCCGCTATTTTATCCAATAAAAAACGAGAGCGACTTGAAATCTTGATTCCATAGAAATCAATACCTCTAAGTCAGCTCTCTACATTTGTTAAAGTACTAAAGATTTAACAAACTACTTTATTATCATGAGTAGAATAATCCTACTATGCCCAGTTTCCATCTTTGAAAATAGCTATTTCTTTACCATCTTCTGTGTAACCAGTAATATTTGTTGTCGCTTCACCTATCATAAAATCAACGTGAATTAAACTGTCGTTAGCTCCCGCTTCTGCTAATTGTTCATCAGTCATATCAGGACCACCTTTAACACATGTTGGATATGCTTTTCCTAATGCGATATGACAAGCTGCATTCTCATCAAATAATGTTTCTAAGAATAATATTTTCGTATTAGATATAGGAGAATCAAATGGAACTAATGCCATTTCACCAATTCTTCTTGCTCCTTCATCAGTGTCTAATAAATTCTTAAGAACATCATAACCACGCTCTGCTCCGAAATCTACTACTTTACCATTTTCAAATTTCAACCAGAAATTATCAATTAGTACTCCACCGTAGTTTAATGGTTTTGCATTATATACAATACCACTAGTTTCATCTTTGTGAGGCATCGTAAATACTTCTTCAGTTGGAATATTAGCTACAAAACGATCAGCTTTTTTAGCATAACTTCCGGCACTTTGCCAAATATGGTTTTTCGGAAGACCTACATATAGGTCTGTTCCTAAATCATTTGTAATGTGTAGTTTCACCAATTCATTTTCATGTAAGAATTTAGCTTTTTCATCTAGAACTTTAATATGCTCTTCCCAATCTGCAACTGGATCATCACCAGTTGAGCGACAAGCACTTAGGATTTGATCCCAAAGTTTTAAGTATGCTTCTTCATCACCTAGTTCAGGATATAGTCTTTTCGCCCATCCAACTGTTGAAGCAGATACAACACACCAAGGGCATTCGTCACTCATGATAGATTTCATGTAATTACGCATCGCTTTAGAACGACCTACCATAGAAGCTTTTAACTTTGCACTATCTACTCCCGCTAATCCATCTGGATCATCTCCGATAATAGATAAGAATGCTGCTCCTTCATCTAGCTCATCTTGATATTTGTCAATGTACCATTGTCCTACCGTACTTAGAGTTTCTTCCGTTTGATAATTCAAGTGTAATTTTGTTAACTCTTGATCACGCCATTCTACAGAGACTCTTTTAGCCCCTAATTCATAGCACGCTTCTACTACCTTAGCAACAAAATCACGTGTTTCTGTACTGGCTCTAACAAAAACTGGTTGATTTTTTTGAATATTTAATCCAACTTTTGCTATAAGTTGTGCATATTTTTTTAATTGTGTGTTTAAATCCATATGATTTACCTCGATTTTTAGACTAAATTTTGAAATAATCGCTAAATTTATTTCAATAATATATATTATATCACTTTTTACAAAATATTAGTAGAAGGTTCCAAGTGAACTTGAAACCTCCTGTGTAGTGTTACAATTGATGTGAGACAAAATATAAAAAAAGAAGAGTAAATCCTG
>NZ_CAUTDQ010000066.1:0-5348 GCF_963537375.1 uncultured Gemella sp.
TAGCATAGCTTTCTCCTAATTTTCTAAATCAACCGAATTTGACAAAGAACCAATATTTCTAGTTATTTTTTATATTCCATTATCATAGATAATGTTTATTTTTTTGTCTTTTTTTATAAGTGTATCTCCGAAAATACGAAGTACACACTATTAATACAGTTATAACATTTTATTGATTTTACTTTTCTCTACTACTGTAAATACTGATACAGGTCTCCCTGAAGTGTAATACTTAGCATCTTCACTTAGAACATTGATATTAACAAGATGATTTAAATATTTTCTAATTGTAATTCTTGAAATATCTAAGTCATCTGCTACTTGTTGTGTTGTAAATCCTGTTTCTTGTTCTTTAATATTTTCCAATACTTTTTTCAGTGTTATTCTAGATAAACCTTTAGGAAGGCTATCCTCTTCTTCACCTACTCTTCCTGAATTTAAATAGTCATCAATTAAATCTTGATTAATTTTTTCTTTAGATAATAGTTCCATGTAATCTTGTACTTTATCAATCGCTTGAGAAAATCTCTCATACGTGAATGGTTTAACTAAATAGTCAACCACTCCATTCGTCAGTGCAGCTTCTACTGTTTGAACATCGTTCGCTGCTGTAATCATTATTATTGGATAACCTTTTAATTCTGGTAAAAATTCAATTCCTTGCCCATCTGCTAAATAATTATCTAAAACTATTAAATCAACTTTTGAATCTGATAAGAATTTTTTTGCTTTTTCTAATGTAGAAACATGGTTAAGGTCATTGGATAATTCTTTTCGTTTAAAATATTCCTTATGTATCATTGCTACCATTGGATCATCTTCTATTATTAATATTCTCAATTATTATTCCTCCTAAATAGGTAATTCTATTGTAAATGTGGTTTTTCCTACTTCACTTTCCACGTCTATTAAACCGTTATATTTTTTCACAATAGTATCAACAGCATTTAAGCCATATCCTCTATTTTCTCCTTTAGTCGAATATCCTCTTTCAAATACATTCTCCAATATATCTTTACTAATACCACAACCATTATCATATATTTTACAAAGCAATATGTTTTCCTCAGAATTTAAATATAAATAAACAATAATTTTTCCGTCGTTCATATCAGATATTGATTCCATTGAATTGTCGATTAACACTCCAAGTATAATTAGTAATTCATTATATAATTCATCTAATCCTTCTTTATTTAATAACATTGAATCCGAATCTATTAATAACGTCATACCTTTTTGTTTCGCTTCTCTTACCTTTGCAAGTAAGAAACCAGCTATAGCTGGAACTTTTATACTTTCTGAAATATATCCTATTTTCTCATGATAATCATCTTTCAAATATTTTATATATTTTTCAACTTCATCGTAAGATTTCATCTCTATTAAACCATGCAACACATGAAGTTTATTCATGAAATGATGACTTTGTTCTCGAAGACTATCATTATATTTCTCAGTACCACTAAGTTCTGTAATTAGTTTTTTCATTTCACTTTGGTCACGTAATGTAATTACAGCTCCATACAATTTATCATTCTGGTATATTGCATTTCTATTTACTAATACTTCTATATGATTTAATATAATCAACTCATCTCTAACGTTAATTTTCTCATCAATTATAGATTTAAAGAACATTTCATAAAGTTCTTCTGGAATAATTTCACCTTTTTTAACTTTTGAATAACCTGCTTTATCTAATAACTGATTAGCACTATTATTTTTAACTATAACCTTTTTATTTATATCGATACCGATTATTGCTTCAGAAACATGATCAGCTATTAGATTTTTCTCGATATAATTATATGCAATTTCTTCTGGTTCATAGTTTAATAATACACGTTTTAGTCTTCTATTGTACATTAAAGCCATACCTACTGCCACTAGAATACCTATCATTAATGCAAATAGAATCTTTTCTTGAGAATGTGCTATTTGTTTTTTTGCTGTTTCTTTAGTATATCCAACACAAACTACTCCAATATTCGTTCCGTTTTCATCTTTAATAGGAGTAAAGAATCTAATCCCTTCCCCTAACTGACCTGTTTGCTTACTATAATGATCTCCAACTGTAAATGTTGAACTAACATCTTCTAAGTTGGAAAATTTTTCACCTATAAACTCTTCCTTCGGATGACTATACCTTGTAAATGTATCATCCATTATAACAACAAAGTCTGTTCCAGTCTCTTCTATAACCTTATTAGCAAACTCTTGAATACCACTCCACTTTCTACGATGGCTTATATCATCAATTACACCTCGATCGTTTGCAATTAATTTGGCAGTAGAATAAATTTTTTGACGAATTACCTCGTCTTCTCTATTCTTTATATACTCTCTAACAAAAAAAGAAGTAACCAATAAGGATATGACGACTGTACTTGTCATTATCAACACTAACCTAGTTAGTGTTCGTTGTCTTTTTTTCAAATTTTTATCACTCCTCAATTATTATTAAAACTTTCTCTTAACATGATAATTATAAAGCATATTGCCTTTATTTTCAAGTAATGTCCACTGTTGTAAACCTTAAGTTCACTTTAAAATATCGATATTATATAAATATATTCTATGGTGTAAATTTACATTTCTAATTTACATAATCTACTTATTGCTATGACATTTTTGTCATACTAGAATATAAATATATTTTTCTAATTCCTATATTATACTTATTAATTTTTCATATAAAAAAATTTTAATCTAATTTATTTTATTTTTACTTGAATAATTATGTATACTATGCTAGTATTTTATTAATGCGAATTTTGCAGTAATTAGAAAAATTATATTATTAGGAGGTTCTCAATGGAGAAGGATGCAAAAAAGATTTTTTGGTACACTCTAGCCTTCATGGCATTCTCAACGGTTTGGGCGTTCGGGAATGTTGTTAATGGATACTCTGAATTCGGCGGATTAAAATCTATAGTTTCTTGGGTTTTAATTTTTGTTATATACTTTATTCCGTATTCATTAATCGTTGGTGAGCTAGGTTCTACTTTTAAAAATGCAGGTGGAGGTGTTAGTTCTTGGATAAGTTCTACACATGGTAAATTACTTGCTTACTATACTGGATGGACAATGTGGGTAGTACACATGCCTTACATTTCACAAAAACCATCTCGTATTATCGCAGCGTTTAGCTGGACAATATTCCGCGATAATCGTATTAGTAAAATGAATATCACATATTTACAAATTGCTTCACTAGTAATTTTCTTAGTAGCTTTATTCTTAGCTGCTCGTGGAGTTAACTTAATTAAGAAAATGGCTATGTTAGCTGGATCTTCAATGTTCATCATGTCATTATTGTTCGTTGTTATGGCTATCACAGCACCATCGATTACTGGAGCAAAAACCTTTAATATCGATTGGTCATTAGATACATTCATGCCAACATTTGATATTAAATATATCACTTCGATTGCTATACTAGTCTTTGCGGTCGGTGGTTGTGAGAAGATTTCACCTTATGTTAATAAGATGAAAAACCCTTCTAAAGACTTCCCACGTGGAATGATCGCCTTAGTTGTTATGGTTTGTACAACAGCTATTTTAGGAACATTCGCCCTTGCGTTAATGTTTGATACAAATAACATTCCTAAAGACTTATTAACTAACGGAACTTATTATGCTTTCCAAACTTTAGGTAATTATTACGGTGTTGGTAACTTATTCTTAGTTATCTATGCAATCGTTGATTTAATCGGACAGGTTTCTGTTGTTATTATCTCAATCGATGCCCCACTTCGTATGTTATTAAGTAGTGCAGACGAGAAATATATTCCTAAGAAATTATTAGTTAAAAATGAAAATGATGTTTATGTAAACGGACTAAAACTCGTAGGAGTTATCGTTTCTATCTTACTAATTATCCCTATGTTCGGAATTAAAGAAGTTAATGATTTATTCAGATGGTTAGTTAAACTTAATGCTGTTACTATGCCATTACGTTACCTATGGGTATTCGCTGCATATATCTTCTTGAAAAAATCAGCTGAAAAATTCCAATCTGAATACAAATTTGTTAAGAATAAATTTATAGGTATGGGACTAGGAGCTTGGTGTTTCTTCTTAACTGCCTTTGCTTGTATTTCTGGTATGTATACTCCAGAAAGTACATTCCAAACAGTTATGAACATCGTAACACCAATCGTTCTACTTTCATTAGGATTAATCATGCCTTATTTAGCTAAGAAGAATAACAACAAATAATTTTCTTAAGATTTATTAGAATTAAAAAGATAAACCACTGAGTTATAACAACTCGGTGGTTTTCTTATGTCAAGGTTACATTTATCTTTATATATTTTTATCATAATCATTTTTTATATCATACTTTAGTTTGTATAATATCGTTCACTAAATTTAACTTTACATTACAATCAATTGTTTCTCTCATTATAACAGAAGGAAAATTAATATATAGTATACTAACTATAGATTAATTAAATAAAAAACAAAATGGATGTTTTCTGTATAGCACAGTCTAACATCCATTTGTTCCAACTAAAATATTTATTCAATTTTCTTGATATATTTTATTTTTACTTATAAGAATATTGTTATTTATCACTTAATATTAACTTTGATAAATTAAATCACTATTATGAACTTTCTAGATGATTTGACACCAAAAAGTCAGATATTCACATCTAACTTTTCGATATCATTTCTAGACTTATTTTAGTCTTCTTTTTTACGTTTTCTAACTGCTGCTGCAATACCTGCAAGTAATACCCCAAATCCTGCTACAGCTGTGTTAGTTGTCTCACTACCCGTGTTTGCTAGACGTTTAACTTGTGCTTTCGGTTGTACCGTTGTTTCTGACGGAACTTCAGGAGTTTTTGGTGTTACTTTTCTAAAGATGTGACGTACATTTCCATCTTTGTCTTCAACTGTTCTTACATATTCATATCCTGGAACTTTTCCTGCTTCTAGTCTACCTTTTTCTAATGGTTTTAGTGGATTTCCGTTTTCATCTGTCCATGTTGTAGTTTTATCTACTACTGGAGTTGTTACTTTACGATATACATTACGGATATTTCCTTTTTCATCTTTTTCTGTTCTTACAATTTCGTAACCTGAAAGTGGTCTTCCTGGATGAGAACCATTTTCGTCAGGAATGATTAACTCACCTTTTTCATCTACGAATGTTGTTAAAACTTTTTCAACTATTGGAGTCGTTACTTTTTCATAGATGTGCTCTGTGTCTCCGTTTGGTAGTTTCTTAGTTTCTACGAATCTGTATTCTGGAATATCTTTCTTATCGACTGTTCCTGGTTCACTTGGATATTTAGGAATTTCGTTTCCTTCTTTATCTTTGAATGATGTTTTAA
>NZ_CAUTDQ010000067.1:0-5146 GCF_963537375.1 uncultured Gemella sp.
AGATATCTAAAAAGCTTTTATAAAGCGAATTTAGATATCAATAAACCACTGCGTCCATGAGTTCTCATATGAACCTTGTTAAATTTTTGAACTTTTGGGTCAACCTTATTTCCATTTCAAACTTTATTAACTTTTATTTAATTTTAATTAGTTATTATTACAACGATTAAAATAGTTTTTACTCGGGAAAAAAATTTTTTGTAAGCATTTTTGTTGTTTATTTTAAATATTTTTCTTATAATTATAATATATTTATAAAAACCCTAGGAGGATTATTACTATGACATTTAAATTACCTGAATTACCTTATGGATTCGATTTCTTAGAACCAGTTATCGACGCTAAAACTATGGAAATTCACCACGACAAACACCACGCTGCTTACGTTAACAACTTAAACGCAGCTTTAGAAAAACACCCAGAATTCGAAGCTAACTGCATCTGCGGTTTACTAAAAAACATTGATAACGTACCTTCTGACATCCGTCAAGCTGTTATCAACAACGGTGGTGGACATCACAACCACAGCCTATTCTGGAAATCTCTAACTAAAGCAGATTCTTCTGAATTCGCTGGATTAGTAAAAGAAAAAGTTGAAGCTGAACTTGGTGGATACGAAGAATTCGTTAAGAGCTTCTCAGCTGCAGCTGCTACAAGATTTGGTAGTGGTTGGGCATGGCTAGCTTTAGATAAAGAAGGTAAATTAGTAGTTACTTCTACAGCTAACCAAGACTCTCCATACTTAACAGGTCTTACTCCAATCCTTGGATTAGACGTTTGGGAACACGCATACTACCTAAACTACCAAAACCGTCGTCCAGACTACATTAAAGAATTCTTCCGTGTTGTAAACTGGGATTTCGTTAACGAACGCCTAGCTAAACACTTAGAAAAATTAGGTAAATAATTACATAGATAAAAAGCATCTTAGGAGTCTAATTTCCTGGATGCTTTTATTTAGCAGTCTTTAAACCAAAAAAACCCAGCACCACAGTGCCAGGTTTTTCATCGAAAGTAATGCCCCCATTACTTAATGCTCTTAAGAGCGTCTCATAAGTTACCTTAATTATATAGTTTCCTACTATATATGTCAAGAATTTTACAAACAATACTCCTCGCCAGATAACATTTTCATCCAAGAATTATATTGACTACAACCCATTCTATCTAATATTAATTTATTGATTTTCGCTCCTTTTATAAATCCTAAGCTAAAAAGATTCTTAATTAGTATTATTCTAATCATATTTTTTAATTCTGATAAATCAACAAAATAACTCAAAATTTTTAGAACATCATATAATTTCAGAACTGATTTCTTCTCTCCAGTGTATTTCGGATTTAATCTAAAAACATTATTTAAAAGTGCATTGATACAGTATCTTCTCGGTGTTCGAAATCTATTAACTAAAGATGTATGAGCACAACTATTTCTCAAACAAAGTAAAAAATCAAGCATATTTAGAAATACATCCCTCTTACTGATTTTCAATCCAAAATCGTGCATAACATTAGTTAAGATTGAATCTTGTAAATAGTGTAGTAGTCTCATAATTTCTCCAAAAGTTAGAGTTTCTATCGCAACCCAAAACGGAACTGCAACATGTGTATTATCATTACCATCAGCATCCCTATATTTTGCCACACCACTAGGTGCCACATAAGAAGAATCCTGATAAAACTGCTCAGTTATATGATCATTCCTGTCTATTAAATTTGTCAAAAAATAAGGCTTAAATAAAACAAAATTATTGAAGTTACGATAGATATTATAATTCTGCTCAGAGGCAAATGGATACATTTCAGAATATCTACAATAGGTATTACTTCTCACGTCTGAGTCAATAGGATTCATAAAATTGTTCTTATTTGTATATTGCATTGTATCATTTATAGTATTACAATGTTGATTGGCAAAGTGGTAAGAAATTGAATTTTTCAATCTTTGTTCAACATAATTAAGTTTATTCAAAATAATAGCGTTCAATTTTTTATCAAAATTATATATATTTAAAAAGTCTTTTAATTTTATTCCATTAAATTGTTTTGGTTTCTTTGATGTTAAAAGTAGACTTTCAATTCCATTAAATAAATTGAAATAATTATATTTTGTTAATATATCCATCAATTCATCTTCTTCAAAGTCTAGCCCTCTATCCCTTAATTTTTTTACTAAGGAAAATCTAGTCTCAAATTGTTTTATCCCCATCTCCCTAAAACTCCTTATATATTCTATTTTTATTATATCATCTCTACACCCTTTTATAAAGCTATAGCTAACATTTTAAATTGACAGTATCACCCTAACCTAATTTAATGACAATTTAAGCTACATAATGTATAATGAAAAGCACTCTATTAGGGCTGACCTAAAAGTCCTAAATTTTAAAAAAGTGTATATGATAATTCATAGACGCAGTGGTTTATTGATATCTAAATTCGCTTTATAAAAGTTTTTTAGATATCTAATAAACTGTGCGAGGGTGACTCAACAAAATCTTGTTTCTCCGAAATCATGATTTTTGAGTCACTCCCTTACATTTGTTATTAAATAGATTAAAGGAGAATTAATATTGAATAATTGGAAATTTATCGCTGGTTTCATCGGAGTATTCTCAGTATATGAAATACTTGTATTTCTGATGTGGCTAGGCTTAAAATGGATGATCTCACCTTTTGTTCCCCCTAAGGTTAAATTGGCTATTGGTATTGCGCTATTTATCATTGCTAACTTTTCTATTATAGCTTATATGCTAAGATTAGGAGCACCGTGGGTAAATTATGGGAACATCTGGTACTTCTACTTCTTAAATGGCACTGTCATAGGTGTTATCTTATTAGTTGCTAAGTTATTACTGAAAATTTTTAAATTAAATCTTTCTCAAGGAATTAGCTTAAGTATAACTACTCTATATTTATTAGGTATGACTGCCCTTGGATTATTTTGGGCGTACTCACCTACTGTGATTAATAAGACTATTAAAGTAGATAAACACATTAAAAAACATATTAAAATTGCCATGGTATCCGATCTTCATCTTGGGACATTTTTCTCAAATCCTCAACTTGAAAAACTAAACAATATTGTTGATGAAGAGAAGCCAGATGCTGTAGTTATCGCAGGAGACCTTATGGACGATGATATGGTTATGTACAAGAAACGTAATATGCAAGAAAATCTAAACAAGCTAACAGCTCCACTAGGCGTTTATACTACGATGGGAAATCATGATCGTGATGCACTAGAAATAGTAAACGAAGTTAAAAAGACTGGAATAATTCCACTGTTTGATGAAAGCATCACACTTAATAATGATATAACTTTAGTTGGTCGTAAAGATAAGAGTGTCAGTCGTGATAGACTAGATACCGCGGACTTGCTTAAGAACGTTGATTTAAATAAGACTATCGTTCTTGTCGACCATCAACCTGATGCTATCGATTATCACGCTACCTTACCTATAGATGTTCAGCTTTCTGGCCATACTCACCGCGGACAACTATGGCCGTTAAACTTCATCACAGATGTAGTTTATACCCTAGATCATGGCTACGCAAAGATTAATGGTAAACACTTCTTCACTTCTGCAGGTTATGGTTTCTGGGGACCACCTTTCAAAACTTCAGCTCGTAGCGAAGTATGGATGATTACAATCGAAGGAAAATAATCAATTTATAGAAGAAACTCAACAATTCGATTCATAAAAATCTATTTGTTGAGCTTCTTTATTATCTATCTTTTTTAAAAATTTCTATTAGTTTTTTCGCATCTTTTCCATTTAAAAAGTATGCTTTTCTTAATGCTGCAATATTAAATGCATCGTCTTGGCTTAAGTTTATAACCTTTTCTAATTCCTTTTTATAAGACGCACTTTGAAGTCTTTCAAATGCTTCTTTACTCTTTTCATCACGTTTTTTTATTTTATCTCTCACGTTAGCAATCATCGCGTAGACAAATATAAATCCAAGCATGATGTACAATATATTCATGTTCATCGCAATTACTTCCTTTAAATTATTTTATACATTAATTATATAAGTTTTGTATACGGTTGTAAATAACTCTATCATTAGTTTAACCACTTTTTTTGCTTGCACATGCTACTTTATTTATTTGTTTCTTTTTCTACGGTTATATTGTATAATCTAGTAGTAGTATAAAACATATATAAAACGTATGTGACAAAGAAAGGATGTAAAAATGAAATTCATTGATAATATAGATATTAATCATTATACAGATTTTATCTTACAAAATGACTACTGCACCATTTTTCAATCTCCTGAATGGACTCAAATAAAAGATAATTGGGATTTTAAACGTGTTGGAGTTGTGGATGATAATGACAATCTATTAGCGACTGCACAAATACTTATAAGAAAAGGCATGTGGTATCTACCAAGGGGACCACTATTAGACTATAACAATACAGAATTACTTAACTATTTCTTAGAAAATCTAGCTAAATATGCTAGAAAAAATAAAGCTAAACTTGTAAAAATAGATATACCTAAACCCCTAAACAATGAAAGACTAGAAGAATTTAATAAAGAATCAGAAAATCTAGTAGATAAAAATATATTAAACGCCTTTAAATCAAATAAATTCTCTCATCGTGGTTTAACTATGAAAATGAGTGATACTATTCAACCTCGTTTTAACGCTGTAACAATATTAGAAGATTTCCCTGAGAAACTTCCTAAACACACTAAACGTCTATTAAAAGATGTAGATAAGCGTTTTGTAGAAGTTAGACAAGTTGAAATAGATAAATTAGATGACTTAATGTTTGTTCTAGAATGTACTGAAAATAGAAAAAATATTTCTTTACGAAACAGAGAGTATTTTAAAAAACTTATGGAATTATACAAAGAACGTGCACTTGTTTATATAGCGTATCTTGATATTGCTAATGCATTAGCTAAGACTAGAGAGAAAAAAGAAACTCTAGAGCAAGAAATACTTAAACTTGGCGAAAATATGCATAAGAAAAGAAAAACTTTAGAAGATCAATTTAATTCTACAAAAAAACTTATTGAATTCTTCGAAAGTTTCAATAGTACACAAGAAGAAATACTTTGTGGAGTTATTTCTATCGCATATGGAAAAAATGCTGAGATGCTATATGCAGGAATGAACGATAAA
>NZ_CAUTDQ010000068.1:0-4889 GCF_963537375.1 uncultured Gemella sp.
AAATTGAAATCCGGGGCTGGAATTTTTCCATGCCCCGGATTTAGTATACAACCTTTATAAAAAAGGCTCATCAAAAAATCGGACTGATGGAAAAAATCAGTCCGATTAAATTATATACAAAAGTGAAAAAAAGCATAGAAAAAAACACAAATATCCATTATAATTTAATCGACCAAAACTAAAGAAAGGAATATTTGTGTCATGATTAATTATAGTATAGATATAAAAAAATTACTAGGGGTAATCGATAATAATATTAAAATTAATGGAGTTGAAGAAGTAACTTGTTCAAAACATGAAGATAGTCCTCTTCCTCCTAAAGTATTGTTTAAAGTCGTTTATGCCAAACTTGAATACGAACGCCACAAATGCGATAAATGTGGTATCAAATGTAATTCTAAAGTTATTAAAAATGGATGTAAAACTAGCTACATTAAACTTCAAAAATGTGGAGGTTCAAATACATATCTCCACTTAGATAAACAACGTTATTACTGTAGAGATTGTAATCAATACTCTACAGCTGAAACATCGATAACTAAAGGTAAATCTACTATCTCACTTGAATTAAAACGAGAAGTCATATACCGATTAACACTAGAAGCATCTAGAAAATCTATCGCTAGAGAATGTAATATAAGTGATATGACTGTCTATAATATTCAAAAAGAATTATTTGAATCAGAGACAAAGAGGCCATCTTCTAAATTACCTGAATACTTATGTCTTGATGAATTTAGATCAACTAATGATGTTGAAGGTCATTTAAGTTTTATTTATTGTGACGCTTTAACTCATAAAGTAATTGATATACTTACAAACCATAGAAGAGCTACTATAGTAAATCATTTTAAATCTAGGTATTCACTAAAAGAACGTTTAAAAGTAAAAATGGTCTGTACAGATATGAATGCAGGATATATGGCTATGATTAAAAATATCTTCCCTAATGCCACTGTAATAATTGATAGATTTCATATAATACAAGCTTTAAACAACTCATTAAACAATCTTAGAATACGTGTTATGAAAAGATTCAATACTGTTTTAAAAGATGATACTAACGATGAAATCAAAGAAAAAGAACAAATTTATAAACAATTCAAAGCATATTGGAAATTACTATTAAAGCGTGAAGATGAAGTATCTATTGATGATTACGGAAAGAAAGATCATTTTAAACAATGGATTACAAGTAGAGAAATAGTTAGACATCTTATCAATCAAGATGAAGTATTAAAGGATGCATATTATACGACTCAAATGCTTTATGACGCATTTGACGTACGAAATTATAAAGGATTCTTTGATATTATAAACTCAAATAGGGATACTATAGCTGAAGAATTCTCAGCTACTTTTAAAACATTTATTAATAATAAATCATATATTGAAAACTCGTTGAGATATAATCTATCCAATGGCCCAATAGAAGGTATCATTAATAAGGTTAAAAATATAAAGCGTACAGGTTATGGTTATAGAAATTTCTTCAGTCTTAAAGCTAGGGTTTTGATCGTATTCAACCTAGGATATTCTAATACTGATAGAAATGTTAAACAACTAATTGATTATGATAATTTAGCTGCTTAAAACTGAATTATATGATTCTCATAGCTAAATCCATTATTTATAATATATAATTTCTTGACAAGATAAAATTCAAGAACTAAAATTTAATTTACAATGTTTAACTATTTAATTTCAATCAAAAAATTATCTTTTTAATATCTATTTTAAAAAAAAGGAATCATGAGCTTTAAGCTCATGACCCTTCTCATCAGTCCTAAATTTTGTAGAACCATAAAAAATAAGAGCAATTCTATATATTAGAGCTGCTCTTAATTTTTTTATTTTTTCAATTCTTTTGCTGTGAAGCTAAGTGGTAATACTTCTTCAAAAAAGTTGTATACTGCATATGTGTTTTTTGATGTTCCTAGAATTAACTCAAATTCTTCATCTGCAAATTCAGATATAACTTGGCGACATACTCCACAAGGTGGACAGTAGTTTTCTAGGTTACCGTTTGGTCCCCCCACTACTGCAATTTTTTTGAATTTTGTTACTCCTTCACTAACAGCTTTGAATATTGCAGTCCTTTCTGCACAGTTAGTAGGTGAATAGCTTGCATTTTCTATATTACATCCAGTGTATATTTTTCCATTATCTGCGAGTATTGCTGCACCAACTTTAAAGTTTGAATATGGAACGTACGCAAACTTTGTTGCTTCTATAGCGGCTTCTACTAGAGTTTGATTAATGTCTTCATAGAAT
Organism: uncultured Gemella sp.; assembly: GCF_963537375.1. GTDB lineage: Bacteria > Bacillota > Bacilli > Staphylococcales > Gemellaceae > Gemella. The sequence continues at coordinate 2,275 of NZ_CAUTDQ010000068.1, forward strand.
TCATTTTTTTCTTTTAGTAGTTTCATAACTGAATCGGCGACACCACCTTCTGAGTTTGTTTTTTCAGTAATGAATTTAGCATTTTTTTGTAGTTCTTTATTTCCATTTTTCATCGCGATACTATATTCAACTATATCTAGCATTGCTTGATCATTAAGGTTATCACCTATAGCAATAGCATTTTTTAAGTTGATATCATGTATATCAGCGACTATTTTTAATGCCTCACCTTTTGTAGCTTTTTTGTCCATAATTTCTACGTTATTAGCTCCAGATGAAGTAACGCTTATATTCTCATTTCCTGAAAGTAGTTCGGTTGCATGTTTTAATTTTTCTAAGTCATTTGATATTCCAATTACTTTAATAGCAGGATTGTCTTCTTGATTTAAGTATAATTCTATATTTTCAACTTCGGTAATATGTCCCAATTCAAGTCTATTTTTAGCTTCTTGTCTTAAGTGTTGTTCATTTGGTTCTTCACCATTTGCTCGTATTAAATCGATATATGCAGTTATATCAGTCTCTATACTATTTGTATAAATGGTATTTTTTGTATAAAGTTGATAGCTTATTTCTAAACTTTTTAGTATTTCAATAGTATAGTATAAATCTTTTAATTTCATTGGAGTAATATTAATTATATTCCCATTCTTATCGTATATTATTCCCCCGTTGAAGCTTATAACATCACACTTTATATTTTCATCATTTAATGCAGGTAATGCTTCATAATAGGCTCTTCCGGTAGCTACTACAAATTGAATTCCATTTTTTTGAGCAAATTTTATAAGTTCTACATTTTCATTTGGGATTTTGTGGTCACTATTTAGTAAAGTGCCATCCATATCGCTAGCAATTAATTTAATCATATAATTATAAGAAATACGATTATTTATCGAATTTCATACCCCTTTCTTCAGTGTAATTTGATTATAACATAAGAGGAAGTATTTTGTAAGTGTTTGTAATAATATACTTTATTTTGAGCTTAATTTCTATTATAAATTGTATATTTATGATAAGATAGAATGTAACTAGATTGTATGTAGAGAGTGATAAAATATGATAATTAGAGATTTAATTAAAAATAATAATTTAGAAGAGATATTTACTAATGTAAAAATCGGTTTAGAAAAAGAGGGACAACGTATCTTAGAAGATGGTACGATTTCAAAAACTGATCATCCAAAAGTATTTGGAGTACGTCATGAAAATCCATATATACAGACAGATTTTGCTGAATCACAAGTTGAACTTATTACAACTCCAGAAACCAGTGAAAAAGATGTACTTAGAGTATTAAATGCAGTTCATGAGGTTACACTTAAAAATATGCCTGCTGATGAATTCATATGGCCTTTAAGTATTCCAGCTATACTACCAGATGAAAAGGATATAAGAGTTGCTCAATTTGAGAAAAAATTCGATGTAGAGTATAGAGAGTATTTAGTAAAAAAATATGGGAAATATAAACAAATGGTTTCAGGAATTCACTATAATTTCCAACTTGATGATAAGTTTATGGAGAAAATTTCAGAAATTACTAAGAAAAATTTAGTTAGTGTAAAAAATGAAATTTATTTAAAATTATCAAGACAATTTATTAGATATCAATGGATATTAATATACCTATATGGAGCTTCTCCATTAGCTGAAGATAAGTATTTTACAAATGGAATAAAACCGGATCATTATGTGAGAAGTTTACGTACTAGTCGATATGGTTATGTTAACGATGATGATATTAAAGTATCGTACAGTTCATTAGAAAAATATATTGAAGATATTACAGGTTATGTGAAAAATGGGAATCTAATAGCTGAAAAAGAATTTTACTCTAGCGTTCGCTTTAGAGGAGCTGATACTATCGTGAAGTTTCCTAAAGAAGGTATTAAATATATGGAATTCCGTCTTTTCGATTTAAATCCATTTGCACCTTTTGGCATACTAGATCAAGATATAAGATTTGTTCATTTATTCCTAAAAACATTGGTTTGGTTAGATGAAGAAAATAAAGAAACTTCAGAATCATTAGGTTATGAGTATAGTGAAAATGTTGCATTAACTCATCCATATGAAAATGTTCCTTATGAGGAAGAAGGAATATGGTTATTAAATCAAATGAAAGAACTAGTTAAGGAATTAGGTTTATTTGACAATGATATTAAATTAATCGATGAAAAAATAAAAGAACTACAAAATCCAAAAATTACTCTAGGAGCTAAGTTATTAGCTGAGTATGAAAAAGATAACAATATGTCTAGAGTTGGTATCGAACTTGCTAAAAAATATAAAGAAGAGGCATTAAGAGAATATTATTCATTAAGTGCTTTTGCTAACATGGAACTCTCTACACAGGCGGTAATAGAAGATGCTATAAAAAATGGAATTAAAGTAGATGTAATTGATGAAAATGATCAATTTATTCGTTTAGAAAATAAAGATCATATTGAATATGTAAAAAATGGAAATATGACGAGTAAAGATAGTTATATCTCTCCATTAATTATGGAAAATAAAGTAGTAACAAAGAAAGTTCTTGCTGAAAAAGGTTTTAGAGTACCTAAAGGATATGAGGTCTCTAGTTTAGATGAAGCAATTCAGAAGTTTAATTA
>NZ_CAUTDQ010000069.1:0-4838 GCF_963537375.1 uncultured Gemella sp.
AAATACTAAACAAAAATAACTGAATATTTTGTCCAATTTTTTGGGTGCAGTACCCAATTCTAATTTTAACAAATATTTTTTATATAGTCTAGTAATTAAACTCATTATTCTATAAATCTTTTTCAAAAATATTTAATTTCTAAATTATTTTTCTATATAAAACATAAAGTAAATCTTCTTAAAATATATTAAAACTTCACTAAAACAGTGATTTTAACTTGTTAAAAATATATAAACCAAAAAAATATCTCAACAAAAACAATTAATGTAATTAATATTAATTATTTTGAAATCAGTCTATGTTTGTAGACGATAAATGCTATAAAAATCTATTTAAAACAACACTTTATGAACACTATACTTAAAAAATTATAATAATCATGTCTTGTTAATCTTAATAATTTTCCACCAAACTTTAAATATACTTTAAATTTCTTAAATTACAATATATTTTATATACAATCTCTTTTAAGTATCTTTTTTTATAATTTTACTATAACATTTACTTTTTTTAAGTAAATTGTTATAATCAAAATCCCCTCCTTCCCCCTTACGTTTTTTTTAAATAAAGAAGTTAAACTTATGAAAAATTTTAAACTTAAAAATAATGTTACAATAAAAGTTACTGATGAGGTGTTTTTAGCTATACGGAGTTCTCGTTATAAAGAAAGATACGCTAAAAAAAGAGATGCGAAACATCAACTTGTTCATTATCATGCCTTTGATACTGAAGACAATGAAGGAGAAAATTTAATCAAAGATCATTCTCCGTTACCAGATGAAATAGTAATCTTCAACGATATGTGCGATGCTTTATACGATGCATTAGCTACTTTATCTATAGAAGATCAATTGCTACTTTTCAACTTGTATGTTCAAAGGGAATCTCTACGCAGTATTGCAGATAAAAAACATAGTAATCCAATGGCTATTCGACGTCATCGTGAAAAACTATTTAGACAACTAGCTATTTTGTTAGTAAAATATAAAATCAAATAGAAATACGGTATATAATGAATAAAAAAATTTGATATTTTTATGTATTACAATAAAAAATTCGTTACAAAGTACCTATAATTTCACTATAGATTATGAGGGGTTATTTTTTGTAAGGGGGATCTTCAGTGTCGTTAATCACTGATACTAATCATATATTCATCTTTGTCTTTATTAAGATATTTACATAGGGAGTTAGAGTATGAGGAGGATTATTATGAAAAGACAATTATATCTTAACGACAAAGACACTGAGAGATTTTACGAAATATTAAATCAGAAAAAACAACTGATTACTAAGGCACTGTACAGAGTTCATATTCCACCTAAACAACATCATGATTTTTACAGTTACGGCTTAGAGGGCTTACTAATCAGTTTCTTAATCCTAAATGAGGGTAGAATTAGTGAAGAGGATTTCGATCGTTTTGCTTTTACTACTATAAAAAGAAAATTAATCGATGAAATTCGTTATAGAAATAAAGATAAAAGCATACCTTTGGATATATTCGATAATAATATTTCTGACGCTACAGATGATAATTATGAATATTTGTACATACAGTTATTAGAGTATATTCAAAACACTTTAGATAAAGAGGAATTCGATTATTTCTGCGAGTTTATAAAAACACTAAATATAAAACTCACAGCTGAAGCTTTAAACATTTCTTTATCAACAGCATATAGATTACACAGACGAATTAAGGGAGTTTGTGAAAAATTTTTATTAGAATATTAACATAAGATTAATATAATATCTACACTCTCTATGTAAATATCAAAAAATATAAAAATCACCTACTGGAAGCAACTTGAAAATCCTGAATTAAAAAAAGTATATATAAGAACTTATAGATGCAGTCGTTCATTGATATCTAATTTCTCTTTATAAAACCTAATAAACTTTGAGGAGATGACTCTAAAAAATCGATTTTTTCTAAAATTACGATTTTGAGTCACTCTTTTTTGGTACATTTTCATTTTGAAATTTTCAGCTCCAAACTCAGTAAAGAACAGATTCTTATCATGCACCGAATTTATCAAAAACATCACTTCAAATTCGAAAAAAGAGCCAATTTTGCACTAATTTGGTGAATTCCCTTTATTACACAATCAGAAAAAACCCCTTAAAGTAAATGTTCATTTATCTTTAAGGGGTTCTCTTAACAACACGTTAATGTTATCTATTCAGTTTTATCAACTTCTTATTTTTCTTTACGGCGTCTTGCTGCTGCAAGTAATGTACCTAGGATTCCTAATCCTAATCCTGCTAATCCAGTATTAGTTTCAGTTGTACCTGTGTTTGCTAGGCGTTGTCCTAGTTTAGCATTTACACCTTGTGCATTAGATCCTGATGCATCAGCATTTGTTCCTGAAGCTTGGCTTAACTTGAATTCTTCAAGACGTTTTACCATAGCATCTACTTCTGCTTGAGTCGCATCTGCTTTTGCAAACACTTTTTTAGCTTCTGCTAATAATGCTTTAGCTTCTTTTGCTTTTGTAGCATCTAATTTATCTAATTCAGAAGCGATTAAACGTTCTAAGTTTTGAATTCCTGATTCTAATTTAGATTTATCTACGTTATTATCAGTATTTCCTGTATTACCATCATATTGTGGTGCTGAAGGAAGTTGTTTGAACGCATCATCTCTTGGAATTGCTAATACTTTACCTTCTTTTGTAACGATAGTTACATTTCCTTTTTCATCAATATTAACAACTAAATCTGTCTTACCATCTTTCATAACTTTCATATTACCATCTTTATCGATTGTAATTATTAAGTTAGAGTTTTTAGATTTGTAGACTGTATTTCCTTGTGCATCTGTTTCTTTCAAGAAGGCACCACGATCAAATTCATTTGTATTCGTGATAGCTCCTAAAATCATGAATTGGAATTTCGCTTTTTCTTCTGGAGTAATATTAGCAAGGTCTGTTACCTCTACTTTACTTAAGTCGAAATCAAGGTTATCTCCACCATTTTTAGCTTTCGCATCTTCTTTATCTTTCACTAGTTGTTCTTTAGAAATTGTTGCTGTAGAACCGTCTAGCATTGTTACTGTTGCGTTTCCTTTATCGTCTACTACTACAGTTGCTCCTGGGTTCACTGCTTCAATTGCTTTCTTAACTGCTTCTTTTTCTGCATCTGTTAATTTTTCTTTATCTCCAACTAATGTACGAACAGCTGGTGTTTTAACTTTAGCATTTGTTGCCTCATCAGCTAATTTTTCCGCTGGAATTACTAAGTCTAACGCTGGAATTTCTAGAACTGTTCCATCACCTTTAACTACTGTTGCATTTCCTTTGTCGTCTACTACTACAGTTGCTCCTGGGTTTACTGCTACTACTTTCGCTGCGATTTCTTTCTTCTCAGCATCAGTTAATTTTTCTGGGTTCGCTACTACTGTTTTAGCTGCTGGTGTGTTTGCATCATTTCCTGCATTTTCTTTAGTAGTATCTTCAGCTTTCTTAACTAAGTCTGTTGCTGGAATTACCGCTGTCTTACCTTCTGGTGTTGTTACTGTTGCGTTTCCTTTATCGTCTACTACTACAGTTGCTCCTGGGTTTACTGCTTTAACTTTATCTTCGATTGCTTTCTTCTCAGCATCTGTAAGTTTTTCTGGGTTAGCTACTACTGTCTTAGCTGACGGTGTATTTACATCATTTCCTGCGTTTGGTTTAGCTGCATCTGCTTCTGTTCTAGTAACTTCACTTACTGGAATTACTGCTGTTTTTCCATCACGAGTTGTTACTACTACATTCCCTTCGTCATCTACAGTTACATATGCTCCTGGATTTACCGCAACAACACTGTTTTCGATAGCTTTTTTCTCTAAATCTGTTAATTTAGCTGGATCTTTTACTAATACTTTATTTGCTGGTTTAACTACGTCGTTTCCTGCATTTGGTTTAGTTGTAGCATCTGATGTTTTAACTAGGTCTGTTGCTGAAATTACCACACCTTTACCTTCTGGTGTTGTTACTGTTGCGTTTCCTTTATCATCTACTACTACAGTCGCACCTGGGTTTACTGCTTTAACTTTGTCTTCGATTGCTTTCTTCTCAGCGTCTGTTAATTTTTCTGGGTTAGCTACTACTGTCTTATCAGCTGGAATATTAACATTATCTTTTCCATTTTCAGTAGGATCTGCGAAAGTCTTAACTAAATCTGTTGCTGGAATTACTGCTGTTTTTCCTTCTGGTGTTGTTACTGTTGCGTTTCCTTTATCGTCTACTACTACAGTTGCTCCTGGGTTTACTGCTTTAACTTTATCTTCGATTGCTTTCTTCTCAGCATCTGTAAGTTTTTCTGGGTTCGCAACTACTGTTTTGTCCGCTGGTTTAACGATGTCATTTCCTGCATTTGGTTTAGCTGCATCTTCTGCTGATTTAACTAAGTCTGTTGCTGGAATTACCGCTGTCTTACCTTCTGGTGTTGTTACTGTTGCGTTTCCTTTGTCGTCTACTACTACAGTTGCACCTGGGTTCACTGCTTTAACTTTGTCTTCGATCGCTTTCTTCTCAGCGTCAGTTAATTTTTCTGGGTTTGCAGCTACTGTTTTGTCCGCTGGTTTAACGATGTCATTTCCTGCATTTGGTTTAGCTGCATCTTCTGCTGATTTAACTAAGTCTGTTGCTGGAATTACCGCTGTCTTACCTTCTGGTGTTGTTACTGTTGCGTTTCCTTTGTCGTCTACTACTACAGTTGCACCTGGGTTCACTGCTTTAACTTTGTCTTCGATCGCTTTCTTCTCAGCGTCAGTTAATTTTTCTGGGTTTGCAGCTACTGTTTTGTCCGCTGGTTTAACGATGTCATTTCCTGCATTTGGTTTAGCTGC
>NZ_CAUTDQ010000070.1:0-4789 GCF_963537375.1 uncultured Gemella sp.
TCACAGGAACACCAGTACCAGCGACAGTACAAGTAAAAGATGCGAATGGAACACCGGCAACAGCAACTTACACACCGACAGTTCGCCCTGATACTAAGTTTGTAGTAGTAGGAAAAGATGGAAAAGAAACAGAACTAATTCCATCTAAAGATGGTAAACAATCAGAAGAGAAAATTGCCGGATACAAAGTTGTTAAGACTGAAACAGATGAAAAAGGTAATACAAAACACATCTATGAAAAAGTAACAACTTCATTCAAGGATAAAGAAGGGAACGAAATTCCAAATTATCCAACAGAAGAAGGTACGACACCGAAGAAAGATATACCAGGATATAGATACGTGAAATCTAATCCACTTCCAAACGGAGATACAGAACACGTATACGAGAAAGTTAAAACTTCATTCAAAGGAAAAGATGGAAACGAAATTCCAAACTATCCAACAGAAGAAGGGGATCAACCGAAGAAAGACATTCCAGGATATAGATTTGTAGAAACTAAGAAACTTCCAAACGGAGATGTTGAACACGTATATGAAAAAGTTAAAACTTCATTCAAGGATAAAGAAGGAAACGAAATTCCAAACTATCCAACAGAAGAAGGGGATCAACCGAAGAAAGATATCCCAGGATATAGATTCGTAGAAACTAAGAAACTTCCAAATGGAGATATCGAGCACGTATACGAAAAAGTAACGACACCAACAACAAACGTAATTACTTCATGGGTTGATGAAGATGGAAATGAAATTAGAACTCCAGAAAAAGGAGAACAAGCTCCAGGAGAAGTATCAGGATATGAATTTGTAAGAACAATCACTGATGAAAATGGAAATGTGAAACATGTATTTAAACCAGTATCACGTATTCCAGAAGCAAGTAGAACTACAATCTGGACAGACGAAAATGGTAACCCAATCAGACCGTCTGAAGAAGGGACTCGCAATCACGGAGAAGTACCAGGATATGAGTTCATTAAGACAATCGTAGATAAAGATGGAAATGTACGCCACATCTTCAGAAAAGTAGAAACAGTAACGCCTAAGACAGAAGTTAAACGTTTAGCAAACACAGGTAGCGAAACTTCTAACTCAGCTGCAGCGGGATTCGGAGCATTAATCGCAGGAATCGCATTAGCAGTAAGAAGACGTCAAAAAAAAGATAACTAGGATATAAAAGTATAAAACACGATAGTTATTCTTCAAGAATCGAGGTATGAGAGTAATCTCAGCCTCGATTTTTGCGTTTTAGGGGTGCATATTAAAGTTCTTGTCAAAGTTAGGGGTGCGGGGCGGAAATCACTCTAGAAATCTAGTTGTATACTGAATCTAGGACATTGAAAAATCTTATCTCAAATATGATGACAAGCAATTATTATTTGTTAATCTAAAGGAGATAGAAAATAAGAATCATCTGGTGTATATTTTATTAGTTTAGTTTTAAAAATCTTGATACTGTCGAAATAATAGTATTTCTAGCGTATAATAAAGGTGAATGAAAACATAACGGAGGGATAAAAATGGGAAATGTACAGGTTAAGAATTTAGATTTAATGATGAATCTAACGATGGAAAAAATAATTAATAAGGTAAAAATGAAAGCAGAACAGGTGTTGTTTTTACAGAAATTATCGAAGGATAATAACGTAATTATGAAAGTAGAATATTACTGTAATAATTGTAATTGTTATTTTGAGGGTGAGAGTCTAGGACTTGGAAATCCTGCTTGTCCATATTGTGGATCAGATAATGTTTCTGATTTTTAAATGGAGCCTTATTGTATCGCTGATATCAAGATTAATGTATTAATATTAAATATATAGTAATAATTTTATTTTATAGAATTGTTAATAAATAGTTGTTTTGGAATAAATAAGATAGTTGACAATATGGTTTTTAAAGTAATAACATTGTTTTAAAGGTGATTGAAGAGGTTTTTAAGTTAATTTTAATTATAATTTAAAGTATGTTTTAAGTAAGATAAAAAGTTTGTAAAAAGATGAAATTTTTTACGAAAAGTGATTGACATAAATTCTGCAATATGATATTATTAATTCCGGTAAAGATACATGAGCGAATATAATTGTCGATTATGTATAGATTATTATAATATAAATTTATTTAATTAAGGAGAAAACAATGTTTAAAAAACTTTTAACGGCTTTATTACCAGTCGCATTTATTTTTTCAGTAGCTAACTTCAGCGGTTCTGAAGCACAAGCAGGAAACCAAAAAATCCACGTACGTGTTGATTTCTTAGAAGAAGGAACTAACAACCGTCTAGCAGAATCAACTAGATTAGCAGGAGACGAAGGAGTTTTCGCTAAAATCTCTATCCCTCAAAACTTAGTTAACAATGCTATCTTAAGACGTGATTTCTCAGCTGAAAGTAAACAACTTATCGCAGCTAACAAACTTTATGATAAAGAATTAGTATACCAAGTATACTTCGCTAAAAAAGCTAACGCAACTGCAAACAATGGTTCTTACTCATACACTGCAGCATACTACACAGCTCAAACTCAAAAAGTTTTAGTGGCTCAAGCAGCTGTTCAAAAACAATTAGTAGCATCAGGAAGTTTTGGATACTCAACAACAACTTCACACACAGTGGTAACTAACCACAAACCAACTGTTGTTACAACTCACAAACCTGCAGTTCAAAAACCTGCGGTAGTTACACATAAACCAGCAGCTGTTCACCACAAAGCTCAACCAACAAGAAAAGCACCAGCGACAGCTAAACGTCGTGGAAGATAATAAAATACTTTAAGAAAACTCCGAATTGATTTTCGGGGTTTTTTATTATTAATCAGAGAACTAAGTGAAATATTAGAGTACTGAATTCAGAGTGTAAAAATATAATCTGCATGGTTTTATAAGTTTGAAATACTTCGAAGGTTAGATTGTATTTTTACGAAAGAAGAAAATATTCGACATTATTGCTCTAGAGTAAAGAAATTAGGTGAATTTCCAAAGTAAATTCTAACCGAGAAAGTATATTAATTGTTATATGTTATAATTAATTTATGATATAATTTAGTCAATATATTAAAAAGGAGAAGTTTATGAAATCAAGAAGCAGAAAAATAGAAAAAACACTAGCGTGGATTGCGAATATTATTTTGATTTCAGTGGTAATCTTAATGTACACGGGTTTTTTCGATAGGCAGCTGGAAGGAATATTTCTTACTCCTGAATTTGTTAGATTTTCATTTTCTAGCTGTATAGAAACTTTTTTGCTCTACACAAGAATTGAGTATTATAGACTAATTGAATTATTTATAATAATTATTAAATTTTCAGTCTTACTAACAGCGCTTATAGCGTTATTGGCGACTTTCATGATGAAACATAGAATCTTTTCAGGGGTAATATTTTTATTTTTGGCTATTATGATAGCTGGAGTGGAGACAGAAGTTGCGGTTCCCGTGTATTTATTGTATTTTATTGTCGCAATTATGTTATTTATTAGAAAAGGTTAAACATTACTAATCTAATATATTTTGTGATATAATTTAATCAATATATTAAAAAGGAGCACTTTATGAAACCATTTAGTAGAAAAGTCGAAAAAATCTTAGCGTGGATCGCGAATGTTATTATGATACTTGTTACAGGGTTACTATCTCTTGGAGCATTCTCTAGTCAGTTAGCAACTGCTTTTAAACAAAAAGAATTTGAACCTATTCTTTATAACTTATTACAAGACCCAGGAGTGGCATCATTATTAAAAAGCTCAGGGTTAGACGTCGTATCGTTACTTGTATTATTGGTAAAAGTTTACACAGTAGTTGCAATTGTCGCCTTAGTATTAGCGTTAATAGCGTCATTTACTATGAAAGCGAGAATTGTTTCAGGAATTTTATTCCTACTTTCAGCTATAGTTATTGGAGTAATGACAGTTGGGATACTACTTCCTGTATACCTATTATACTTTGTTGTGGCGATTATGTTATTCGCAAGAAAAGCGCCTAAAGATTCAATTGATACAGATTTTACACAAACATCTGAAAAACCAGAGATTGACAGATTAGAGTACCTATAAAAGTCTGTGAATATTTGATAATAACAATAAACTATTCTATTGATTTAGTAGTTGGTGAAGATTAAGTATCTTCGTCTGAACTTCGATAGGATAGTTTTTTATTTATCTAACGGTTTTAAAGTGAGAGTTTTAAAAGAGCTCACCCAAAAGACTTAAAACTTAACAAAGTTCATATGAGAACTCATAGACGCAGTGGTTTATTGACATCTAAATTCGCTTTGTAAAAGCTTTTTAGATACCTAATAAACTTTGCGGGGGTGATTCGACAAAATCGATTTCTTTGAAATTGATATGTACCCAAAATTCTGGACACATATATATTTAGTTTAGACATGTGGATGTTATCCTGTATTGTACAGGTGACATCCATTTTGTTTTTGATTGAATTCTCTTGTTGTTGTAATAAGCTATATATTCATATACAGCTTTACTAAACTCTTCAAATGACATATAATTCTTTTCATAACCATAAAATATCTCCGTCTTCATTCTTCCGAAAAATGATTCCATGATACTATTATCATAACAATTTCCCTTTCTAGACATTGATTGAATGATTCCATGTTTTTTTAACTCACTTCTATAGTGTGAATGTTGATACTGCCATCCTTGATCCGAATGCATTATTACCCCTTCTGTTTTTAGAAATTTATTAAATGCTTTTTCTAACATCCTTTTTATCTGATTTAAATTTGGATGTAAAGATAAATCATATGATATTATTTCATTTGTATGCATATCT
>NZ_CAUTDQ010000071.1:0-4364 GCF_963537375.1 uncultured Gemella sp.
AGAAATATACAGGATATGGAAGAGATAATGCAGGAACACATAATTTTGTAAATGGAAAATACGCAAATGAAAATAAAGGAAGTAATAATACTACTTATACTGGATACTATAAAGTAACTGCATTATATATTCCAGTTTATGATGCTAATGGACGAATCTTATCTCATGTGTCAAGAGATACAATCTTATTTAGAGATAACAGATCTACTGCGAATGGAAGAATCCCTGTACAAGTGGCTGGAATTACAGGTTATGTAAATTCAGGGCAAGTTGCAGCTGTTAACTCTAGTACAACATTCATCCCTGATTATGTAAGTGATGGTAAATATGTATATCACAGATATTCAGCGTACAACAAGGTAATGGTTGCTTACCACAATACAAATATGCAAGTAGGAAAATCTTATTATTCTGCTGATGGAATTAACTTTGGATCATTTAAATTAGATCATCCTTTTCAATTTTCTAATTTAAAATCAAGATCTAACTATACTGCTGCAGACATCAATAGATTATATAGCTTGATGGGAGCTAATAATAGTAAACTTGCGGGGAAAGGTGCTACATTTAAGGCTGCTGAACAAAGATATGGAGTTAATGCTCTTTACTTAGTTGCTCATAGTGCTCTTGAGAGTGCATGGGGAAAAAGTCAAATAGCTAAAGATAAAAATAATTTCTTTGGTATTGCTGCATATGATAGCACACCATATACTTCTGCGACAAAATTTGATAATGTTGATAGTGGTATTTTAGGTGCTGCACGTTGGATTGATCGTAACTACCTAAGTAATACAGGATATCCAGCAAATGGTGCTTACTTAGGAAATAAAGCACGAGGAATGAATGTTAACTATGCAACAGCTCCGTATTGGGGAGAATCTATTGCAAGTATAATGTTCAGCGCTAATGAAAAATTAGGAAGAAAAGATAGATAAAAAAGGAAGTAGCTAGGTTATTTTAATCTAGCTTCCTTTTTGGTAAGGAGAAAATTATGTTAGTTTCGGTTGTAATTGGACTTTTAAATGAAGAAAAATTTTTACCAAGATTAATTGAAGATTTTAAAAATCAAACATACAATCATAATAATATCGAGCTTATCTTTATAGATGGAATGTCGAAGGATAATAGTTGGGCTATTCTGCAAGAGTTCAAAGAGAGTAATCATGATTTCTTTGATGTAGTTTTACTGAAAAATCCTAAGGTGATTTTATCTGCGGGAATGAATGTTGGTATTCGAGCTGCAAGGGGAGAATGTATACTTAAGGTAGATTGTCATTCACATATAACGGAGAATTTTATAGAAAATAATGTTAAAGTTATAGAAAGTGGAGAAGATGTTTGTGGAGGACCACGACCTAATATTATAGAAAATGAAGATGCTTTGAGTAAAACATTGTTACTAGTTGAAGAAAATATGTTTGGTAGTGGCATAGCTAACTATAGAAAAGAAACTTCTAAAAAATATGTAAGTTCTGTATTTCAAGGAATGTATCGAAAAGAAATTTTTGCTAAGATAGGTTTATTAGATGAACAAGTTGGACGTGTAGAAGATAATGAATTGCATTACAGAATTAGAAAAAATGGATACAAAATTCGATATAGCAATGATATATTATCTTACCAATATACTAGACCTACTGTAAAAAGAATGTTAAAACAAAAGTATTCTAATGGGTATTGGATTGGTAAAGTGAGTCATGTATACCCTAAGGCTTTCTCAATTTTCCACTTTGTACCTTTGGTCTTTGTCTTAGGTATAATCTTTAGTTTATTGATGTTACCATTAACGAAGATATTCGCAATACTTCTTGGAATTTCTTATACATTATTTACAGTTCTTGTTACTGTTATGACTATAATAAATAATAAGTTTAACACGACTTTATTATTAATTCCATTCTTACTATTCTTAGTTCATTTTAGCTATGGATGGGGAACTTTAGTAGGGTTAATAAAAGGATTTGGATGGAAGAAAGAATATAGCGTAGGAGATCGTAATGAGTAAACTTATAGATAAACTATTAAAATATTCATTTGCAGTATTAAGTTTTATAATTTTTATTATTTGTTTAGTAGGCGGTCTTTGTGTAAGTTATAGATATAAATTGGATGTTGTTAGATTAAATGTGTATATATTTATAGTTAGTGTAGTGTTTATAGTTGTAATATTAAAAATAATCACTTTAGTAGGTAAATTTATTAAGGACAGGTTTAAAGTGAATGCAAGAGTATATGTGTATTTAGTATCTCTTGTATTTATGTGTTTTCAAATATATTTAATTCATAGCTATTATTTTAATACGGGTTGGGATAGTGGAAGAGTTATTGATGCAGCATATCAACTATCTAAAAATATTAAACTACAAGAAAGTGCTAATGAATATTTTTCGTACTATCCAAATAATGTTTTAATAACTATATTATTTTCAAAAATCATCTCATTTTCTAACGTAATAGGATTAGAGGAGTATTCATATTTTATTATTTTAGTTGTTCAATCACTTATAAATATCGCTACAGGAATACTAATTTTTGAGATTATAGAAGATTTAACAAAGAGTAATAGTTTAGCGTTATTGGGTTACTTTATATATATTATTTTAATAGGATTATCACCATGGGTAAGTATTCCTTATTCTGATTCTATGGCACTTATTATCCCAATAATAATGTTTTATTTGTATATTAGGTTATGTAATGGATATTCAAAAATTATAAATACATTTTTGATAGTTTTTTTAGCGGTATTTGGATATATGTTGAAACCTCAAACGATAATTTTCTTTATTTCATGTGTAGTGGTTTCGATTTTATTTATTAAAAATTATAATTTAAAGAATATATTGAAAATTTTAATATTAGTTGTATTTTTATTTGGAATCAGTTATTCTTCGATTAAATATTTTTCTTCTGATGAAAATATGTCTTTAAATAGTGAATTAGAAATATCTTACGATCACTTTTTAAAAATGGGATTAAATAATTCAAATGATGGTGGATATTCTTCAAATGATGTAATGGATAGTGTATCTTATAAAACGAAAGAGGAAAGGGAAAAAGCTAATTTTAAAGTCATAAAAGAAAGATTAAAAGATTACGGAGTAATCGGTCTCTTTAACCATCAAGTAAAAAAAACATTAGTTAATTATAATGATGGAACTTTTGCTTGGAGTAGAGAGGGAACATTTTATTTAAATATCCAAGAGAAAAATCAGGGTGTATTTAGTAGTATAAGAAATTTTTACTATGAAAATGGAAAGTTTCATTTTATATTTAAATATGTTACTCAAGGTATTTGGTTATTTGTATTATTCTGTTTATCGTTAAATGGATTTTTAAAGATGAAATATTTGAATAATAATGTTAGAGTACTTTATCTAGCATTAATAGGACTATTTATTTTTGAATCTATTTTTGAGGCGAGAGCAAGGTATTTATATACATATGTCCCAATATTTATTGTTACAGCAATATTAGGATTAAAAGCATTGATAGATAAAATTAATAAGTAAGTTTAGTGTTTGTTTTTGTTAGTTAAAAATAGTATAATTATAAATAAATTTAGACGAAAGTAGGAGATGACAGGTTTATGAAGAAAAGATTAAGTATGATTCTTGTTGGTAGTTTATTGTTGACTAGTTTTAGTGATGTTAAAGCAGATTTACTAAAAGAACAAAGGGACAAAGTGGAGTCTTTTACTTCGGAAGACAGTATAATGAATAATACTACAGGTAAAGAATCTGTGAAACCTGTGAAACTTCCGCAGTATTATCAGGCGGATGCTAGATGGGGATCTAAGAGATATGGTATTTCTAATATGAAAATATCAGGATGTGTTCCCACATCTTTATCTATGGTATTATCAGTATTGAAAGAAGAGGTTACACCTGTGCAGGTTGCTGATTATATTTATAATACGTCTACAGAAATGAATACTATGTTTGTAGGAACTTCTAGTGATGGAGCAGCTGCAGCAATTGAGCACTGGGGATGTAATTATCGTGTAATTAACTCTAAGGAAGATTTAAAGGCGGAATTGAAAAAAGGTAATATTATTTTTGGTTCTGTTGGTCATGGACTTTTTGTAAAAGGAAATGGTACACATGCAATTATCTTAAGCGGATATCAAAATGGAAAAGTTCATGCAATAGATCCAGATAATCAAGAAAAAACTAACAAATGGTATAGTATCGATGAAATTTGGAGTCAACGTAGTATGGCTCCAGAAGATAATTCAGTTGGTGGACCGTTTATGGTAATATCTAAATAAAAGAAATGAGTGTCTAAGTAATATTTAGGCACTCATTTTTGGCTCTTTGTCAAATTCGGGGCATGGAGAAAAATAGGAAATAAGATCTAGGCAG
>NZ_CAUTDQ010000072.1:0-4129 GCF_963537375.1 uncultured Gemella sp.
GCAGTCATTATAACTACTACGCTATTCTAAGTCTAACTTTTTGGGGTCAGATCATCGCCCCTTAAGTCTTTTTTTATGACATTTGTCATATTACTTCATGACATTACCTACTAAAAGGTAACTTCCTACTTTGATATAATTTAATTATCAAAGATGAGGTGAACAAAATGTCATTAAATAACATTATAGAAGTAAAAAATATAACAAAAACAATTAAAGGAAAAAATATCTTAGATGATATTTCTTTTAAAGTAAATTCTGGTGAATGTATTGCTTTAATTGGGCCTAATGGAGCTGGTAAAACTACTTTAATGAATTGTCTATTAGGAAATAAATTTATCAATACAGGTTCAATAAAAATTAATTCTTTAAATCCAGGAAACCAAAAGCTAAAAGAATTTCTTAACATACTTCCTCAGGAAAATGTTGTTCCTGAAAAACTAAAAGTAAAAGAATTACTTGGCTTTATTCAAAAATTATATAAGAATCCATTAACAAATGAAGAAATCGATGAACTACTAAGATTTAATGATTCTCAAAAAGATAATTTCGCTTCTAAATTATCTGGTGGTCAAAAAAGATTATTATCTTTTATTATCACATTAATAGGAAGACCAAAATTAATTTTCTTGGATGAACCAACAGCTGGAATGGATACATCAACACGTATTAGATTTTGGGAAATAGTGAATAACTTAAAAAATAAAGGGCTAACTATTATTTATTCTTCACATTACATCGAAGAAGTAGAACATACTGCAGATAGAATCTTAGTTCTAAATAAAGGAAAACTAGTTCGTGATACTACTCCACATGCTATGCGTGCTGAGGAAATTGAAAAATACTTCACACTACCTATAAAATATCTAGATTTATTAAAAGATAATGATATTATAAATAATTTAGAAATAAAAACAGATAATATTAATTTCTTAACAAAAAAACCAGATGAAATATGGAACATATTACAACAAGCTGGTTGTACATTTAAAGAAATTGAAATTCAAAATAGAACACTATTAGATAGTATTTTTGTAACTACAAAAGATAATGGAGGAGCTAAATAATGAAAAATCTTGCCAACTTATTAAAAATAGAATTTATATTCATAAAAAGAAACTTAACTAATTTTATTATGGGATTAGGCTTTCCAGTTATCTTCTTTATAGTATTTTCTGGAATGCAGGAATTTGGTGATCCTGAAACAAAGGTACGTGCAGTAAAAGATATGTTAATATCTATGACTGCATTCAGTAGTATAAGTTTTGCCCTATTTTCTCTTCCTATCTCTATAAAAGAAGATGAGAAAAATAACTATCTACATATTTTAAACAATTCACCTGTAAAAATATCTGAATACTACTTTGCTCGTTTTATTCGTCTAATAATAACATTTATTATATCAATAGTTGCTGTGTTCGTCATCGGGCATATTGTTAGAGGTGTTAATATGACAGCTCGTGAATGGATTATGTCGGCTATTCTAATGCTAATCGGTAGTATTACATTTTTAGGTATGGGATTACTTCTAAGTCTTATTAAATCAGAAGAAAAACTTTCATTACTTGCTAATATATTATACCTAGGACTTGCTATGTTAGGTGGACTTTGGTGGCCTACTTATCTTTTCCCAGAATGGCTACAAAATATATCAAAACTGACACCTACATATCATTTATTGGAATTCGTTAATAAATATATTAAAGAAGATATTTTCTCTTATAAATCATTAGCAATTCTTCTAACTTACTCAGTCGTATGTATAATTGCTACATTGGTAATAAAAAACAGACGAGAATCAAAATAATAACATAGGAGTGCGAATAAATTATTCACACTCTTATATTATTGTGGTATTATTAAAGAATAAGGAGACTGAAATGCACAAAAAATTATTAAACTTATTAAAAGGAAAATATATATTTTATTTAACATTGGTATTTTTCATATTTCCACTCGTATATATTATTGAAGGAAGTTATCCCAAATATGTATTATTCTTAACTATTTTAGCAATTATATCATACATAGGAATGTTATATACAAAAAATAAAGTTCTTGTTTTTATAGAGTGGTTTATTCTAACTGGATATATCACTTATACAACTATTGTTTTCAATCCAATGAACATTCTATTTAGTTATTATCTAAGTAATCTACTCGTTTGGCATTTTCAAGATAAATATTTTACTTATAGGACAATTAGTTTTTTCATAACAATAAATTGTTTAACACTATATATAATTGCAAACCCTACTATAAACATCGGTGATCGAATAATCCTATTTATTTTTTGTTCTATGTGTATCATAACCTATTTTTCACAAAAATATAGTTACGAAAGAAATAAATTAAAAAATGAACGTTTAAAACACAATGAACATATTAATCTACTTCTTGCTGAGAATGAAAGAAATAGAATCGGACGAGACTTACATGATAGTATCGGTCATACTTTTGTAATGCTAAAATTAAAAGCAGAACTCGCTGAAAAATATTTAGAAAAAAATAATATTGAATCAGCCAGAAAAGAACTTAAAGAAATTAGTGAAATCAGTAGTGCTTCTATGACAGAAACACGATCTATAATTAATAAATTAAAACATAGAAGTATTAATGAAGAATTAAAAGTTATTTCGGATATTATGACAATGGCTGATATTTCATTAGATATTAAGACTAATATGACTACGTCTCCATCTCAACTAGTTGAATGGACTATTACCATGGTTCTAAAAGAATTAACAAATAATGTTATTAAACATAGTAATGCTAATAAATGTAATATTGAAATAAATGAATCTAGTAATAACTACACTGTTATTATCTCTGATAATGGTAGAGGTTTTGAAAGTATCGACGGAACTGAACTAGCTTCTATAAGAGAAAGAATTAAACTAGTTAATGGGGTAATAGATATAACATCAAAAAAATCACCTACAACTATCAAAGTAACAATTAGGAAATAAAAACAGGAGGATAATATGAAATTACTTATCGCTGAAGATCAAAGTATGTTACGAGATGCTATGGCAACATTACTATCAATGCAAGATAGTGTTGAAAGTGTACTTCAAGCTAAAAATGGAAAAGAAGCTATAGATTTAATTTCTACTAATGATATCGATGTAGCTATACTTGATGTAGAAATGCCTGAAGCAACCGGATTAGACGTACTAGAATATATTCGTAGCAATAACATACATTGTAAAGTTGTTATTGTGACAACTTTTAAACGTATGGGATATTTTGAACGCGCCATAAAAAATAACGTAGATGCCTATGTACTAAAAGATCGCTCAATCGATGAGCTTATGAAAACTATTAACAACGTCTTAGCAGGACACAAAGAGTACTCACCAG
Source organism: uncultured Gemella sp. (assembly GCF_963537375.1). GTDB lineage: Bacteria > Bacillota > Bacilli > Staphylococcales > Gemellaceae > Gemella. The sequence continues at coordinate 3,364 of NZ_CAUTDQ010000072.1, forward strand.
AACTAATGGAAAATATCTTCAATAGTCACAATCCATTAACAAATCAAGAAAAAATTATTCTTTTAAAAATTAAAGAAGGATTATCGAATAAAGAAATCGCTAATGAACTGTTTTTATCTGAAGGAACTATCAGAAACTACATTTCTAATATACTTACAAAATTAAACTGTAAGAATCGAACTGAAGCTGTAAAAAAATCTACTGAGGAAGGATGGCTTTAGATGACAAGAAAACTTTCTATAAAATTATCATTACTTTCATCAATATTATATATAGCTCTAACATTAATATACTTTACTTATACAATATCAAAAATTAATCATTCTGACAGTCCTAGCGCAGGTGCTGGTTTAGGATTGCTACTTGCGTTCCTAGTACCACACTACTTTATGCTCTTAATAGCAGTTATTTTTAATATTGTTATCTCATTAATAAAATTTACAAAAAATTATTTAATTATTATAAACATTATATTGTATATCATCGCTGGTGCACTAGGGATTTATATCGGATTTTTCTTTATTATTTCTATTATTTTCCAAATAATATTCTTGATAATTGCGTATAATAAATAAAATAGGAACAACTTACAGTCCTAAATTTTTAAAAAAGTGGATATGATAACTCATAGACGCAGTGGTTTATTGATTTCAAAAATCGCTTTATAAAAGCTTTTTTGAAATCTAATAAACTGTGCGGGGGTGACTCGACAAAATCGATTTTGATATGTACCCAGAATTCTGGACACATATATATTTAGTTTAGA
>NZ_CAUTDQ010000073.1:0-3809 GCF_963537375.1 uncultured Gemella sp.
TCAGGTATTTATTTTTAACTTTTTTTGTCTCACATCATTTACAAATATACATATTTAAGGGGAATTAGGGTGGATTTTTAAAAATTAAATGTAGTCAAATTTGATGAAGTTATAGAAAAAGAGTAATAAATTATAGCATAATATTAATGTTGGAATAGTTAACAGAAACATATTAATTTTAAAATTTTGAGGAGAACGTTATTGGTGGATTATGGTCACGTGGAAATTCGAAATGAATTTTATAGAGTTTAAGAGAAAGAGAGAATTTTATTTTACTATCTATATGTATTAAATTATGGTATTATTATAGGAATTATAAAGTAAATAATTTCATAGGAGATCAAATGACAAAAAGACAACAGATGAACTTAGTTATATTATTTATTGGAATATTTATTTTAATGGCTAATGGGTATGACAGTTTCTTAAAACCTTTAGATAATACAATTATCAATTTCATTCAAGGATTAGAGAATCCAATACTTACTAGTATATATTTAAATACGACCAATATAGCAGATATGAAGCAAAGTGCAATAATAACAGCTATAATAGTTATAATTTTATTCGCAAGTAAGTTTAAAAGAGAGACTTTGTTTTTAACTCTTACAATGGTTACATGTGGAATAGTGATGGCTTTTATTAAAACAATATTTAATCGTCCACGACCGAATATACATCGCTTAGTGGAGTTGAATAGTTTAAGTTTTCCTAGTGGACATTCAACTTCAGCCACAATACTGTATTTGTCACTAGCATTAATATTTATAAAATTGACGAAGAAAAATACATATATTCCGATTGTTGTAGCTATAGCTGGAATTTTATTTATGGTAAGCTCTAGAATTTATTTAGGAGTTCACTATCCAACTGATACGATAGCGGGGATGTCTTTAGGAAGTGCAATAGTGCTTATTTACAATCTAATTTATTATAGTAGGAAGTAAGGTGAAGTAGTATGAAGAGGATCTTATTGATAACAGGTTCATTCGGGAATGGACATCTACAAGTTTCAAAAAATATTAGAGAAATATTTGAAAAATATTATAGTGATAGAGTGACAGTGATAGAGTCTGATTTGTTTTTACAAGCACATCCGAATTTAACACCGGTTCTAAAAAAGTTGTATCTATATAGCTTTTCATATTTTAGAGATGTTTATGGGTATTTATATTATGCTGGTAGGAATCAAAGTGATATTTCTATCTACAGATATTTTAGTTATGATTATTTAAAAAGATTAGTAAAAGAGATTGAACCAGATATTATTGTATCTACATTTCCTACGCCAGCATTATCATTATTAAAAAATAAAAAGATACCAATAGTAAATATAATAACAGATTATCATTTTCATAAAAGTTGGTTAACAAAAGGAGCGGTTCGATACTACGTTGCGACTGACGATACTGAAAAAGAGTTGCTAAAATTAGGTGTAGAAAAGAACAAGATTAAAAAATTTGGTATACCGATTGCAGAGAAATTTGATGATAATTTTGATACTGATAGTTGGTTAAAAGATAATGGCCTAAGTGCTACAAAAAATACAGTTTTATTATCTGCAGGAGCTTTCGGGGTATCTACTGATTTTACAATACTTATCGAGCAATTTAAAAAGAAGAGTAACGATGTTCAAGTAGTAGTAATTTGTGGTAAGAACATGAAGTTGAAAAAAGAGTTAGAGTATAAATATAGTGGAGATAAAGGTGTTAAGATCTTTGGATATACAGAGAATATGTATGAGTGGATGAAATCTTCTAGTGTACTCATAACAAAGGCTGGAGGAGTAACTATATCTGAAGCTTTAGCGAGTAATATTCCATTAATTCTTTTTAATCCAGTACCGGGTCAGGAGATGGAAAATGCTAGATATTTTAAGAAACATAATATGGCCAAAATTGCTGAAAATCAAGAAGAAGTATTAAAACATATAGAGCAATTATTATCGAAAGATGATATTGAAATGATGAAAATTAATATGATGAAAAATTATTTACCAAAAGCTAGTTACAATATATGTGAAGATATAATGAGTTATTTAGACTCAATTTAAAACCTTATTTCAGATAATTATAGAATATTTAGATGCCGATTTGAGAGTTAGTTAAAATCTAATTTTTGAATCGGTATTTTTTAAAAATATTTTATTCAGATAAAATTTATAGAAAGTCACTGTATATGCTATAATATCATATAGAGGTGTTAATATATGAAAAAAATTTCGTATGAGGACTTTAGTGAACGATTAAAACACGGGGAAAAGAATTTTAATGACTTGATTTTTGAAGATATGAATTTAAGAGGGTTTAACTTATCGAGATTAGATTTTTCTTCTTCAAATTTTATCAGTGTAGATTTTAGTAATGTAGATTTTACAGATAGCAATCTAGAAAATTGTCTTTTAGATGATTGTAATATGGAAAATGCTATTTTTATTAATTCGAATCTAGAAAAAGCATCGATGAGAAAGGTAAATTTACAAAATTCTAATATTAAGGGTGCCAAGTTATATGCAGCTGTTTTAGAAGGTGCAAATTTAAAAAATATTACTTTTGATAATAAAACGGAGTATTTTAAATTGTACTGTCCTGAACAAGGAGCGTTTATTGCTTATAAAAAAGGACTTAATAATAGAATTATAAAGCTTTTGATACCAAGTGATTCAAAAAGAGTATCTTCAACTAGAAACTGTTGCAGATCTGATAAAGCTAAGGTATTAGAAATAAAAAATTTTGAAGGTACTATTTTTTATGACGAAGCATGGTCAACTGTTGCTGAGGACTTTTGTTATAAACTTGGAGAGTGGGTTTATGCAGGAAATTTCAATGAAGATCGATGGTATGATTCAACTGGAGGTATTCATTTTTGGATGACAGAAGAAGAGGCAAAAAAATATTAAAAATAAAAGATGTAGGAGATAAAAGTGAGAATAGCTTTACTTTGTAGATATGATGGTAGCAATTACCATGGATTTCAAATACAACCAAATAATAATACAATTCAAGAAGAAATTGAGAAGAGTTTAAAGAAAATTAATAAAAAAGATGTGCGACTTTATATGAGTGGAAGAACGGACAGTGGTGTTCATGCCTATGGGCAGGTATTACATTTTGATACTGATTTAAATATTCCAGATGTTGCCTGGGTTAAGGCTTTAAATGCTACTATTCCAAAAGATATTAGAATAGTGGGGGCAACGACAGTTTCAGAGAATTTCCATGTTAGATATAATAGTACACAAAAAACATATTATTATAAATTATACATCGGAAGAGAAGTTGATCCATTTTTATTAAATTATGTAGGTAAACATAGTTTTGATTTTAATTTTGAAAAGGCTCAAGAAGCACTGAAGTATTTTATAGGAGAACATAACTTTTCATCATTTTGTTCAAAAAACTCTAGTGTTGAGGATAAGGTTAGGACAATATATAGTTTAACTATGGAAAAAGATCCGATTAACCCTAACATTGTAAATTTTGAAATTACAGGGAATGGTTTCTTATATAACATGGTTAGGATAATTATTGGAACTATACAAAATGTAGCTGCTGGTAAGTATGAAGCGGACTATATAAAAGAAATATTAGATAAAAGAGAACGTCAATTTGCTGGCCCTAAGGCAGATGCTGCAGGATTATACCTAAAAGAGGTAGTATATGATGACGATAAAGTAAATGAGTTTATTAAAAATAGTTTACAAAGTTACTGTAATAAATAACAGACGGGAGTGACTTGAAAATCGTGATTTCGTAGAAATGATATGTACCCCTTTTACTGGACAATCCAGTGAAAGGGGTATTTTTATG
>NZ_CAUTDQ010000074.1:0-3678 GCF_963537375.1 uncultured Gemella sp.
ATCATAAGGTCTCGCATTTGCGAGGCCTTTTTTTTGTTATGTATAAGATTATTTCTAGGGATATTATCTTGTGTAATAATTAAAAATATATCAACAAAAAAATATATTCTGGACTTTTATTATAAAAGTAGTACAATGTAATTGTTAAAACGGTCACAAATTTATTTTAATAATTGTCTCCAACTGTGGTTAATATGGATAGGAGTTGGTTATAGGAAGCGTTGAAAGCGCTTTAATTAAAATTGGATTATTAAAGTATAAAAAGGTGATAATTCAAATTTTAAACAATCAATTTATATTTTGCTTCAACACAAGAATTTTATACTTGTACGAAATGAACATTTTTTAGAAGAAAGGTGATGGAACAAGATGGACAAAAGGAAATCTCTAAAAATAAATATTGAACAGTTTTCATATACTCCATCTAATCCTATATTTTTAAAAAATAAAATCGAGATTGGATTAGGTGAGATTGTTGGAATAGTAGCACCTAATGGGTATGGAAAGAGTACTCTAATGGATATCATAGCTGGTAATATTGTTTCTTCAAATTGTGAGATTCAGTATAGTGGGTTAAATGCGGGAATGAATATCAAGTATAAAGCTATTGTAACGAAAATGCTTGAGCCGATGGATTTATATGAACAATTAACTGGCCGTGATCATATGGAACTGTTTGCATTCAGTTGGGGGAAGAAGGAAAAAGATATCATTCAAATCGAAGAACTGCTAGGAATGAGTAGCTACATCAAGAAGAAGGTAAGTGTATATTCGTTAGGAATGAGACAAAAGTTATGTTTAGCTTTATGTTTGATTAGTGGTGCGGAAGTGTACCTATTCGATGAAGTTCTGAACGGTTTAGATCAAGAAAATGTAAAAAAGGTTGAATCTGTAATTTTTGATTTAAAGAATAACGGGAATATTGTGCTTTTAGCTTCACATTTATTAGAAAATCTCGATGAATGCTATGATCGCGTACTTTTCTTGAAAGATGGTAAATTAATCGATGTAAAAGCAGTGGATCTCAATCGTAATAAGAAATTGGTAGTACAATTTATTGATGAGTTACATTTGGAACGTTATAAGAATCCTTATCCTGTCGAATTAGTAGCAGACAATAAAATTGTTTTTTCTCCTCAAAATAATAATGAAATAAAGATGATTTTGGATGGTTTGTTGGAAGAAAACTCTGGGGTCATCTCAATATCGTTGGGAAGAGAAAGAATCAGTATGATTTATAGAAGCCTGTACGGTTAGGGGTGGTTTTTATGCTTAGTTTCATATGTAAAATAATGTTTGATTGGAAAACCATTTTAAAGAGAACAATGATTTTTTTGACATTGTCGATTGTGATAATTCTTCCTAAAATTAAAACTGATGATGAAATTATGGAAGAAAGTCGAAATGGTGCATTGATGACTTTACAAATAAATAAACGGGTTGAAAACTTGGGAAGCTCAGGTGGAGAGAGGGGAAAGGATTATCAACAATATTATGAGTTTATTCATAATGTTAATCTATTTAGTCAAAGTTTACTAGACAATAATCTAAGTGATTATTTAAAATATTCTAGATATGCTGCTGAATATGGCGAAACAGTATATGAAAACTTTCCAGAGTTTTTTGGGTACGGAAGTATTGCAATGGAAGTAGATAATGTTCCTTTTAAAACGGCTCAAGAGAATGTGAAGAGAAGTTTCATTAGAGACTATCATAAATTGGAATTTTATAATTCCAAGCTTAAAGAGTTATCTTTTTCAGATGTGCTAAGAAGTGATATCTATGAAATAATCGGAGAAAACAATTTATTTTCTAATTTCTTTCTGATTTTATTTTTAATAGTAGTGCTAATGATGGATATTATTTTGCGTTTTGAGGTGAAAGATTCTGTTTGGAGAACTATACCTAAATCCTTTGTTTCGTATCAAATTAAGAAAAAATTGATTTCTACGTGTTTAGTATTTGGAATGCAAGTTTTCGTAGCGATACTTGTGTTTGTTATGTTACTTCTTACTAAGACTATCAATCCACACATAGTTCCATCAATTGTAATTTTTAGTATGAATAATGAAGTAACAAGTGTTTCAGTGTTCTACTTCATGATTCCTATTTTATTGATTGTATTCTTGCTAGATTTATTGTTTATTATGATAGCCACTATCCTATTTCAAATCACAAAATCTAAAATATTTTCTTCATCTTTCATTCTATTTGTACTATTTTTGGAAAGAATGATGATTCATTCTTCAATGCACCAATATTTTCCAGCGTTGAGTCCAATCTATTATATCGATACGGTGTCAGCTCTAAATGGAAATAAATCACTGATCTACAATTATCCTTTTAGTTATATGGATGCGTGCAAGAGCATATTTATGTATATTTGTTTGCTATTTATTTTGCTAATCTTAATCATTAAGCAACAAGATAGGAGATGTAAATATGGGAATAAGTAGGTGGGTACATAAACTAATTTTCAAGCCGACACTGATTTTTTGTGGATTTGTCTTACTTTTGTTAAGTGGGTTGTTTATATTTGAATCAAGTGTCGGAACTGATGCCATATTTCTGAAAGAAGATTATCAAATTAAGGAAATAGTATTGCAAAATCTAACGGATATTGAAAATAGTGGAGAGACGATTAGCGATGAACTGAAAGAACAAGTGCAACATTTCAACTTCTTAATCAGTAATTTGTATATTGCGTACCGTAATGATAATTATTCCAAATTAAGAGAATTTAATAATCAGAGGGTTGAAAGTGTTGATAGCTTATTAAATGTATTGCCTGAAACAATGAGGGAAAGAATTGCAGCTCTAAAAGCAGGTGTAGAAAAGTCTGCAAAAATAACGGATTATCTAATCGAACACAACATCAACCTTAAAAAGTATAACAAAGTAGCCCCGTTTTTGGAGGTGGCTATAAAGCTATTGCTTATTAGTGTGCTATTGTTGATAAGTGTAGTGCTAATGAATAGAGAAATGGAGATAAATGACAGAAAAGCGGAACTGTATAGGGTAATCCCAATCTCTTCTAAAAAAATCAATCAGAGTAGATTGTGGAATTATCTCTCACATTTATTCTTAATTCCATCTGTTTTCTATATTTTATTACTTGAATTGTTTTGCAGAGTGTTATTGCAAGAATCGATATTTGTAATTCCTATCACCGTTTTTAGCAAAATTCAAGGGAATTGGAATATTATTGCACTGAAGGAAATTGTTATTCCTATGATTGTATATCAATCATTTGTAATAGTAGTTATTTTTTATGGTTTAACCAAGATAAAGATTGTAAAGAAATCGTTAATAACCAATACTATAGAGTTGGGGTATTTTCTTTCAATTGTTAATACAAGCGAGTGGGTAAACTTTTTGCCAACTAGTTGGATTTCGTTTTATCATCTTTTGACTAACCTTTAGATATTGTGCGGTTCTTTCATTTTAGAAAGATGTTGTTGACTTACCTTATCTTGCTAATAAAAATAGAGAGCTCAGTATGCTGTGCTCTCTATTTGTGTTGAAGTAAATATTTTATAGTTTTGTTTTAGTGAATTGTTAAAATTTAACTGATTGTATGGTAATTAATGGGAATATTTAAAATAAACAAATTAATTTTTGATATTTTACTTGCAAAAAATTAAAATTATGTTAGAATTAACATCAAGAATTAATTTG
>NZ_CAUTDQ010000075.1:0-3229 GCF_963537375.1 uncultured Gemella sp.
ACATCCACTTGTCTAAACTAAATATATATGTGTCCAGAATTTTGGGTACACATCATTTCTACGAAATCACGATTTTTGAGCCACTCCCTATTCTTTTTGTATCTTCATTTAGGTATTTTTCAAAATTATAAATGATTGGGAAGACGTAAAAATAGACACTAAGACTGATTCAATCTTAGTGTCATTTTTATATTATCCTGAGTTTCTAAGTCCAGTAGCAACTCCGTTAATTGTTATGTGAATTGTATTAATTTGAGATTCTGGCAATTTACCTTCTCTTGCACGTTTAATCAATTCCACTTGAAGTAAGTTTAGAGTATTAAAGTATTGTAACCTATTTTCTAAACTTCGAGTTAAATATGTATTATCTTCTAAGAACTCTTTGTGTTCTGAAATTTCTAGTACTACTTGTTTAGTTAAGTTCCACTCTCTTAAAATTTCTTCGTATACATTTCTAGTTTCTTCATCATTACATAGATTTGCATATTCTTTAGCTATATCCATATCTGATTTTGACATAACCATATCTACATTTGATAATAATGATGTAAAGAATGGCCATTGTTTATACATAGAACGTAGCTTTTCAATATTCGCTTTGTCTTTATTGATAAAATTAGAGAATGCTGTCCCTACTCCATACCAACCAGGAAGCATAATTCTACTTTGAGACCATGAGAATACCCAAGGAATAGCTCTTAAGCCACCGATATCTGTAATTTTCTTACGTGATGCTGGACGAGAACCTATATTTAAACTTGATATTTCTTTAATTGGTGTTGCCTCAAAGAAATAATTGTAGAAGTTTGGATTTTCAAACACTAACTCACGGTATTTATTATAACTATCATCAACAATTTCATCCATAATAGCTTGGATTTTTGGAATATCTCTAATATCAGTATTCACTTTATCGGCATTCATTCTTTGAATTACAGCAGAGAATAATGCTTCTAGATTATAATATGCTGCGTCACTATTTCCATATTTAGCAGCTATAATTTCCCCTTGTTCAGTAAGTCGAATTCTATCTTGAACACTTCCTAACGGTTGTGAAATAATCGCATCATAACTTGGTCCACCACCTCGACCTACAGTACCACCACGACCGTGGAAAAATGTAACTTTGATATTGTGTTTCTCACCAAGCGAAGAAAGTTCTTGTTGAGCTTTGTATAACGACCATCCTGATGATAAATATCCACCATCTTTATTACTATCTGAATATCCTAACATTATTTCTTGGTATCGACCATTGTCACTTACCCATTTTTTCACTATATCTAAGCTTAAGTATTTATCCATAACTTCATATGAATTTTCTAAGTCTTCAATAGTTTCAAACAATGGTACGAGTTGCAACCTAGCAAAATCATTACCTACTAATCCAACTTCTTTAAGCATAATTGCTAATTCTAATAAATCTGATACACTTGTAGTATGAGATATTATATTTTGTTTAATTACATTATCACCAAGTTTATCTTTTAGTTTTCTTGCTGTTCTAAAGATAGCAAGCTCTTTTCTTAATTCTTCTGATTGTTTATCTTCATCATTAATACTTAGAGGACGTGGATCTTCTTCTAATTGTTTTAATAACAATTTACATTTTTCATCTTCACTTAAAGAACTATAGTCTTTTTCAATATTAGCACTTTTTAGTAACTCTGCTACAGAAGCTTCATATACACTTGAATCTTGACGCATATCTATACTTGCTAAGTAGAATCCAAAGATTTTCACAACATTTAGTAATTCTTCAAATTCTCCAGTGATTAATATTTCACCTTTATTTTCTAATAAAGATGTTTTTATTACTTCTAAATCACTTATAAATTCTAATGATGTTAAGTACTTTTCTCCAATTTCCTTATCATTAAGTAGAAATTCTTTAGTATTTTCAAGTTTTTCTTTAATATAAAATATTGCTCTTCTATATGGTTCTTTTTCTCTATATATCGATAAATCACTAGAACGGTTAGCTAATTCTTCTAATTCTTTACTTTCTTGAATATATTGAGTCGACATAGAGAATGTTCTGTATAAACTTTCTAGTTTATCTAAATAATAATTAGATATAAGTTCACACTGTTTCATCGCTGATAAATTCAGTGTTTCAGCTGTTACAAATGGATTACCATCACGGTCTCCACCAATCCACATTCCCATAGTTATTGGTGTTTCATTTTTTAAATCAATATTATTTTCTTCTAACAACAGCTTATATTCAGTCATCAATTTTCCAATAGCTTTTATAAAAGATAAATTATAATATTCTAATACGTTTGTAATCTCATTGGCTACTTTTAATTTTTTTTCACGAATAATATCACTTTGTATTAATATTTCGATATGTTTTTGAATTGAATTTTTCCATTTTCTCTCGTTGATTAAACCGCTTTTTACATCTCTATGTTTTCTTAATAATGAGTGTAATTTTTCAGTCAAATCTAAAATTGTTTTACGTTGAACCTGTGTAGGGTGTGCTGTTAATACTGGTACAACATTAATATTATCTAAAATATTTTTATCTTTAATATTTTTTATTGAGTCAGACAACTTACCTATGTAAGACTCACCAGAGTTATTTTTATAGTTTACCTCATAAGCTAAGTCAACATCTTCGGCAATATTTATTAAAAGAGGTAAAACTGAGAAGAAGTTAGCAACAATTTCCATTTCCTCTTGTGTTAAGTCTTTAATAATAAGATTTAATTTTTCATAATTTTTCTGATCTGCTAATGATTTCAATTCTACTATCTTTTGAAAAGTTTCTTCTGAAATTAATTTTTGAGTTGCTTTCAATAACATTTCAGTAAGAATCTGAATCTCCTCTTGGATAATATTTTCATTTACATTGCTTTCTAGTCTTGTTTTTTGCATCTAGTTACTCCTTGATAAGATTTTTACTAATAAAGTTTATTTTATCAGTTTTAACTACATATTCCATTATAAAACTTTTTTAGAAATAACACAATGAATTTTGACCATTTTTTTCATTTTCTCATGTGTTTTACTAACTTTTTTTGTTTTTTTAATTTTATTGTTCTTATTTTGTTTTATCAAATAATATATTATATTATCTCTAAAAATTCTAATAATATTCTAATATTCACATGATTTATCATTCTAATAACTAGAAGATTAAATTGATAGTTTTTAATTTCTATACATAAAAAATGGGTCTATAATAAATACGGTTGATAATAAATATCAGCCGTATTTAAAT
>NZ_CAUTDQ010000076.1:0-3049 GCF_963537375.1 uncultured Gemella sp.
AAGTAGTTGATGTTTACTAATTTTCCGTAGTCACGTAAAAATTCAATCATAGAAAGTTTTCCTAACCAGTCTCGGTTATTTACAAATTCAATATTATCATCCCCACGGAAAATATTACGAAGTTGCCCTTCAAGGCGACGAGCGTTGTCTTCGATTACTTCAAGACTTTGTAATTGACGTTCTTCACTTCTTCCTGATGGATCTCCGATAATACCAGTTCCTCCACCTACTAAAATAACAGGTTTATGTCCGTGTTGTTGAAATCTTTTTAATGTTAAAAATGGTAGTAAGTGCCCAATGTGTAATGAATTACCAGTTGGGTCTGTTCCACAGTAAATAGATACGCTTTCTTTTTCTAATAATTCTTTTATTCCTTCTTCATCTGTTTGTTGGTAAACTAAGTCTCTATATTTTAAATCTTCTAATAATTTACTCATTAAAATGCCTCCATATCAATTTTTATACACTTAATTCAATTATATCATATTTTTATTTTTTGTTTTATCTTTTTCTTTTATTTTAAATATAAAATCTACTATTCACTTGCATATAATTTAGTCTTTCATATAAAAATATGGTATAATATAGCTAATAGTATGCAATCTAAGGAGATTACAATGAAATTTAAGAAGATATTAACTTCTATGACTCAAACCCTTCTTCTTTCAATTGGACTGCTAATCAGTCTAAGCATGGGACTTGCTATTGGGTATGTGGGTGGTCTTGTAAAAGATCAACCCGTATTAACTCAAAAAGAAATGAAGGAACAAATAAATAACATTAGTAAGAACAGTGAAGTATACTTTGGTAACGGAGAAAAATTAGGTACAATAAACTCCGAATTAATTAGACAAACTGTTACTTACGAAGATTTAGGAGACAATGTCAAAAATGCAATAATTGCGAGTGAAGACTCTAACTTCTATTCTAATAGCGGAATTAATATTTTTGCTATACTAAGGGCAACACATAGTGAAGCTACGGGAGCTAGAACATCTGGAGGAAGTACAATTACTCAGCAATTAGTAAAAAATCAACTTCTTGACAATTCTAGATCTTACGAAAGAAAAGCGAAAGAAATATTACTAGCACTACGTGTAGATAGTCACTTCTCAAAAAATGAAATTCTTGAAAATTATCTAAATGTTGCTCCATTTGGAAAAAACAGTTTAGGTCAAAATATCAGTGGTATAGAAACTGCTGCGCAAGGTGTTTTCGGTGTTCATTCTAAAGATCTAAATGTGGCACAAGCTGCATATTTAATCGGATTTGTTCAATCACCATATAAATACACACCTTTTGATGCGGCTGGTAATGTTCGACCTGATGAAGAACTTCAAGCTGGTCTAGATAGACAAAAATATGTACTTGAAAGAATGGTTGCTAATGACTTTATCACAAAAGAGCAAATGGAAGAAGCTAAGCAATTCGATATTAAAGGTGCATTCACTAAACAAAAATATTCTGAATACACCGACTATCCATACATTCGTGATGAGGTTACTAGTTCAGTTGCTGAAATTCTAGCTGAACAAACAGCAGCAAGAAATAATAGACAAGCAGACTTCAAGACTAACTCAGACTATAGAAACGAGTTAATAGAAAAAAGTCGAATCAAATTTATTACTGGTGGATATAAAGTAAAAACAACACTTGATAAGAAACTTTACGATACACTTCAAGAAACGAAAAAACAATTTGCTTCTTACCCTACTTATTCTTATGGAGGGGTTGTTTATCCATTAGAAATTGGAGCCTCAGTGATAGAAAATAATAGTGGTAAGATTTTAGCGTTTATCGGCGGTATGGATTACAACAAACAACAACTTAACCATGCTACAAGAACTCGTCGTTCTCCAGGTTCAACAATAAAACCATTATTAGTTTATGGACCTGCGATAGATAAAGGTTATATTACACCAAATTCAACTCTTCTAGATAAACGTTTCAACTATAACGGTTGGCATCCTGAAAACTATGATAATTCACAACATGGTTATCTTCCAGCAAGACAAGCACTTGCAGGATCTCTTAACTTAGCGACAATAAGATTATATTCTGCGTTCCAAAAAGAAGAACCTGTGAAAAATTATTTAGAAAAAATGGATATCGGTGGCCTTACAGCTAGTGATAAAGAAAATCTAGCTACATCTATTGGTGGTATGACGTATGGTTTTTCTGTAACAGAAAATACAAGCGCATTCTCTACTTTTGGTAATAAAGGGGAACATAAAAAAGCACACATCATTGAAGAAATTGAAAATAATGATGGTGAACTTGTTTACAAAGCTGATTTTTCACCTGTCAAAATCTATGAAGAATCAACAAGTTACTTAATCGTTGATATGCTTGGAGATGTTATTAATAAGAGCTATGGTACATCTAGAGATATGCCAAGCAAACTAAAATTTAGCTCGAAAAATCTATTTGTTAAAACAGGGACATCTGAATACTATAAAGACCTTTGGGTTGTTGGTGGTACTACTAAGGTAACTGTTGGACTATGGAATGGTTATGATAGTCCTGCAAAAGTACCAAGTTATGACTACGCTCAACGAAGTTGGGTTGCTGTTATGAATGCTATATATGCATTAGATAAAAATATTCTTTCACCTGATACTGCATTTACTCGACCTAGCTCAGTTACTGATTATAGCATTAATCCTTATAACAATGCTAAAGGTGGCACAAAAGATCTTATCCCTACTGGATTTAAAGAATTATCTAAAGAAAAAACATTAGCTAAATTAGGTTCTAATATAGATAAAGGTGTTTCATTCGAAGATCCAGCAAAAGTAGTAGTTAAGAAACAAGAAGTTAAAAAAGAAGATAAAGAGAAGAAGGAAGACAAAGAGAAAAAAGAAATAAATAATAATTCATCTACCGTTTCTCCTACTGCTCCTACTTCCCCTCCCCCTATCTTGAAACCAGTTGCACCTGGGGATGATTCAGATTAAACTAAAAAGTCAACATGAATAATATTTTCATGTTGACTTTTCAGATTGTTGACAAAACGACCAAAATATCAATGAACATATTGATGTTTTGG
>NZ_CAUTDQ010000077.1:0-3027 GCF_963537375.1 uncultured Gemella sp.
TAGTCCCAGCTTTTATAGATTTTACTTTTTCATCATTACAATTATATAGCAAATCACCATCAGTAATAATAGAACCGGAAGGGGTCTTAACATTGTAACAGGCTGAACTCATGCCTGATTCTGTACATTCAAAAAACAAATAACACTTATACCAATGTATTGGCATACAATCAATAAGTATATCTCTTATTTTCTTAATATATCTATCCATATATCCTCACATTAATTATTAGGAATTTCGTCGAAAAATCTTCTATCCCTCTTACATCATCATTAGTAATGATTCGATGTTTATCTAAATCAAGAAATGTTAGTTCATAACCTAAATAATACCAGCGATTATTGTTAGTATTTAGCACCATGGTCTGAGTTCATTAGCATTTTTCTAACGTTATATAAAGCCTCTTTTGAAAAGTCTTCTAGCTTAGTTTTCTTAAATAATAATCATAAGTATATATACAACTTAAAAATCTTCTAGAATCTATAATCCCAAGTCTATAAACTTCCCTGAAACTTTGATCTGCCAAAACATCCCTTTAGTGGCTTTTAAATCAATGCCTGTTTCTAACTTGTCAAAACTCACATCATAAAATGGTAATAATATCTGTAATGATGCTAATTTTGCTTTCATAGTAATTAAATCTTTACTTAATTGCCCGGATATATTAGTATCCGCTATCTCCTGTAAATTGGAAATACATGCTTGAAGATCTTCATTCTGAATACGTTCACACGTATATATTTCAGACAAATAGGTCTGTTTAATACAACTTAAGATTGATTCAGAAATGAATTCAGGTTTTTGTAAGACTTCATACAATCCTAACAAAAACAACGCCCAAAATATCTCCTCTACATAATCGGTAAAGAAATAGATACCGAACTTCTTTTCATCATGTGTAGAAATCTTTAACGCTTCAGATAAAGTATTACCCTCTAACTCCCGTTCTATTAAAGCAATCCAACTACTGCATTCAATATCATCTAACGTATCATTTAATGCTGGTATAGGAATCCTACGAGCCATCCACTCATCAACATCCTCTAAACTCATCCCATCTCCAATAATATTTAACAATTTATCGGACAGATGTGCTTTTCTACACATTAATCGAATTAACATACTAAATATGTAATATTCTAAAATGGTCAAGTCAATATAATTTCGTCTATATGCCTTAACAGCACCCAATATAAAGACCATTAAAAATGTATCTAAGCTTTTTTTACTTTTAAAATAGATCATATTTATACCTCTATCCACTAATTTATTCTAGCTTAAAATCTATACGTTCATCATTAACCCGTTTTACTTAGTGAATTATAATAGTCCATTATCCATCAGCAAACCCAACAAAGTAAATATTGCAAAAAATAAGAAGATACTCAAAATAATCCTTACTACACATCTCACTATAGGCTTAGCTGAAGTAAAAGATTCTATACTATCATGATTACCAATCAACTCAGGAATACAAATAAATGCAATTAAAAATCCTATAGCCTGAATTGTACCTTTAACCTCATAATTTGTATCATATAAATTCAAAAAAGAATCAAAGAACTCCATCGATCTACTAAATCTCCTTATAATTAAGATAATACATACTAAATAGAATATTTACATTCCTATCTTTTTCAAAACTAACAACTCCATCAAATCAACTCGTTAAAGTACTCTCAATTTTTACTACACAATATTATGAATATAAATATAATATATTACTACTTTTTATTAACATAATTATCTCTTAATTGTAACAAGATGGTCCGTTCGTCTTTCCCAATTTCATCAAGACTATTTAATATGGTTAGATAATCGCCATAGTTATATTTCAACATAGTAATTAAAGAGTCTCTAACCTTTTTACCAGCAATACTTTCATCAAAATATACTTGTATATTATTTGTTTCTTTATCAATGATAATAAAACCACTAACATTAAATATTAAGATTTTAGTAGGAGTCTCTTTTATTCCTCTTACGTCATTTGTAATAATTAGATGCTTATCTAAGTCGAGAAATGTGGCTTCATAGCCTGAATGATACCATCGTTTATTATAATATTTAGCACCACGTTCTGAGTTCATCAGCATTTTTTCAAAGTTATCTAAAGTCTCTTTTGAAAAAGCTTCTAACTTAGATTTCTTATTAACAATCATCTTAGATCTTGAATAATTAATTTTATGCTTGCCAGTCTCATCACCGTAAATTTCAAATTCTAGAACATCTAACATGTGATTTCTAATATCATATCGACCGATTCCATCATAGCCTAAATAATAATAGTAAGGCTCATCAAGATATACGGCTAAAATACGACTAGAGACGGTTTCTTTAATTGATGTATCTACTAATTCATGGGACTCATCCAGAATAACTATATTATTAGGAGAACCATCGTGATAATAATACTGATAAATAGTGGTACTAATAATTGCTATAACAATCAGTATTAAAGAACAAATTTTTTTCATACCAAACTACCTAAGCTATATAATCAAATAGCTTCATACAAAACACCAACATCTTTTAATAATATCAAATATCATATCTAATTAATAAATATTTATTCCCCTTCTATAATTCAATTATATGTTAAACTAGCGTATACCACCAAAGAATATTTTGTTATATACGGCAAAAAAAAGCACCATCTATCTAGGGACGACTTATGTGTCGTTTAGCTCCCCAAATAGATGGTACTTTTTATAATTAAGTTAATTAAATTGTTCAAATAAACATGTCCCACTCGGTCTACAATGTAGTATAGCACTACTTTATATTCCGTCTTGCCACTAAGCTACCAGCACTGCTAGCTAGTCCAGCCCGATTGATATGTGGGTTCCCATGTTTGTACGTCTTTGGCTTGCTACTTTTATCTTCTACTTTTGATTTCTCAAATTTAGTAAATAGATTATCTAGCTCGCGCAAGAGCGCACGTTTTTGTGAGTCTTTCAACTCGAATACATCACCTTTATAGGCGATGTATTTATTTTTTAGTACAGGACTGAGATCATAGATGG